>DASTOH010000106.1:0-81119 GCA_035720235.1 Anaerolineales bacterium | reverse complement strand
TCAAATGCAACCTGATCTGTTTCAGTTTCCCAGTATAGCGCGGCGCGCTCCAACAACTTTTCTTTCAGCAGGTTGCTGACCTCATAGGCGGCCCAACCGGTTGCAAAGGTCGTCCGGCTTCCATATGTGCCTTCCGTGTAGCCCACCGAATCGGTGTCCGCTACCGTAGGGCGAACGGCTTCAGCCGGGATGCCCAATCCTTCAGCCAACTGCATCGCAATGGAGGTGCGCGTCCCGCCAATATCCACCGAACCGGTCAACAGGCTAACGGTGCCATCACTGTTGACACTGGCCGACGCGCTGGATTTGCCGCCATAGTTAAACCAGAACCCGGAGGCCACACCGCGTCCGCGGTGCGGACGATGCGGATGATTTGGACCGTCCAAGGGCGTGCGATAATGCGGGGAGTTCCTGGCGGCTTCGAGCGTTTCCTGGAATCCGATGCGCGCGAATACAGGACCATCCACGCGGCGATCACCTTCCTTCGCGGCATTCAGCAAACGGAACTCGATGGGATCCATTCCAAGTTGCTGGCACAGCTCGTCGATTACGGTCTCAGAGGCAAAAGCTGCGTTCGATCCGCCGGGCGCGCGATACGCGGCGGTACGCGGCTTGTTCACTACGACATCGTAACCATCGATCAGGGCGTTCTCGATCTTATACGGCGCAAAGATCACGCCCATCCCCGCGCCAACAGGCGAAGTGGGGTACGCTCCCGCTTCATAAGCCAGATATGCCTGGGCGGCGGTGATCCTGCCTTCGCGATTCGCTCCCATCTTTACTTTGATGTAAGAACCGGAGGTGGGACCCGTTGCCGCCAACACATCCGCTCGAGTCATCGTCATCTTGACCGGTCGATGCCCGCTTTTGCGTGAAAGTACGGCTACCACCGGCTCGAGATAAACGCCGACCTTGCCGCCAAAACCGCCGCCAATTTCCATGGGGATCACACGAATCCTGGAAACCGGAATATCGAGAATCTCTCCGACCATTTCCCGCACACCAAATGATCCCTGTGTGCTGCACCAGATCGTGATCTGACCATCCGGGTTGTATTGGGCTGTGGCATTCTGCGGTTCGATATAGCCCTGGTGAACCATGGAAGTGAAGAACTCTCTCTCCACGATTACGGTCGCCTCCTGAAAACCCTTCTCAATGTCGCCGACCTGCTCTTGAGAATGGGCCGCGATATTCGTAGGCGCGTCTCCTTTCTTTCCCAGCTCATCCGTGCGAAGATCCTCCAGCAAAATGGCTGCATCCGGCTGCATGGCTTTTCTCACATCCAGCACGGGCGGCAGGACCTCATATTCCACTTTGATCAGGGTGGCGGCTTCCTCTGCAACATGCACGTTGACCGCCGCCACCGCCGCGATGGCATGACCGAAATACAACGCCTTATCCTTCGCCAAAACGTTATTGCTCTGGTGGCGAAGATTGATGGTGCCTTCGCCGAGTTCAGCGATTTTGCTTTCTACATCTGGCAAATCTTTAGCAGTGACCACCGCGCGCACCCCGGGATAGGCTTCAGCCTGACGCGTGTCAATAGAAAGGATTCGGGCGTGTGCATGCGGGCTCCGCAGCATCGCGCCGTACAACATGCCCGGCAGACGGATATCGGCGCCGTAGAGGGCACGGCCCGTGACTTTGTCCGTCGCGTCGTGGCGAAGCGGCGTCTTTCCAATTACGCGATATTGCTCTTTTTGCTCGTCAATCAGTTCATTGGTAGTCATAGGACTTTCTCCTGAGTTACCTGCGCAGCGTCCAGCACTGCGCGCACGATCCGATCATAACCTGTACAGCGGCAGAGATTCCCGGCCAGCCATTGGCGCACTTCATTTTCGCTTGGGTCTGGATTCTGATCGAGCAGGGCTTTTGCAGCCACGATAAAGCCCGGGGTACAGAATCCGCATTGCAGGGCGGCATGAGCGATAAATCTCTCCTGTAGTGGATGCAATCCCTGGGGTGTCGCGATCCCTTCAACCGTGGTCAGGTTGCGCCCGTTGATTTCCACAGCCAGCACCAGGCAGGAGTTCACCAGCGCGCCGTCCAGAATTACATTGCATGCGCCACAATTGCCATTGTTGCAGCCTTCCTTTGCGCCGGTTAGTCCCAACGTCTCCCGCAGCACCTCCAGCAGACTCTGGCGTGGTTCACAGAGGAATTCGACCTCTTCTCCGTTGATGGTAGCTTGCACTTGAACTTTTTTATTCATCAGGCCCTCGCTCTCTCGATTGCCTTGTCGAGCGCGCGCCGTGTGAGCACCGCGCACAGATGTTTTCGATGTTCAGCCGTTCCCCGTAGATCGGAAATGGGGCGGGCCGCGGCCTGTGCGATCTTGGCCGCCTCTTGAATATTTTCCTGGGTGATTTCTTTTCCCTCCAAAGCCGCCCCCGCCTCTTCCACGAAGAGTGGAGTTGGCGCTACAGCCCCTAGCGCGATCCTGGCTGACAGAATCCTTTGTTTCGATTCGTCCAGCACCACCGACGCGCCCGCTCCGACCACCGCAATGTCCATCTCATTGCGTGGAATGAAACGCAGGTAGTGCGCGCCGAAGTTGGGTGCAGGTGGCGGCACGCTCACGGCCACCAGCAACTCCCCGGCTTCCAAGGCGTTTTTACCCGGCGCAACGCAAAATTGTTCCACAGGTAGGGTCCGCATACCACTCGGCCCGGCGATCACACAAATTGCGTGATGGACAATCAAGGCGGGAATGGAGTCTGCCGCCGGCGACGCATTACACAGATTTCCCCCAAGGCTGGCCCGATACTGAATCTGTATCCCGCCGATCAACTGAGCGGCATCCACCAGGCCTGGGTACTTTTCCAGCACAAGCCTGTTACTGCATATCTGCTGACAGGAAGCAGCCGCGCCCAGCCTTAATCCTTCTCCTTCGTCATATGTGACAGAAGTAAGCTCGGGAATGTTCTTGACATCGATCAAAAGATCAGCCCTGCGGCGATTCTCGCGTAACTGCACGAGAAGGTCTGTACCCCCGCACAGGATTCGGGTCGTTCCATTAGTGGATGACAATAACCCCACAACTTCTTGGATGGCGCCCGCCGAGACGTAATCAAACCGTTGCATTAATACCTCCCGAAAGCAGAATTCAGAAATCAACAGCGACCCTGTGATTATAATCCAGCTTTCTGCCCAGAAGAAAAAAGTCCTTATGCGTTCAGTAGGATTTGCCGTGATACTCGACGATATTTTGCGGTGCGATGAAGTGATCTTCTATAAACGGGTCCTCACGCCTGCCGAACGAGCCTGGCTGTATCATGGCGGCGCGGGTCGGAGGTACGCCGACCTCACAGCGCCTGCTCCTGCGTCTTATACCTATGACACGAACCACAAACATGCCGTGACCGCCCTCTCGACCGGTGAATCGTATTCCTACGACGCCAACGGCAACATGACCTGCCGGGTGGAGAACGGCATCACCTACAAGCAGGAGTACAATTATGAAAACCTGCTCTCGGCGGTGCATAAGATGAATGGAAATTGTACGACTGGTACAATCGCCGAAACCACGAGTTTTGTATACGATGGCGACGGCAATCTCGTGAAGAAGATCAACCCTGGCGGAAGTAGAACGCTCTACATTGGTGGCATCTACGAAGTGGATAAGGACGCTAACAGCATAGTAACGAGAACTGTGACGTATTATCCCGCCGGGGGCGCCATGCGGATCGTCGACAGCACCGGCAATAATCTCTATTACGTCTTGAAAGACCACCTGGGCTCTGCCAGTGTGGTGACTGATGACGATGGGGACCCCGTTGCTGAACAGCGATATTATCCTTATGGAGAGTCGCGTCTCACAGCAACGATGCTTACCGATAAGCTGTTCACCGGTCAACGCGATGTGGGGTTGGGGATATATCATTACGGGGCACGTTTTTACTCGCACAAGACCGGCAGATTCCTAAGTCCTGACACGATTATTCCAGTTTTTGAAAATCCACAATCATGGAACAGGTTCTCCTACGGATTGAACAATCCGTCAAGGTATACCGACCCCACAGGGCATGTAGCAGTCAGCGATACTAACGAAGCAGGCTGTTCGGGAGGCGGACCAGCTTGTATCATGGATATGTGGAGCGGTTATGATGATGCTGACTACATGATGACTGTCTTGCGAAACTGGGTACGTTATCACCTGGACTACAACATTCAGGCTGATGCGAAACTAAGCGATGAGGGAAAAGCGATTGTTGCCATCGCAGCCTTCCAGGCTGCAATAGAGGATAAAAAACCTGTGGCTGAGGTAGTCGCCGCTGGAGGTGCGCTTTCGCTCTTTTCCATGATTGTTAACGGTCCCGATGACAGAGGTGGTGGAGGACTAGGTGGTCTTAGCAGAAGCCTTGATGATATATTGAATGTAAACGATACTACTTTTGTGCGTTGGGCGACCAGAAAATTCCCGGTAGATCAACCATATTCTGCACAAGATGCCACAAAGATCTGGAACCGATTGAAAGAAGCAGGTCTGACCCCAATACTTGATGAACCTCACCCTGGGCGCACATGGGATGTCTGGCACATCAATGTAAGAGGAAAAAACATTCATATCCCTGTTGATCCAGGTTTCGTACCTCCGCCGTAAAATTAGTTTCATTGTTGAAACAAGATGATGTTAATAAGGTTTCATATGAATAAAAATGATGGCTTCATTGTTGTTCAAAGACCGTTAGCCTCGGGAGAAGCCCGCAACAATCCTCGTTATCGCGGCATAGATAGACTAATTCCTTGGTCAATGGAACACTATAGCAAGGGATTCGATGATCCTTACCTGTCTCCCGAATATGCAACTGACGAGGGTCTTATTCGGAGCGCCTTACTTGCGCAAAAAGTGTTGTTGATTTTTACTGAAATTGTGGAGCCTGCTGATCTCGAAATCCTTTACGTTAGAAAGGCAACTCCAAACAAAGAATCGACGCCTCCTGCATTGCCAGAATACAGATTTGTTGGGTTTGATGTAGCCGCGGATAGTAGTCCTTTTTATTCGCTTGTGTCCGATTTTCCTCCAACAAGCGAAATTTCCTTCCAAACCTTCAGGGAACAATTCAACGAGAATGGCTTATTTGATGAAATGGAGGTAGCAAGAGATTATCTCGAAGCTTATCTGGAGCGGTATCCCGAGGACAGAGATAAAGGAATAATCGTATGGGAAATCTATCGATTGGAACAAGTTTGAGGAACATAAAAGACGAACCAAACTGATGACAGTTCAGCCCGTCTTTGCGTGTGGGGTTCTGGTATTGTACTCCCAACTTGGCTGGACGCAAACGTTTTCGCACATTAACAAACACATATAGAACGCACCCTGCGGCGCGCTTGACAAGGGTTGTATAATGGATGTGAGCGGCGAGCCCGCAAAACCCTGTTTCAGGGTCTCCCTTGCGGAGTTCACACAATTCTCTGTTTGGGACGCCGCTCACCCTTTGGCGGAAGCAGGATGAAGCTCAGGCTTGAGACGTTTGGCCCTTCGACGCGGCTCAGGACAAGACTTCATCCTGCTTTAGCCGGCTGGGCGGCAACTTGAAGCTCTTGGTGCCCCACGGGATCACAGCCACGTCCTCACCGATGCCGATGCGGTCCATCTGCTCCCGCACAAACTCCAAGGCCCGTTGTCCATTCGGCAAGTTCTTGGCCCGCGCTCGATGCGCGAACGCGAAGAGTCCGCATGCTACCTGAGTCGGGTTGGCGAACTTGTCCGCCGTTTCCCTGGTGAGCACTTGCCAAACCACAACCAGCAGTTTCCTGGCTACCGCCACGATCGCTTTCTTTGTGCCAATTCGGGTGGAAAGTCGTTCATACTCAGCTTTGAAATGCGGGTGATGGGAAACGGCTTGTCGCGCGGCTTGCACCATGGCCCAGCGCAGGTCTTTGCGTCCGGCTTTGGTGATGCGTCCGGTGGCAAACATCATGCCACTGGCGTGGACCCTGGCTCCCAGACCGGTATAACCCACCAATTGTTTGGCTGTGGGGAAGCGCCGAATGTCACCGATGGCGGAAAGGATGGTGACTGCGGTGAGCAAGCCGATCCCGGTGATCTGCACCAGCAGGGGTGCCCGCGCATCTTTTGCGATTTCAATATTCATGGCGGCTTCGATCTGCTTCACTTGCCCATGCGCAAATTCCAGGGTTGCCATATCCGAGAGCATACACTGCTTCTCCAGCGGACTGACTTTCATACTTTTCCACCAGGCCTGCATATCATCTGTGAACAGTTCAAATCCTTCCGGTGCTTCGATATCGTGACGGTGCAACAGGGCATGCAGCCTGCATTTGGCGATGCTGGACAGTTTCACCATCTTATGGCGATGCGCCACCAAAGCACGCAATTCGCGCACTTCGAGGGGTGGGATCCACACGGCAGGCAAGAGGCCTGCCGCATGCAACTGTGCCAGCGTGAAAGCCGCCTTCTTGTCCGTCTTGACCTGTGCTCGTACAATGAGCGCGACATGCGGCGGATGCACCACGGTCACAGAATGAACCAGGGGCTGCAAGGCATCATAGACGGTGTAGGTGTTGGTGGTCATCTCCACCACGACCGCATCCTCAGGTGTGAGATTCTTCTTCGCCCACTTTTCGATCTGCCTCATCGGCGCTTCGTGTGGGCCGAGAACTGGATTGAGTTTCGAGTCCACGCCTGCGGCGACGAAATACTTCCTGTGAATATCCAGCCCTATGAAACGTTTTGGAATGGCTTGCGTTTGCATGACTGTCTCCTTTTTTCACGCTCTGGCAAAGCCTGGCCAGCCAGGCCGGGCGCGTTCTTTTGGGAGCAGGACATCACACACGGATACGAGTTGGCGACAAGCGCCTCTCAGGTGAGCGGATCCGAACGGAGCAGCCAAACACGCGCGCGGGCTTGGCGCCCTGAAGGTGCGGGTGTTCTTCCCGCTAAGCGCCATCCCATAAGAGAAGACGGCTGGCCCCAACGTCACGCCCCGGTGCACAACGTTCCGTTCACTCACCAGGAACATTATCCACCAGAACCGCTTGCCCCGCCATCCCGACCCGGCGACCAGGGTGTTCAGATGCTAACACGCTGTTAATAATCCCATCAGATATAACGACCCTGACGGCCATTGTGCACCGGCCTGTGCAGTCGTGGTGCCATTTGTGGCACTTGCTGCAGTTATAGTGTTGACTGCCATAGCCATCCATCCCGAATCTCGCGCGGCAGCAATTGATAGCATGGAGTATATTTCTGGCAGAACCCGAAATGCTTGGAGAGATCTTGCGAGAAAGATACACGATACTAACAATAACAGAAATCGTCCCAAGATTTTTAAGCCGTGTAAAGACAATCTACAGTATTGCGTACTTGCGGCCTTGGCCGCAGCAGGAAGCGTGCTTGTTGCAATTACAACAGGTGGAATTGATAAGCCTGGATCAAATGCAAGCTACCCGACGTTGAATACATCCTCGCCGTCATTAACGCCTTCTTCCACTCCAGCACCACTACCTACTTACACCAGTACAGCCAGCTGTCCACCTTATATACAATGTTCCAGCACCCCTACATCCTCATCCTCACCAGCCAATGCTCCCACAAATACACCAACAAACACGCCCACTAATACGCCTTCACCGCAGCCGTCTCCAATACCTAGGCCTATTCATAATCTTCCAATCCCCGTCTGAGGTGAAGGCGACCTTTATGTAAAACGCCCTAGATTGCTTTTCCTTAAAACCCATTGAAAGGATGTGTCAATTGGAGAAATTTAGGAAACTATTGCTAAGTTATCAATATCAAATCTTTCTTGTCATACAAATTGCGATTGGGATTATTGGAGTCTACGTTGCTTATTTGACTGTATATCGCTTTGAGATTTTCGTAAGAGCAGTTTTAGGCCTCACCATACACTATTTATTTTTTCTCGAATATGTAGTGTTTAAGAGACTGAAGAACGAATCCTTCGGCGTAGAATTTAGGTTTCCAAGAGATATAAAATACTTCATTACTGATTTCTTTGTGATTATCGTTATGGTTTGGGCAGGTGTTCAGGTGCTTGATCTGATTCGATATTTGATACAGCTATTCACTACTAGATAGATTGCAGATTAAGGATATGTTCTACTAACCTACAGCTAACCATTTGATGATGGTGATGGTAACCTGGTGAAGCAGATCAATCCCGGCGGAAGTAGCACGATCTACCCTTCGACTGCGCCGCAAAAAGCAGCGGCTTCGCTCAGGGCAGGCTCAGGTGGCATCTATGAAGTGGCCAAAGACGCCAATGACACAGTAACAAGAACCGTGACGTATTATCCCGCGGGTGGTGCCATGCGCATCGTCGACGGCACCGGCAATAACCTCTATTACATGGTTTCGACAAGCTCAACCCGGCGCTTGAAAGACCACCTGGGCTCTGCCAGTGTCGTGACCGATGCAACCGGTACGATCATCGGCGAGCAGAGACTGCGAAGCGTATCCCTACGGGGAAACACGATTTACTTCAGGCACGATCTATACCGATAAGCTGTTCACCGGCGAACACTGCCGTTCAAAACGTTCACGCTTTGCCACTTTCTCACCGAATTCACCAGAAATACTTTCGTACAATTCCTTAGCTCTTCCACACGAATTACTCTCTCCTCCACCTGGCCTGTCTCGAGCAAATAGGCACGGAAGGTGCCTGCGAGCAGGCCGCAGCAGATGGGCGGCGTATAAAGCTTGCCGTCCATTTCGACGACCAGGTTGCCGAGCGTGAATTCGGTCAGTTCGCCGCGTTCGTTGTAGAGCAGGACATCATCATAATCCGGGAAATGTTTGCGAGCAGTTTCATAAACATCCCTGTGAGTTGTTTTATGGAAGAGAAAAACATCGTATGAATCAATCGGTTCCCTTGCGAGACAAACCTTCATAGGATTCTTCATTTCCGCAGGCTGGAAAGGTTTTACCTCAGAACTGAAATTGCCGTTTTTATCCAGTAGCAGCCGGACGCGTTGCGCGGACGCAGAAGTGAAGTGAGAGGAAGTTTCGTTTAGGTACGATTCGATAACTGCTCTTGAAAGTAGTGGCTTCGATACATTGGCCGGAGTACCGCCGCCTGTACCGCTCCGCGGCACGCTTCGCAGCGAGACGGCGGCTCGAGCGATGGATGATAGGGGAAAATCAAAATAATCAGCTGAATCGAGCAGGCGGGCGAGATGTTTTTCGAGCAGGAAGTAGCCTTCCGCGGGAGTCCACAGCATTGTTTCGAGCAGGGAGAATCGGGGCAACGATTCTGTCAAGACACGCGCCTTAAGCAAGGCCTCAGCGTACTCATCGGTGTCTGTGGAGTCCCAGACGATGCCGCCCCCGACGCCATATTCAGCGTTTTGCCGCGTGCGGTCTATCAAAGCAGTGCGTATGGCGACATTGAATGTCGCCTTACGGTTCGGTGCGATGTAGCCGATGCTGCCGGTATAGATCCGGCGCGGTGTCGTTTCCAAAACCGCGATGATCCGCATGGTGCTGACCTTGGGCGCGCCGGTGATCGAGGCACATGGGAAGAGTGCCGTCAAAATCCTTGTGAGGGAGGCCTCTGTTTTGACCTGGACGGTGGATGTCATTTGCCAGAGCGTGGGATATCTTTCGACTGTGAATAACTCTGGGACGTGTACAGTGCCGATTTTTGCGATACGCCCCATATCATTGCGGATCATATCCACGATCATGACGTTCTCGGCACGGTTCTTCTCCGAGTCTTTCAACCATTGGGCCTGCTCCCGATCTTCAAGAGTGGTGCGCCCTCGCTGCGTGGTCCCCTTCATCGGGCGGCAGGTGAGGGTCTCGCCATCCAAATGAAAGAAGAGCTCAGGCGATGCCGAACAGATGATGTAGCGCCCCAGGTCGATGTAGGCGGCGTAATTGTTCTGAGACTCGGCCAAATGGAGGAAGAAGTCCCAGGGCTCAGCCTGGAAGTCTGCCTGTAATCGCATCGTATAATTGACCTGATACGTCCGCCCTTCGGCAATGTGTTCCTTGATTTGATGGATCGCTGCGTTGTATGTGTCCCGGTCCACCGTAGTGAACCAGGATAAGGCCTCTTTTGGCCGAGCAGGCCTGTGCTGAGCCCTGTCGAAGTGCTCTGTCAGTGTTGTGAGGCGGGGCGCGGGATAGAGTCCAAACCAGAGATAAGGGAATCCAGTCCCTGGCTGAGTCCGATGTGCAGGATCAAATGCGGGCGCGGCTTCATAGCTGAGAAATCCCGCCCCGTACCACCCATTGGTTTCGATCAACTCCTCCAGTTCGCGCAGCGCGGGGATGACATCCTTAAGCTCATTCGCCTGGATGATCTGGTGAGGCCGCGCAAAATGCAGCCATTGACTATTTTCCTTCAGGAGAATTTCGTTGGCCTGGATGAAGGGCTGTTGTGGTTTAATTGTATCCATGTCTTCGATGAAGCAAATTGTACCCCGTTGGCTCCCCGCCTTCCTGATGATGAGCCTGATCTTCTTTTTCTCATCACAGCCCAGTGACGCACTCCCCATTTTCGGTGCGGTGGACGCCATCGTGAAGAAATCCAGTCATATGATCGGGTACGCGCTGCTGGCGCTCTCGTATTGGTTCGCACTCGGCATGGGCGATAAACGACTCGGACTGGCCTGGTTTCTGTCGATCATGTATGCCGTGACGGACGAGTATCATCAGTCTTTTGTGCCGGGTCGCACTGCGTCCGTCTGGGACGTGGTGATCTTTGATAATCTGGGCGCACTGTTTATGCTTTGGTGGGCCCATCAGTATTTCAGACGAAAACAGCCAGGTGAACTGGCCTGATTGCGAATGGATATTTGAAAGGCCCTCCCACGCCACCTTTACTCGAACTCCAGTTCGATTTCCTCTTCGTCTTCCCATTCCTCCATACGACTGATCTCGATTTCCTCGAACAATCCCTCCTGGCTGGCCTGAATGCGGTAACGCTTGATCAGCTCCAGCATGGCAAGAAAAGTCACTACAACCTCCAACCGCGAAGCGCCCTGCGTGAGCAGCGTGCGGAACGTGGAACGCTCCACTTCCCGCATGGTTTTTGCGATCAAATCGATCTTCTCGCGTATGGTGATGCGCGGAGGCGCAATCACAAGGCCGAGTGGTTGCCTGGCGGCCTCTTTTGCCAGTGCTATCCCTGCCGCTGCGACAAGTTTCTCCAGCGTAATATTGGAAAGGTCAAGCTTGGGCTCCACTTTCGGCGGGGGAGCGATCCGCAAATACGATCGCAGGTTGGCTTGCTGGCGCAACTGTAACCAGGTGCCGATTTCCTTGAAGCGTTTGTATAGTTTCAGCTGGTCTACCAGCGCGCGGCCCAAATCTTCCTCGCCAGGCTTGTGTTCCGGCGGACGCGGCAGTAAAGCCTCTGACTTGATCTGCAATAACTTGGCGGCAATCACCAGGAACGCAGAGATCTCATCGGCATTGATCTGTTCCAGGCCATTGAGATACGCGAGATACTGGTCCGTCACCATCGCGAGCGAAACGGCGGTGATATCCAACTCGGCGTGCTCGATCAAACTGAGCAGCAGGTCGAGCGGGCCTTCATACACGGGTGTCTGCACATTGTAGTTGAGCTGGCGTCCCAACAGATTTTCCATGTCACAAATTATATCGTAGTAAGGCCTTACTGACGGGCGCTTGGCAGAGACGTTCCTACGATATAATCTCAACATGCCGAAGAAACTTACTCATCTCGATGAAGGAGGCCGCGCCCGCATGGTGGATGTAGGCCATAAGCCCGATACCGAGCGGACTGCGGTGGCCCGTGGTGAGATCCATATGAAAAAAGATACGCTCGACCTGATCCGCGCGGGTCAGATCAAAAAGGGCGACGTCCTCACCGTTGCGCAGATCGCGGGCATCACCGCCTCGAAACGGACCTCGGACCTGATCCCGTTATGTCATCCTTTACCGCTCTCCAAGATTGATGTGGACCTCTCGCTCGATGACTCACTCCCTGGCGTGGTCATTACGGCTACTGTGAAGACCACTGGCAAAACCGGTGTGGAGATGGAGGCGTTAACTGCCGTCTCTGTGGCCGCGTTGACGGTCTACGATATGGCGAAAGCTGCAGAGAAAACCATGCGAATCCAGAATATTCGCTTGGTGGAAAAGCATGGCGGTCAGAGTGGGGATGTGGTCAATGAGTGAAGGTGGATCGGGATACATGTAGACTCGCGCATACGCGCAAGTAAATGTCGCCACGGCGCCACGCGACGCAGGTTGAAAGGTAAACAGGTGTGTATGGATTTCCAGCCGGTAAATTTTCAAGAAAAACTCGGCAAGTTCTCGGAACACTGGTCCCCCAAGATCATCGCACAGATGAACGATTATCATTTCAAACTGGCGAAAGTGCAGGGAGAATTCGTCTGGCATGATCATCCGGAAACGGATGAGGCGTTCCTGGTCGTTCAAGGAAAACTTGATATTCTGTTCCGGGATGGCAAAGTGAGCTTGAATGTGGGCGAGATGTATGTCGTTCCCAGGGGCGTGGAGCATAAGCCTGTCGCTGAACAGGAATGCCATATTTTGTTGATCGAACCCGCAGGTACGTTAAATACTGGCAATGTCGTCGATGAGAAGACAGCCTCCAACCCTGGCTGGATCTAAAAATCATGAATCACGTCAAGCTTCTTTTTTTTGCTACCATCCGTGACCGGGCCGGGACCAAGTCTATGGAATTGGATATTCCCGAAGACATGACGATCCAGGGCCTGAAGGATAGACTTGCAAGCGATATTCCTGCCCTCAAAGATCCGCTGAAATCGGTGTTGATCACGATCAATCGAGAGTATGCTTTCGATGAGGCAGTGGTCCCACCGAATGCGGAGATCGGTATGTTTCCGCCAGTGAGCGGAGGATGATGTCATTGCGAGTGGAGCGAAGCCGCGAAGCGTCCTCGCCAACTGGGAGATTGCTTCGTCGCAACGAACGCTCCTCGCGATGACAGAATACGATTATGGAATTCCCGACCATTTTCTCCATCACAGAAGATGAAATCGATCTGAACGATCTGCTCGCGAAGATCACCCTAACGTCGACAGGCGCGGCCGCGATCTTTACCGGCATGGTGCGGGGAGAGACCACACGTGGTGACGCGCACAATACGCAATATCTCGAGTATGAAGCGTATATTCCGATGGCGGAAGCCAAGATGAAGCAGGTGGCCAACGAGATACGAAATCAGTGGCCGGTGATCGAAGGGATCGCCATCGTTCAACGGATTGGAAAGCTTTACCCGAAGACTCCGACAGTTTTAATTGCCTGTACCGCGGCGCATCGCGATACCGGAGTTTTTGAGGCCGCGCGCTATGGGATTGACCGCTTGAAGGAAATTGTGCCAATCTGGAAAAAAGAGGTCAGCCCGGATGGGCAGTTCTGGGTGGAGGGGGATTACATCCCCAAGCCGGGGGAGTGAAACGAGCATCCGAATCATTCGTCGTCCAGACGTGAAGGACTCAAAGGGAACTGCTTGACGGAGACAAAAGGCCCCAGTCGAAGTTCATTTGTCGAGAGCTTGACCTGTCACGGCTGAAAAGAAGCAAAGCGTATCCATTTGGGAGCGTGACGCGCAAAGGCCTTTGGGGTTACTATGAAGGCAAATACATTATTAAAAATGTGAGGAAGAATGGAAAGAGTTGTTATAACCGGGATGGGAACAGTGAATCCGCTGGGGATAGCGGTGCAGGAGAGCTGGCAGAATGTGATCAATGGCGTTTCAGGGGTGGGTCCCATCACGCTATTTGATCCGTCCCCATTGAATGTGCACTTCGCGGCCGAAATAAAGAACTTTGAGCCCGAGAAATATATGGATGCCAAGGAAGCGCGCCGTCGTGACCGCTTTGAGCAATTGGGTATCGTAGCCGCCAGGGAGGCGCTGACCAGTTCTGGACTGGAAATTACAGAAGCCAACACGGGCCGGATTGGCGTATTGGTTTCTTCCGCGATTGGCGGAATCAAGTCGTTGAGCGAAGCCGTGCTGATCAACCATATCGAAGGGCCGCGTCGGGTAAGCCCATTCCTTATCCCTATGTTGATGCCAAACGGCGCGGCCGGGATGATCGCGATCGATTACCAGATCAAGGGTCCATGTTTCTCTGTCGCATCTGCCTGTGCTTCGGGATCCGATGGTATTGGCACCGCGTTCCTGATGCTGAAAGCCGGCATGATCGATGCGGCTCTGGCGGGTGCGGCGGAGATGACGATCTGTTCAGTGGGTGTGGCGGCCTTTGACCGTGTTGGCGCCATGTCGCGCAGGAACGATGATTATTCAATGGCACCCCAGCCCTTTGACAAGAACCGCGACGGTCTTGTGATGGGTGAAGGCGCGGCGGTACTGGTACTGGAACGTGAATCACATGCAAAAAAGCGCGGCGCCAATATCCTGGCAGAGCTGGCAGGTTATGGCGCCACCGCGGATGCCTTCCATGTGACGGCTCCGCACGAGCATGGCATGGGTGGTGCGGCGGCCATGCGCATGGCCCTGGAGTCGGCGCAGGCCAATGTGGAGGAACTGGGCTATATCAACGCACATGGAACGGGCACACCTCTGAACGATCAATCTGAGACACGCGCTGTCAAAGCCGCGTTTGGTGAACAGGCCTATCAGATTCCGATCTCGTCCACCAAATCCATGACGGGACACATGATGGGTGCAACTGGCGCGCTTGAAGCAATTTTCTGCACGCTGGCAGTGCGCGAGGGCATCCTGCCGCCAACCATTCACTATGAGACGCCTGATCCTGAATGTGACCTGGATTACATCCCCAACCAGGCTCGCGAACAGAGGATTACCCTGGCATTGAGCAATGCCTTCGGCTTTGGCGGGCATAATGCTGTGCTGGCGATCAGGAAATACGAGTGAAACTGAATATCTTTAGCCGCGAAGAAATCTGGATGCTGGACTCAGCACAAACGGATCTGTGTTTCTGTGACCAGGGGCTAATGCTTGTAATAATCTTCCGGAAAATCAGGCGGCTGCAAGAAACTGAGAATGCCATGCGGATGGGTTGGAGGCGGAGGCGGTTTCTCGTACCAGCCCAGTAACAAACTAATGACCAGACCTATCATGCCAATCCACTGAATAAAGGTCAGAGATTCGCCCAGGATCACGTGGCTGAAGAAAACGGCCACTACAAGTTCTCCCAGGCCCAAGAGTGCAGTTTGCATCCCACCAATGTGTTTGACTCCGGTGAAAAGCATCAGGCGGGACGCGAATGTAACGGCTGTCAGCGCGACGATGGGCCACCACGGCGTATTGGGCGGAGGAAGACTTCTGTCAGCAATCAAATAGACCGGGATCACGATTGCGCTCATTGAGATGAGCGTGTACAGTGTTACTGTGGGTGCAGGTACATCATATAACACACGCTGGTTGATGGGGATGTGAAAGGCGTAAAACGCGGCAGCGATCAACATGAACAGCACACCCACCAGATCGATCGTGCCGGTTCCTGCCCACGTGAGCAGGAACGCGGAGATGCCGGCGATGATCATGCGTAGGGCTGTAAGCCTGGAGGGAGCCTGATGGTCAAGCCTCAGCCAGATGGCAACAAAAAATGGATACAGTGCATACAGCATTTGAGCAACGCTGGCGTTGAGCCGGCTCAAACCTATGTAGTAAAAAACCGAACCAATTCCGTTGATTCCACCGGCCAACGCGCAGCCCAGCAAACCCGCCGGATAAATGAAGATGAACTTGCGTTCGAAAATCGCCACGAGCAGGAACAACAATAATGCCGCCAGGCCGGTGCGTAACGCGACCACTGCCAGCGGCGAGAAATGATCTGGTCCCATGGCCGCTTTCCCAAATACAGGTGCCAGTCCCAGGAAAAACGCGGATATGAGAGCGGCATTGATTCCTTGGATTCGGACTTTATGCATTTGGATGCTTTGCCCTTGAGAGTGCCACATCATCATGGTAACTCTACTTCTCGATGCTGTCTTCCAAAGCAATTACAAAAGTCTACCTGTAATAATGTGACAAGCAGAAAAAATATGGATGATTGGCTGGTTCCGCTTTTCAACGGTTTGATTGCCATCTCGTCCTTTATCCGTGTCCAATTGAAAGGTTATAGGTTCGACGCTGGCGGGCAATGATCTGCCTGGCGATGATTTCCTATTATATTATCGAATCAAGGATCGCACTTCCTCCAGGAACTCATCATTTAGAAAATCACCTTTTAACATGAGCGATTGTATCTGACCTTGCAGCCGGCTTTTTTCGTCTACCGTTAATTCTTTAGCGGTTGCCACAATGACCGGAATGTTGGCAGTCTCGGGTTTGCTCCGTAGTTCATCGAGCACGGCGAAGCCATCCACCTCGGGCATCATGAGGTCCAGGATCACCAAATCTGGAATCTCTTTGCTGACAAGCTCGATGGCCTCGCGTCCATTGGTGGCTTCATAGATCTCGAAATCGCCCTGCGACTGCAAAATACGACGGATGAGGCGCCGGGCCTCGGCGGTATCATCCACCACCACGACGCGCGAGAACCGGTTTGGCGTCACATTGTTGAGCGCGGAGAGCAAGCCTTCCTGGGGAGTCGGTGTTTGCTCCTCCTTGACATGCAGATCCACATCCCGCGTCCAGCCTTCGCCGAACAGGTATTGTTCGGCCGGCAGGGTATGGCCCGTACAATTGACAACGACAGTATCTGTCGGCTTGATAAGGCCGGCACGCACCAATTTGAACAAGCCGGCAAATGCCACACCGGCGGCTGGCTCAGCCGAAATGCCTTCCATCTTGGCGAGCACATGCATGGCACGGAATGCCTCTTCATCGCTGACACTCTCGAACACACCGCCGGTTTCATTCACCTGATTGCGTAGCATCGTGTAGGTACGTCCAGGATCACCCGTAGCCAGGGTTTCGATGCGGGTCTTTGGCGAGAGGACTGGCTCTGCCTTTTCGAGCCCCTTCTTCCAACTCAATACCATGGGCGCGCAACCATCCACCTGGATCGGTACGATTGCAGGGATGCGGTCGATCAGCCCCAGCCCCTTTAATTCACAAAAGCCTTTATATACACCCAACGGACCCATTCCACCGCTGATGGCCTGAATATACCAATCCGGTGTGCGCCATTTTGGTTTTTCCTTCGTTGAGCCGACTGCTGGTCCCTGCTGCATGGTGAGTTGTTCAGCCACCTCGAATGCAATGGTTTTCATCGCTTCCACGGCTGTTACCGTACGTGCACCCATATCCTGATACAGACCGCGTTGACGAGCGAATTCGGCGGCAACCTTCTTAGCCTCATCGTAGGAACCCGTGATCTTTACAACCTGACTCCCATAGAGGGCAATTTCACGCATCTTGACTCCGGGGACGAGGCTGGTGACGAATGCCCAGAGCTTGATTCCCGCTCGAGCTGCATAGGCAGATAGCGCGATGGCGACGTTGCCGGTGGAGGCGGCCACCATCTCGGTGATGCCGCCTTCCTTGAGTGCAGCAATCGTGACGGCGGCCTGCCGGTCCTTGAATGACGAGGTGGGCCCCTGACGTTCATCCTTGATGAACAGGTTTTGCAGGCCGAGCATCATACCCAGATTGGCAGCCGGGATGAGCGGTGTACCGCCCTCACCGAGTCGCAGGGTCGGGTTGGGATTGCGAATCGGCAGTAGTTCCTTATACCGCCAGAGATCAAAGGGTCTTTCCTTGATTTCCGACGGGAAGGTTTTCGCAGCTTCGGCCAGGTCGTATTGCGCTTCCCGCCACTGGCTGTGGCATTGCGGGCAGTGCATCGAACTGGGTATGAACGGCGCCGCATAGCCGCAATCCAGACATTTGATGAGAAAAGACATAAAATAGGATCCCTCTTGCAAAGTTGAGAGCAATAGGTTGGAACAGATTACTGTATCTGTTTCAATGCGTTTTCGATACTTGCGATCAATTCATCTTCCTTGAGCGAACCTTTGGTGATCAGCCTTTTGCCGTAATCGGCGAGTTGCTGATGCTGTTCATTAGTCAAGCCTCCACCACTGACCACCAAAACCGGGATTTCACGCAAGTCAGGATTTTCATGCAATTTCTCTAATATTGTAAATCCATCCATTTCCGGCATGAATATATCGAGAATGATGGCCTGGGGCGGCCTAGCATTGATGGCCTGCCAGCCCTTTCGTCCGCCCTGCGCCAGCGTAGGTTTGTAATGACCGTGTTGGGTCAGGATCTTTTCGATCAGGCGGAGATCATTCAGATCATCGTCGATGACCAGTACTTCTCGGATGTCGCCATTTCTGTTCAACTTATTGATGGCTTGGACCAGGTCCTCTTCGAGAATGGGTTTCACTAGATAATCTGAAGCGCCAAGGTTGAAGCCTTTATCAGTCTGTTCGATGATGGAGCAGATCACGACAGGTACCTGCCTGGTCTCGGGATCAGATTTGAGCGAGGTGAGAACCGTCCACCCATCTGTATTGGGCATCATGATGTCGAGCGTCACCGCGTAGGGTTTAATCTCCAGAATCTTTTCCTTGGCTTTGGATGGATCCGTAAGCGGGACTACATAATAGCCTTCGGTATTGAGGTAGCGTTCATAGAGGCTGATTACTTGCGGGTCATCGTCGATGGCAAGGATTATTTTCTTGTCTTCAGGAATTCTCTCAAGAGGCTGGTGGAATAATGGAAGGGTGAACCAGAAAGTAGAACCCTTGCCTTCCGTGCTCGTCACGCCAATACGACCGCCATGAAGTTGAACAAGATTGGCGCATATGGACAAGCCCAAACCAGAACCACCCGTCTTGCGAGTCGCGGAACCATCTACCTGCGAGAAGGCTCGGAAAAGTTTTGCCTGTCCATCCTCTGAGATTCCGGGCCCGGTATCAATGACGTTGATGAGCGCTTCAGGTTTTCCATTGGGACCGGTCTGCACTCTGCTCTCAACTGTGATCGAGCCTTCATCGGTGAATTTGGAAGCGTTGGACAAGAGATTGATCATGACCTGGCGCACACGCATGGTATCGCCGCGTACGGTTGGCATATCTGCCGGGATCTTTGGCACCAGGTGAATGGGTTTTTCCTTGACCAGACCTTTGGCGGTGGAGAGCACACTGTTGACCATTTCGCCGAGCTTGACTTCCTCAAAATTGAGTTCCATTTTTCCGGCTTCGATGCGAGCCAGGTCAAGGATGTCGTTGATAAGACCAAGCAGGTGCTGACCAGAATTGTAGATGGCAGTGAGATCTTGATGCTGCATGTCGCTGACAGGCCCATCGATGCCTTTGAGGATGACGCGCGAGAATCCAATGATGGAATTCAACGGGGTGCGCAGTTCATGACTCATGTTCGCCAGGAACTGGCTCTTGAGTTGATCGAGTTCCTGCAGTTCCTTGATCAGGGCCTGGGAACGTTCGTAGGAGGAGGCGTTGTCTATCGCGATGGCAACCTGGTCCGCGAGCGATTGCAGCACGGAAACCTCATCCTCCGAGAAGCTATTCAGACTTCTGGAATGGATGTCAATGACGCCGATCTTGCGTTCTCCCACCCGCAACGGGATCACGGCTTCAGACTCAGTGTCCAACAGGAATGGGTTTGGCTGGTGGAAAGGATCTTGCGTTATGTCATTGGCGATCCTGGCCTGGCCGGTATCTGCCACGCGGCCAACCATGGTTTGTGAGCCCACGCCGACAGTATATCTTTGGGCCTTCATTTTTTCGCCCGCTTCTCCCTTGGCTTCGCGTAATGCGGCGTGGAAACCCGTTTCGTCAATGACATAAATGGCGGCAAAGTAAAAACCGAATCTGTCACTCAGCAGGCTTACTGTGCGGCTGAAGATGGTATTCAGGTCCAGTGTGGATGTGACGAGACGGCCGATCTCAGCGGAGGCAGCCAGGTAGGTGTTACGGCGCTGCAGAGCCTGTTCAGCCTGCTTGCGTTCGGTGATTTCCCTGGCAACCCAGAACACTTCATTTTCGTTCAATTTCGAAACGTTCGCCAGGAACCAATAATCGCTGTTGTTGAGGGGCAATTTGTATTCGATCTGTACCACTTCGTTCGACGCCAGTGCCTGCCGTATCGCGGTGCGGAAGGGCTCGTGTGTCTCTGCTGGCAGGATTTCATCCATCCGTTGGCCCAGCAATTGCTCTGGCGGGCGGAATAGGAGCGAGGGATTGGTGGGGGCAATGCGTACGTATCGAGTGTCTTTATCGATAACCAAAACGACGTCCTGCATCGAGGAAAAAAGAGCGCGCAGGTCAGCCTCAGATTTCGAGAGCGCTTCGCTGGCTTGTAGGCGTTCAATGGCGAATGTCAGCTGAGTTGATAGGATCGATAGTATTTCGGCGTGCTTTTCGGTGATGGAGATGGATGGGGTATAGGTCTGGATAGCCATAACACCGATCACCAATTGCTTCGAACGGAGCGGTACGCCGAGCCAGTTCACACTTCGGACGCCATCGTTAACAACTTCGCCAGATGCTTCCAAATCGGAGAAAATCTCG
Organism: Anaerolineales bacterium; assembly: GCA_035720235.1. Lineage (GTDB taxonomy): Bacteria > Chloroflexota > Anaerolineae > Anaerolineales > Villigracilaceae > Defluviilinea. The sequence goes on along the minus strand of DASTOH010000106.1, from coordinate 60,694 downwards.
GGAGTGGTGCGCAGAGTCCGACCGGTTCGGATGACATAACTGGTGAGGCCCTTGCCGAGTGGGCGTGGCGCCCAGTCGGTGTCGACCTCATCGGCATAATATGGAAAGCTGATCTGGTGGGCCCTCGAATCATACAAAGCCACATAGAAATTCTCGGCGGGCAAAACAACTTTGACAGCTTCATGGACCGAGCCCAGCAACTCGTCCAATGTGCTGGCTATGAGGGCGCTTTCCGAGATCTGCGTGATCGCGGCCTGTGTTAATTCATTGGTCTTGCGTTCAGTGATGTCCTGGGATGAACCTGCCACTCGGACAGGTTGACCCTGAGCATCACGCTCAACTTTGTAGGTTGAACTGACCCAGATTACCCTTCCGTCTGCAGTCTTGTAGCGCACTTCGGAAGTCAAAGCACCGTGATCACTTTTGCCCTCAATCGCATCCCGGACCGCTCGGGTTGCCAATGGAATATCCTGCGCTACGATGAACTTTCGCAGGGCCTCCTCCAGCGGAAACTGAAAGCCGCCCTCCTTCTGCGCGGATGTGTGCAGCAAAGAAAACAATTCATCGGTGAAGGTAATGATCTGTGATTGCCATTCGATCTCAAAATAACCAATGCGGGCGATTTGCAGGGCCTCTGAGAGCTGGGCCTGGCTTTCGCTCACGTCCTGGAAGAGGCGGGCATTTTCGAATGCAACCGCCACCTGACTGGCAAATGCGGTCAGGAGCTGCAGGTCGTGCTGGTCATAGGCATTGTACTGATCGTAGCTCTGGACGGCCATTGCACCGAGCACCTCACTGCCCCGAATCAGGGGAACACCCAAGAATGACTTGGCCGGTGCACCGGCCGCGTCCAGACCTCTTTCCTGCATCCATTTATCTGATCCCTCGGTGATGAGGACGCTTTGGCCGGTTTGAATCATGTAAGAAGTGATACCCTGGCCCATTGGGAGGCGCGTAATCTTACTATCCAGCTCAGATTCAGATACGTTTTGCGGAAACACGATTTCATTCGTGTCAGCCTCATAGAACGCGACGTAGAAGTTCTTGGCATCCAGCAGACGAACCACACCGGTATAAATGGTGCTCACAATTTGATTTAGGTCAAGTTGCGTAGATAAGGAGGAAGACAATTCATTCAAAGTCGCCAATTCCGCAGCCCGAGTCTCCGACTCTCGGAACAGGCGCGCGTTCTCAATCGCTATCGCGGCCTGGCGGGCAAGATTGGTCAGAAACTCCAATTCGGGAGGCGTGAACTCGCGTCCTTCACCCGTGCGCCAGACAGAGATAAGGCCGCTGATGCGATCCAGCGATAAAACCGGAGTTGCCATGATGTGCTCGAATGGTCTCTCCTGCGTACCCTTGACCGTAATCGCTCCGGGTACATTGGAAGCGTCGTTTACGATCCGACCTGCTTTTTGCAGGAGGATGTTTCCAAGGATGCCTTGACCGCTTTCGACCGGGTCGTTCTTGATCTCATCCGCTTCTGCTCCAACCACCGCGATGGCGCGCCAGCTGGCCTTGTCAGGTTCTGGCAGATAGACCGCGCCGCTCTCCGCCCGAAACAACTCGCGCGCGTAAACAACGATCCTCGTGAGAACAGCTTCCAGATCGAGTGTCACTGAGATCTCACGTCCTACTTCTGCGAGGGCAGCAGTCTCTTCGGCGCGCCGTTGGGTTTCCTGAAAGAGACGGGCATTCTCCAGCGCAATGCCGGCCTGGCTGGCGATGGTGGTCAGGATGTCGCGATCATGTTCATCGTAGAGGTCTGCTATGTCAACGCTTTGAACCGCAATGACACCCAAGACGCGATCACCAATCATCATGGGCACACCCAGCCAGCATTGGGATGGCGTATCATCCTCATTTAACGGAACAAATGAAATCCCGAGTCGCTGCATGTGCCCCAGCACATCATTGGGCGCAAAAACAGCCTCGCGGTTCTGGATAATGTAGTCGGTAAAGCCTCGGCCGGTGACGCTGCCTTTTCCCAGCTGGATTTGCCGCCCTTCTTCGAATGCGATCGGATACGATTTTTCGTTGTTTTTTTCATCGAACAGCGCGATATAGAAGTTCTTGGTGTCTATCAGCCTTGACGTGTGTTTGTGGATAACAGCTGCTATTCCTGTTTGGTCCAGTTGCGCGGCTAGCTCGTTGCCCATTTCGTTGAGTACCACCAACTCCTCAGCTCGTGCCTGGGTTTCCTGGAACAGGCGGGCATTCTCGAGTGCCAGTGAAAGCTGATCAGCCACCTGTTCGACCAACAGTTTTTCCTCATCGGTCCAATGCCGGTTGGGCATATCGTCAGCCACCTGCAGAATGGCCCAGTTATTTTGCCCCATGTCGAATTGATGCCGGATGCCCGTCTCAGTTTGTGGCAGAATTTGCTGACTCGCTTCCCTGAACCGTGGCGCGCGGACCGTAACAGGCTTGGACTCCGGAACGGGCTGCACCTGTTCGGTAGGCAAGCTTATCTGCGGGCGCGCCGAGACGTCCGCGTTCGGCTCCTCCTGTTTGATATCGTCAAACAGCTTATTGAGTCGTTTGGCGATTGGCTTCTTCTTTGGCATATTCAATTAACTCCTGGGCCAGCACGCGATATTGCTGCGAACCCCGGCTGTTGGGCCGATACTGAGTAATGGGGACACCTGCGATTGGGCTTTCGCGCAGTTTTGTGTCAATTTCGATCACAGTTGTAAATACGCCTTGCCCAAAGGTGGCTTGCAGTTGTTCGAAGATATTTCGATGAGTGCGATTCCGGCGGTCCAGCAGGGTAACGAGGATACGGTAGGCCAGTCGTGGGTTCACTTCCTGCCGGATGCGGCGAATCGTCCCCATCATGTTGCGCAGGGCATAGGCCGAGAAATATTCGGCTTGCGTGGGGATAATCAAGAGGTCGGCAGCGGCCAGTGCGTTGAGTGTGATGGCGCCCAGGGCAGGAGGGCAATCGAGCAGGACATAGTCATAGGGCAGCCGATCCACCTCAAACGCGCTGCGAAGCGTAGTGAGATAATGCGTCCGCATGGGAAGAAATTGTTCGGCAGTCTCGATCCGAAAGCTGGACGGAACCAGTTCAAGGTTTGCGATGTCAGTTTTGCGAATTGCAGACTGCAAGCTGGCGTTTTCGAGCAGGACATGAGCTGAGGTGGTATTTGATTCGCCGGTCTCCAGCCCGAGCGCGAGGGACAGATTGGCCTGTGGATCCAGATCGACGAGCAGCACGCGATAGTTCAATTCAGCCAGTGCGGCGCCCAGCGATAAGGTGGAAGTGGTTTTGGCGACGCCGCCTTTTTCATTGGACATTGCGATATTGTATGTCATGGTTTCACTCTGCCTTGGTCGCTGGCCCGCGGGGAGCCGGCAGCGGTTTGGGGAATCACATCCACACGGCTGGCGCCCAACGCGGCTCGAAGTTCCTGAATCGCCGTTTGAATCATGGATTGTGGATCATTGTTACTTCTAATTTTGCTGGTGATTTCAGATACCAGCCGTTCGCGGTCAGCCCGCGCAGTGGTTTCCTCAAAGAGCCGTGCATTTTCTGCAGACAACGCTACGCGTTCCGCTACCGCTTTGATCAGGTCGATTTGATCTGCTGACCATGCTTTGCCGGAGGGGGATTGAACCAGCAGCTCACCGATTACTTCACCACGTAATGCGATTGGGACGACGGTCTGACTTGGTTCGGCCTTCTTGCGTTTACCTTCGTCCAGGGCTAATTTTACGGCATGTTTGAGGGGCGAGGCGCCCGCCACATCATACCGGTAGCCGAGCAATTTTTGTTGTTCAGGGAGCCGCGACCAGGCTTCCCGTGTAGAGCGCCGTGCCATCAGTTCAGCTTCTGCCAGCGCCCGGCGGGTTTCATCGAATAACCGGGCATTCTGGATCGCCAGGCTTACCTGGTCTGCGAGTAGATTCAACATCTGGATGTCCTCCTTGGTGAAAGCGGCGATTTCCGTGCTTTGCACATCGAGGATTCCGACAATAATGTTTTTGCTGATAAGGGGCAGTGCGGCTTCTGAATGGGTTCCAGGCAGATCGGGGTTGTTGAAATAGACGGCGTCCTGTCCGACATCGAGAGCAATGCGGGGCTTACCGGTCGAGGACGCATAGCCCACAATGCCTTCTTCGCCCACCCGCAAACGATGATGGCGTGCCAGCATGCGTTGTCCGCCGGAACTGTTTGCAGCAATGAGCACTGCGTACTCGCTGATCTCGTCGAGCAGGAAAATGCCTACGTGATAGAAGCCAAAATTGTTACTGATCACGGTCGTGATGCGTGGAAGCAAATCCTGAAGATCACGAATGGATATGATGCCTTGCGTCACTTGTGCCAGCGCTTCGAATTGAGTGGCGCGGCGCTGCATTCTTCGATTGGCAAATTCCAGCTCCCTTGACTGGACTTCGAGATCCTTTGTGCGTTCGGCCACGCGCGTTTCCAAACCGCCGATCAATCCGCGGATTTCGCTTGCCATGCCATTGAATGTCTTGGCGAGTTCCTCCACCTCGTCCCGCGTCCTGAGCTCAATGCGTTGATCCAGCTTGCCCGTTGTAAGCGCCCGCGCCCCTTCGATAAGTTCAATGATAGGTTCTGTCAGCGCGTTTCCGGCCACGTATCCAAAGAACGCACCTAAGAGGAGGGCGACCAGAAAAACTCCGGATGCTAAAAGTAAAATTTGTCTTTGTTTCTGCAGAAGGGCGTCTGCCTGTATCTCCACCCCGATGACGCCGACACGTTGCCCGTCACTCGTCAAGAGCGGAGCATAGGCAGGAAGCAATGAACCATCCGGTCCGGTTATGATGTCGGGTTCCACAGTGGCGTCGTTCATGCCATCAAAGTTTTCGATCAGAAATTCTGATGGATCAGCGTATCTGTCGCCAAACACCGCAGGATTCGTTCCACCCGGCTCGCCCGTATCCGTAACGAAATAGATGCCTTGATCCTCTTTTTGGAGGATGAATATACGCCTGATATCGGGGTTACTCGAGCGAATCCTCGAATGCTGGAGCTGGATATTTTCGTAGTTCTCGTCTTGATGATCTGCTATTTGTTGTAACTCATCAGCCTGCACCTGGAGGGAGGTCAGTTCGACAATTCCCAAGGCGCGACTCCTGAACTCGTCGAATACCTGACCCCGCAGATTATTATACATGCCGATCGCAGTAAGGAATGAAACGAAGGCTGACAACAGCGTAAAGCCCAAAACCAGTTTTGTGCGCAGGCTGAGAGGGTAGTTCCGGACGATGTCCACAGGAGTCGGTGTTTCGTCTCTCATAACTTAATTCTCCTGCGAACTCTGAAACTGAATCACAATTTCGGAACCGGGCAGTGCACGACCCAGTTCTTCCACTGCGGTTTGGAGCACATTACGCATGTTGATAGAGGCACCGATCTTGGATGTGACTTCACCAATCTTGGCCTCCTTGGCGGCGCGGCGCTGGGATTCCTGCAACAGCCGGGCATTGTCCAACGCCAGTGCCAGGCGGTCTGAGATCGCCTGGGCCAGGTTGATCTCGTCCTGATTCCATTTGCGATTCTTAGAACCAGTGATATTCAGTATGCCAAGGGTTTGACCGCGCAATTGAACCGGCACTGCAATGGAAGGTCTGGCCCGGTCGTTATTTCCTTCCAGGACGACCACCCGGCCCTCGTGTAAGGCCTGGCGAATTTCATCGTTTTCAATGGGCTTCTGAAGTGCTTGCCCACCGCTTAACGTCTGCCGGTATCCAACTTTCATATTCTGCTGCAGGAAAGTCTTCCATTCGGTGCGGTGGAACTGATTATATAGATTCTCGGCCTCTTCACGCGCCTGTTGTGTTTGACCAAAAAGGCGGGCATTCTGAATGGCAATGGCAATTTGATCGGCAAGGATGCTCAAGATGTTCACGTCGCCTTCTGTGAAGGCACCGGGTTTCGTGCTTTGCACATCCAGCACGCCTATGGCATCGCCACGGAAATTCAGGGGCAGTGCCATTTCGGAGCGGGTTTCCGGGAGATCCGGATTATCAAAGAAAACAGCGTCGGATCCCACGTCCAGGGCGATACGGGGTTTCCCGGAGAGCGCCACGTTGCCGACAATACCAGTTCCCACTGCGAGCAGGTGACCGCGGGCCAGCATCCTCTTGCCACCTGCGCTATTCGAGGCTTGCAGTACGACGAATTGTTTGGTGTCGTCTACAAAGAAGATGCCTACGTGAGAAAAGTCAAAGCGTTCGCTCACAAGACGTGTGACCAGCGGTAACAGAATTTCCAATCTTTGTTCGGTGGAAATGGTCCTCGATATTTCACTGATCGACTGAAGCTCCTGGGCGCGGCGTTCGCTGACGAGACGTGACAATTCCAGGTCAGCCGTGCGCTCGGCCACACGTCGCTCGAGACTGCCCATGGTATCCTGAAGTTGGCTCGTCATGCGGTTGAAGGAGTTTGCCAGCGCTCCGATTTCATCCTGAGTCGTGATGTGGGCCCGAATAGCCAGATCACCCTCCGTAACTCTTCTGGTCACATCGGTGAGCGAAAGGATAGGTGCCGCGAGTCTTTGAGAGGCAAACAGCCCTAGAATGCCAACCAGTACTGTAATGACCAACGCCACCATTGTAATCACACGGGCTTGCTGTTGAATGGGTTCAAGAGCATCGCGCAGATCACGGTGTACGATGATACTCCAGCCCAGTTGTGACACTGCATCCTGAGTGGAACTGTTCGCGGATGAAAAAACGCGCTGTTGGCTGACAAGACTTGCTACACCCTCGTAATTGATCTCTCCGAACCGTCCCATGACACTATCGATACCGGAAAGCTCGTCGGCCGGGAGCGGATGGCCATTTAGCAAGGTGTCTTTGGCAACACGTAAATCAACATCAATTGTTCCGCTCAAGGATCCTTGTTGCAGGTTTTCAACGATGGCGGTGACCTCCAGCGTGCTTCGCAATATGCCAACTACTTCCCCTTCATAAGAAAGCGGTATTGCCATGATGACCGCATAGGTCTGGCTGCTATCGTCGAATTCAGGCTGGCCAATATAGACCCTGCCTTGTCCCTGATTGTATGCTGCCTTCCACCAATCTTCGTCAGCCTGGTAGTAATCGGTGGTGCGGTTGGTCGCGCCAATATTGGCGCCGTATTTATCTGTGATAAACAGTTCAACATGGTGGGGGAAATGTTCCTGAAACTCACGCAGTTCATCAGCAACTGCGTTGTTGATCACGCCACGTATCAGTAAACTTTGATCGTCGGCCGCGCCCCAGCGATTGTCCAAATCCATAATGAGCTTAAGAATCTCGTCCTGTTCGCCTACATAGAGATCATTGGTATTTGCGACGAACTCCTCAAATTGGGTGGCCGTGGCTTGTAGGATCTCGATATTCGATTCAAGTTCCTTGCCGGTGTCAGTCGCGAGGCGTTCTGCAAGATTCTGTTGCAGTTGTCCCACCTGCTGCTCCACTACGTTGCGAGCGAGGATATTCGTTACAACCGCCACCGTGCCCACCGAGAAGATGGCAACCATAATGAAGAATATGACCAGTTTTGTGCGAAGAGGATAATTTGAGAATTGCTGCATGACATAATAGCTGAAGAAGCCCAGGCTAGTCACGGCAACTGCCGGAAGAAAGACCTTGACCATCTGAATCTCGAGTCGTTCGGATGGAAAGAAGGTATCCAAGAGTATGAGTGCAATACCGAAGAGGATGCCTGTCACATTGGCCGGAGTGATCTGCGCGGGAAGTAAGGTGAGTGAAGCGATCATGAGAATTGCGGCCAGACTACACATCCCCAGCGCCAAACCGACACCAGAAAGAACGAATGTGGCAACTGGGCAGAATATGACTATACTGGCCATCATGAGATATGCGGCAGTCTCGAAATGTTTTTGCCTGCCATAACGAAGAGCCAGGGCGTTCATGGCCGCACTGGTGAAGGTTGTAGCTGCCAGGACATATAACTGCCCGCTGCCGATGACCTGTGTAAAGTAAGCGAAAAGACCAAACAGCAACAGGAATGCCACGAGCAGAATCATCGCGATTCTTAGTGCATTCCGTGCCCGCAGAGGATTATTGGGATCACGAAGTTGGCCGGTTGTAAAACTTTTCATCTTCAAAACTCACTCTACATATCAAATAGGCTTACACTTCTTCTTCCAGCACTTCACTATGTAATTGAACAAGCACTTCTGAGCCGCCCAGCACCCGGCTGAGTTCTTCCGCGGCTGTTCGCAAAATGGAGTCGAACTGGGTAGTAGCCCCAATCTTGCCGGATATATCAGCCGTGATGCGTTCTATGTCGGCCCGGCGCTGGGTTGACTTTAATAGCAGCGCGGATTCGAGCGCCAGCGACAATCGTTCAGCCACAGCTTGAGCGATGTCAACCTCATCGGTTTCCCATTCATGCGCGTGGGGAACCTGAATATCCATCACTCCGATCACTTCATCGTGCAAGCGGATCGGAATGGCCAGAGTGGCCTTCTGTCCATTTTCCTTGGCCACCTTCTTGCCCGAAATAGCCTCGTTGATGAGAGCTGATGAAAGAGGCTTAGCGAGCAGGGTGAGCTTGTTCTCGGCTACACGGTATCCGATGGGCGTAGCTTCCTGAGCCTGAAGAATACGCCAGGCATCACCGACGAATGAGCCAGAGGCTCGTTGGGCTTCCTTCAGTAATTGCTGCGTGGTATCGTAGGATCGGGCATTTTGGATGGCGATGGCTACCTGGTCTGCCAGGGTGGAAAGCACATCGATATCCTCTTCCTGAAATGCATTGGACGTCGTGCTCTGAACATCCAGCACGCCAATGATCTCGTCTGCCACGCGTAGTGGAAGCGCCATTTCGGAGTGCGTACTGGGGAGGTCGGGGTTGTTGAAGAACGCCGCGTCATCTCCCACGTCAAGAGCGATGCGGGGTTTTCCAGTGGCTGATACAAAGCCCACGATGCCACTCTGTCCGACGCCGAGTTTGTGTCCGCGCGCCAGCATGCGCCTTCCGCCTTCACTGTTTGCCGCCCGCAATTCGGCAAATTCGCGAATCTCATCCAAAAGGAAAATACCTGCGTGGTAGAAGCTAAACTGCCGGCTGATGACGTCGACCAGGTTCGGGAGTAGTGTTTCAAGGTCCTGATTGCTGGCCGTGGCACGCGCCACTTGCGCAATGGCTTCGAACTGTCGGGCGCGCTTTTCATTGCGCTGGTTGGCAAGCTCCAGTTCTGCGGTTCGGTTGGCAACCCTGTTCTCCAGATTTTGATTCAGCTCTTGCAGGCTTTGGTTTGTAATACGCAGGCTCTCTTCACTCTTGTGAACCCGGCTGATCGCGTCGCTTAAGCTCTTTGTGCTGAGGTTGATCAGAAACGCAATCGCAACAAAAATGAGGGATAGATCACGCGCGTAGCCAAACGGATCCTGGATGTGGGGCGAAATATACCCAGTGGTTTCGAGGAGTTCCAGCGCCCAGATCATTCCAATGCTGGCAAAAATGACAATGACGCCTGCGCGCAAATTGATGACAATACTGGCCAACAAACCCAGCGCGACATATGCAACAATAACAACATCCTTTACACCATCGGCAGCATAGGCCTGATAGGCCAGCCCGATCCAGCCGAGGACGATGATTGTGAGCCCGCTGACGAGAATTTGCTTGCGACGCAATAATACCAGTGTGGCAATAGCTGCCAAAATCAAACCGGAAAGCACGATGGGTGTGTCATCCACAGCTGATTCTTTGAAATAGGGGATGAGGGAAAAACCCAGCAGTGCGATGACGGTCCAGGCGAAACCATTAATGAACCTGGCGCGGAAATTATCGTCATCGTTTTCAAATACCGGTGGGCTAAAGAATCTTTTGATCATTCGGTCGCTTCCTTCGCCAGTTGAATCGAGATCTCCATGCCCGGCAGTGAACGTCCAAGTTCCTGTGCGGCAGTTTTGAGCAGTTCTTCAATTTCGCTTTGCGCGCTGATCTTGGCCGAGATCTCTCCGATCGTGCGTTCCTTAGCCGCTAGTTTCTGGCTTTCTGTCAGCAACCGGGCATTTTCCATGGCGATGGCAGCCCGTTCCAGAATGGCGTTGACGATGTCCAATTCATCCTGATCCCATTTCTGGTTCTCCGGCGAACGGATATCCACCGTACCGATGACTTCCCCGCGCAATTTGACCGGAAGCGCTAGCACGGCGCCTCGACCTCTTGGCCAAAGTTGGCCGGTGCCCGATTGGCCCTTTCCATTCTCATTGCCAGATTTCCGATAAAGTAATGTGGATTTTGCACCCGTATGCCGGATACCTTCGATGGACTGTGACCGGGCGAAGCGGCTCCATCCAGATTGAATGAATTGCCGGGAAAGTGACTCAGACTCAACCAAAGCCCTGCGCGTCTCCTCATGCTGACGGGCGTTCTCGATCGCGATGCTGACCTGATCGGCCAGGGTGCTAAGGATTTGAATATCCTCCTGATTGAACGCGTTGGGTTGCTTGCTTTGCACATCCAGCGCGCCGATGATCTCTTCACCGACTCGCAGGGGCAGGGTGATCTCCGAGCGCGTTTCAGGGAGATCAGGATTGTCGAAGAATATAACATCCGCTCCGGTATCTAAGGCAACACGCGGCTTGCCGGTGCTGGTCACGTAACCAACCAGGCCAGTCTCACCAACTTTGAGACGATGACTGCGCTCCAGCATTCTTTGACCACCCTCGCTGTTCGCTGCGCTCAGGATCGCATATTCCCTGGCGGTGTCGAGCAGGAAAATACCGACGTGATAGAAACCAAATTCATCGCTGATAATAGATGTGATTTGCGGCAGAAGATTGTCCAGGTTTCTGGTCGAGCTGATCGTGCCGGAAACTTTTGCGATGGACTCGAACTGTTTTGCGCGGCGTTCGTTCCTTTCGTTTGCCAGTGCCAGTTCGGCTGTACGTTCCGCGACGCGCTGCTCCAGGCCCATAAGGGCTTCGCGCAGGCGCGAGGTCATCGTGTTGAAGGCCTCCGCCAGCCTGCCTGTCTCATCATGCGACGTGACCAGGGCTTGCGCGGTAAGATCACCCTCCACAATCTGATTCGTCGTTTCCGTCAACCTGACCACCGGAGCCGAGATGACCTGACTGATGGCAAGACTGATGACGATTGCGACTGCTAATAAACCTACAAGGATCACCGCGGCCTGCCAGAGCGAGGTCTGGATCTGAGATCGAGTTTCATTGCGCGCAGCCACAATGGCCGTCTGCATTTCTGAGACCGGCACAACCAGCGCAAGATTGTAGCCATTCGCCTTTATGGGCGCGTAGGAGATATAAGTATCCGCACCGTTTACTTTGATGATGTTCAATCCATTACCACCTGCCGTCATGCGATTGGTGATGGAACTGAGTTCATCTGGACCCGCCCCCATGACCGTTTGTTTAAAGTATTCCTCAGGTGCCAATGCTTCCGGGTTGATACCAAACATTGCATAGCCAGCTGGCGGCATCGAGATAATCCGGCCCGCGTCGTCGATCATAAAGGCATAGCCTGTTTGGCCAATCTTGAGCGAGGAGACCTGCTCTGTAATACGCGATAATTGTATGTCAGCCGCTACAACGCCATTGAACGTATCACCAATATAAACAGGCGACGCAACAGTTACCACCAATCCGCCTCCGGCCGCATCCACATATGGTATGGTCCAGCGAGAGAGTCGCTGGGGGTTGAAAAGCGGGGCGGTGATCCTGTAGTATGGACGTGAGGTGGCGTCGAAATCAGGTGGCAACAAAGATGCCAGTCCTATGTTTGGATAATACCTGACAGCGCCAGTGGCGCTAATATAATAGATGGCGAGCATCGATGGATTTCCCTCCAGGGAGGAGGGGGCAGAAAAATCCAGATAGGCCGAGGTATTCAGCTCAGCCAGAATTTCGTCACTCAATCTGGTATTGGCCGGTACGAACACAGAAGACGGGTCTGCCGCCGAGTTTCCATACTGGCCGCCTTCCAGGCGGGTGAGCTCGGCTGTAGCATCCCAATACGTACCCTGGTTGAAAGTCAGCTTTTGGCTTTCGAGCGATACCCTATAGGAAGCCAGGCTGGTAACCTGCCTCTCGATTCCTTCAAAGAATTGGTTGGCGCGGTCCGCCTCCAGGAATGCGGTATTCACCAGCTGCTCTTCGGCCAGCAGGCGTACGCTGGTATCCAGCCTGTTGGAAAGAGAGTCACTGATCACTGCCGCCCGGGTGATGGCAAAGAACGCTAGAATTCCCAGGGCAAGGCTGCCAGTGAGCAGAATTCCTAGCAGAATTTTGACGCGCAGGCTGAAATTGCGAAAGTTTCTGGCAACCAGCCCGATCAAAACGAGGAAGACAAGGACTATGACGATGAAGGCCAGGGTTTGCAGATTCACTTTGGCTCCTTCGTCTGGAATCGAATCAACACCTCGGAACCACCCAGCACGCGTTCCAATTCCTGTGCAGTAGTTTGCAGAATGTTCTCCAAATTGAGCGCGCCACTGATCCGCGAGGTAGCTTCTGAGATCAAGCGTTCTTTTGCCGCACGTCGACGTGCATCCTGGAATAGGCGCGCATTTTCCAGCGCAAAGGCCGCGCGTTCGGCCACTGCCTCCACCAAGCTGATCTCGTCCTCCTCCCAGGTTTTGGATGGGTCATTGGATTCGATCTGCAGGACGCCGATGACTTCGCCGCGCAATTTGACCGGAACTGCCACCGTGTGATGCTCTTCTGACCCGTTTGTCTGATTCTCAACCACCGAGCCGGTTTTCACCGCTGAGACCACTTCAGGCGTGTGGAGCAGTTTCTCGATCATCTCGATTCGCCCGGTCTGATAGCGGAATCCAGCCTGTTCGGCCTTTACAGCAGCCCTGCTCCACTCTGCACGGGTGAATTCATCATACACTTCCTCCACCTGTCTGAGCGCGGCACGCGTCTCAGTTAACAAGCGGGTATTTTCGAATGCAATGGCTACCTGGTTGGCAAGCGCAGTCAATACGTGCAGATCTTCCCTGGAGAATGCTCCGACTTCCGTGCTCTGGACATCCAAGATACCGATCGTCTGGCCGCGGGCTTGCAGGGGCAGGGCGGCTTCAGAACGAGTCTCTGGCAAGTCAGGGTTGTCAAAGAAAACCGCATCAGATCCAACGTCCAGAGCGATACGAGGCTGCCCGAGTCGTGCCGCGTATCCCACAACCCCGGTTCCCAGCTTGAGACGGTGACCGCGCGCCAACATCCTTTTTCCGCCTTCGCTGTTGGCAGCTTGCATCATGGCGTATTCACGCTCCTTGTCAACAAGGAAAATACCGACATGATAGAAATCGAAGCGCTCACTGATGAGGCGAGTGGTCGTCTGGAATAGGGTGCCTAAATCCTGCACCTGCCCAATGGTTTCGGAGAGTTCAGTAATCGCCTGCAATTGTGCTGCGCGTTTTTGCAAAGCTGAGGTGCGCTCCTGAATAGTTTGTTCAAGTCCAGCGCTGATAACCTGCAACTCTGCGTTGCGCTTGATCACTTCCTGTTCGCTGAATTGGGCACGTCGCACACTCTCGTTCAACAAATTGACCAATGCCCTTTGAATGAAGGTGATTGCCAGAATCACGATGGATATAGCAATCGGGGAAACGGGGAATAAGGTTAGGGAACTGGTCGGTGATACGATGAATCCGCTCGATTCTCCAAACCCGATCGACCAGATAGCTAGAATGATCAGAAAGGCGAAGAGGAAAGCGCCCCTTTGTCCCAGTGTAAGAGTGGCAAGAGTAATAACCACAGCATAGGCCAGGAGGTTGATGTCATGAAGCCCATACCCGGGAGGCACTCCGATGATATAGGTTATCACGACAAACAAGGAGGAAGGGAGCAGAATTTGTGCAGGTCTCGGAAAGCCTCGTGACAAAGCGATCAGGCTTGCTACTGCAAAAATGAGGAGCGAGCTAATAGGGATGAGATATTGCCAACCAAAGCCTCCCGCAGCCGAGGCAGCGAGCGCGGCAACATCTGCGACGATGGAAATAATCAACAGAGTTCGAAGAAGCCGTGTTCGCGACAAATCCGCTGTCTGGGACAAGTCTTTATCAGGCCCGGCCTTGATTTGTTCTGGCAAAGAGGTGTTAGGGTCAGTAACCTTCATGCTTGCCTCATCCTGAATCTCTTTCATCGGCGTTACCACCATTATCCTGTGCAATAGGTGGTGCAGAGGGATTCACTAGTTGGAAAGAAACCGTCGAGCTTTTGAGGGTCTGCCCAAGTTCTTCCACAGTATCACGCAGGATTGAATCCAATTGGAAGGAGGCCCCGAGTTTCGCACCTACCGTGGAAAGGAATGCTTCACGGGCTGCGCGTTTTTGTGCCTCCTCCAGCAGGCGGGCGCTTTCCAAAGCTAGTGCAATGCGATCGGCGGTTGATTCGATGATGGCGAGTTCGTCCTCGGTCCATTTGCGGGTGGTGCTGGAAGCTTTTAACTTTAAACGTCCGATCAATTGACCGCGCAGCTCAACGGGAACCGATAACATATCGTTCTCCAGACCCGACTTCTGCGCCTCTTTCAATGGTTCCGATTTGATGCCGTCGAAGCGAAAGCCTTTTGACTGGAGATTTTCAGTAAAGCCTGACCAGGCCTCCCTGGTTAGCTGACTGGAGGCCGTTTCCGCTTCACGCAAGGCGCGTTGTGCCTGTTCAAATGAACGGGCGTTTTGAATCGCCACCGAAACCTGATCTGCCAGTACGGTGAGTATGTCCACATCCTCTTGTGAAAATGCTTCTGTTTTTGTGGATTGAATATCCAAAACTCCAATAATCTCTTGCCCGAACTTAAGCGGTAGCCCAACTTCCGAGTGCGTGTCAGGCAGATCTGGATTGTTGAAGAATACAGCTTCTTGACCAACATCCAGCGCCACGCGTGCCCTGCCTTGATAAGCGACAAATCCTACGATGCCCTGTTCACCAACCTTCAAACGATGATCCCGCGCCAGCATTTGTAGGCCGCCCTGGGTATTTGCCGCACGCAGGATCGCATACTCATGCGATTCATCCAACAGGAAGATGCCGACATGATAATAACCAAGCTGTTTGCTGACGACGTTGGTGATGAGCGGGAGAAGCTGATCGAAATCCTGCACAGCCGTGGCCGTGCGCGCCACTTCCGCCACAGCGCGGAGACGTTCTGTTCGTTTTTGCAATATTTCGTTTGTCGCGACCAGTTCGGTGCTGCGGGCACGGAGATCCGATTGCGCATGATGGAGTTCGGCATTCGCAGCTTCAAGATCCTTGAGACTGTTACGCGATTGCTTGATCGCTTTCTCCAGGCCGGTGACCAGGATGTAAATAAAAGAGGCGCCGAGCACCAGCACTGCCGATATGTCCACCGCGAAACGTGTTACGGCATACTGGGGTGGAACGATCAATCCCGCGGCTTCGCGATTGGCCAGTCCGAATGCAACCAGGATGCTCGCAATCGCGATGAAGCCGGCCGCCCACCAGCCAAGCAATAGCGCGGCGACCAGCATCACCACAAAATTAACGATGAAGGATGTATCGCGGATGCCGTAGCCGGATGCCGCCAGGCCGTTGGCGCCGATCCAGAACAGGCCCACAAGCAAAAGAGATGCAATGGACACCTTTCCTTGGCGAACAAGCCACCAATTGACGACACCCACCATTCCCAACACAATGATTACCATGTTGGCTGCTGCCAAAAGTTGAACTGGATCATTGCTGGACAAAAGGTACAGTTCGTAGAGAAGAATCAGACCAGTGAATGCCAGTGATATGGCATGGGCATAGGAGGCCTTGCGGGTCTTGTCTTGATCTTCAGGGAAGACGGGCGGTTTGAAGAATGAAAGTACTCGTTTCAACATCTTAAATATGCCTGTGCCTTATGAATTGGCGTGCTCGTCTGTCTCGCCAAGTTCAATCGTGATTTCCATTGCGCCGCTGATCTTTCGGCCCAATTCCTCCACTGCCATCTGCATGATTGTATCTATATTGGTTACTGCGCCGATTCGCGATGAGATCTCGCCGATGGCGCGCTCGCGGGAGGCACGGCGCTGCGCGCTTTCCACAAGGCGGGCGTTTTCAAGGGCAAGGGCCGCGCGCTCTGCCGCGGACTCAAGCAGCAAAATTTCATCTCTCGTCCACTGCCGGCTCCCTTTTTTCGAGCTGACCTCCAGGAAACCAACTGTCTGCCCACGGAGCCGGAGGGGGATGGTTATTTCGCTGGACACCTTTTCGAGTGAGAGACGCCCAGTTTGGGCAAGGGCTTTGTATTTGTCCGGCTGGCCCTTTGGCTGTATCTGTATCGTGCGGTTGCCATCGAACAAATATCCGATGCTCTTAGCCTGGCCTGCAAAGCTTCCCCATTCCTGTTTGATGTAGCGCTCAAATGCCTTTCCTGTTTCAGCCAGCGCGGCGTGGGATTCGCTAAAGAGGCGGGCATTCTCAATGGCAATGGCAACCTGATCTGCAAGGACGGAAAGAGTGGCTACATCTTCCTCAGAGAATGCATTCGCCTGAGTGCTTTGTACATCCAGCGCCCCAATTGCGCGTCCGCCGATACGGAGGGGCAGGGCCATCTCCGAGCGGGTGTCCGGCAGATCGGGGTTGTTGAAGTAAACCGAATCAGTCCCAACGTCCAGGGCGACGCGAGGTTCGTTGCGGGATGTTACGAATCCGACGATGCTGGTCGCTTCCAGCTTCAGCTTGTGCTGCCGATCCAGCATCCTGGCCCCACCTTCGCTATTCGCCGCGCGCAATACAGCGAACTCGTTGGCGTCATCCAAAAGAAAGATTCCAACATGATAGAAACCAAAACGGTCACTAACCAATTTTGCAATATCAGGTAAAAGTTCGTTGATATCGTGTACAGACGTGAGCGCGCGTGCGACACTGGAGACAGTCTCTAATTGCGCAGCACGCGTTTCCAATGCCTTAGTACGTTCTTGCACGCGTTGCTCCAGGCTGTTGATCAAGTTGCGCAATTGAGCAGTCATGGTATTGAATGCTGTGGCAAGCGTGACGATTTCTCTCGCACCGCCGACGGTGGCCTGCAGTTGGGTTTCGCCATTTGCAATACGCGTTGCCGTCCCAGTCAGGTCAACCAGAGGTATTGCCAGCCTGCGTGCTAGGATAACACCTGCAAGACCTGCCAGGATTCCCATTACCAAAATAGCGGCAGCAGAGGATCTCGTGGTCTGAAAGATTGGTGCATAAGCCTCACGCTGTGGTAATTCTGTCACGACAGCCCATGGCGGTGTACCCAGTGGAACGTAGGTCCCCACGACCCTCTCTCCCAACAAACCAGTATAAGTATTAATGTCTGACATGAGCTCGGCTGATACCGATTGATTCACGATAAATTCATTTACTTTACTGATCTGGCTTACATTCTCACCGGATAGCACGCGATCAGTATCTTCAAAAGCAATCAAGTCGCCTTCGTTATCCACGATGTATACATAACCTGTCTCACCCACCTCGAGTTGATCCACCAGGGACCACATGAACTGCAAGTTTACTTCTGCCGCCAGAATACCCTGGAAATCCCAAATGTTTAAGGGGATCGCCAGGATTATCAGGGGTTCGTTGGTAACATCGTCGAAATAGATTTGGCTAATATATCTTTGGCCCTGATGGGTTCGATTCGAAAGTGCTTGCTGAAGTTGTGCAGTAAATTGCTCGGAGACCTCCAGAGAAACACGCGAAACCTGGGCCGCTTCCGCACCTGCCGCGTTTAGCAGGAGCGCCTGACGGAAAGACGGCTGAGTGGCAAGCAGGCTTTCGAGAATTAACTTTCTCTGTTCGGCGGAGCCTTTCGGCAGTTGGACAATTCGGGTGGTTGCTTCCAGCGCTCTGTATTTTTCCTCGAAGAACCCACTTACTTCCTGACTTGCATCTTGAGCGACAAGTTGCTGTTGAACGCTTATGATCTCCTGTTGCCGCTGAATGTTCGCGTAAAGCGTGAAACTCCCACTTGCCAGGAGAGCTGCCACGCTCAGGGTAATAAAGGCAATAGCAAGTGTAACCGTCAGGCTTCTTACAGGTCGTGGACGTATTGCTTTTATTCTCATCGTTCCGCCTAATTGGTCGCCTGATCTGTATCGCTAATGATCTGGATACTTACTTCTGTCGTATCACCCAGCGATTTGCCAATCTCTTCGACGGTTGTGCGGAGGATGGCGTCAAATTCCGTTGCCGAACTGATGTTAGAGGTCACCTGTGCGATGGTTCGTTCTCGATCGGCGCGCAGGCGGGCTTCTTCATAGAGGCGGGCGCTTTCGAGCGAGAGAGCCAGGCGCTCGATCGCCAACTCAAGCGTTGAAACGGCCAGTGGTGAATAGCCTTCTTTAAGATTGGCGGTTACAACTCCGATGGTCTGCCCGCGCAACTTAATGGGAATGGCCACCTGGTTACTGGCAGACGAGCCATTCTTGGCGTTGTCAATGAGGATCGTTCCGGTCTGTAGGGCCCGGTCGCCGAGCGTAGACACTTCAGTAATGGACTGTATGCGGACGTTGTCAAATCGATATCCAGCTTTGCTCAATAATCCAGCTTCTCCCAACGTTTTCCAGCTTTCGCGCGTGAACTGGCCATATACCTGTTCGAGGTCGCTGAGGTTTTGCTCCACTTGCTGGAGAAGGCGTGTACGTTCAATTGCGGTAGCCAGTTGGTCTGCCAGAATCTGCATGATGGCAACGTCGTTTTCATCAAACGCCTGTGGCTGGTCACTCTGCACATCCAGCACACCGATTATTCTGTTCTCCACCTTGAGGGGCAATGCCATTTCTGAACGGGTTTCGGGCAAAAAGGGATTGTTGAAATACACAGCATCGGTGCCGGTATCCAGGGTGATCCTTGGTTCGCCTGTCGCGGCAACACGTCCTACAATGCCCACCTCGCCCACGCGCAATTTATGGTTATTTGCGATCATTTGTTTCCCCGCGGGTGTAGGGGAGGCAGCCAAAATGGCAAACTCATTGTTTTTATCAAGGAGGAAAATGCCAGTATGATACAGCCTGAATCTTTCCTGAACGAGGGTAACCGCTCTATCCAGCAATTCGCTTACGTTGTGAGATGAAGCCGCATCGCGCGCAATTTCAGCCGAGGTCCGCAGCCGCAGCGATTGGTCCTGAAACTCCCTGGTGCGGTCTGCCACGCGCTGCTCGAGCTTGCCGATAATATCCTGAAGCTGCTCAGCCATTTGGTCATAGGCATTTCCCAGCGCACCAATTTCATCGCGGCGGTCAAGGGCCGCCCGGGCAGATAATTTGCCCTGAGCAAAGGTTTCTGCGGTTCTGGCCAGTGTGCTAATTGGCTCAGTGATCGAGGCAGCCGAAATTGCAACGGCTGCCACAGCAATCATGATTGCAAAGACTGCCAACGCGGCGCTCCCCAGGAGGGAATTGATCGAACTTTGCAGGATATATGAGCGAGGCACTTCGGCAATGATAAATACATCCAGAAAATCAAGGTGTTTGTAATACCCAAGGACAGGCTCACCAGCATAATTTTCGTATACGTTGTTGCCTTCCAAGGCATCGCTGTTCAATAACGCCAGCAATTCCTGTGTGCTAAAGGTTGGAGGCGTTGTGTGCGTTTGGGTGAGAGGCATCAGGTTCAACTGCTCGCCCTGCACGGTATTTTCAAGCCTTTTTTCAAGAAGGTAGGTTTCCATTTCAGACAAGGCAGGTGTGGTCTCCATGATGTCTTTTATTAATTTGGAATTTGCGCGCAAAACCAGGATGCCACGTATGCTCTTCCCATCTATATCGTGCAGTGGGGTGGCAAATATCAGGTTTGCCTTTCCAAACGCTGGGTTTTTAGAAAAGCCCGCAAATTCACCAATACTACCTTCTCTAAAAAACAATTCAGACTGGAGATTCCGACCTTCTCGCGTGATGTCCGTGGAGAGAACGACAACTCCCCTGATGTTCATCACCATGATCTCCTCATACGGGTTGTCCCCAATGTCCTTGAAATCCATGAGCCGGGTACGCGCGATTGACTGATAAACAACAAGATTATTTGGATCGGTTTCCTGAGAGGTCAGAATCTCTAGGCTGTTTCTGGCAAAAGTAACATCTTGGTTGATGCGTTCCACGTCCACCTTGAAGGTATCGATGACGTCGTTGATTTGTTCTTCCTTCAAGTTGGAGACTGTCTCAAGCACGCTAAACGTCTGTGTCTCGTTATTTACGTATGCGCCCACTGCTGAAAGCAGCGTGGCCAGCAAGGTTGGCACAGTTACAATGATCAGAAAGGAAACCAGTAATTGGCTGCGCAGGTGTCGGTAATTCCTGCTTCTGGCAATAACGGTGATGGTAACGAAGAGCAGGCCTGTGGTGACAAGGAATGCCAGGCTGGTTAGCGCGACCGGTGTGGATGACTGCAACCGGTCGATTGGTGGATAGGCATTTACATATAGTATTCCGCCGATTCCAGCCGCAACTATCAACAGTAACAGCAGGTAATATCTCCGCGGCAAACCGGCGGAAATGGCCAACCAGGGTGTGATGATTGTGACCAAGATGGTCACCGGCACAATCCCTTCCCAAAACGCTGTCAACAGGATTGCGAATATGGCCACAAAAGCGATAGCGAGGATGTTGGTGGCAATGCCTAGCTTTCGCTGGGCCAGATGCAGCAACGGAATCTGTGATATAGCCAGGAGCAATATTGCACCGCTGATATACAACAGTGGCGGAGCGGCCCCGCCAAAGATCTTGAGACGTGTCAGCAGATAGATAACGATAAAACCCAGACTGGTAATACCCAGGAACACGGCACTATAGCGGCCGTTCGCGTAGAAAGCCTGGGCCAGTTTTTCATCCGCCAGTTGAACACTGATGTTTTGGTCTCTTGATTTCATCTGGATCAACCTGTTACTCGTTTTGGGCGTCTCTTCTGAGGGGCTGGTTCAGGCAATTGCCCAATGAACACCGATACCTCAGAGACGTCGGGCATCTGCCCCAATTCGCGTGCGGCGGTTTGCAAAAGGCTGTCAACATCCAACGACTGGCTGAACCGTGTGGCGATTTCTCCAATGGTTTGTTCCTGTCGGGCTCGTTGTTGTGCATCCTCAAGCAGTCGCAGATTATCGACTGCGAGTCCTACCTGATACGCGACCTCCCTGATGAGATCCTCATCGAACTTGCTCCAGCTTGAATTATCTTTTCTCGCCACGGAAATGGAACCGATCGTCTGGCCTTTTAATGGGATGGACGCCTGGACGCCGTTTTCGGACGTGCTTCCGGCATTCGCCTCAAGGCGGATGCCGAGCGGCGTAAAGGTAAATGCAAGTGGCTGCCCGAGAAGCCTTTGATTCCACGCGTCGCGCGTACGGAGAGCTGACACTGCCTCCAATTGCTTGAGTGCTGCCTGAGACTCACCTAGCAGCCGAGCATTCTCAATTGCCACAGCAACCTGGTCTGCCAGGGTCTGGAAAACATCAATATCCTCCGCCCGGAAGGCCTGAGGTTCATCTGATTGAATATCCAAAACACCCAGTACCCTGTCGCGAATCAGCAGCGGAAGTGCTACCTCCGAGCGGGTCATTGGCAGGTCGGGATTGTTGAAGAAGACCGCCTGTGTGCCGATGTCCAGGGCAATCCGTGCCCGTTTCTGGGATGCCACCAGACTTATCGTGCTTTGTGACCCTATTTCCACTGCATGACCTCCTTCGACCATCCTCTTTCCTCCCTCTGAAGAAGCTGCCTGCAAAATGGTCTCGGTGCCTGTTTCATTCATCAGGTAAATGCCAGCATGGTAATAACCAAGTTCATTGGTAATCAGACCAACTACAATTTCGAGTATGGCTGAGAGGTCCTGTACATCGGCCGTCTGACGGGCGATATAGGATGCGGCGCGCAGTTGGTCCGTCTTTTTGGTCAGAACTGCTGTACGTTCTGTCACGCGTTGCTCCAGGTCGTTGATCAAGCCACCCAGATTTTCCGTTATAGCGTTCAAGTCAAGCGCGAGTTCGGCAAGTTCACGAGTCTTTGGAATATTCGAAATGCGGGTGCTGAACTCACCCTGGCTTATTTTGTGGGCCATGTCACGCAGGTCGACGATCGGCTTTGCCAGATAGTCTGCCAAAATCACTCCGCCAATCACAACGAACACCAAACTAATCAGAAATATGGCCGTTAGTCGCAGGAAGAAACTGTTCTCTTGCGCGATGATGGTATCAGCAGAGATATCGACGCCTAGAACACCGGCGCGCTCACCGCTGGACGTAAAGATCGGGGCATAACCTGAAAGGAAAGATCCGTACTCATCCGTATAGATTTCTGACTCAACAATTGTGCCATTCATTGAATCGAAATTTGCCACCAAGGCAGGCCCCGGTTCCTCGTATGGCGTTCCAAAAGGTGAATAACCTTCCTCGGTGGGAAATCCAGCATCCACGACAAAGTAGATCTGACCCGCCGCGTCCTTCCGCATGGTGTAAACAAAGATTAGTTCTGGCTCAGCCCCTTTAATTTTCAGATTCTTTTCGCGTATCCTTTCGAAGTTTTCATCATTCTCTTGTTGAACCTTGCGGAAAGCATCGCCATCCTGTTGCAAAGCCGCCAGGGTGGTTATGTTCTGAAGCCGGTGACGCAGACTCTCACGAAGTTCGCTGCGGAAATTAAGATATAAAATGGATGAGATTCCCGCGCTGAACAAAGCCGCCAGGACGATCAAGACGACGGCGAGCCTAGTTCTGAGAGAAGAGTATTGACTGGTTTCCATACCGCAAATCCGATTGGTTTCCGCTCGAATTATTGTTTCGTTTCGTTCGGGTGCAGTTCAATTGTGGCACTGGACGCGTCCAACCTTCTGCCAAGTTCCCGGATGGCCGTCTGAAGCACTGCCTCAACCGTGCTGGACGACCAAATTCTTGAGTTTATTTCGGCCAGCATGCGCTCACGCACTGCGATCTGACGGCTTTCATTAACAAGCCGGGCATTTTCCAACGCGATGGCGGCCTGCGCGGCAACCGCATCGATAAGATTTTTCTGATCGGTTGACCAGTCACCTGTTCCTTCAAGGTCGATCTGACCGATAATCTGATCTCGCAAGTGGATGGGCGCCACAATCTTCTGTGAGTTGGCCTCGTTGCTTTCACCAACGCCGTATTCAAGCTCCTCTTTGTTAAAGGAGAGTGCACTCCAACCCTCGAGCAGGTACTGCTGTTGAATTGCACGCATTTCCTTAATTCTTTGGCGTGCCTCCTGAAACAAATGGGCGTTCTCAAGCGCAATGGCAACCTGGCCGGCCATGTTTTGC
Organism: Anaerolineales bacterium; assembly: GCA_035720235.1. Taxonomy (GTDB): domain Bacteria; phylum Chloroflexota; class Anaerolineae; order Anaerolineales; family Villigracilaceae; genus Defluviilinea. Next base: position 37,480 of record DASTOH010000106.1, on the reverse strand, counting down.
ATCGTCTCGATGACCTGCGTTCCAAAATCAGCCGCTTTTGTGGATTGAACATTTAGTGCCCCCAACACCCGATCGCCCGCCATGATCGGGAGGGCAATTTCCGACCGCGTATAGGGGAGCAGCGGATTCTCAACGCGCTGCTTTTCCTCCGATGTGTTCTGGGCAATTCGTGGCATTCTTTCACGCATGCAGGTCGCCACCATGCTTTTTCCTGAAAGTTCGAGACGATGGCGATTCTGCTTCAGCACCTTACCTGCTTCTCCGGTTGCCTCTTTCAGCTCCGCCCATTTTTCGCTGGAATCCAGAAGATAGATGGCGGCATAGTAATAATTGAATTGCTCAGTAAAGAGATTGATGACCCTGGCCAGCAACTCCTCCGGATCAAGAATGGAGGACGAGACTTTGGCGATGTCGTTGGTGGCTTTGAGGAGGCGCGTGCGCTCCTGGACTTGTTTTTCCAGGTTTCCCTGAAGTTCTTCCAGGCTGGCTACCATGCGGTTGAAGTGCATGATCACTTCAGCAATTTCATCTGTGGCTATGATGGCAGCGCGTTGGGATAGGTCTCCCGCTTCAACGGCTTTGAAGGACCCGATCAAATCTCTGAGAGGCACAGATACCGTGCGTGATATAAAGTATGCCAGGATTGTTCCCAGAGCCAACGTGAGCAGACTGACTGTGATTGCTTCAAACTGGAATGCCTGACGAAGTGATTGATTATCAGCCGGAAGGCCCATGTTCATATAATGAAATCCGACCGGCCCCAGCAGGAGGATGCCAATTACGATCAGAATCAGGTTTAGAACGAGGAACTTGTAGGTGAGCCGCGCTCCCGAAAGGCCCTGCAGTTGCGTATCAAAGCTCCTGGGTACGAGGGCAAGCCGGGCAGGAGTCAGGAGGCGGTCAATGATCAATACACCGGCCATGACCGCGGCGAGTACCGAGACGAGGCCGCCCAGCAAGATGTAGATAAGTTGATCAAATGTTATAACACCTGCCTGATAATAGTAGGCGACTAGTGGAAGGATACTCACTGCGTAGGTAATGAAGACCGCCGCGACACCATACCGCATGGTGAGGGCTGTGATCTCGTGCCATGCTGCCAACTCCTCCTGGAGGTTCGCGCTTAACTGGCTTCGGGTCCAATCTGTGAGGCGTTTGCGTGCATTCGGGGTGAGGTACCAGACCAAAGCCAACAGGCCCAGGTTGCTGGCCAGAATCAATAATATCAATAATGGCGTGTAGCGCGAAATTTCGGCCAATGTTTTCGAGTCGAAATCTGCATTGCTCTGTATCGAAGCACTGCCAAGAATCGCTCCCACAATGGCTGATAACTGGGCAATGATGATCACGAGGATGATATACCAGCCTCCCAGCCGCTGCAGATAACGATCCAGGGAAAACGGATATTTCATGACGGTATATTCTTCTCGGCGGATGATTTGATTCCGATTTTGATATGTGCCCGATTTGCCCCAATGGCTCGTGTCAGTTCACTGACTGTCGTGGTGAGGATGGTCTGCATATCGGTGGTGCGCCGGATCTTGTCGCTGATTTCAAACAACACGCGCTCACGTTCGGCCTGGGCGCGAATCTGTTCTAACAGGCGTGCATTTGCGATAATGGCGGCCAGACTTCCACCCAGTGTGCCAAGCAGCTCTTCATCAGTTTCTGTGTACGCCGAAAGCTGCTCGCTCTCTACATTTAAGACACCCAGCAATTCACTGCGATAGATCAAAGGTACAGCCATCTCTGATCGGGTATTCAAGCTCCCAGCGATATAGCGGGGATCCTCCTGGACATTACTTACCCGCACGCTCCTGCGATGTGCGGCTGCCCACCCGGTGATTCCGCTGCCCACGTTGATGCGCAGATCGAAAACATCGTCTGCAAAGCCCACCACTGCCCGGACTTGCAGGACTCGCTTTTCCCGGTCCGCCAGCAGGATGGCGACGCGGTCACCGCCCAGAGTCACTTGCAGGCCGTTGACTGCGGACTGCAAAGCTTCATCCAGTGTAGTGCCTGAGGCAGCCGTGGTGGTGATGTGATGCAAGAGCCGATGCTGAGCCAGATGTTCCTGTGTCTCGGCGAATAATTCCGAGTTGACTACCGCAATGGCCAATTGATCTGCAAGGATTTGCAGAATGCGCAGGTTATCTCCAGAAAATCCGTAGGTGTTCTTGCTTTGTACATCCAGTACACCGACGATCCGGTCGCCCACCTTTAAAGGAACGGCCGCCTCCGAACGTGTGTCCTGTAATAGCGGGTTGGCGTAATATGTGACGTCTCTGGATGTGTCATTCACAACCAGCAGCTCACCGTTCCCAGCTACAAAACCTACAATGGATGTGGAACCGACGCCGAGCTTGTGCCCAGAGCGTTTCATGTGTGCGCCCGCTTCACCCGTTGCCTCTCGAATGATGGCAAACTCCCCCGATACATCCTTGAGGAAAACCGCGGCATGGTCAAACTCGAAGCGTGAGCGAATCAGGTCAGTCGCCTTCTTTAGTAATTCGTCCAGGTCGAGCGAGCTACTGATATCGCGCGCGATCTCTGCGGCTGTCTCAAAATGGAGCGCAATACGGCGGCTTTCTTCGAGCACGCGGATGTTGTAGATCGTGCTCGATACCTGGCCAGCCACAGACCTGACGAATTGTAGATCATCCTCATTAAAGGCATGTTCCTTTTCAAGATCCTGCAGGATGATCGCACCAATGGCCTCACCCTGCGCGATCAACGGAACGCCCAGCCACGATTGCGCCGGCTTTCCCGCAATCTTAGCCCCCATCGCCACTGCACGTCTTTCAGTATCTTCGACCAACAAGAGCGGCTCATTTGTGCGAATCAGAATCGACGTGAGACCCTCGCCCAGTGGGAAAGTGTCAATAGAGGAAAACCTGCCGTCCTCGAAAAGATAAGGGATGCTGATGGAATTGGTCTTGGGGTCGTACAGGGCTATCAGAAATCCAAAGTCACCTATCACCGCCCGGACCTGATCGTGGATCGAGACAAAGAATGACTGCATATCCTTGGCAGACGCGGCCGCCGCCAGCAACGTATTGAGTGCCGTGAGCTCAACTGCGCGGCGCTTGTTCAACGGTTCAGTGGCCGAGCCAGTATGGACCACGGAAGTGGTTGTCAGACGTATGGTACGGGTAAATGCATCGACTACATCATCATCAATGGTCTGGGGTGCGCGGGCACCAATTACAATAAGACCGCGCAGGCGACCTTCTTGCAAAATTGGTACATACGCGGCCGTTTCACATCCCAGCTGCTGGGGATATGCCAGCAGGGATTCTGGAATGGTCAGGTCGTCCTTCAGGTCCACCTTGAGGGGTCCGTTTCTTAAGAAGGCTTCCATCTCATCCAAAGGCAGTTCGACACCGCGTGGAATTGTCAACTGCGAATCCCTTCCCTGCGGATCGGAAAACTGGGTGATCTGCAGTCGGTTTCCACTCGCCGTAAAAAATACCGTAACAAAAAAAGGCGTATGATTCGATGGAATAACTGTCATGAGTTTTGGTGATAGGAGGACTAGCTGAATTCCCAAACCGGTTCGCCCGCCAGGATCCGGCGGATCTGATCGGGAAATCGATCTGGGTCAAGTGGCTTGCCAAGGAAACCATCGAAGCCCGATGACTTGGCTTTGTTCATTTGATCCACGCTGGCTTCGGCGGTGACAGCAATGATCGGGATGTTCTTCAGTCTTTCCGAGGCGCGGATTTTTTTCAAAGCACCATAGCCATCTTCATATGGGAGGCGAATATCCATGAGGATAAGATCCAGGCGCTGGAGTGTATCGGCATATTCCACCACCTCATAGCCCGAGGTTTTCCATTCACAATGGATGCCCAGATATCCCAGCATGCGTGCGATCAACACAAAATTTGCAACATTGTCTTCGACAACCAAAACGGTTGCATCCTTGGGAATGCTTGGTTTCTTGATCGGTTGTGTATCCAGAACGTTGTCAGACATTATGCACTCCTTGCCAGGAATCGCTCGACTTCCCGGACCAACTGGTCGATATCGAGTGGCTTTTGAATATAACCGTCGCAGCCCGCTTCCAGCGTCTTTTCTTTATCGCCGCGCATCACGTTCGCAGTGATAGCAAGGATGGGCACGCGCTCAAAGCCGGGTGTGGTCTTAATTCTGGATGTTAAAGTATAACCATCCATATCAGGCATGTTGATATCCATCAGGATCAAATCGGGTTTGGTGTTCTTCAGCACTCGCAACGCATCTGCCGCGTTGACTGCTTCAATTAAATCGTAGTCTTCTGAGAGTAATATGCGGCGCACCAGAACGCGATTATCCAGATTGTCTTCCACATACAGGATTGTACCTTTGCTGTCATTTGGCATTATCGCTCGAGCCTCCAAACCAATTCTAATTTTGACCGTTAGGCAAGCACATAACAGTCACCTTACAAAAAAATAAACAAAAACGTCGAGGGAGTCTCTCCTCGACTTTCTGAGCGGGTGATGGGACTCGAACCCACGATATCATGCTTGGGAAGCATGCGTTCTACCACTGAACTACACCCGCGTAGTAAAAGGATTATAGCGACCCGTTAAGGGGCTGTCAAGCAAATATCCGAGTGGGAATTGTGCAGCGTTTCACACTTAGCCGGTTATTGATCCCGGTTCAGCAGCCTGTTCGTCAACTTGAACAGCGCCTCGCCTGCCTCGCCCTGCGGATCGGCCTCTCGTAGGCTGTTGACCGCCATATCGGTCATTTGAATGGCGGCCTCCTTGGCTTCGCCATATCCGCCTTCGCTGGCCAGCAGCCGCGCGATCTCCTCCACCTCCTGTGGGGTGATCGGTCCCTGCGCCCAGCGTTCGGCAAACCTGTTTTTCTTGCCAAGCCCGATGAGAACCGGCAGGGAGTTTTTCCCCTCTACCAGGTCGCTGGCTACAGACTTGCCCGTTATGCTCTCATCACCCCAAATTCCCAGAATGTCATCCTGCACCTGGAATGCGACACCAAGATAGTGACCGTACGAACGGTAGATTTCCTGCTGATCTTCACTCGCGCCGCCCAACAACGCGCCAATATGGCAACAGGCCGCGAGCAGTGCTGCAGTTTTCCCCGCGATCATGGGCCAGTAATCCTCCACGCCCAGATCGTTTCGTTCCTCATACGACATATCCATAAACTGACCACACGTGAGTTCGAGACATGTGTTGTGCAAAATCTCTGCTGCTTTCACCACAACCTCTGCCGGGTATTTTTCCCGCAGATCGACGATGGCCTGATTCGATTGGACGAATAACGCATCGCCCACATTGATCGCCATCGGTATGCCCCACTTGATCCAGGTAGTATCACGTCCGCGGCGTTTGGGTGAATTGTCCTGAATATCATCATGCACCAGCGAGAAATTGTGAACGAGCTCCACTGCTGCCGCGGCTGGTAAGGCGGATTGCCACGTCTCGACTTTTCCTTCGGCTCCGCTCGACGCGAGACAAGTCAATAGCACCAACAGCGGACGAATCCGTTTGCCGGTGGCTTCGGGGCCCGCGCCCTCACCGGTCCAGCCCATGTGATAGGTGAGCATTTCGTGAAATGCTTTTGTGCGAGGCTGGTCGAGGCGCGAAACCTGTCGTTGTAATTCCAGCTCAATGTGAGAAAGAAGCGTTTGTGTGTCCATCGATTATGATGATCCTGTTTCAGAATGTGAATTGATGCCTCAGGTCCAGCTCAATCTGGTAATAGCGCAAAATCCAATGTGAATCGGCAGGGGGAGATACGCCGGCCGAATCTTATCACAGCGGTATCCCAGGCCGACCATCACAATGGAAAGTTTTACAGCAGGTTGAGATCCTTCAGTTCCCCTTCCAATTGCTCTGCTGACTCGAAAAGCACTGTCGCAAACCCCAGGTTTTGTGCCTGCTCAATATTCGATCTTGAGTCGTCGATGAACAAACATTCCTGTGCGGGCTTTCCGATTTTCGCAAGCAGAATATGGAAGATCTCAGGGTGCGGTTTGATATGACCCACCTCGCCCGAAATCACGAAGTCATCGAGCAGATGGAAGAAATCATATTTCTCCCGTATGTAGGGAAACGTCTCTGCCGACCAGTTGCTCAATCCGTAGAGGCGATATCCTGCCTTTTTCAACCGTTTCATGATGTCGACGGTGCCTCTAAAATAATCACCAATCGAATCCTTCCAGTGATCGTGATAGGCCTGGATCAGCTCAGAGTAATGGGGGAATTGTTTTGAAAGCTCGGCCACGCCTTCCGCAAAGGGCCGACCTTGATCCTGTTGGGCGTTCCATTCCATGAAATTCACCTCATACAGGAATCGTTCCATTGATTCTTCATTATCGAAGTAACGGCGATATACATGTCTGGGATTCCATTCCAGCAGGACATTCCCGAAATCAAATATGACGGCTTGGATGTTAGTGGTCATGCCTCTATTTTACTTCCACGCGATGCATATCATCGAGTCTTAAGTGTTGGTACAGTTTATTACCGGCGGCGCTCCAGTCAACAAGTCCCCGTCGTCAATCGACGACGGGGACTTGTTCCAAAATTAGACGAATCTAGGCCTTGATCTTTTCTCCCTTTGGATCATACAACGGCTCTTTCTCCACCGATGCCTGGTACTCGACCCCAAAACACTCCACACTTACGCGTGTTCCGGCTTTCGCAAGCTCGGTTGGGAGATAGGCATAAGCAATACTTTTATTGACCCAGTATCCGTATCCGCCCGATGTGACCCACCCGACAACCCTGCCATCATAACGAATCGGTTCACTCCCAAACACAATGGTATGGGGATCATCCAGCGCAATACAGCAAAGTCTCTGCCTTACGCCTTCCACCTTCTGTTTTTGTAGAGACTCTTTGCCCATGAAATTTGCATCTTTATTCAGTGCGATGGCAAATCCAAGTCCCGCTTCATAGGGAGTGTAATCGGGCGTAATGTCGGTGCTCCAATAACGATAACCTTTCTCGAGACGGAGGGAATCGATCGCCTTGTATCCGCCTGCCAGCATGCCGAAGGGCTTGCCTGCCTCCCATAACGTATCCCACAACTGCTCACCGTATTCAGAGGGAGCATAAAACTCCCATCCAAGTTCGCCGACATAAGTGACGCGTAAGGCAAGCGTGGGGACATTTCCAATCGTGATCTGCTTTGCAGTCATATAAGGGAATGCAGCATTGGACACATCATCACGTGTGATGCCCTGCAAAATATCCCTAGCGCGCGGCCCCCACAAGCCGAAGCATGTGCGCGCGGAGGTAATGTCGTTGATGTAGACTGTTCCATCCAAGGGCATATATCGGCGCAGATGAGTCATGTCGTGGGTGCCGAAGGCTGTCCCTGTGACGATCATGAAGCGGTCCGGCGCGAGACGACTCACGGTAAAGTCACATTCGATTCCGCCGCGCGCGTTCAGCATCTGGGTATAGACCACAGTTCCAAGGGGTTTATCAATATCATTATCACAGAGCGTTTGTAAGAAGTCACAGGCGCCAGGACCGAGCACTTCGATCTTCGAGAAGGATGTCTCGTCGAAGAGCGCGGCCGCTTCGCGCGTGGCGCGGTGCTCCGCGGCGATGGCGGGCGACCAGTTGTCACGCGCCCAACCTCGCAGATCCGGAACGTGGACAGCGCGGGAATCCTGCTCATTCGGAGCGAACCAGTTCGGTCTTTCCCATCCGCCTTTTTCGCCGAAGACCGCGCCCAAATCTTGCAGTCGATGGTAAGTAGGGGAGAGTCGCAGGGGTCTCGCAGACTCGCGCTCCTCGTAAGGCATGTGGATGCTGTAGTATTTTCCGTACGTTTCAACGGTGCGTGCCAGCGTGAACGCCTGGCTGTCATATTGATTTCCAAAGCGGCGCGCATCCAGTTTCCACATATCCCATTCGGGGTGGCCGTCGATGATCCATTCTGCCAACACTTTGCCGATACCGCCCGCGCCGGCGATGCCATGCGCACAAAATGCACACGCCAGCCAAAAGCCGCGGACGGATGTGGGTCCAAGCAGATATTCTGAGTCAGGCGTGAAGCCCTCGGGCCCATTAAGCAATTGCATGATTTCGGCAGTCTCCATCGCAGGCACACGTGTAATGATGTTTTCCATCAGCGGCGTGAAGCGATCCCAATCAGGCTCGAGCAGTTTGAAATTCCAGTCCGGCGGCACACCATTCAGCCCCCAGGGTTTCGGTTCGTGTTCGTATCCGCCCGCGATCATGCCGCTGGCCGTGCCGCGGAAATAAACAAGGTTATCAGGATCGCGCATCGTCGGCATGGACTGTGGCTGGTCTTTGACCGGCCTGGTGATGAGGTACAGGTGCGCCATGGGGATGATCGGCAGCGTGAGTCCAACTATCTTGGCGATGTCATTACCCCACAGGCCCGCCGCGTTGATGACAACATCGCTTCGGATTACGCCCCTATCTGTCTCCACCTCTTTGACCTCATTATTGCTGACGGTAATTCCCGTGACGCGCGTGTTCATGACGAACTTTGCCCCGCGGCTTTTGGCTCCCGCCGCCAGCGCGTTTGTCAGCCCGGTTGGATCGATTTGTCCATCGGTCGAAAGAAAGACTCCGCCTTTGACATTCGCCAGCGCCATCAGCGGGAATAGGTTTTGACATTCCTTAGGTGTGAGCATATCGAGCGGCATGCCAAACGCCCTGGAATATCCCACCACGCGCTTCAGTTCCTCCATACGTGCATCGGATGATGCAATGCGCAGGCTGCCCACCTCATCCCAGCCTGGGTCGACGCCCGTCAGGTTTTTGAGCTTGCGGTACAGGTCGGTGCTGTAGCGCATCATCTTGGTGAGGCTGGACGAAGTGCGCAACTGTCCTACCAAACCTGCTGAATGGAAGGTTGATCCGCTGGTCAATTCGTGGCGTTCGATGACGACCACGTCCTTCCAGCCCATTTGGGTGAGGTGATAAGCAATGCTGGCCCCGCCAACTCCACCTCCGATGATGACTGCTTGTGCGTGTGTTGGGAGTTCCATGAATTATCTCCATTTCTACGGACCCTCGGTGGTCCAGTAGGCGGTCTGCGAAGCAGTCCGCCGTATCGAGACCATCAAGTTTGATTCGAAAATTCAATTGCTCTGGCTACTGGTGGTTTCGATACGACCTGCGACGTACACACAGGTCTACTCAACCACCGGGTTTTATAGACTACAGAAATATTTCCTCCACACAACGCCCTTCCCACTCACGGTGCGGTTGAATGTCCAAAAGTCTCACAATCGTCGGTGCAGTATCAAGGAGGCTGACTGGAGATTGAATTGTATAGCCTTTTTTGATGCCTGGACCGGCTGCCATCCACGGAATAAGCATATCTTCGTCGGAACCTGTTCCATGATTGCGGTCGTGCCCGCCATGGTCGCTGTGAATAATGGAGGCGTAATCTGCTGGAAGAGATGCAAAGAAATCACCCAGCAGCGAATCAATGTGATTCAGTTGATTCAGATATTCATCTGACATCCAACCGTAGTCGTGACCAACAGTATCTACAGTTCCGATATAGATGAATGCAAAGTCTGGTTTGTCTTTCTGGATGAAACGCGTGGCTTCAAGGACTGTTTCATCGTCGCCATCGGGTTGGTAGGCGCTGTCTCTAAAGTACGAATAGTGGATATTTCCCGGACGGGCGAGGTCACGTAGTTGCTCCCAGTTATAAAAGAAGGCGACCCGCTTCCCGGCGGCGCGGGCTACTTCCACAAGTCCAGGGAGGGGTCGTGCCATGGGAACGAACGTGTTCGATGAAATTCCATGTCGTGTGGGAGGGACACTATGAAAAATGGAAGTGTGGCACGGCAGCGTAATGGATGGCATCACGCTGCGCGCCTGCATGGTGCTTGCGCCGCGCCCGTGCAATGAATTCAAAGTGGGGCAGTTGGCAGTAGTCAAGGCATCCGGGCGGACGCCATCGAGCATGATGAAGACGACAGGTGGCATGGAGGATTCCTTTTCATAAATTCCCGGTGGTCGAGTGTTCCGAGCGACAGCGAGGAATGTATCGAGACCACCATATTAAACAAAATTTATCTGCTCTAGGGTGGTCCCGATACGTGGCGCCAAAAAACGACGCCACTACTCGACCACCGGATTCAGTATCTAAACAGCGTGTAGCCAGTTAGTGTAATCACTTCCAGTTGTGCCCGCTTCAAAGCGATCGAAATACTTTTGGCCGTAACCGGCATAATCAAAGTCCAGTTTTGAGACGCCGATTTGGACTTGTGCCCACATCGCCTCACGCAGATCGGACATGATCTTCATGAGTTTTTGGTGAGCGCGCTGTGAATCGCTGGGTGTGCCGAAATAGGCCTTTATCAAGATTTCATCCTGTTCATCATTGAATTCATGCTGCACAGCGAAATTACCCAGGTCGAAGAAGATATCGCCCATGCCGGCATACTCCCAATCCAGAATGCGGAGACGTGTGCCGTCGTCAATGAAGTTGCCGTTGAGCAGGTCGTTGTGGCAGGGGCGAGGGGTGAGTGGATGGCGTGCATACATAGCGGTTTCGATCTGGTGCGATTTCTCCAGGTGCCAATCCATCTTCTCCGGCAATTTCACGTTGAAGCTTTGGGCGGTTTTGGCATATTCTTCGGCCACACGGAAAGGAGAGAATGAGCCGGGAAAAAATTCCAGCGCGTGATAGGCTTTCATCGCTTCGACGACGCGCCGGATGTTTTCGACCGTGCCGATCTCTTCGGCCGGGATACCTTTACCGGAAATGAAACGTGCCAAAATAAAGCCTTCAGGGGCGATAAAGGCGATGGGTTCAGGAGCCACCCCAACCTGCGCGGCGAGGCGGGAGCATTCATATTCCACTGCACGGTCAATGCCCAGATATTTCGTCTCGTTGCCGCCCATCCGCAGGACGAAGGATTCTCCATCCAGCGTGATCTTGTAGTTCTTATTGGTGATGCCGCCGGATAATTCTATGATGACAGGCTCTGCTTCCAGAGTCAAACCGGGAATCCGCTGCAAGATCTGTTCGATGTTCACGAGTCACCTCTGAATGACGGGGGTCATTAGCATGCGGGGATTATACTGAAATTCCATTTGTCTCTCAGATTTGTTGACATTGATTCCCGCTTTCCTTATAATGAAGCCATATGTTAGATCAGGAACAATCTGTATAACCCCGAAGAAAGAGAGGAGGTGTAGCAGGTAATTTGAGCGTGTGCCATTTTGTTCCGCAAACCAAATATTCGCTACGAAGGAGAAGATAATCATGCGCAAGTTGTTTCCCCTCTTCAGTCTCATCGCCCTTACAAGCATCATGCTTTCCGCGTGCGGCGCACCGGCCGCGACATCTACTCCACCTCCCGCTACTGGTGGTGAACGCCTTCCAGCTGTATTGGATCGAGGCAAAGTAATCTGCGGTGTGCATGGGACATTCCCGGGCTTTGGTTTTGTAGATAGTGCCGGCGCGTGGAGTGGCTTCGATGTGGACTTCTGCCGTGCCTGGGCCGCCGCCCTCTTCAATGATGCCAACGCCGTTGAGTTCCGCAGCGTTAGTGCACAAGAACGCTTCACTGCTCTTCAGTCCGGCGAAGTGGATGTTCTCGCCCGCAATAGCACATGGACATACACCCGTGATGCTGAACTCGGTCTCACCTTCGGCCCTGTTACTTTCTATGATGGTCAAGCCATCATGGCGCGCACCGAGATTGTTAGTGACCCTGCCGCTGGGCTATCTGCGCTGGAGGGCGCCAACGTCTGCGTACAAAGCGGAACCACTACGGAACTCAACCTTGCCGATCAATTCCGCGCCGCAGGTGTGAACTACACACCGGTCGTCTTTGAAGACCAGAACGCTGCTTTCCAGGCGTACGATGAAGGCCGCTGTGATGCAATCACTTCAGACCGTTCCCAACTTGCCACACAGGGACAGGCTGTCCTCCAGAACTTTGCCGATCACGTGATCCTCGATGTGGTCATGTCCAAGGAACCGCTTGGACCTGCCGTCGCACAAGGCGATGAAAAATGGGGAGATGTTGTTCGCTGGGTTGTGTTCGGAATGATCCAAGCCGAGGAACTTGGCATTACCTCCGAGAATGTAGATGAATTTCTCACCAGCGAAGACCCGGTTATTCGCCGCTTGCTTGGTGGGGAAGGTGAACTCGGTTCCAAACTTGGCCTAAGCAATGACTTTGTCTACCGCGCCATCAAGCTCGTTGGCAACTACGGTGAAGTCTTTGAGCGTAACCTTAGTCCTTTCAACATGGAACGAGGTCAAAACGCCTTGTGGACCGATGGCGGTTTGATGTATGCTATACCCTTCCGCTAAATCGAATCTTGTCTATCGGGCGGCCTGGCTTACTTCGGGCCGCCCGACATACATTACATGAACATCAAAGCATTCTGGCGAGACATTCGCTTTTTGAAGATACTAGCACAGGTGATCTTTATCCTTGTGCTAGCCTTAGCCGCGGCTTATTTGTATTTCAACGTCACAACTAACTTGGCACGGCAGGGATTAACAGTGGGTTACGGGTTTATGACAAACCCAGCCAGCTTTGACATTGGCGAATCGTTTATACCTTACAATGCCTCAGACACATATCAGCGCGCATTGCTCGTGGGATTAGTCAATACTCTTGTAGTGAGCGCCATTGGCATTGTACTGACAACAATCGTAGGGATAGTGGCGGGCGTTGCGCGACTGTCGTCTAACTGGCTGATCAGCAAGTTCGCCGCTGCATACGTGGGAGTGATCCGTAACACACCGCTCCTCCTTCAATTGATGTTCTGGTATTTCGGTGTCATCCTTCAACTTCCCCCGGTCAGAGAAGCCATTAGGTTACCTGGACCTATCTATCTGAGCCAGCGTGGCATTTACATGGCCTGGGCAGAGACGACAGGAACTTTCCCTATCTGGCGCTTTTTCATTATTGCTGCAATTGTTTCTATATTCATTATCTTGTTCGTCTTGCGAGCCGTACAAAAGCGCTCAAGCCTTCCTATTTCCCCATGGTGGAATCTGTCATATCTTTTTGTTCCCGCACTGATCGTTTGGATCGGCGCAGTCATTCAGCCCGAGCCACCATTGAAACCATTTATTCCGGAATTAACAGGTTTGAACTTCACAGGTGGACTCCGCCTTACGCCTGAGTTTGCCGCGCTGTTGTTTGGACTGGTGGTCTACACTGGAGCTTTTATCGCAGAGATCGTGCGGGCCGGCATCCAGGCTGTTTCCAAGGGACAGATCGAGGCGGCGCGGTCGCTTGGGCTGACGAACAGTCAGATGCTTAGATTGGTCGTTTTTCCGCAGGCGCTTCGCATTATGGTCCCACCGGTCACAAGTCAGTATCTGAATCTCGCAAAGAATTCATCCCTCGCGGTCGCCATCGGTTACCCCGACCTGTTCAGCGTCGCGGGGACGGTCTTCAACCAGACTGGCGCAGCGATTGAAGTCATCGTAATTATGATGTTAAGTTACTTGAGCATGAGCCTCTTCACGTCCCTGTTAATGAACATCTATAACAGGCGCATTCAACTGGTGGAGCGCTAACATGGCCGCGATTGACACGAGAGAAATGAAACCTCCTGTCCTAGCCGTCGGCCCGCTGGCATGGGTGCGCAAGAACCTGTTGAGCACATGGTACAACGTCCTGCTGACGCTCTTGGGAGTTTGGTTGTTATACACGCTCCTGCGACCAGCCGTGGAATGGGCGTTGACCGAAGCGCGCTGGGGCGCGATCGAAGCCAACCTGGCGTTTTTCATGATAGGGCAATATCCGCGTGATCAAATCTGGCGCGTGTGGCTGACAGTCTATCTCCTCGCGGGAATGATTGGCTTATCTTGGAGAGTCTGGAAGAACGCAGTGCGCGGCTTTGCATTCATCGCGCTTGGCGCCAGCGTGGCATTTGCTATCATCTGTGTATTGTTTCAATGGGCTGAGTGGATTAACTGGCTGATCGCGGCCGCTACTCTTCTGATCTTTACCCTGATTGGAGGCTACTTGCCGCGCGGCGCTTTCATCGCCGCCCTGAGCTGGTTGCTGTATTTCCCAATCGTTTTTCTGCTCATCGCGGGAAGCAAATATATCGCGACTCTACCACCTGTGGAGTCGGGCCTATGGGGCGGTCTCCTTCTCACACTTCTGCTCACAGTTGTTGGAAACTTTGGCGCTTTTCCACTCGGCATTCTGCTGGCGCTCGGCAGGCGCAGCAAGCTTCCCATCATTCGATATTTCAGCATTGGCTATATAGAATTGATCCGAGGTGTCCCGCTTATCACCATTCTCTACACGGCTTCTATTTTCCTTGCCCTTTTCCTGCCTATCGATGTGCGCCCTGATCTCGTCATCCGCGTCATGATAGGCTTCATCATTTTTGAAGCCGCCTATCAGGCTGAAAACGTGCGTGGTGGATTGCAGGCCATTGACCGCGGGCAGTACGAGGCCGCCCATGCTTTGGGATTAAGCGGAACATTGACCACGACGCTTATTATCCTTCCGCAAGCGCTGCGGGCCGTCATCCCTGCATTGTTCAACTCTTTCATCAGTCTGTTCAAGGATACCAGCCTCGCTTCCATCATCGGGTTGTTTGAGATCCTGCGGGTCGCGCGCTCGGTGATTGCGCAGGCCGAATGGCTCGGCACACATCGTGAAGTGTTCCTGTTCGCATTTATTATCTATTGGGCCTTCAACCTGGCATTCACTTACGGCAGCCGCCGCATAGAAGAAGCCCTCGGCGTAGGCAAGCGTTAATACGGAGACTCTCATGAACGAAACCAGCAGTCCACAAGAGATCATTATTTGCCGAGACGTGCATAAATGGTTCGATCATTTCCATGTTCTTAAAGGCATTAGTCTCACTGTTCAAAGGGGTGAAGTGATTGTCATATTTGGTCCTTCAGGCTCAGGCAAATCCACATTCATTCGCTGTCTCAATCGTCTTGAAGAACATCAAAAGGGACAGATCATCGTCGATGGCATCGAACTTGGCAATGACATTCGCAACGTGGAAACGATACGTCAGGAAGTGGGCATGGTCTTTCAACAGTTCAACTTGTTTCCACACCTTACAGTTATTCAAAATATTACCCTCGCTCCATTCTGGGTAAAGCGAGTGCCGAAGGGACAATCACGTGAATTGGCTGTGCAACTGCTTAGGCGCGTGGGCATCCCCGAGCAGGCAGAAAAATATCCCGCCCAGCTCTCAGGCGGCCAACAGCAACGCGTGGCAATTGCGCGTGCACTTGCAATGCAGCCGCGCATCATGCTCTTCGATGAACCCACCTCTGCGCTCGATCCTGAAATGATCAAGGAAGTGTTGGATGTGATGGTCGAGCTGGCAAAATCAGGCATGACCATCGTGGCGGTAACTCATGAAATGGGATTTGCTCGGGCGGTGGCGAACCGTATGATCTTCTTCGACAAGGGCGAAATTGTGGAGCAAGGCACCCCTAAACAAATCTTCGAGGATCCTCAAAGCGACCGGACGAAGTTATTCCTTTCGCAGATTTTGCGACATTAGGAATTTTAGAGAGTGGCTGGTCTGTGTAGAGCAGAGCCTTCATGCTGGATGCTGAGTGTGCAGATGCAATGTGGATGCGATTATTCGATTTAGCAGGTGGAGGTCATGTTGTTTCATCAGATGGAAGACGTATTTGAAAGCGTGCGGGGCCTCGTCATCGGACAGCCCGTATTGTTTGTGTTGGTCACGGGGCTGGTCGTTGCAGTGCTCTCGGTCCTGGGGGAAATTGTCACGTATTGGGTGGCGCGGCTGGGCGGACGGTCGCTGGTGCAGCGTTTCTCGCGCTGGCTGCGCGTGGACATGCGACACATGGATCGCGCCGAGGCCATGTTCGTCCGCTGGGGTGTGATCCTTGTGATTTTTGGCCGCATCCTGCCCGGCGTGCGGACATTGGTCAGTGTGCCCGCAGGTGTGACGCGTATGAATTTTGGCCTGTTTTGCGGAGCGGCATTTGGCGGCGCGTATTTGTGGAATACACTGCTCGTCGCGGCGGGTTATTTATTTGGATTCAAAATCACGTTGTTGGGCATATCCATCCCGTAGTCGCGGGGAAATCAATTCTGTAGGGATTGGCGGATCGTTTTCAAAGTCTGCGGCCTGACATGCCATAGATCCCACGAAAGAACCAAACCATCTGCATCCCGACATGCAGACAGATCTGATTCGATTTGTTGCGGCGTAGATGAATGGATACGCTCTAGTTCAACTAAGGCGATGCCTGCGAGTAAATTTGTGATTCCAACGTCACGGCCGCGCTGGATTTCGTGCGCGATGGACTCGGAGTCGAGTCCGTTCGGGGTGAAGGATAAACTGCTCGCTTCATTCACAAGTTGAATTGCTTCTCTTTCACTGAAGTCCTGTCTGGTCCTCAGCCATTCTGCCAGCGCGCGTAACTCGAATGGCAATCCGGCGGGACCAAATACGCGCGGATAAGTCATGAGTTTGATCCAATCACAGGATTGGTTCAGTGCCGAGAGATCCTGCCCAACCATGCGCGTGAGGGAAGGGGAAAAGCAATCCAGGCCGATGCTTAATCCATGCGACCGGGCTAACTTTGCAGCATATTGAATGGGCTTTGTAATGCTGTCCAGGCGGAATCTGTAAAATGATTCGAGCAGGGAATCGTCTGAGAGCCTGAATAAGGATCGGATGAAAGTCTTGACGCGATTAGTATCAGCGAAGAGAGACTCGATAGAACGGCGAACGACCTCAAGATCCAGCCCTGAATCGGACGCGATCCGCTGGCAATATTTGCAGAAGCAAGCGAGATGTCGTTCCGGATCCTCCGCAGGCGAGGGGAAGCGCATCCTGTCGAAAAAGAGACCCTGATAGATACCGCGCCCTGCCGCGACTTCGATGCGTTCGGCGATCCAATCCTGCACGTCTGCCCGGTTGGGACAGATAAACGTAAATTCTGGCAAGCCTTTGAAGCCAGGCACCGGTTCGCCGCGCAAGCTGACCGGTTGCCATTCGATGGGCAGCGCGAAGCCTGAGTCGGAGGCGAGGAGTGGATGCCAGCGATAGAGTGCTGCCTTGTGCCGGGCAGTCTCTTCGGCGACAGCCTCTTCGAGACGCGGCGGCAGATCCCAACCGAGAATCAGGATGGAAATCGGCAGGAGATCAAATGCCTGACGCAGCCGCTCGCGGACCTTCGCAGGCGTAGCGTCAGACGGGGCGTATTCGAGATATTGCGCGGCGATCGTTTTCATTGTGGCGGGAAAACATCGAGAACGGTGAAGTCTACCCAGAACAAGCCTGCCGTGTTTGGAACCCTATCAAGGAGGGCTTGACCGATGTCTTTAGGCGCGTCCCGCAAGTCTTGCCACCAGACCTTATCGGCCGGGTAGCCGTATTGAAAGCCGACCGGTGACGGCGCAAAGGCCTGGCCCCATTCGGCAAACTCGTTCACCAGTTGGTTGAAGGATTCGAATTGTTGACTGTCATCCACGAAGAAGATTCCGTCGCGTTCGGTAGGAGGCATCCATTCTTTTTCCCAGTGCTTGAGGAACAATTTATAGGCGGGATTATGTTTGCGAACGGCTGTGACCCAGCGCTTCGCCTCTTCATCAGTAACTGGCTGCCCTTTGGGCCCACTCGTTGACTTGTACCACTCCACATCAACTCCAAAGCCCACAATGCTGGGATGATGCTTATATTGATCGAGCACGATGTCTATCAGTTCATCTACGCTCGCGTTGCCTGGCTCCACTTGCAGCCACACGTCAAATCCTTTTTCATCGAAGAGGATGAGCACCTGTTCGTTCATATCCAGGACATCGCAGCGAATGTTTGGATCCTCCGGCTTGCAGCCAAAACTGAGATATGTACCCTCTCCATCCAGGATACCGACGATCCAAATCGCGGCTGGTTTTGCACCGGCGAATTTTGCTGCCATCTGTTCACCAACGGAGGTCCAATATTCCGGACCGGGGTTGTAGGAAGGTCCGTACGATGAATAACGGAAACCTGCGCCAAGAGTGGATGGAGGAGTATTCATGGGAGCACAACTTGTGAGAAATAGAAAGATGAATACGCAGTGGACAACATTCATCGTGAAGATGATGGAAGTTCAGTGATTTGCATGAATGTCTCTGACCGCGCCGATCAAACGCGGCTGGATATCTCCAATCGGAACACCCGGTGTGCCAGGCGTGATGATGTCGTGTGGCAGCTTCATATCTTTCTCGAAATGATATTCGCTCAGATTTCCCTGGCCATGTTTTCGCCACAGTCTTAGCAGTCTGACGATTTCAGCGTTGCTCACGGCTGGCTCGGCATCGTTGATGATCATGGTAATATTCCTGGCTGCCGGAGGGGATTTTTCTGCCTGGCTGCGCGTGATCATGCCGAGGCGCATGATCTCCACCAGTGCACGCGAAGGGTAGCGGGGGTAGGCGTAATAAATGCTGAATGGGTTATCGGCTTTGGTCCTTGGGTCCCACCACATAAAGAAGTTGGGCAGGAGCAAGGCGATCCGCTCGAAAAGACGTGTGAATGCGGGTGGGATAAATGCCAGACCGAACAAAGGCGCAATGGAAAGGGCATAATCCACATCCGCTCGATTCTGTGCCAGCCAGGCGACCAGTGTTCCTGTGCCAGAAATGCCCATCACCGTGACCTTTTTCCCCAGTCCATGAGCGATATCGACCACCTTTTCCCCAAAGCCCGCCAGATTCTCTGCCGTTAGGTTGACAAGCGCCTCAGTGAGGCGGTCGGAGAGGCCGTGATAGGGCATCCGCGGAATGAAAACATTGTTGCCGGCTTCGTAGTATTGTTTACCCAGTTCGTTGAATTGTTCGGGGCAATTGGTAAAGCCGTGCAAAAGGACGATCACGTGCTCGGTTGGTCGTCCGTGGTCATAGAGCTTGGTGACACAGACATCATGCGCCAAATCCAGGTTGTCTTGCTCCTGCATAGCCTTTACACGAGCAACTGCCTCTTCAAAGCTCGCGACGGGATTGGGACGTGATTCAAGTTTGCTGATCTCCATAGGACGAAACCCAACCCATAGGCTGAGGCTCAACAGGGCCAGTGCAAGGATCCACCAGATCATATTCTGTCCTGCAAAATACCCAGTAACTGTTTCAGCGCGGCTTTCTGGGTTTGTGTCTCGAAATCTATGTATTGCTTTTTGACGAGACCAATTGGAATATCGCATTTCTTGAGATGCAGCGGGATGATCGCTTTCTGCGCCAGGGTTGCGTACGTGATTTCATTGCCAACCCACTCGGATGCGACGGCGTCAGGCGAGAGCGCAACAAGGAAGAAATCACATTGTTTAATGCCGCGTTCGATTTCCTTTTGCCAGTCTTGCCCACCTTTGAGACGGTCGAAATCCCACCAGACTTTCATGTTCTGACTCTCCAGTTCGCCTGCAAGTTTGCTGACAAAGGATTTGTCTTTGTGGGCATAACTGATGAACACTTTTTTGGCTTGATTCTTCGATGGGCGGATGCCATCCAATAATTCTTTCACGTCCACGTCCAGGATGTCGTTGCCAGCCTGCACAGGAAAAGTGGAGCGGTTGTCGCGTTCAAGGCGGAGAAGAAATTCGTAGTCAACAGGAACAACTCCCGGCTGAGAGGGAAGCGGAACTTTTTCTGTCGCCTCGATCTTGGCAATCGTCTTGTGGATGGCGTCGAATTCCATCCGAATCGCGGAGAGGAAATCGCGGCGCGTATTTTCGCCACCAGTCACCCAGAGGCAGATTTTGCGGTCTTCGGTATCGGCTTTGACGAGCGCGGTGTTTCCACCGCTTTTGAGCACGACGCCTGAGCGCCAGACAGTCTTGTGGACGAAGGCGTTCATGCGCACGATGAAGCGTGAGATGATGCTGGAGGGCAGCACGTTGTAGTGAAATTGGAACGCCAGTGCACCATCCCAGTCGCCTGTGAACGGTTCGTCTTTTGGGAGCAGGTCGGGGATGAGGAAGGATTTGTCGGGTTCGATGTCGTAGCACAACTCGAACTTCTTCATCATATCCACGATAAACAGGCGTTTGTTGCTCGGATATTCGGGCAGGTTGAGGATCTTGTTCAGCAGAGGCAGGGTGAGCGTGCCCTGGTTTTGAAAGAGCTCGTGCGAATTGAGGATTTTATACACGCCATTGGTGACCCACTGCGGGTTGAGAATGCCCAAGGCTTCTAGCCTTGGGTCATCCTGAAAATGCAGCACAACTCCCAAGTCATGCAGAAAGCTGATCAGCGTGTGCTGGCTGGTTTCGTCAGTGACTTCGTTCGTTGCGCACAAGCCGAGATATTCATCCTGCGTGATGAAGTTTTTATCCCTGCCGAGTTCCTCCAGTTTCGATTTGACAGTAAACCACGTCTCAGGCAACAGGTCGCGGACGTGCGGCAGGGTATCCAGCTGTCTGGCGATCTCGGCTTTGAGCGCGTCGATGCCTGCACCTGTGGCGGCCGAGGTCTCGAGGATGCCGACGATGTTCGGATATTTCTTCTGCAAGCCCGTGCGGTCGATATCGAGTGGGTGCTGGTCGGTCTTATTGCCGACGATCAGCACCGGCGATTCGCCGCCAAAGGACTGGATGATCTTGAGCCAGTACTCGACGCGGTTTTCCTCCTGTGTCAGCCGCGCGTCCAGCACCAGCAGGTAGAGACTGCGTTTGGTGAGGAAGAACTGGTGTGTGGCATGCATGATCTCCTGCCCGCCGAAATCCCAGATGTTTAAGCGGATTGAGGACTCGAGACTAGAGACTGGAGAATTGGAAATTGGAGAATTCGAGTCCCGCTTCTGACTCCCCTCAACCTGCCACTGATTAATGGAGATTCCCTCTGTTTTGGTTTGGTTCTGATCAAATGTGCTGTGAAGGATGCGCTGAACAAGGGATGTCTTGCCGACGGAGCCTTGGCCGAGAATTAGTAGTTTCGCCTGATTGATTCTCTTTTTTGTGATCTTTTCCAAGCCGAAATAATACACAAAGATCGCTACGGGATTAGCGACCCTGGATAAGATTTCGGGAGGTATGGGAAGTGGGTTATTCGTTAAATCCAGCGTCTTTAAGTAGGGGATGTGGGTGAGTTCTAGCGGTAAGGTGGAAATCTTGTTACTGTTAAGCCAAAGTTCCTGTAGATTCAAGAGCTTTCCAAGCTCATGGGGCACCTTTGTGAGTTGGTTAAAACTGAGACGGAGGCTTCTCAGACCAATGAGGCTTCCAACTTCAGAAGGTATAAATGTTAGTTGGTTGCGGCTTATCCCTAGGCTGTGCAGAACGGATAGGTATTTAATCTCTGGCGGTAGAGCCGTAAGCGAGTTGTTATCTATCTCAAGCTGCTCCAAGTTGATGAGATTCCCAACGGTTGCTGGCAGAGCAGTAAGCTGGTTGCCTGAAACTTCGTTTCCAAGATTTACTCTTCTCAGGCTAATTAATCTTCCGATTTGATCTGGAAGAATTCTCAGTTGATTATCATTAAGGGCAAGCTCCTGAAGCTCGACCAGTTGACCGAATTCACTGGGGAGCGTGGTGAGCTGATTATGAGTGAGGTCTAGTGATATCAGATGAGTGAGTTGCCCAATTTCGGTGGGCAGGCTGCTAAGTTGGTTTTTTGAAAGCTTTAGGATTCTAAGATTTCTTAATGACCCAATTTCAGGGGGTACTTCGAGCAGGCCAGTCTGGCTAACATCAAGCACACTCAAATTTTCCAGTTGCCCGATTTCTGGCGGCAGCGTGGAGATTCGGTTCTTGCTTAGGTCCAGCCCATCCCATTTTTCGAGTTTTGCTTTGTGAATCCAGAAGAGGACTTCTTTCTCATCCATACGTTGCCTTCCCAGCTTTCAAACCTTCCGACTTTTCTGTTCCACAGGCAAACATCGTCATTTCAATCTGCCCCTTTGTCAGGGACCTCACCCCTAATCGCCTTCGGTGTGCTTCGCGACCCTCTCCTGAAAGGAGATGGGAATCTGTCGCGTTTGAAATGAGGGGATGCGATGTCATCTTAATTCTCAATGAAATAATCAATCTGCTACCTAGAATAATCATCACTCGAGACAGGGATATTGGGATACTCTTCCTTCCATTCGATGATTTCGATCCGATTGCCGTCGGGGTCCCTAAGAAAGAAACGATCGGCGCCTGGGATGAGTACCGTTTCCTGAATATCGATGCCCTTCTCTTTGATCCACAACCGCGCCGTCCGGGCATCATCCACTTGCAAAGCCATATGCCCTTGACTGGATGGTCGATTCTCCGCCCCTAACAGTATGTGGATTTGCTGGGAGCCGAGGCGAAACCAGCGGACCTTGAGCCCGGCCGGCTTAAAAGTGGATGGAATTTCAATCTCGGTCAAGCCGAGCACGTCGCGATAAAATGCGGCAGCGCGTTCGAGGCTTTGCACAACTACACTGCAATGTTGTATCTGAGTGAATTGCATACTCTCTCCTGGCTCTGTTGCGTTTGAAATAGGATGTTTAGTGGTCATGAAAATTCTTGGATATGGGTGGAAAGCCAGTCAGTAAATTCCTGGCGGTTGAGTTTTCCTGATGCAAGTGACAAGATGATGTCTACTTGTTCTTCTATGGTGGCAGAGATTTCAAAACCATTTAGCGCAAGAAATGACTCCATTGCGGCGTGACCTGTTCGTTTGTTGCCATCTGCAAATGGATGATTTTGAATTAAAGAAAATCCCAGCGCTGCGGCTTTTTCCGCGAGGCTGGGATAGAGTTCGTTTCCGTCAAATGTCATGTAAGGTTGGGCAATTGCCGATTCAAGCGCGCCAAGGTCTCGAATTCCCACCAGCCCGCCTGTTTGTTGCATCACGCGCTGATATGTTTCAAGGACCTCAGCAATGGTGAGATAGCGCATTATGCCAATCGCTTATAGAGTTCTTTATTTTTCTCCAATACATAACTAAGCGCTTTTTGAAAATCTGCCTGTGGACGCGCGATAAGTTCCTCCACGCTCACGCGCAAAAGTTCTTCGGGGGCAATGCGAAATTGCTTCGCAAGTTCTTGCAGTTTATGCAAACGGTCTTCGGACAGGGTGACGGTAATTGTTGCCATAGTAAACCTCTAGCTCAATTATACATCTTTGCTTTATTCTCTCGTTCTTTCAATCTCAAGATTTCATCAGCCATCTTATCATCATGATGGTTACGGCAAGATACCACAGACCGACCAGGGGTCCCAGGTCAACGAGATTCTTCGCCGCAGGTGGTGTGGGGAATGTCCATAAATTCAGGATGAGCAAGGCGACCGCGATCAGAATACCTGCTATCCCTAGAATCCATCCGAAGCGCGCCTCTCCGATCATGTTTATGGCGAAGAGCAGCGTGCCTAAGGAGATAAAAATGTCCCAGGCCACGTCCATTCCCAATTGCACGCCAACCAATGATGTTCGCAAGGCTGTCAGGTTTGTACCTTCTTCGCCGAGCGACTGTATTTGGTGACCAATAGCGAGTTGCACAAGCAACATCGTTGTAAATATGGCGGCACCTAGCACATTGAACAAGACCGCCAATTGAAGCACAACTGGATTACCCGATTCTGCCAGCACGTGATATAGGCCAAGACTCGCAGCAGCCAGCAAGGGACCGAAAGCACTTGCCAGGATCACAAGGGCGATATAGGGACCTGAAAGGATGACCATCAAGGTGTAGCTGATGACAGCCCCCAAGCCTGTGATGATCGACATGATCGCCCACTGTCTGATGATGTTCATGGTTGCATCTCCTTCCGTAATCCTTGTGATTGGTCCCATGGCTTCAGTCTCAGCACGACGTCCAATCACCTTCCATGCTGTATAGCCCTCTCTGGGTTGGCTACGCTTGGGCTCAGCGCGGGCAGGAGAGGAGAATCTGATGCGTTCAAAAGGAGCGTTTGGGTGCTCATCTAAACTTCTATTCACTATGGTGGGGTAACAGCATACGAACCAACGATGAAATTCTGGTCCCAGGTGGCCTCATCCACTGAAACGACCTTATACACATAATACTGCACAAAGGTCGGATCGCCTTGACGGTTGAACGTGTACGTTCCTGTGATGCCTTGATAGTCTTTCAGGGCGCGGATGGCGATGGCAACTTGCGCGCGCGTAGGGATTTCTCCATCGATGGCTTTCGAAGCTTCCTCAATAGCCTTCAAGCAGATCCCCGTCGCATCGTAGGCTCGCGCGGCAAAAACAAGCGGCTTATCCGCATAATACGTTTCAAAGTCTTGAATGAATTTGGCAGCTTCGGGATAGAAATCCGCCGGCGGGCTGGTGATCGTATAGTACAAGCCATCTCCTTCCACCAAGGAAGGATCTGCAGAGTTAAGCGCTGCGCGATCGTTGAGGGCCTCCGTACCGAGGAATGTACCCATATACCCGGCCGTGCGAGCCTTTTGGAAGAATGGAATTGCCTGATCGGCTCCGTTGGTGATGTAAACCAGCTCGGGCTTGGAAGCCATGAGACGACTGATGATCTGCCTCATATTATCTTCAGTCAGAGTTGTGATCACCATGCCCAGCACCCGGATTCCGATACGGTCCGCTTCGCGCCGGAAGTACTCTGCGTTCTTCAGAGCATCACTTCTTCCGCTGATAATATAAACACTGGAAAAACCTTGATCTTTCGCGTACTGTGCTCCTGCGATTCCTTGTCCATCAATACGTCCAATCACACGGTTGACTTCAAGATATCCCCGGTCCGTCAAAAGTCTTGCAGTGGCTGATGGAGCAACAAGCGCGAGTCCGGCCTGATGATACAGGTTAGAGGTCTCGATGGTGATCCGCGAATTATAGTGTCCCAAACCACAAAGTACTTGAGGATCTGCGATAATCTCACTTGCATTTTTTTGCGCCGTCTCAGCCGTATTTTGATCATCGTAGGAGGCCAACTCGACTTTGTAACCGTTCTCCACGAATGGACCACCCAATTGCTGAACAGCCAGTTCGGCTCCGCGCAAGATATCCGTCCCAAAATTAGCCTGACCTCCGGATAATGGGCTCTGTACAAAGATTTTGATAACGGCTCTAGGCACAAAAGGTGTGTGTGTAAGAGTTGGAGAAGGTGGAGGAGGCGCAACTTGAGTCTGGGTAGGCGATGGGATTGGAGAGGGCGTGAATGTCCATGTCGGAGTAAGTACGATGATGACTGTCTCTGCCGACCCACAGCCAACGGCAAAGAGCAGGATCATCAGCAACAGGAGAAAAGCCGATTTACGAAGCGGTCGGGCAATTTTTGAGTTGATCATTTTCTCTCCGCTCATCTGAATACTCAACACCTCGATTTTGGGAGTAGATTTTGAGGAGCTCAGCAATCATCTTATTCTACTGATAAACGCTATCGTTTCCATTAAACCGGTTTTAGGAGATTCGGCGTAGAGGACTGCTGCCCATACAGCCGGCGTCCGCGATCCACCGACCCTACTCTTGGCGTTCGGGTTTGTCGAGGCGCGCTTTCATCGCCTTGATCGCCATGATCTCGCCCACGTGTGACTGTAAGCCTTTGTAGAAGTGTTT
Organism: Anaerolineales bacterium; assembly: GCA_035720235.1. Taxonomy (GTDB): domain Bacteria; phylum Chloroflexota; class Anaerolineae; order Anaerolineales; family Villigracilaceae; genus Defluviilinea. The sequence continues at coordinate 12,040 of DASTOH010000106.1, read as the reverse complement.
GACCCATTGGTAGTGGGTCAGCCTGCCTTTCATGTAACTCGGCACGAGTTGTTGCGCGGTTTCGTGTGTCAACTGGCGCACTTGTCCTGACAATACAAGACAGGCCTGTTCGAAATATTCCATGATTTCCTGTGAGGTGAGATTCGGGATGGCAAGGACCTCCTCCCAGATATAGCCGGTGACCACGCCCCAGCCGCCATACCCAATTCCCCGGGGATCATAGCCGGTCTTTTCCTTCCAGCCTTTTGTGTGCCACTGTTCTTCCTCTGCGGCTTTATCCTGGAGAATGCGCAGCGCGAGAAAATCCATGCCGCGTGCCATGTGCCAGAGTGTCACACCGATAGAATTGGCCTGCGGACCCGGATTCCATTTTAGGTCATCGGGTGAAAGCGGTTCGATTTCGGGACGCAGGTCGAGGGCGAGGTCTTCGATCAATTCGGCAAGCAGTTCAAGATCTGTCATTCAGACTCCATCGGATTGGCTATAGCGAACTCAATCTCTTGTACAACCCTCTGTTGTCCGCTAAGACATAGTCAAGCACTTTTTGAAAAATCCTCTTGCGGACGACAGATAAATTCCTCAAAACTTGCCCGCAACAATCCTTCCACAGGGATATAAAATTGACTGGCTAGATTTTGTAATCTTTGCAGACGGTCCTCTGAAAGGGTAACTGTAATTGCGACCATGTATTCCTGCAACTATGCGTGTGCACTTTGCTTCACTAACTTCCCAATCTCCAATTCTCCAATCCTCCCCGCTCCACACGCGAACATCGTCACTTCAATCTGCCTCTTCGTTAACTTCATCATCTCGACGGCTTGCTCAGTGGAAACTGCGGCAGCTTTAAGGAAAGACCCCGCCATGCCGCCTAGTGTCGCTCCCAGGGCGATGCATTTTGCGATATCAAGACCGTCTTTGAGTCCGCCGCTGGCGAAGACTATCATGTTAGGCGTGACTTTCTTGACATTCAAGATGGCTTCAGCGGTGGGAATGCCCCAGTCGACGAATGTCGCAGCGAGTTGACGGGTGAAGTCATCGGGCGCGCGGTGCATTTCCACTTGCGACCAACTCGTGCCGCCCGCGCCTGCAACGTCGATAGCACTAACTCCACAATCGGCGAGCAGCCTGGCTGTACTTTCAGAGATGCCCCAGCCAACTTCTTTGGCGATGACGGGCACTTCAACGTGTTTGCACACTTCTTCGATCTTCCTTGCTAGACCCGCGAAGTTCACGTCACCTGCATCCTGCACTGCCTCCTGCAGGGGGTTAAGGTGCAGGATCAGCGCGTCGGCCTGGATCATGTCCACGGCGCGGCGGCAGTGATCGATGCTGTAGCCGTAATTCAGCTGAACCGCACCAAGATTGGCAAATAACAGGATATCTGGGGCGACTCTGCGGACCTGAAATGTCCTGGCTTGTTCGGGATGCTCGAGCGCGGCGCGTTGACTGCCTACGCCCATCGCAACTTTCGTCTCTTGTGCGGCTTCAGCCAGGCGCAGGTTGAGGGTCTCGGCTTCGGCCGTCCCACCGGTCATGGAACTGATCAGAATAGGAGCGGCCAATAGCTTGTCGAACAACTTGAGGGTTGTGTCAATGCGGTTTAAGTCCAGTTCGGGCAGGGCCTTGTGGTTGAAGTGATAGTTCTCGAGTCCGGTCGTCAGCGCCGAGCGGACATCCTGCTCCAGATTGATCTTGATGTGGTCGGCCTTTCGCTGGTCAATGGGCGCAACTTTTGGCATGGGGTAGTGTTCCTGTGTTTGTGATGAGAGAATTCGGCTTGACGCGGTCAATAGACCGGGTACAATAGCCACGACTATAATCCCGCGTGTGGCGCCGAGCCTCAAACGGCGAGTGCGCCACGGGAAAACCAATTAAGGAGGTTGTCATGTCTGACACGTATACTGATGTAAAGGCGATTATCAAAGACCTGCTCGGCGCCGACGAAGCGAAGATCACGCCAGAGGCTCGCTTTCGTGAGGAGCTTGAGGCTGATTCGCTCGATCTCGTCGAGTTGATTATGGCTTTTGAAGACAAGTTCGGCGCCGAGATCTCGGACGAAGATGCCCAGAAGATCACGACCGTGGGCGATGCTGTCACTTATATTGACTCACACAAGAAATAAGGCCTTTTACCCGAGAGGGTTTCAGTGATTATAACTGTAGAGCCGTCCAACAAGGACGGCTCTCTGTATTCTAATAGTGTAATTGCGAGGAGCCCGAAGGGCGACGCAGCAACCTCATAATAATTCGGAGATTGCTTCTCGCAGACTCGCAACGACATCTTTATAGCAGCGACGGAATCTCTTCAGGATGTTTCGCAACTTTCACGCCTGCAGATTCCAGGGCCCGGATCTTATCCGCAGCGGTGCCCGCGCCGCCTTCGATGATGGCGCCCGCATGTCCCATGCGTTTGCCGGGAGGGGCGGTGGCGCCTGCAATGAATGAGACAACCGGTTTGGACATTCTGGAGGAAATGAACTCAGCGGCCTTGTCTTCGTCTGTGCCGCCGATTTCACCGATTAAGACGACCTGGTGCGTTTGCGGATCGTCTTCGAACATTCGCAGCACGTCAATGAAATTGGTACCGTTGATCGGGTCGCCGCCGATGCCCACACAGGTGGAGGCGCCCACGCCAACCAGCTTGAGCGCGTAGAGCACTTCGTAGGTCAACGTGCCGGAGCGTGACACGACTCCCACGTTGCCTGGGATGGCGATGTTTCCGGGGATGATGCCAACCTTTGATTCGCCCGGGGTCAACAGGCCGGGGCAGTTGGGTCCCACCAACCTGACTTTCTTGTGATCAAGGTAGTTTCGTACGCGCATCATATCCTGCACGGGAACACCTTCGGTGATACAGACGATCAACGGAATGCCTGCGTCTGCGGCTTCGAACATCGCGTCGGGTGCGAAGCGCGCCGGTACAAAGATCACGGAACAATTCGCGCCGGTAGCTTCGGCAGCAAGTTTGACCGAGTCGAATACAGGGACTTTTCCATCCAGGACCCATTCCCCGCCCTTGCCAGGTGTAACGCCTGCGACTACGTTCGTGCCATATGCAACCATTTGAGTGGTATGGAAGAGTCCTTCATTCCCTGTAATACCTTGTACGATGAGACGCGTGTTTTTGTTGATGAGTATGCTCATGGTTTACTGTCCCTTCGCCGCGGCGACAGCTTTTTGGGCGGCATCTGCCAATGTCTCTGCGGTGATCATGTTCGCGTTCTCGAGCAGTTTGCGGCCCTCTTCCGCATTTGTTCCAACGAGCCGGACAACCATTGGCACCTTCGGTTTGACCTCCTCCATGGCGGTCAGGATTCCACGGGCCACCTCGTCACAGCGGGTAATGCCGCCGAAGATGTTGAAGAGCACGGCTTTGACATTCGGGTCAGAAAGGATGATGCGCATCGCGGCCGCCACTTTGTCTGCGCCGGCGCCTCCGCCGATATCCAAAAAGTTGGCCGGTTCACCGCCAAACAGCTTGACGATGTCCATGCTGGTCATTGCCAGACCTGCGCCATTCACCATGCACCCGATGTTGCCATCCAGCTTGATAAAAGAAAGTCCATGGCGGCGTGCTTCGGTTTCAGCGGGCGCTTCCTCGTCCACATCGCGGATTTCGGAGAGCTTGGCGTGGCGGAACAACGCATTGTCATCGATGATCATCTTGCCATCCAGCGCGACCAGTTTGCGGTCTTTTGTGATCACCAGCGGGTTGATCTCAGCCAACGTTGCGTCTGTTTCCAGATAAGCCTGCCACAGACCGGAGGCAATCTTGCTGAAATCGCGCCACAGCTCGCGCGGCAGGTCGATGGACGCGGCAATATCACGCGACTGATAGTCGCGCAATCCCAGCAATGGATCGATGTGCACTTTGATGATCTTCTCGGGTGTCGTCGCGGCAACCTCTTCAATATCGATGCCGCCGGCTGCAGAGGCAATCATGACCGGTTTTTTGGCGGCGCGATCATTTGTGATGGCAAAATAGATTTCGCTATTGATCGCTGCGGCCTCATCTACCAACACTTTGCGGACCGGCAAGCCTTTGATATGCATGGCCAGGATTTGGTCAGCAAATGCGGCGGCTTCATCGGCATTCTTGGCGACCTTGACACCACCTGCCTTGCCGCGTCCCCCCACCAGCACCTGCGATTTAATAACAACGCGGCCACCCAATTCTTCAGCGATATGTTTCGCCTCATCTGGTGTAGCCGCTACCCGTCCCTTTGGGATGGGAATACCATATTTCGCAAAAATGGTCTTGGATTGATATTCGTGAAGTTTCATATGACCCTTCGAAGCCTGTCGGAATGTAACGCACGGGCATTATACCATTTGGAGTTCCATCCATAGCTCATATACTCAACCGACAAAACGAGGCGTCTTCTACTTGACGCCCCTCCTTCATGCCGCTATAATCTGCCCGCTTATCAGGAAACCAGGTAGGGCGGATTGCCCTTTACAGGGTGTGCCGCTCCCGCGCTGCGGGGCGACACTTCGCAACCATTCCGCCCTACGAAATGCAATAAAGGAGAAAGACAAATGCCCCCACATCCAAAGCGCAAACATTCCAAGAGCCGCCGCAACAACCGCCGCGCTCACGATGCGCTCCAGCCCCGCAACCTGACCGCCTGCTCGAACTGCGGCTCTATGCGCCTCCCGCACACGGTTTGCCCCAACTGCGGTTTCTACGAAGGTCGCGAGGTGGTCGAGATCAAGAAGGAAAAGAAACAGGAATCGTAATTTTCCTCGCACATGCAGATGGGTCGTGACGAACACGACCCGTTTGTGTTTTAATACCAAATCATCGCGCTGAGCGGAGCGACGAAGTGGAACGAGGAGCGTATTCGAAGCGCATCGATACATGAAAACCTGCCCTCACCTGCACTCCCCGGCACTCCCTGGCACCGCCCGCCAGGGCAAGTGTGTCCCGAAGGGACGGTGCAAGTGTCGACTGCGGGTCTCTATCCTTCGTATTCGCTCAGGACACTCGACCCTCCGCTCAGGGAGGAGAATCAATGAAACTAAATCTACAGACCACCGCCTTTGTCTTCCCGGGTCAAGGCTCGCAAGCCGTTGGCATGGGCAAGGATCTCGCCGCGCAATTCCCAGCTGCCAAACAGATTTTTGACGAAGCGGATTCCATCCTTGGCTTTTCACTCTCGAAGTTGATGTGGGAGGGACCGAAAGAAGAGCTGGACGAAACAATCAACACGCAGCCCGCGTTATATGTCCATTCGGTCGCGGCCTGGATGACGTTTACGCAGCTAACCACGCTCAGACCTGCTTCTGTGGCCGGACATTCGCTTGGCGAGTTATCGGCTCTGACGGCGTCTGGAGCCTTATCCTTTTCCGATGGCCTCAGGCTGGTGCGGACGCGTGGGGAGTTGATGAAACGCGCCGGGGAGTTGAATCCCGGCGGCATGGCAGCCATCCTGGGGGTGGATATTCCCACTTTGGATAGAGTCTGTGCGGAGGCGAGTACTGCCGATGAAATCGTACAGGTCGCGAACGATAACTGTCCCGGGCAGGTCGTGATCTCAGGTCACAAGCCCGCCCTGGAACGTGCGATAGTTGGCGCAAAAACTGCTGGCGCCAAGCGGGCACTCCCCCTGGCGGTTAGCATTGCCGCACACTCTCCGTTGATGGATTCGATCCAAAGCGAGTGGAACGCCGCCGTGGATGCCTGCGCCATGCAGGATGCGGAAATCCGCGTCGTTGGAAACGTCCATGCGAAGGCGATTCGTTCAGCCGACGACCTGCGCGCGGATATCAAAGGCCAGATGCAATCGCGCGTGCGGTGGACCGAGTCAGTGACGGAAATGTCTGGAAGCGGCATCCAGGCTTACGTCGAGGCCGGAAGCGGGACCGTCCTGTTGGGTTTGATCAAGCGTATCGATTCGTCCGCGGCCGGGTACGCGCTTGGTAACCCGCCTGATTTTGAGGTCCTGATCTAATAATTCTGTTGAGCCTGAGAATATCCCCCTTTCTGCGTAAGTTTGCTATACTCGATTTATGTTTAACCTGGAACAAAGACTGCGACGTACATTCAGCCGCATGGCGGCGAGTGAAGCCGTGGCAGATGTGCTCGATAAGCAGGCGGCCGCAGATCTCCTCAAATGGGGCGAGGGGATCGCAGGTCAATTTGTCCTTAAGACGATGGCGATGGACGACCCAGCGGCCAGTGAATTTCTTGCGCCGTATTTCACTGCCTTACACAAGATGATGCGCGCGATTGGACACTGGGTAATTGCGACTGAGCCCGAAGTCCGTTTGGAGTGGTGGAACCGCATTGAACAGAATGGAAAAACACTGTACGGTGATGGCTTCGTGCTTCCTAAGATGGAGACCGTACTGGCTCGATTGCCGGTTGACGCCGATATGCCACAGAAGATTGGCTTCATCCGCAATCTCATTGAAAATCAAAGAGCGAAAACATGATGTGTAGCATCCATCGGCGAACGAAATGTCCTAGTGTGGCATCCGGGCTTACGTCGATGGCAAAAGCGGGACTGTCCTCTCGGGACTGATCAAGCGCCTCGATTCGTCCGCGGCCGGGTGCGCATTGGGGACACCTCCCGATTTGGAGACACTGATTTAGTTTCGAATCCATCACAGGAGCAAGCTCCTGCATTCCAAAGTCTGCTATACTCGACATCATGATTGACATGGAAAAAAGACTACGCCATACGTTCAGCAGCCTGGCGGGTAACGAGGCGCTTTCGGATGCGCCCGATGAAAATGCTGCAGCCGAGATTCTCAAATGGTCTGAGGAACTTGCGCGATACTTTGTCTTGCAGACCGGCGAAATGGAAGATGCGGCGGCGGAGGAATTCCTGGCGCCGTATGTGCGAGCCTTGCGGACAATGATGCGTGCCGTCAGTGGTTGGTCGGCTGAACCAGATCCGGCGATTCGGTTGGAATGGTGGGACCGCATTGAACAAAGCGGAAAAACTTTATATGGGGAGCAGTTCGCGCTGCCTGCGATGGAGGAGGTGGTAACAGAATTGCCATCAGAGGGCAGTATGCAGCAAATCGTTGAGTTCTTAAGAAAAGTGATCGAAAATCAAGCAGCCAAAGGATGATTTTATGCCTCGTCGAAGAGCAAGCTCCCAACGCGGGATTATTGTTTTATTTGTTACGATCCTGCTGGTGATCTATGGCGTTTTTTCCGCGCTGACTGGAACCAGCATAAATATTAACATCGGTGCCACGAGTACACCGAGCTTCCCCGCCACAGCGACTACATTCCAGCCGAATATTACTCCTACTTCCGGCCCTGCCTGGTGGCAGGTCTATTTTACCGACCCGTTGACGATCAATGACCCCAATAATTACGCGGCCTCCATTGAAGGGAAACTGATCGAGCAGATCAATGCCGCGCAATCCAGTATCCATATCGCTTCCTTCGAATTCGATCTCAACCCAGTAGCGGAGGCATTGATCGCCGCCCGCCAGCGCGGTGTGGATGTGCGCTGGGTGACCGACAATGAGTATGGTCTGGTTGCTGATACTGAACCGGGACATGGCCAGTTTGCCATGTTGCAGAATGCGGGGATCGAAGTGCGTGGTGATAACCGGACTGCTCTGATGCACAACAAGTTCTGGATTTTCGACGGCAAGATTCTGTGGACCGGTTCAACGAACATCACCAAGAACGGTATCTTTATTCAGGATAACAATGCAATTGTCTTCTCTTCTCCGGAGCTGGCCGCGATTTACGAACGTGAGTTCGAAGAGATGTGGAATGGCCAATTCGGGCCGAAATCGCCGTCACAGTTGAATGAACAATCGCTGGTGTTGAATGGGACTCCCATTCAAGTGATCTTCACCTCTGAAGACCCAGCTCTCGAAACTGCGATCATTCCGCTCGTGCGCAGCGCCACTTCCAGCATTCGTTTTCTGGCGTTCAGTTTCACCGATTATCCGCTAGCAGAGGCAATGATCCAGCGCGCTCAACAGGGCGTCAACGTGGCGGGGGTCATTGATAAGACCCAGAGCGGTGGTCAGGGCTCGGAACTTGCTACACTGTTCTGTGCCAAAATCCCGGTGCGTCAGGATGGCAATCGCCAATTCATGCACAACAAGGTCATCATCATAGATGAACGGTATGTGATCACAGGTTCGCTGAACTTCTCAACCAGCGCAGAGGAGAGCAATGATGAGAACGTGATTATTATCGATAATCCGGATATTGCGCGGCGCTACATGCAGGACTTTGAGCGTGTCTATGGCCAGGGCGCAGCTCCCGATCCATCGAAGGTCACGTGCCCATAGGAAAGACGCAGCAAGAACCCGGCTGAAAAAGTGTGATTTCAAGGATGAATATCACATAACGGGCCCAAATTTCCGTATAGTATAATCACGATATGAAAGCATGCACTGACAATCATCATTGTCAGCGCCGCTTGTCCCGGTGTTTGGGATGCGGTTCTGGAGCTCTATCTGGTTGAAGGCCATGGCCTCCAGCCAGATAATTTTTTAACCATCATATGAACAAGAAGCCGCTGCCCCCTTCGGGGACTGCCGCCCGTAGGGATGGCGTCCGCGAGGGACGACGGCTTGAGCATATGATTTAATTGGAGTGGACATGAGATTAGGCAAGTTAGCAAGTGAAATCACAGAATCACCAACCTTTGCGTTGAATGAAGAAGCGCGTTTGTTGCGTGAGCGCGGTGAACCGGTCATTAATTTGGGAATTGGGGAGCCGAAGAACAAAACCCCGATCGCGGCGGTGATCGCATCCGCCGCAAAATTGACCGCCGGGGATGTGAAGTACGTGGCGCCCGATGGTGTGCCGTCGTTGAAAAAGGCGGTCATCCGTTACACGGAGGAAAACTACGACCGCCTCGTGGCACCCGAAAACGTGCTCATCACCAACGGCGCCAAGCAATCGCTCTTCAATATTTTTTACTCGATCCTGAACCCGCAGGATGAAGTCATTGTGCTGGCGCCTTATTGGGTCTCGTATAACCAGATGATCAAGATGTGTATGGCCGTGCCGGTGGTGGTGACGCCGGAGGATGGCACCTTCACGCCCTGCTTCGAAGAGATCGAGCGGGCTGTGACCGCTGCTACGCGTGCCATCATTGTCAACAGCCCGAACAACCCTTCGGGGGCGATCTACCCGCCGGAGCTGATCGAAAGGATCGTGCACCTGTGTGACAAGAGGGGCATCATCATGATTTGTGATGATATCTATCACAAGCTGGTCTTTGATCACAATGAAGCTGTCCCTGCCTATCGCTTTACGAATAAGGATATCGATCGTTCGAACGTTATTGTGGTCAACGGTGTGGCAAAATTGTACGGCATGACCGGTTTCCGCGTGGGCTGGGTGATCGCGCCGCGCGAACTGGTGCGGGTGATGACCAACGTCACCGTGCAGATCACGTCGGGAGTCAGCCCCGTCAGCCAGGCGGCAGCTGAGGGCGCGCTGACAGGCCTCCAGTCGATGGTTGAGGCGTTGCGGCTGCACATCCAGAACAACCGTAACGTGTTTTTGCAGGAGATGAAATCCTTCTATGGTGTGCGCCTCATCGAGCCGAAAGGGACGTTCTACGCGCTGCCCGATATCCGCGCCTACAGCCACGATTCGGAGGCGGTGTCCAAGTTCCTGTTGTACAAGGCCAGGGTGGTGGTAGTGCCCGGCAAGGAGTTTGGTATGGAGGGACACATCCGCATTTCATTTGCGGGTTCGGTAAAGGATATTACGGAGGGTGTGGAGCGCATCAAGTGGGCGCTGGATCCCACGTCGCCAAATGAGATTTATATCGGCGATAAGAGGCTGGTACGGGATTGGTTGTGAAGGTCGAAGACACGTAAACTGGAGACAGGTACACACATCTAACCTGTATATTTCTTGTGAAGTTCAACTTTAAATCTTTTGGAGGCTAAATGAATAATTTGTTGAACATCAAAACGCCGGCAGAGGCGGTGGCGCAGATTCGTAAGGCTGATTACAACCTTTCGAACCTGGGCATGATGAACTTGCGGCTGGCCTACTGGAACCTGGCGATGGAAGCACTGTATGAAGAGGCGATCTTTCGCGGCGAAGGCATTACCGCGGCAGGCGGTCCATTCGTGGCGCACACGGGTAAGCACACCGGCCGTTCGGCGAACGACAAATTTGTGGTGAAGCATGTGGACTCAGAAAATAACATCTGGTGGGGTACGTACAACCGTCCGTTCGATGCGGAAAAGTTCGATGCCCTGTTCACCCGGATGTTGGGGTTTCTGCAGGGCAAGGACGTCTTTGTGCAGGACGTATACGTCGGCGCGGATGAAAATTATCGTTTGCCCATCCGCTTCGTGACGGAGTTGGCCTGGCACAACATGTTCATCCGCAACATGTTCATCCCGCCGCAATCGCTGGAGGAATACAAGCGCTTCGTGCCGGAGTTTACCGTGGTCGCGGCGCCGAATTTCAAAGCCGCACCAGCGGCCGATAACACCAACAGTGACACGTTCATCATTCTGAACTTCGAGCGCAAGCTCGCCATCATCGGCAACACGGCCTATGCGGGCGAGACGAAGAAATCCATTTTCACCTTGCTGAATTACCTTCTGCCTCTGCAGGGAGTCATGTCGATGCACTGCTCGGCCAATGTGGACCCGGATGATCCCAACGATGTGGCCTTATTCTTTGGGTTGAGTGGCACGGGCAAGACCACGCTTTCGGCGGACCCCACCCGCCGCCTGATTGGGGATGATGAACATGGCTGGAGCGACGAGGGCGTCTTCAATTACGAAGGCGGATGCTACGCCAAAGTGATTGGACTGTCCGAAGCGGCCGAGCCACAGATCTACGCCACCACGAAGATGTTCGGGACGATTCTCGAGAACGTACCGTTTGATCCGGTCACGAGAAAGATCGACCTCGACGACGAATCGATCACCGAGAACACGCGGGCATCGTATCCGCTGGAATTCATTGCCAACGCGGTCCCTGAAAAGAAGGCGGGACATCCGAAGAACATCATTTTTCTGACGTGTGACGCGTCCGGGGTGATGCCTCCGATCGCGCGCTTGACGACCAACCAGGCAATGTATCAATTCATCTCCGGCTACACCGCCAAACTCGCCGGGACCGAAGCTGGCCTGGGCAAGGAACCCACGATCACGTTCTCAGCCTGTTTTGGCGGCCCATTTATGGTACATCATCCCTCACGGTATGCGGATCTGCTCAGGAATAAGATCGAGCGTTATGGGGTCAAATGCTGGCTCGTCAATACCGGCTGGGTGGGCGGACCGTATGGCATTGGCAAGCGCATTAGCATCAGGCACACGCGCACCTTGCTCGACGCTGCGCTGACCGGCAAACTGGATCAGGTGGAATACTACACTGACCCGGTCTTTGGTTTCGAAGTGCCTAAGACCTGCCCCGATGTCCCGGAGAACGTCCTTCAGCCCTGGTCGAGCTGGCCAAGCCGCGAGGAATATGACAAGCGTTACCGGGACCTGGCGCAGCGGTTTGTGGAAAACTTTAAGAAGTTCGAAGATGAGACGCCCAGAGAGGTGGTGGAGGCAGGGCCGAGAGTACAAAATATAGCGGCATGAACCGTTCCACCATCAACAACTTGATTGACCAGGCGATCCCTTTCATGGAAAAGAAGGGTTTTCATTTACCGCGCTTCGCCTATTGGGATCTGAATGAATGGAAGCAGAAACGGTCGAAGGCAGGGGCGATCTTCGAAGCCCAGCTGGGCTGGGACGTGACCGATTTGGGTGAAGGAGATTTCGACCGCCTCGGATTTGTACTGTTCACACTGCGGAACGCAAATTCTGACCCAGATGGAAAAATATTACGAACATTCTCAGAGAAGATCATGGTGATCCGCAAAGGACAAGCCATTCCGCTGCATTTCCACCGCGTGAAGGTGGAGGACATTATCAATCGTGCAGGCGGTAGTTTGAAAATAGAACTGCACAACAGCGCTGGCGACGGCCAGCTTGCCGAAGGTATGCAAACGGTCTTGATGGATGGCCTCTGGATGGAGATCCCGTCCGGGGGCATCATCGATCTCGAGCCGGGGGAGAGCATT
>DASTOH010000105.1:0-3911 GCA_035720235.1 Anaerolineales bacterium | reverse complement strand
GGATTTATCCCGTCGAAGCGGACGATTATCCGGAGCTGCGCGATTCGCTCGAAAAACTCCAGCTCAATGACGCCTCGTTGACCTACCAGCCCGAGACCTCCCAGGCCCTGGGCTTTGGCTTCCGCGCCGGCTTCCTCGGTCTCTTTCACATGGAGATCATCCAGGAGCGTATCGAACGCGAATATGACCTGGATGTTTTGTTCACAGCGCCCTCGGTGGAATATCAGGTCCTGTTGATCGACGATACAGTCCTACCAGTTGACTCGCCTGCCGAACTGCCAGATGAATCGAAGATCGTCGAGATCCGTGAACCGTGGATGAACATCGAGATCATCACGCCCACCGAATATTACGGCCCCATCATGGACCTGGTGACCAAGCGCCGCGGCATCTTCAAACAACAGGAATATCCCGCGCCGCATCGCGTGCAGCTTGATTTTGAAATTCCGCTTTCAGAAATTATCATAGATTTCTTCGACGACCTGAAATCACGCACCAAAGGTTATGCTTCGCTCGATTATCAATTCCTGGAATATCGCCCCGACGAATTGCAGAAACTGGAGATCCTCGTCAATGGCGAACCGCTTGATGCGCTGGCAACCATCGTCCACAAGAAGGACGCGTTCCATAAGGGCCAACGGCTCATCACCAAACTAAAGGAGTTGATCCCGCGTCAACTGTTCGATGTGGCCATCCAGGCCGCGGCGGGTGGGCGCGTCATCTCGCGCGCCAACGTCAAGGCCACGCGCAAGGATGTGCTCGCCAAATGTTACGGCGGCGACATCACCCGCAAGAAGAAACTGCTCGAGAAACAAAAGAAGGGCAAGAAACGTTTGAAAATGGTTGGGAACGTGGAAATCCCGCAGGATGCGTTCATGGCGGTCCTGCAGCTCGATGAAGAATAATCATTAACCACTAAGGACACGAAGGGGCACAAGGGTTTAAATCTTTCCTTCGTGTTCCTTTGTGCTCCTTTGTGGTGACAAGGAATCATTTATGAAAGATTGGAAACGCTGGCTGCCCGGGGCGATCATCAGTGTCGTCTTTATCGCTGTCTTTATATATTTCGTTGACTTTGGCGAAATGGTCAAAGCCATCCAAAACGCAAATTACCTGATGCTGGGAATTGCATTCGCGATTGGTTTTGTATGGATTGCCATCCGCGCCCAGGTCTGGCGGATCCTGCTCCGCAACCGTGCCTCTTTCAGTGCTGTTTTCTGGACGGTCGGCGAAGGGTATTTTCTGAACAATTTCCTGCCGTTCCGCCTCGGCGAGATTGGGCGCGCCTTCCTGCTCAGCCGCAAGTCGGATATGAAGTTCATGGAGATCCTACCCACCATCGTCATCGAGCGCGTTGTGGATTTGGGTTTCACGGCTGTCATTCTGCTGGCTTCCCTGCCGTTTGTGGTCCGTGCGGAGGGCGCGGAGCGGGCCGGGGTGATCGTCGGTGTACTTGTTCTGATTGGACTGGTCCTCTTGTATATCCTTGCCCGTAGTAACAAGTGGGCGCTGGATCTTTTCCACAAACTGAGCGCGCGCTGGCCTGTGCTGCAGCGCGTGGGTGGAAATTTTCTTGAGTCCTTCTTCGCCGGGTTGAGCGTGCTGACCGATGGCTGGTTGTTCCTGCGCTTCATTTTCTGGATGGCCCTCAATTACGGGCTAGCTGTAGTCTCCTACTATTTCATCATTCGGGCCTTCTTCCCTGATGCGACCACCGTCTGGGCGTTGTTTGGCCTGGGCGCGGCAGCCTTGGGAAATGCGATCCCGGCTCTGCCAGGTGGAGTGGGTACGATGGAAGGTGCTTTTGGCGGTGCGCTGGTTCTTTTAACGGGCAATGAGTCTGTTTCATTTGCAACCGCGTTGAGCGTTCGTTTGTACAATTACATCAACAGCACTGTGATCGGTGGCATCGGGCTGGCACGCGAAGGCGAAACAGTTTCAGGCATTTATCGGCAATTAATGAATTTGAGGAGCAAAGAGAATAGAATAAGCTGAGTACATATGATCCCGCTCTACAATACCGCGCGTACCCGCATATTTCCGCTCATCACTCTGGGATTGATCGTTCTGAATGCAGTTATATTTTTCATCGAAATACAAATGGCTCCGTCTGCACTGCGGAGTTTCATCTTCACCTGGGGTTTGATCCCGGCCAACTTGCTGACCGATCCAGGCGAGATGTGGCAAACGATATTCTCGTCCATGTTTTTGCATGGGGGCTGGTTCCATATCATCAGCAATATGTGGGTGTTGTTCATCTTCGGCGATAACGTGGAAGCGCGTCTGGGCAAGTTGCGCTATCTCATTTTTTATCTATTGAGCGGCGTGGCGGCGGCACTTTTGCAAGCATATCTGTGGCCTACCACGGAACCCATGATCGGAGCGAGTGGCGCGATTGCAGGCGTGTTGGGCGCCTATCTCATCTTGTTCCCTGGCTCGCGTATCGCCAGCCTGGTGCCCATCCTGTTCATCCTGACCATCGTCGAGGTCCCGGCCTTGATTTTCCTCATCTTCTGGTTCATTACACAACTGTACTCAGGTCTGTTCATGGCGGACGGTGGCGCCGCCAGCGGAATTGCCTGGTGGGCACATATCGGTGGATTCTTATTTGGCATGCTGATGGTATCTTTTTTCGCAAGAAGAAGGGCTACCTATCGAAGTTACTAAAGCCATGTCACTCTGAGCGTAGCGACACTTGCGCATGCACGCAGTGCAGGTGAGAGTCTCTTCACCGCTGTGGAGATTGCTTCTCGAAGATTCGCAATGATATGATGACCAAAGGAGGTTGAATGGCTCGACATTATTTGATAACCGGGGGAGCAGGCTTTATTGGTTCGAACTACGTCCATCGGCTGATTCAACGCGGGGAAACCGTAACCATCTATGACAACTTATCCCGCGCGGGCGCGCCGCGCAACCTTGCCTGGCTGGAGGAAACCTTCGGGAAAAACGCGTTCAGGCTTATCGCTGGAGATGTGCGAAGCGCTGACCAAATGGCCGAAGCGGCCAAAGACGCGAATGTCATCGTCCATCTGGCGGGACAGGTCGCAGTGACGACCTCCGTCACAAATCCCAGGGATGATTTTGAGGCGAACGCGTTGGGCACGTTCAACGCGCTCGAAGCCGCACGTCTCTCTGGCCGAGATCCCATTTTTATCTATGCCTCCACAAACAAAGTCTATGGCGGCATGGATGATGTTAAACTCATCGAAGAAGCCACGCGCTGGCTTTACAAGGATTTGGTCGAGGGCTGCGCTGAAACACAGCCGCTGGATTTCCATTCTCCGTATGGGAATTCAAAAGGCGCGGGCGATCAATATACGCGTGATTACGCACGCATTTATGGCTTGCGTTCGGTGGTCTTTCGCCAATCGTGCATCTACGGTCCACGCCAGTTCGGCGTTGAAGATCAGGGCTGGCTGGCATGGATGATGATCGCGGCGGTCACCGGAAAACAGATCACGATCTACGGTGACGGCAAGCAGGTGCGCGACGTATTACATGTGAATGATTTGATGAATGCCTATGATCTGGCTGTTGAGAAAATCGATATCGCTAAAGGACAAGTCTATAACATGGGCGGCGGGACGCGCAACGTCATGTCAGTCTGGACGGAGTTTGGTCCCATCCTGGAGCGTTTGCTTGGGAAAAAGATCGAAGTGGCGCGCGGCGACTGGCGTCCCGGCGATCAGAAAGTGTTCTATGCCGATTTCCGCAAGGCCAAACGGGAGCTGGGCTGGGAACCAAAAATCGATCTGGAAGAGGGCATTGAGCTGTTGTTCGAGTGGGTGAAGGCGAATCAGGAGTTGTTCTGATTTGACCTGCTTGCTGATCTATTAAAGGTTGATTGATGGTTATATAATTCTGTCGATTAGGAGTTTGGACAGCATCACATGAAGATATGGCGGGTT
>DASTOH010000104.1:0-24217 GCA_035720235.1 Anaerolineales bacterium | reverse complement strand
GCCTCTTTTTACATACTCCTCACGGAACATGAAAAATCGATAGAGATGGGTGAGCGCATATTGCAGTTGGCAGAGCAACTCGACGATCTGGACATGAAGATGGAAGGGAATATGGTCCTGGGCTATAACCTGGCGTTTCTCAAAGATCCTCAGATCGGCCTCGATCACCTTGAAAAAGCAGTGGCCTCATACGATCTCCAACGCCAGCGAGTGGGGCGTCTCAGCTTTGGTCCTTATCCGGCAGTGGTTAGTCTTACAGTATCTGCCTTGTTCCTCTGGATGCTCGGATATTCCGATCGCGCCTACAAACGCGCAGCCGATTCGATTCTGCTCGCCCGCAAGGTCAATCACCCCTATAGCATCGCCTATGCCCTGTTCCATAATGGTTTGCTCAACATGTGGCTGAAGAGTTATGAAACAGCCCGGGAGAGTGCACAGGCACTTCAGGAGCTTGCGGAGGCCCACGGATTTCGGATCTGGAACGCAGTTGGCTCGTGCCTCCTCGGCGCAGCACTGGTGGGCTTGGGTTCAACAGAGAAAGGTCTCGCCCTGATCGAACAGGGGCTGGCTGCTTACCGGGGCCTCAAGACCCCTCCGGTCTTTTGGCCCATGCTGCTTCATCTTTGTGCGGGCGCATACGGTGCGGCGTCGAAACCGGAGGTTGGACTGCGTATGATGAACGAAGCGATAGAAGTTGGATCTTCAAGTGCAGCAAGAACAGGAACGTCAGAGTTCCTCATCCTGATGGGCGCGCTTCTCCTGGCACTCTCCTCTGATAATGCGGCGGAAGCAGAGGCTTTATATGAACAAGCTGTACTCAATGCCCAGGAAGTGCATGCCCCAATGCTTGAGTTACGAGCTGCTATCCGATTGAGCCGCTTATGGCACGAGCAGGGCAAGAGGGAACAAGCGCTAAAATTGCTGAGCGATGCCTATTCAAAAATCACCGAAGGTTTCACAACGGCCGACCTAAAAGAAGCCAGTGCGCTTCTGGTCGATCTATCGGAATGAAGCCGAATCATGATGAAATCGGGGTGGGTGCGACGGAGGTTTTAAGTTTGCGCGTCAGTGTCGGCGCGCTGGTAAGAGTCCTCTTCGAACATCCCAGAGATGGTGATTTGATGCTGGCTCTCGAACGCAAAGCGACTCTGCACGAAGTCGATCAGGGACGTATTGTTGAAGTCAAGTCTCAACCATTCGGTGGAGCGATTCGCATTCGCGATCTGAAGACGATTCGAAAATTGATCGGGGACTTTCACTTTGACAGTGAGCGCTCGCGTTCCGAGCAGGACTTCCGCCTCTTGATTCGACCATCAGGCTGGTCAGCAGTCCGAGAGTTTTGTGTCGAACATTTCGACCGCGTGGATGATCCCGTTCTCGAAGCTGATCCAACGCGGGAATTGGCTGAAGAGTTTGCCGATGCGCTACAGATCAGCTTGAGGCCAGACCAATATATCCACAGGCCAGTAGCAACTGTCGTTGAGGATGAAGCGGCGCCGACAGAAAATATCCACGCGGAGGGTCTTCCTACAGCCAGGGTGTATCGTATCTTCGAGGCGCACATCTCGGACTCTTCCCTGGCACATGCAATGCTCAGTAACAGCGAGAGCTTATCTCATCAAGCCTTATATGAGCTTGCATGGGAGGACGCTCAAAACGGTGGAATGGGCAGGGCGAACGCAATTTTGGCTCTACCGCTGAAACGGATCACGGATGTTTATTTAGCCATGCCTCCTAAGGAACGCAATACCTCCATTCTATTTGAGAAGAATCGGCTGGATGAGACTGTCGCCGCAGTTCTTGAGAGTATTACAGTGCCAAAATATCAAAGACTATGATTCTACGTCCAAACATATTCTGTGCATCAATCTCACTTGCGAGCATCGTCACCACCACTCTCACTTTTTACCATCTCCCCATTGGCGTTCACACCTTCTCTACAGAAGGAGGATGATTTGTGCTCCATTCATAATTTCCGGGGGAGCCGAATCAACAGAAGCCGTGCCGTGAATACTCGCTGTACTGAGGCACGCTGTTGGGAGTAAAATAAAAAGCACGAAGGAAGTTGCGGTTGAATGAGGCATGTGTACAATCGATCGGTCAACCTTTCAATACACCGGAGGCTACAATGACATTTTCTTATCAAAATGAACCTGCAATCCAGGAATTGGATTCTGTGTTCAATGAAACATTCATGAACGTGATGCGGCACGTCTATCTTTGGATGTGTTTGGGTCTGTTTGTCACGGCGTTTGTGTCGATGGCACTGGTTTACACTCCGCTGTCTTTCCTGCTGGTGCAAATCCTTCAGGTGCCATTCCTGTTTATCGGGTTGCTTATCGGCGAAGTGGCACTGGTTTGGTGGTTGTCAGCAAGAATCGGAACTATGTCTGTAGGAGCTTCCAGGATTGGCTTCCTTTTTTATGCGCTCCTGAATGGGATCACCATGTCTGTGATCTTCCTCGCCTATACAGAGAGCAGCATCGCGTTGACCTTTATCACCACGGCCTGTGTATTCGGAGCCATGGGAATCATCGGATACACTACCAAGGTTGACCTGAGCAAATGGGGCAGCTATCTGCTGATGGGGCTGATTGGCTTCTTAATCGGTTCGGTCGTAAACATGTTCCTTGCCAATTCCACCCTCGAGTGGATGTTGACCTATGCCGGCATTGTCTTATTCATCGGTTTGACCGTATATGATACCCAACGCATCAAGACAATGGTTGTCGCCGCCATGCGATCCAGTGATCAGACAGCAGTACAGCGGGTTGGCTTGTTGGGCGCATTACGTCTGTACCTGGACTTCATCAACTTGTTCCTTTTGTTGTTGCGCCTCATGGGAGGCAGAAGAAGATAACCGCACGGCCGGATCCTCCAGTTAAGGGAGGTCATCGATCCGCAAGCTGAACAACGTGTGACCCCTGAGAAAAGCGGCTTGAGCAATTGAAGCTGTCTTTGTTCTTGATGGCAGATGTGCTGCGGAAACGCGTTTTGCCAGTCTATATCCTTGGAACCTACTTATTGTTTGATTGACCTCGGATGGTGGTTAAGTATGAATAAAAGTTTGCTCAGTAATTCCAATACCATCGTTTCAGCAGAAGATATCGCCAGCCGTGTAGGTGAACTGGCCAGGCAGATCGATCACGATTATCAAAATTATGATCAGCTATTGTTACTGGGAATTTTGCGAGGGGCCTTTATCTTCCTGGCAGATTTAGCGCGACAACTACAGACTCCCCATGTGGTTGACTTCATGGCCCTGACCAGCTATAGCAAAGACAAGGCCCTGGGAGAAGTCAGGATCTTGATGGATTCCAGAGAAATAATCAAAGATCAACATGTATTAATCGTGGAAGATATCCTTGATCGGGGAAATACCCTTAAGCATCTGTATCACACCATTCAAGACCGCAAGCCAGCCTCATTGCGGTCTTGTGTATTGGTCAGAAAGAAACGGCCAGACCTACATCTGAGCTTTCCATTAGACTATGTAGGTTTTGATATTCCTGATGTCTGGGTGGTCGGTTACGGGTTAGATTATGATAATCTTTATCGAACCTTGCCTTACATTGCCGAACTTAAGATGTCGGAAACTGACAAGATGTAGTCTGATTGTGGATTACCCCATTATGCGCCGATCATGATCCACCACCCACACCCGAGCTCCGTCCGATTGTGCATACTCCTGCTTAGCCTGCAGCTGGCTGCCTGTGCTCCG
This sequence comes from Anaerolineales bacterium, assembly GCA_035720235.1. GTDB lineage: Bacteria > Chloroflexota > Anaerolineae > Anaerolineales > Villigracilaceae > Defluviilinea. The sequence continues at coordinate 20,496 of DASTOH010000104.1, read as the reverse complement.
GGATCGGTCCTCATCACGCCGTCACCAACCGCGACCGTGGCGCCGCTTCCGTCACCGACCTCGACCGAGGCATCTCAGCCGTCACCCAGCCCGACTCGTGAAGATCTCACTGCACAAATTGACCGGATCCTGATATTTCTCACCGAAAGAGAATCATTTACGGGCTCGGTACTGGTCGCCCGCGAGGGTGAAATCCTCCTCAGCTGGGGATATGGCCTAGCCAACCGCGACAGCCAAATCCCGAATACGCCACAAACGAAGTATCGGCTTGCCTCAGTCACTAAGCAATTCACGGCTATGGCGATCTTGATCTTGCAGGCAAACGGTCAACTCAACGTGCAGCATCAAATCTGTGATTATGTGCCAGACTGTCCGTCTGCCTGGCAGGCGCTCACGATCCATCATCTTTTGATCCACACGTCAGGCATCCCTAACGTAACAGAGTTCGATGACTTCCAAGCCCGCAAAGCCACGCCCTCCGCCCCAGAGCAGACCGTCGCATGGTTTAAGGACAGTCCGCTGGAATTTTCACCAGGCAGCCAATGGCGCTACAGCAATTCAGGATATGTTCTGCTGGGTTACATCATCGAGCAGGTTTCCGGCCGGTCATACGAGGCGTTTGTTCAGCAAAACATCTTTGAGCCATTGCAGATGAGAGACAGCGGCTATGATCATAACGATGGCAGCCTCGCCACGGGATATACCGGGCTCTATTCTCAATGGGAGGAGCCTGATTATATTGACATGTCTATTCCGCACGCTGCCGGAGCGTTGTACTCGACGGTCGAGGATCTTTACCTCTGGGATCAGGCCCTGTACACCGAGCAATTGGTGCCGCAGGAGTTGCTCGAGTTGATGTTTACACCCCATGCAAAAATAACCGGTACCGATCTGAGTTACGGCTACGGTTGGCTGGTCGGCGAACTGACCGGCCACCCAACTGTCAGCCACTCTGGTGGGATAGAAGGCTTTGCCACGGAGATCAGGCGATATCCCGAGGCCAAGGTAACGATTATTGTGCTCAGCAATCGAGACACCACGAACGTAGGGGACATCATGAATCAAATCGCCCAGCTCGTGTTGGAGCGATAAATTGCCTTTTTAGATCTTGGTACAGCTTCAATATTTCGGAACTGCTGAACGATACAGGGAATTCAGATGAAAACAATTGGTCTGATTGGCGGCATGAGCTGGGAGTCTTCCATTGAGTATTACCGTATCATCAATCAGGCAACGAAAGCCAAACTTGGAGGGTTGCACTCTGCGAAAAGCCTCATGGTTTCGGTGGATTTTGCGGAGATCGAAATTCTCCAGCATCAAGGCCGGTGGACGGAAGCCGCCAAGTTGCTCGTCGACGCGGCAAGGAGCCTGGAAAACGGTGGCGCGGATTTCATCGTCCTGTGCACGAATACCATGCACAAAGTGGCAGAGGAGATTCAGGCGGGCGTTAAAATTCCGCTGCTGCATATTGCGGATGCAACGGCTGAATTGGTCAAAGTGTCAGGCATCCAAAACATCGGATTGTTGGGTACGCGCTTCACCATGGAAGAGGAGTTCTACAAGGGCAGGCTAACCCAGAATTACGGCCTGAAGGTCAGGGTGCCAAATGCTGAAGACCGCGAGATCATCCATCGGGTGATTTATGATGAGCTGGTCCTTGGCAAAATCGATGGGCGCTCCAAAGAACAATACGTGAGAATTATTGAGCAAATCGTCAAGGAAGGCGCAGAAGGCATCATCTTGGGCTGTACTGAGATCGGGTTGCTCATTCACCAGGAAGACAGCCCGGTTCCGTTGTTCGACACGACCAGGATCCACGCCGAAGCGGCAGTCGAATACGCATTACCATAGAAAGATGAAGCAAAACTGTCACGAATGGCGTGTAGCCAGGTAATTGGTCTCCACATGTTCGGCTGGAAGAGACGCTCCCAGCGAACAGAGTCCGATTTGATTGAATACGCATGCTCGATACAAAGCTTATTCTCGTAGATGGAATCCCCGGCTAGGGTAAGTCAACAGTTGGCGTTGAGGACCGTCTATGCCGAGCGAGGGACCGAATGGGCCGAGTACATGATCAGGGGTCTTGAAAAAAGCGCTTATGCTGTTTCACGCCAACGAACGGGGTTTGAGGCGCTCTTCCAGTATTATGACGAATATCGAACGCTCACAGATCGGCTTATCCAAGGACTCGGAATACGGACATTGGCAGTTGAAAACTCGAACAGGGAATGGTCGGTCTTTCAGGAACAGATCCGGCAATATCTGATGCTTTCCCCATTGATGGAGGAACCCATAAGCCCAGAGTATTTGGACCAATTTGAGGGACGTTACCGAGACTTGAGCGGAACCCATCCGCGCAACCCGGAATGTACGGTTCAAATGGGCAAAAGTGGCTTGGTGATCCATGATTTTCGTTATCCCAGATCGAACCTGATCCCGAAAGCAACTGGAGAGTTTTATGTGGAAACATTCGGATACGAACTGGCCTTTGAACTGGACTCAGAAAGTCAGGTGATGAAAATGAAAGTAGGGGGCAAGGAACCTGCTGTTGCCATTGGTCCGGTGACCTTGCTTGGGCGTGAATTCCATCGAATTGGGGACAGATAACAACCACTGTAATGGAACGCATCACAAGCACGGACTTCCGACCTGCGCCGGAAGTCCGTGTTGTATTTTGCGGATTGCCAAATGCGATACTATTCGCTCTCGACTGCCTCGTTGAGTTCGTGCCGCGCGACGAAGGCAATTTGCTCTTCCAGCCAGTCGGCCATCTCCTGCTCTTCCTCTATGATCGATTCACAGACTTCGGCGATATCGTCATATCCAAGCATTCTGGCGGCCTCTGCATTCGCCAGGTAGCAGGCGATCTCGAAGTACTCGATGGCATAGTTAGCCATGGCATTCTTGAGCATTTTGTCCTTTGCCATGACTGTGGACATACCTTGAACAGCGCCCAGGACACTGGCAATCCCTGATTTCACCCGGGATACGTCCTCACCAAGCCGTTCCACACATTGCTTGATCTGTTCTGCATGGGTTTTCGTAAGCTCCAAATGTTCCTGCATTTTCTCCTGGGCTTCCGGCATGTCATCCATCTGTCCAACCTGCCGTTCAAGGACTTCTGCAATTCCTTGCTCCATGGCATAGGCATCTTTTAGCCATGTTACGAGGGTTTCGATCTGATCCTTATTCATAAGGGTAACCTCCGAACCAAAAGTAAGGTCTCTCATCGCTGAGAGTGCGCTCTTTAAGTATGAGGTTTTTATTGAGTTTGCCATTAAAGCAATGTAATAACAGACTAAGAGTACCCCCCGCTCAATGTCGTTCCTGTATTTCAGGCAACCACCATAGCTTTCAAAAGATGGATTGATTCACTGATTGACTACTGTAATCGTCACCGTTTCGCTTTTCACTTTTTGCCCTTGTCCATTCATGGCTTCCGCCCAGAAATGATGCTCGCCTGCGGAGAGAGTCCACCAGGCCCGGTAGGGCGGAGAAGATAAGGTCATCAGTAAATTCCCATCCGCCCAGATTGTGACTTGCGAGATGCCGTGTTCCGCCACGACTTCGATCTGCAACTGTTGCGCGGAGGGGTCGAAGTTTGGATCCATGCGATAGGTAGTATTGGCATGCGGAGAAAGCAGAATCAACTGTATGGAGTCGGGAGCTTGCTGCCGTGACGGCGCCATAGCGAGGCTGCCTGAATCCAGAGAATTAGAAAAATCCGCGAGCAAAGGAAGTCCCTGCTCTCGCGCCCAGGACTGTGCTTCAACAGGGAGGTTTAACGCGGTGATGGATTTGCGTCGTTCGATGGGAGTCGCATCGTCCACGAGTGAATTCGTCAGCGGATCGATCCAGACTTGCTGATAAGTTGTGTCCGTTTGCGTGGGCTCGGTCCCGGCGATGAACCACTCCATGCGGGTGCGCGGACAGGCTGAAGTAGGGAGCAGGCCGGAAAGGTCGCACACCTCCACCAGGGTCAGGCCATCCGGTCGCGTGAAGGGACGGTCGGGGTGTCCCTGCAGGAGTCCGCGCATCACTTCGTGCCAGATGGGTGCTGCGCCGGTCAGGCCGGTCACGTTGTGCATGGCTTCATATCCGCTGTTGCCGACCCAAACGCCGACCAGAAGAGCGGGCGTGTAGCCAATTGTCCAGTTGTCGTGGAAGTTCGAAGTTGTCCCAGTTTTGACCGCGGCCGTACGGTCGAGTTTCAACGTGCTGTTGGGGCCGAATCCAATGGAACGGGCGGAGTCATCACTGAGAATGTCGTTGATGAGCCAGGCCACGCGCGAGTCAAAGATCTGAAGCGGCGGGTTTGCACGCTGCGCGGGCTCATAAAGAAGGTTGCCATCTGCATCGTGAACGTCCAGGATCGAAGCGTTGCCCGTGAAGTATCCATTGTTTGCGAGCGCCGCGTAGGCGGTTGAAAGTTCGAGCAGGCTGATCTGCCCGCCACCCAGCGCGAGCGACAAGTCATAGTGGCCGGCCTCACTCAGTGAAGTGATGCCCAGTCGGTGTGCAAGGTCGATCGTGCCCTCGATGCCAACCGCCTGCAACGTTTTCACCGCGGGGATATTCAAGGAAGAGCCGAGTGCCGTGCGCACAGCGACGGGTCCGTGTTCCGATTCGTCGTAGTTGAGCGGGGTGTACGGCGTGCCATCGCGGATGGTAAAGGTGGTGGATACATCCAGGATGGAGGTCGCGGCGGTCCATTGGGTGGGTCGTGCCGGGTCGAGCGCGAGCGCATAAATGAACGGCTTGAACGCAGAACCGGTCTGGCGCGGCGAGATCACCATGTTCAACGCGCCGTGGATGGACTCGTCGAAAAAGTCCGCGCTGCCAACCAGGGCAAGGATCTCTCCATTCACCGGATCCAGCGCCACGAGCGCGGCGTTATTGACATTCTGGCTGAGCGCGCCCTCTTTATTTTTGAAGCCCTCGATGCGGCGTTTCAAGGTCGCTTCAGCAAAATGCTGGGCATCCAGGTCGAGCGTCGTCCGCACGACGAGGCTCTGACTTGAAGTGAGCATTCCGTCCGAGATTAACTTGTCGACCTGATCCTTGATGATCCAGATGAAGTGCGGCGCTTCGATGGGATAGGGGACCGGGTTGTAGCTCAAGGCAGTCCCTTCGGCATGGAGGCGTTCCTCACTCGTGATGTAGCCCAGCTTTTCCATCAGCCCCAGTACGATGGTCTGTCTGTCCTTTGCCAGATCGGGGTTTGTGAACGGGTTGTAGGCGCCGGGCGCTTGCGGCAGCCCTGCGAGCAATGCACATTCAGGCAACAGCAATTCGCTGGCGGGTTTGCCAAAATATGTTTGTGAGGCGGCTTCCACGCCGTAAGCCATGCCGCCATAGTTGATCTGGTTCAAATACAGGGCCAGTATCTCATCTTTGGATAGTTGCCGAGTCATTTGCCAGGCCAGGACCGCTTCGCGCAGCTTACGGCGCAGGGTGCGTTCCGTCCGTTCATCCTGGTTCAACAACACATTGCGCGCCACCTGTTGTGTGATCGTGCTCCCGCCTGCGATGGTCTCGCCTCCTCGGAGGTTGATCCATAACGCGCGGACGATGCCGGTCAGGTCGATGCCGGGATTGGTGTAGAAGTGCTTGTCCTCCACGGCGATGGTCGCGTCCTTCATACATTGAGGGATATTGCCGATGGACAAAACGGTGTTTCGCCCGCCCTCTGATGGGATGATCTCGTACAGTAATCGTCCATTCCGATCCGTGATGCGGACGCTGGGAGTCAGGGATTTTTCGGAGAGGGAGTCAACGGATGGCAAATCCGCGAATAGATAGAACATATAGCCGGCCAGGAGCATGAGGCTGGCGATTATGATCGAGTGGAATTTCCCTTTACGGAAAGTGAAATGGTTTTTGACTTTCATCTGGAAACCAGGAGATTGCTTCGCCTGCCGTTCGACTTCGCCACCAACGAACGGTGGCTCCGTTCAGGACGGCTCGCAATGACACAGGTTAAGGATTTAATGCTTCTCATCAGGCTTTTGTTCCAGTCATTACCTGCCATTGCGACCCCGCCTCGTGGGGAAAGCAATCTCCAAGCCCATTCAGGGAATTGCTTCGCCCACCTGCCGCTTAAGGCTCGGGGCTGGCGTGATGCAATTCGCTCGCAATGCTCGCAATGACAGAGGGTTTATAATGGATAACCCCTCCTCAGAGGGAGGGAATACACTTGCTTGACGCTGTGAATTCTCGTACAATCAGACCGGCAGTGGAACTGCCATACAACTCATGGGAAAGGTATCTCTATGATTGACCTCAAACAGTTCGGTGAACGTGTGGTTGGTAATCTGGAACACGTGATCGTGGGCAAGTCTCAGGCACTGGAATTGGTGGTGATCGGCCTGTTGTGCCAGGGGCATATTTTGATCGAAGACGTGCCCGGGGTCGGCAAGACCATGCTGGCGCGCAGTCTCGCCAAGTCTCTGGACTGCACCTTCAATCGCATCCAGTTTACACCCGATATGCTGCCCAGTGACGTGACGGGCGTTTCCATCTATAACCAGCAGAAGAAGGATTTCGAATTTCGCGCCGGTCCTATTATGGGGCAGATCATCCTGGCCGATGAAGTCAACCGGGCCACACCCAAGACGCAGGCTGCCCTGCTCGAAGCCATGGAGGAACGCCAGATCACTGTGGACGGTATCACGCACCCGCTCCCGGCGCCGTTCATGGTTCTTGCCACACAAAATCCAATCGAATATGAAGGCACCTTCCCACTGCCCGAAGCGCAGTTGGACCGGTTTCTCCTGCGCGTGCGGATTGGGTATCCTACCGCGGGGGAGGAGGTAAGAATCCTGGGCGGGCAGCAGCTCCGGCACCCGATCGAGACGCTCGGATCCGTCGTCAAGACCAAGGAATTGTTGACTGCCATCGATGCGATCCGCAGGATCTATGTCTCACCTATCGTGCAAAAATACATCGTCGACCTGGTGGGACGCACACGTCAAAACGCGGACGTGTATCTGGGTGCGAGTCCGCGCGGCAGCCTGTCGTTGTTCCGTGCGGGGCAGGCGCGCGCCGCATTGCAGGGCCGCGACCACGTCCTGCCGGATGATGTCAAGGCACTGGCCATCCCCGTCCTGGGGCATCGCATCATTGTTTCGCCCGCGGCGCGCTTGCGTGAGCTGAGTGCCGACCGGATCGTCCAGGAAGTAGTGTACAACGTGCCGGTTCCGGGCGGCGATTATCAGGCTGAGGCGGAGAAAGCGAAGGAAAAAGTCCAGTGACGCCCGGACGCGTTTTTGTGCTGTTGATCCTATTGGTAGGCGGTATTGGCACCGCCGTAAACGGGGCGACGTTTTATGTCCGCATGTTGTATCTGGGTGTGCTGATCATCGGGCTGGCCTGGCTGCTGACAGCCCTCTCATTACGGGGTATCAGGGTCGAACGAAGAGGGCGCTCGTTGCGGGCGGCGGTCGGCGATATCTTCGAAGAGCATTATGAGATCATGAATACCAGCCGTATTCCAAAGCTGTGGCTGGAAGTGGTGAACGAAAGCAACATTCCCTTTGCCACCGGCTCGCGCGTCATTACGTTTTTACGCGGACGACAAAAGCGTTCATACACAGCCCGCACCTGGCTCATCAGCCGGGGCGGATTCACGCTGGGACCCACGACGATTTCCTCGGGAGACCCGTTTGGTCTGTTCCGTGTCTCGAAGCAATTCCCGGCTTCTTCGCCGTTGATCGTGATGCCCATGCTAGTCAATCTGACCGAGTTCCTGTCGCCGACGGGTCTGCTCCCTGGCGGAAAGGCGATCCAGCGCAAATCGCTCGACATCACGCCGCATGCCGCGGGCGTGCGCGAGTACGCACCTGGCGATGCCATCAAGCGCATCCATTGGCCCACCAGCCTTCGCCGCAATCAGTTGATGGTGAAGGAGTTCGAGCAGGACCCGCAGGCGCAGGTCTGGCTGTTCCTGGATACTTACAAGATGGCGCATATGGCCAAGCCAAAGGAAGAGCTCGAAGCGCCGCCCGTGGATGATCTGTTCCTGTTGAAGCGCCGCAAGCTGCAGCTGCATCCCTCCACGCTGGAATATTCGATCACCATCGCGGCTTCGCTGGCGCATTACTTCCTGGGGCAGCGCCGTTCGGTTGGCCTGGTATCTGCCTCCGGCCGCACCCACAAAGTGATACCCGCCGAACGCAGTGAAAGGCAGGAGGCCAAGATCCTGGAAGAACTCGCCTTCCTGCAAGCCGAAAGCACGTTCGCCCTGCCCACGCTGGTGGCCGCGCAAATGGGACAGTTACCACAGGGTTCCACCGCCATCCTGATCACGCCTACCACGTCACCCGAGCTCCTGCTGGCGGTGGACAGCCTGCAGCGCCGCAGCCTGAGGCCGGTAGTGGTGATGATGATGCTGCAATCCTTTGGGGCGCGCATTACCAATGAAGACCTGGCCCGGTCGCTGGAGGAAAGAAACGTTCCGGTCTGTCGCATCTATTGTGATGCCGACCTTTCTGAAGCTCTTTCGACTTTCTATTCCAAAACGCACCTTCGGCAGGAACCCCGCGCATGGCAAAGACCCGTATTGTCACACTTGACCTGAACTTTCAAGGACGCCCACACGCGATCGCATCTTATTTGATTCGGAGCGGAGACACGGTCGTCTTGATCGAAAGCGGGCCTGGCTCGACTCGCGCGTCGCTGGAGGCTGGCCTGGCGCAGGAAGGCATATCTCCCCGTGATGTGACACACGTCCTGCTCACGCACATCCACCTGGACCATGCCGGCGCGGCCGGCTGGCTGGCGAATGAAGGTGCGATGATCTATGTGCATCCGGTCGGTGCGCCGCACATGCTCAACCCCGAGAAGCTGCTCGCCAGCGCGGCGCGTATTTATGGCGACCGGATGGAGTCGCTGTGGGGTAAGTTCCTGCCGGTTCCGGAGAACCAGCTCAAAGTGCCGAATGACGCGGAGATGATCGCGATTGGTAATTTGGAATTTCTTCCGATGAACACTCCGGGTCACGCGGAGCATCATTACGCGTATGTATTCGAAGATATCATCTTTTCCGGTGACGTGGGCGGAGTCCGAATCCCCGGCTATCCCTATCTGCGAGTCCCCATGCCGCCGCCGGAGCTGCACATCGAGCGCTGGCATGAGAGCCTTGCGCGTTTGCGAGCCGTCAAAGTGGAACGCATCGCGCCGACCCATTTCGGCATCTTCGATGACGCGGACTGGCAATTGAATGAAGTGGAGAGGGGTTTGCATGATGTCTCTCGCTGGCTCGAAGAGATGATGCCCTCCGACCCGTCGATTGAAGAGCTACGCGGCGCGTTTACCCGATGGATGATCTCGGAAGGGGAAAAGGCCGGGCTGAGCGAAGAGGTTATGGAAGCCTACGAACTCGCCAACCCGCCTGGCATGAGCGCGGATGGGTTGATGCGCTATTGGAAAAAAGTGCGGAGCGCGGGGTAAAATACAAACATGTCATTGCGAGCGTTCTTCGCGAAGCAATCTCATTGTTTATTTTAGCCCGGCCTGAACCCGGAGATTGCTTCGTCGCTCTGCTCCTCGCAATGACATCAATTTACGGCTCTACCCAGATGACAAATGAAAGCTTGCGATCATTTGCCTGCGCATTCACTTCCCAACAGCCCTCCGTAGGAAAGTAGACACCTGAAGCCTGAAAACGGGTGGGATAACAACAACCTGCTTCAGCTTCCAGTGGAGGTGCCTCCGCGTCCAGCCGCCGGCCTGTAATCTCCAACTCCGCACCCGCCGGTCGGAACCAGCCCACCTTGTTCCCTTCCTCACCGGCTCGAAACGGATTCTCTTCATCCTTCGCCTGCCAGGCAGATGCCCAGATCGACTGATCTTCATTCACGAAATAATATCCATACGTAGGCGGGTGCGGCACCGCGGCATCCTCCGGAGGCTTGAGCCACATGGGTTCAGTGCGGAGACAGGAATTTTCAGCAGAGGTGTTTTCTGGGGTAAACGAACTACAACCAATTAACAAAAATACAAACCAAATAATTATTACGAAACGAGGGCGTATCATGTAGACTCTCCTTATTGGAAAGTCTACGCCACGCGTTGGAGATAGGTTCCTTGTTGATAACTTGTCTGACAAATTATGCAGCCTGTTTTGCAGCCTGGTACGAGGTATAGTTACGAGCGAATTCTCAGCTGCGTTGTCGATTCCTGTTTATAGCGGGAGGAATGACCATGCAAAATGAAAAGAACATTTCGGTGTTGATTGTCGATGACCATCCGGCTATCAGGACAGGCATTCGCGCCATGATCGAAAAGACCGGTGATATATATGTCGCCGGGGAAGCACAGGACGGCGATGAAGCGCGCCGATTACTCGAAGAGCTTCGCCCTAAGGTCACCTTGCTGGACCTGGTGATGCCTGGTTTCTCTCCGTCAGCATTTGAAAGATGGGCACGAGAGAATTATCCTGAAACCATAACACTTGTGCTGACCTCCCACGACCGCGACGCATACCTCGCCAGCATGATGGAGGCGGGCGCGGCGGGCTACCTGGATAAAAGTATCCACGAAGGAGGGCTGGTTGATGCAATTCGCCGCGCCGCATCCGGACAGACCCTTTTCGATGACCATCAAAAGTTACGCGCGCGCCGCTGGCGCAAAGATGTTGAGAAGAAATGGAACAGCCTTTCGAAACGCGAAAGGGAAGTTTTACGTCTGCTGGCAATGAGTGCGACCAATAAATTTATCTCAAAGGAATTACAGATCGCTCCCAAGACCCTCGAGAAACATCTGCAAAGGATCTATCAAAAACTAGATGTGAGCTCGCGCTCCGAGGCCGCATTGTGGGGGAGTGAGCATGTACGGGATTTTCCGTATTGAAATTCATGTGCAAATGTGCAATACTCTTAGAAAAGTTTTGAATGGAAAAGCTGTGGTATAGCATATAGGTCACAGCTCATCTGTGCCGTTTACTGATTACAGTACCAACACCCAGCACATCTTAGCGGTGGGAATTTTGTAGATACTTCAACTCAGAGCGAGGACAATCCAATGCAATCAGGGGTCTGTTCCTGGTTGCCGCCTATGGAGGAAACATGTTTCCATTCAAAATCAGGGCAGAGATTGTTATTCGCGTATTATTGAGCGCGAGTGTTTTGCTTCACGCGGTTGTTCCATCAGTAGCGTTGGCCAAATCCGAACAGGGGTCAGATCTTTCTACGAACGCGCTCTCTGTAAAAAAACTTGTCAACGCCTGGTTGTCAACCCCAGCCGTTATTAATCTGAAATTTTCCCTCCAAAGCCATAACACATTTATCGTGGACTCACTCGGGGACGCAGGTGATAACAACCCTGGAGATGGGTTGTGCGATGAAGGAGCGGGCCTCTGTACCTTGCGAGCTGCCATAGAGGAAGCCAATATCAGCCCTGGCAGGGATGTCATCTCCTTCAACCTAGGTGGAGACGGACCATACATCATTCAACCAGCCTCACCTCTACCTGGCATTACTGATCCCATCTTGATCGACGGAACAACCCAGCCAAATTACGCAGGCATCCCATTGATCGTCCTGGATGGAGTGTTTGCCGGAGAGAACGTCGAGGGTCTGGATATTTCGGCTGGAGCCAGTACTGTGCGTGGTCTGGTGATCTACCAATTTGAAGGCAGTGCAATCCACCTCAGGGAAAAGGGCGGAAATTCCATCGAAGGCAATTATGTTGGTACCGATGCAAATGGCACCTCTGCTCTGGGAAATCGCATGGGGATTTTGGTGGATAATGTTTCCGGGAATACCATCGGCCATAAGAATCTGGATGAGGGGAACCTGATCTCAGGTAATCAGATTGGCATTTATATCTATGGAGAAAATGCCAGGGGCAACAAGATTCTGGGTAACCATGTTGGCACGGATGTAAGTGGCAACAATCTTCTGGGCAATGATGTTGGCATACGGATTCAGGATGGATCTGATAACACCATTGGTGGCCCGAATGCCAATAACCTGATCCAGGGTAACGGCAAGGATATTCTCTTACAAGGAGTCGCTGAGTCTGGGAATACCATTCAGGAAGATAAGAAAGAAATCGAAATTCAGATTCCTGAAATGATTTACTTGGACGACAGGCCGGATAAGAACGAAACAGGTACCAATAGTTTGAATCTGCTCTCTAAGCCAGGGCGTATGGGGCTGAAAAACGGGCGAGAGAATGATGCCCACAAACGAACATCGACGATCATCAATGCAGAACCTCTCGGATCTCCCAATTACCACCTGACTTCCTACCACCTGAGCCCACTGCTCGTTGGATTGACCTTCGTCGTCAACTCGACAGGGGATGGCTCGGATAAGAAACTCACGGATGGTGTTTGCAGCACGACTCAGGGTGTCTGCACCTTGCGAGCCGCCATTCAACAGGCCAATGCCAGCGCGGGACAGGACACCATCAACTTTAATATCCCTGGCGCGGTTCCCTATATTATTCAGCCAGGCAGCGCACTCCCAGTCATTACTGATTCAGTCATTATCAATGGGACCACACAACCTGGCTATGCTGGCGCTCCCCTCATCCAGCTGAACGGCTCTTCTGCCGGAATAGGCGTGAATGGACTGCAAATTTCCGCCGGTTCGAGCACGGCACGTGGGTTGAATATTCGCAACTTTAATAGCGCCGGGATTTACTTGAACACAAATGGCGGTAATACGATTGCAGGCAACTACATCGGCACCGATGTGACCGGCACGAGTGATAATGGTAATCACTGGATCGGCGTGTATGCCAATGGCATAGCCAATAACGTGATCGGGGGGACGACCACGGCCGATCGTAACCTGATTTCGGGCAATGATAGCTATGGAGTGCAGTTTTCTGGTTCCAATGCCACAAACAATTTGATTCAAGGCAACTACATCGGCACCAATGTATCGGGCACAACCGCACTTGGAAATCAGGCGAGCGGGGTCTATCTATACTACGCATCAAACAATACCATTGGTGGTACCACTGCTGCAGCGCGTAATTTGATATCCGGTAACAATGATGAAGGCGTTTGGATCTACGGCGCCGGGGCAACGGGCAATCTCGTACAGGGCAACTACATCGGGACAAACGCGGCCGGGACAACGCCACTGGGTAACACATTGAGTGGCGTTCTTGTCCAGGACGTAAGCGGTGCAGGGAATAACACGATTGGTGGCGCCACGCCTGCAGGGCGCAATCTGATTTCTGGTAATGGTCAGAATGGCGTCTGGCTATACAGTGGCACCTCGGTTACAGTTGTGCAGGGTAACTATATCGGTACGGATGTGACGGGCAGTCTGGATCTGGGCAATGCCGACGATGGTATGGGCATCCGTACACCTAACAATATCATTGGCGGTACGGCCGCAGATGCAGGAAATCTGATTTCCGGGAATGACCGCGGCGGCATTTACCTGTACGGAGGTGGTGCAGCCGGAAATCTCGTACAGGGGAATATCATTGGCACGACGGCAAATGGGAATCAAGCTCTCGGCAACACTCGTCACGGTGTGGCCATTGGGTATGGTCCGTCGAACAATACTATCGGTGGGACGCAGCCAGGCGCGCGCAACCTGATCTCTGGCAACGATGAAGCTGGCGTGGTTGTTTCAGAAGTGGGCACAAATGGCAACCTGGTGCAGGGCAACTACATTGGCACAGATGAAACCGGCACGTTGCCGCTTGGCAATTTGATGGACGGCCTGCACATCCAGTATAGCGCGACCGGTACACTGGTTGGCGGGACGACCCCCGGAGCCGGAAATTTAATCGCTGCGAATGGCTGGAACGGAGGCGTCCGGATTACTGCCTCTGCAACGGGCACCATCGTGCAGGGCAATAAGATCGGTACCGACGCAACGGGCACCTTGCTACTGGGTAACAGCCCGGACGGTGTCTCGATCAATGGTTCGGACAACCAGATCGGTGGGACCGAGGCAGGGGCAGCCAACATTATTGCTCACAACACGGACAACGGTATCTATGTAGAGTCAGGTACCGGGAATGCATTGGCAGGCAATCTGATCTGGGCCAATGGCGCCCTGGGTATTGACCTGGATCCATTAGGTTCCACACCGAATGACCCAGGAGATTCAGACACAGGTCCAAACAATCTGCAGAATTCGCCTGTCATAACCTCATTCACCACAGGTGCGAGCACAACCGTGAATGGCACGTTCAATAGTTCTGCCAACACGACCTTCCGGTTGGAATTCTTCGCGGATATTGCCACTTGCAGTCCTACTACCTATCCCGAAGGTAAACAATTCTTAGGTTTCACCGATTTGAACACCGATGCAAATGGGAATGCCTCCTTCGCTCTCACTTTGCCAGTGGCCACAACCAATGATGAGTGGGTGGTCGCGACGGCGACGGATCCTTTGGGTAACACATCCGAATTCTCCGTCTGTCCAGCGGAAGAGCCAGCCACATCTACGCCTACACCAAGTGCCACAGAAACACCAACAGAAACTCCAACAGATACCCCCACATTCACGCCAACTGACACTCCGACTGCTTCGGCTACGCCTTCGCAAACCTTTACTCCAACCGATACATCCACGTTTACTCCCACCCATACTCCCACTCTTACCCCAACTTTCACGCGCACATCGACTGCGACTCGTACGCCCACAGCGACACTCGTCCCGCCTGCTGGGATCAGCTGCTATGACTGGCGCGAAGGAATATCACATGGTTGGATTCAAAGTCCGTGGATGGATGCTCAGGCCCAAGTTCTTTGGGACAGCAATGGCATGCATGGTTTTGCGAACAGCGGAACATCGTACGAAGTGGGTGCGTATTTCCAAATGCCAGCGGGCGGATCGTATAAGGTATTACTCAACGGTCAACGACTGACAGGTATCACAGTCGCACAAGGCGCGACTGCACCGACTGTGGCTGGACCGTTGACCAACACTCTCACGGCAGCTTCGGATGGAAGTTACTGGGTCACGGATTCTTATCTGGAAGTGCGCTGGACCATCAGCGTGCCTCTGGATCTGAATACCACTCCCTTATTCCAAACGTTCTGTCTTACTGCATTTTCCCCAACTCCGACGCGCACACCATCCCCCACACTCCGACCTGTAAGTTCCCGTACCTATACATTGAACGCAGACTTCGATGAAGGCACCTCCATTAACGTGGTGCATTCCGTCGCGGATCAGCTACAACTGGACGACACGAGTCAGCCCTTCAAATTCATATGGGTTGCGGTTTCCTCCAAAGGCACAGTGGTCAAGATCGATACTGAAACGGGGGAGGTGCTTGGTGAATACCAAACTGCGCCGGGCGCCGAACCGAAAGATCCCTCGCGTACAACAGTTGATCACAATGGCAATGTGTGGGTCGCGAACCGTGCCGGGAACAGTGTCGTTCATATCGGACTTGAAGAAAACGGTCAGTGCGTTGACCGCAATAGCAATGGTGTCATTGATACTTCGACGGAATTTAATTACATCCTTTCCTGGACTAACGCGGGCGGGGCGGACACCCTTGGCGGTGTCTCGACCGCACAAGATGAGTGTATCTTACATTATGTTAAAGTGACTGCGTATGGGACGCGTCATGTCTCGGTGGACGCCAACAATAATGTGTGGGTAAGCGGTACCGGATTGAATGGAGGCGTCTTTGACCTGGTGAATGGTCAAACTGGGCAAATTATTCCACCGCAACAAGCTCAAGGCCCGGTAGGATACGGCGGCTATGGTGGACTCATTGATGAAAATGGTGTTATTTGGTCTGCGCGGCCGCTCTTACGCTGGGATACTTCCCTGCCCTTGAGTGGTTCAAATGGAGTTAACTGGATAGGCTATGGCCACGATAGTTATGGGCTGTGCATCGACAGCCAGGGAAATATATGGAACACCTCATATCATAACAATCAAATCCGCAAATTTTCTCCGAATGGCACACTCCTGGGAATCTTCGGCCATGGCAACTTCGATTTGGCGCAAGGCTGTGTGGTCGATCGTAACGACGATGTCTGGGTGGCGCATTCTGACTGGAGTGACCATGTTGGCCACTTGAAGAACGATGGCACATTCGTGGGGAATGTGACGGTGGGGTCGTTCCCAACGGGCCTCGCAGTGGACAGTGCAGGCAAGATTTGGGTTACGAACCTCAACAGTCGCACAGTGTCTCGGATCGACCCGAATGCGGGTCCGATAGGCTTTGATGGTGTCACTCGCATTGGACAGGTGGATCTTACTGTTGGAGACCTGGGCGGTACGCTCTACAACTACAGCGACATGACCGGAAGCACCCTCACAGGCAGCCCCGATAATGGCAACTGGACTGTCGTCTTCGACAGCGGATTGACCGGTGCAGAATGGGGGAAAGTAAGTTGGTTTTCCAGTGTGGTTGGTGATGGCACCTTGACGGTGACAACCGCCAGCAGTGCTGATGGCGTGACTTTTGGGCCATCGGAACTAGCCCTAAACGGGCAGGATTTGAGCTTACCCAACGGCCGCTATTTAAAGGTTGCGGTGAGCTTCCAGCGTGCCAGCACGGGAGAAAGCCCGATTCTCTACGATCTGACGGTGGCTACGGAGGGCTACACTCCACAGCCAACGCCAATCTACACTCCAACGCCTGTAGCGACGATCACGCCGACACCGGTCAGCACACAAGATCCATGTCTCACCTGGAATTTAGTCCGCGATTTCCGTGTGGCTCCCAATCAGGAAAATCCCAACCGGGATGTATGTGGCAACCTGAATATCTGGCAGTTCATGGGCAGCACGAGCCTGGTGCGGGATCCCCAAACTTACTACCTGATGCCAGACTTCACAAGCAGTTATAACAGTACACCGGGCCTTAATGTCTGGCAAGATGCATCGACCGTACCCTATCACATCATCGGCCTGAATGCCAGCGGGGCACCGCAAGGGGTGTGGACATCCAACACCATTCATGTACATCCGACAACTAACAAGTTAGCAGTAATTGGGTGGCGTAGTCCGATCAATGGCGTGATCTCCATTAGCGGCGGTGTCATGGATGGCGACCCCGGTTGTTATTATGATGGCGATGGCATCTTGTGGTATCTGGATAAGAACGCCACAAATCTGGCTTCCGGAAGCTACCCGAATGGTGGTATGCAGTTGTTCAGCCAGGGCACAGGTAGCGCTGCCTTGGGCAGTGTCTCTGTCAGCAGTGGGGATGTGATTTATCTCGCCATTCACCCGAGTGGGACGGTTGCATGTGATTCTACGCGGGTAAGCCTCTACATCAGTGCAAGCACGAATGCCACGCCAACACCCGGCACCCCCTCTCCCACCCCGACGGGACCTACACCGACATCCACAAACACTGCCACGTCTACCAGCACACCCACCTCCACACCCACGGCCACACCGACCCCTCCAGCCTTTAGCGAGTTGGTCATCCCAGGATGGATTGGGAGTCCCGCACAGCAGGCCACCGTATCAGGCATAGTACCGATCACGCTGGCGACTGGCATAACCTTGCAAGAAGGTACACTTGATTATTGGCCTGTGGATGACCCGAATGATATTCACTTTCTGGCTACGGGACTCGGTGGAAAAACAGGCGGAGAAGAATTAGGCACGCTCGATACGACCACACTTGCCAATGGTTCCTATGTGATTCGACTCCAAGCCACAAATAGCTCAGGCCTCCAGCAGGACAGCGGCATTATGATCACAGTAGCGGGCGAATACAAGCCGGGACGCGTGCGCTTTACGATCACCGACCTCACGATTCCGGTGGTGGGATTGCCTATCACGATCGCGCGCACGTATGATAGCCTGGAACGCAATGAGATCGGCGATTTTGGGTATGGTTGGTCCCTGGCCATCGGCAACCCGAAGCTGGAAAAGGACTTTGCCCATAACGTCACGCTGACCATGCCCGATGGTCGTCGTTCAACGTTTTACTTCACGCCGATTCCATATCCGCAACAATTTGGTTTCTTTATGAAACCGCATTACACGCCGGAGGCGGGTGTCTATGGCAAGTTGGAAGCGCCGGATTGTCTGGTGGTTTCTTCCGGCGGAAAGTATTTCTGTTTCCTGGAAGAAGGAGAATACAGCCCTACCGAGTACACCTACACCGATCCGTATGGGCGCAAGTTCCTGATGGATGCCGATGGCACCCTCCGGACGATCACCGATCTGAACAATAACATCCTGACCTTCTCACCGAATGGCATTACGAGCAGTACTGGCAATATCAACGTGCCCTTCGTGCGCGACCCGCAGGGGCGAATCACACAGATCACCTACCCGGCCGGCAAGAACTATGTCTACGGGTATGACACGAACGACGACCTGGAAACGGTGACCTTCCCCAGTGTCGGCCAGCAAGCCATCGTTCTACAGTATAGCTACTATCCCGGCGATCACTTCTTCAAGGACGCGAGGGACCCGCGGGGCAATACGCCGGTCATCACGACCTACGATTCCGCCAACCGGATTGAAAGTGTGACCGATGCGGCGAATAATGTAACAACCTATTCGTACGATCTTGCGCTGCGAAAGACAACGATTCATTATCTCGGCGAACTGGCCAATCCATCGGATGATCTGGGGGATGCCATCCTGATCTACGATGCAGCAGGCTACCTCACCAATTACACCGATCCACTGGGCAATGAGACGGTTTACACCTACAACGCTCAACACAATCTGATCAAGATTCGAGATTCCCTCCTGCACGAAACCGAGTATTCGTACAATGAAGATGGGCATCCCACCTCCATCACCGACCCGCTCGATCACGTTCTGGGCGAAGTGGATTACAACCAGTACGGCGGACCGACCACGCTAAGCACCGCACAGGGCGGCAACGCCGCGGTCCAATACGACCCGGTGACCTTTATGCCGCTCTCGGCCAGCGATACCCTGGGATCGTTGGGTGGTTATACCTGGACGCCACAGGGGAATCCAGCAACCTATACCGACCAATACGGCGAAACAACGATTTACAACACGTATACGCCCCAGGGATACCTGGAACTGAAGACCGATCCATTGGGACACCAAACCCACTATACCTACGATGAGTTTGGTCGTGTAACGGACATCATCACAGCCTACAACACGGTCGCAGCCAGCACGACGCGCTACGAATATGATGAGCTTGGCCGCATGAAGTCCGTGACCGTGGCCTTCAGCACCACGCGCGCCGCCACCACCACGTATGAATACGATGCCAATGGCAACCGCACCGCGGTCATTGACCCGCTCAATCGGCGTACCGAATACCAGTACGATAATGCCAATCGTTTGACTCTTGTCACGTATGCCGCGCACGCGGCGCCCAGCCAGCAAAGCAAGACGAAGTATGTGTACGATTTTTACAGCCGCTTGACAGATACCATCATCGCCTTCGGCACAGCCGATGCCTCCACGACGCATTATGAATACTACGACAACGGGCTCAAGAAGAACGTGACAATTGCCTATGGCGAGACGTATGCTTCCACGACCCATTACGAGTATTACGATGACGGACACGTAAAGGATGTGACGATCGCCTATCTCACCGACGATGCGGCCACGACCCATTATGTCTACGATGCCGCCGGGCGCATGACGGATGTGACCATCGCCTTTGGCACGACCGATGCCTCCACGACCCACTACACCTACTATGATTCCGGCCTGATGCTCAACATGACGACCGCGTATGGCACAGCCTTCGCGGCCACCACCACCTATTTCTATGATTCACGCGGTCGTTCCACGCTCACACGCTACGCCGATAACACCACCACCACACAGCATTACGATATCTCTCCCGCTGAAGATGGTTGGACGGACTCCACCACCGACCAGGATGGCGTAACAACTAAATATGTCTATGATGC
Organism: Anaerolineales bacterium; assembly: GCA_035720235.1. Taxonomy (GTDB): domain Bacteria; phylum Chloroflexota; class Anaerolineae; order Anaerolineales; family Villigracilaceae; genus Defluviilinea. Next base: position 671 of record DASTOH010000104.1, on the reverse strand, counting down.
CGCGGGACGGCTGGACCAGCTCATCACGTCTGCGGTGGATCCACAGACGTTACAAACGCTGCAACACATCACGAATTACTCGTACGATGCCGCGAACCGCCTGACCGATACCTTTGACCCGCTGAATAACCGCACCAATTTCACCTATTACCCGACTGGCCAGATGCAGGCCAGCACAGCCTGGCGGGATGGGACAACTGGCTACACCACGGCATATGATTACAACCTGGCGGGCGAGCAGATTTCCGTCGAAGATGCGAATGGTCACATTACGCAGTACCAGTATAACGAACGCGGTCTGCTCAAGAAGACCATCTATCCGCCTGCGGCAGGGGATACAGGTGAGGTGGCGACCTCTCAAACCTACGACTTTGCCGGACGCCTGGTGTCTTCCATCGATGAGAACGGGATCGAAACCCGCTCCGCCTACAACGACGCCGGACAGCTGACCGGTGTCACCCTGGCTTTCGATACCGCGGACGCCACGACCATCCAATACGGCTACAACATTGCCGGGCAGCTCACCAGCCTCACCGATGCTCTGACCCACGTGACGCGCTTCGAATACAACGATGCCGGGCAACAGGTGAAGAAGACTCTGCCCGACACCACGACCTTCGAGCAGTTTGGCTACAACGCGGCAGGCAATATGACCAGCCACCGCCTGGGCG
>DASTOH010000103.1:0-9110 GCA_035720235.1 Anaerolineales bacterium | reverse complement strand
AGACTCTTGCGGCTGCGGCGGGATGGCATAGGCGGAGGGCTGGATCAAATGCGCGGCGAAGTCTGCAAGTTCGTCGAGCTCCTCTTCGGTAATGGGGGAGTTGGGGGAATTAGGGAGCGGAGGATTGGAGGATTGGATACTAGAGACTTGAGGCTGGTCAGGAGTAGTTGCTGGTTGCTTGTTGCGAGCATTATCACGAAAATCGTGAGACGACTCGATGAGAATCTCTTCTCCTTCAGCCGGTGCAGCTGATTCGGGTGAGGTCACTGTTTGGGAAACAGGAGCACCCTGATGGGTTTCTGCGACAGGCGCAGGTGCGGTGGAGGTGGATGGCTGATTGCGCAACGCGCGCGATGAACCCACATCTGCGTGGAGTATAGTAATCACGCCCGGTCCATTTTGTGACTGGATCAGCGCGGCGTGCAGATCGCCTTTTGTCAGAGTCAATTTTCGGTAACTGGCTTCGAGGGATGGGTGCGGCCGTTCACCGAGCAGATCGGCTTCCCAATCCTTTGGGAATTTCCCGCACAAGACCAGCAAATCGTTGGCGCGCAAATCCACCTGCGTAAAGTACGATTGGATGCTCTGGCTCGAACCTAATCCCTTGCCCGAAAGCGCCGGGTCGTGGATGTGGCGTGCCTGCCCATTGCTGACCCAGACCGCGTGGGTGGGTCCGCTGAGTAATAATGTGCATTGCGCGCTGGCTGCGCTTGGCGCGTCGCGCACCACGGTCAGCACAAGATAACCCAGCCCATAGAGCCCGCGTCCCGTGGTGGAGAGGTTGCGTTCGAGCAGCGCGGCATTGATGCTCTCTGCAGCTTTGCGCATGGCAGACGTCAACGTGCCAGCTGATTGATAGAAGGTGGTGGCGGCTTTTCTAACCAGTGCGTCGATTTCCATCGTTGTGAAGCTGGCATTGCCGGAAAGCATCAGGTAGAGGACCAGGCTATCTTTCTCTCGTCCACGCGCGGTTTTGCGCGGTGGTGTGAGAGCCAGTAGACCCGGCAGCTCTGCCAAATCCTGACGGTTGAGTCTATGAATCGGGAGGATGTTGAGATCAAAAGTAGCCACAGCGTAAGAATGACCGGTAAGTCGCTATCATTATACTGGTAAAATCTGAAGGATGAAGGCGGAAGGGTGAAGGCTCGTAATCAGTAAGCAGTGATCAGTAAAAAGTGATCAGGCGGTGAAAGTTGCAGGCACAAGGAAGGACAAAATCATCACGGTGAATCGCTTATGAATTTTAAATTGCACAAGGATTTTTCTGAGATTGACCCAGCGACCTGGAACGCGCTCGTACAGGAAAGCATCGCGGATACGCCATTCTCGCGCCATGAATATCTCAGCGAATGGTGGAAGACTCTCGGCGGGGGTGAATGGAAGACTGCCGAACTGGTTTTGGTTTCTGCAACCGAGAACGACCAGCTCGTTGGCATCGCGCCGCTTTTCATTGAAGAATGGGATGGCCGCAAGGCTCTGATGCTGGTTGGAAGCATCGAGATATCGGATTATCTGGATTTGATCGTCCGTGAAGCGGATTTGCCGCGCTTTCTCTCAGGTCTAATGGATTTCCTCGCCTCTTCCTTCGCCGATACATGGTCAGCCATCGATTGGTATAACCTCCCCGACAGTTCTCCTACACTCGCCGCCCTCAAAGTGGATTCTGACCGCCGCGGCTGGACCTATCACGAAGAGATCTATCGTCCCACCCCGCACATCCCGCTGAACGGTTCGTTTGAAGAATATCTCGCGCGTATCGATAAAAAGCAACGTCACGAAATCCGCCGCAAGATGCGCCGCGCGGCGGAAAGCGGCCGTGTCCGTTTTTATATCGTTGACAAAAACGCCGACATCGAACCTGAATTGGAATACTTCTTCCAGCTCATGGTTCAAGACCCCAACAAAGCCGTGTTCCTCAAGGATGCGATGCGTGAACAGATGTCCAACTCCATCCGCGCCGCGCACACATACGGCTATCTCTGGCTCGCCTTCCTCGAAGTGGACGGCGTCAAAGCTGCGGCGACTCTCTGCTTTGATTACAAAAACAAACTCTGGGGCTACAATTCCGGCGTCAGCCGCGATTTCATGGAGCTTTCCCCCGGCTGGGTCATCATGGGCCATGACGTTCAGTGGTGCTGTGAAAACGGACGCTACGAATTCGACTTCATGCGCGGAGATGAGGAGTATAAGTATCGGATGGGCGGGGTGAACCGGTTTGTGATGAGGGCAAAGGTGGTGAAGGAGTAATTGTCGTCAATATGTTGCGATGACAATTGGCTGGGTTCGGCGGACTGCCCTTTACAGGGTGCTTCGCGAAAGTCCTGCCTCAGTTCATGGCACTCTTCGAGCATGCTTCGCGCAAGTCGGCTGCCAGCCGACTTGCGAGCGTTCGTTGCGAGATCAGCCCGAAGGGCTTCCATGTGCTGAGCGGGCGGCTTCCCTGGCACCGCCCGCCAGGGCAGGTGTAGCCCCAGCGCTTTTGCGGAGTGAACCGGTTCGTGATGAGGGCGCGAAGTATCAAAAAATGAACGACCCTGTGAGATCGTGAAAATCCTGGAAATGCCCGGAAACTATAATCATGTCATTCTGAACGAAGTGAAGAATGATATAGAATGATTTTGTGCATCAGCATAATGGTATTAGGGAGCAATCCTCCCTTTTTTGCGCGCCAGCAAACTGCGGATCCTGGCATGGCGTTCGCGTGTCAGTGGATAGAAAAATGCCATGGTGATGGCGCTGAAGAGCAAGGCCGCCCCGAGTGGTCCGATCAAAAAGCGGATGGCGCCCAGTGTTGTCGCGGATTGTTGGAAGGAGGTTGCACCTTCCGGAGGAGTCTGGTACCCAAACCAGCCCAGCACCTGCAAGGCAATAAAAATTGCCAGCGCGCCAGTCGTCTTGCGGACAAAGTTCATTACACCGTAGTAGATGCCTTCCTGTCGTCGCCCGGTGCGGAGTTCGTCCCATTCGATCACATCCGGGAACATGGCATCCGGCAACACATGCGCGCTGGAAACCGAAATGCCTGCCAGCACAGCCAACACCAGGACATAATTGATCTGCCCGGGCTGGATGCTAAAAATCAACAACTGCACCACAGCCCAGAAAGCCATCCCAAAGATATAAGCGTTCCGTTTGCTCAAGCGATGCGAAAGCCAGATCCAAAACGGCAGTACCACCAACGAAGTGATGAGCAATAACGCAAACACCGCGGACTCGATGGGTAAGCCCAAGGCCTTCTCGAGGAGATTGCCCCTCGCCACCCAATAGGTGAGGAAGAACGGAAGGCTCAGCCCTACGAGATCAAAGGTGATCCAATTCAGCATGTAGAGGGCAGTCGCAACACGGAAGGGGATGTTGCTCCACGCTGTCCGAACTGCTTCCATGAACGGTGTCTCCTGCTCTCGTTTTTGTTCATCTGCGCTGCGAGTCCGTTCTCGTATGGCTGCGAAGATCAACAGGAACGGCAGCGCTGCCATCCCGCCGAACAGGGCAGCGATCAGCATGTAGCCTTGCTGCTGAGTCCCGCCTGAGGCCAGGATCGAGTCTACGATGGCGGGAGCAGCCACAGCGGTGACAAGCGAGGAGAGCAGGTTGAAGAACATCCGGAAGCCGGTCAGTTCCGTCCGCCCGTCGTATTCGGGAGCAATTTCGGGCAATAGTGAGATGAACGGGACGTAGACCAGCGTCTGCAGGGAGTCAGCGAGGATAAAGGCGATGCAGACCACGATCGCCAGCAGGACCTGATTCTCGATGGGCGGCGCCCACCAGAAGAGCAGAAAACTCGCGCCGTATGGGATGGCAAAGAATAATAGGAAGGGACGCCTGCGCCCCCAGCGTGTCCGCACCCGGTCGGTCAATGTGCCAACGATGGGATCGTTGATCGCGTCCCACAGAATGCCAACCAACGCCACGAACGAAGCCAGCCTTGGCTCCAGCCCGACCACATCGGTCAGGAAGATGGCGTAGAATAACTGGCGCAACGTGCCGAAACTGGCAGTGCTCCAGTCTCCGGTGCCGTAGATCAGTCTTTTCCAGAGCGGAAGGTGGGATTCTCCTTGGATGGCAGCCATCTATTCTCGCGAAGCGTGGTAGAGGGATATAACATATCTAACACCGCATCTCGAAAATCCCCTCGGGGAGAAAAGAGTTTGAGGAATTCAATGGGAGTACGAGCTCGGATGCTATGAGTTCGATTTGATACGCGGGGAGGAGGTATATCAGTACCGGTTTGGAGGGGTTAACAAGTATGTGATGCGGGCAGGGTGATAAAGAATCAATTGTAGTGGCGAAGCATCGCTCTGCCCTACAGCTTTCGTACACGTTACCCTGCGCTGCTGACTCCTCCCGCAATTCCCCCCTCCGTCAACTTGCGCAAATCGCTCAATGCGGACTCGATCTCCTCCGGCTTCACCGGTCTATCTTCATCGCGATGTTTCAGCATCCCCAATCTGGCCTTCTCCAGCGCCAGCTCTTTGATGGAGGCATTCTTTGCCAGCGCCTCCTTCACCAGCGCCGCGCCCTGGGAGTACCCGATCACGGGGTTGAGCGCGGTCACGATAATGGCGTTCTTTGCCAGCCAGCCCTCCGCTTTTTCGCGGTTGGCCGTCACGCCTTTCACGGCGCGCTCCGTGAACGCGTTGACCGATCCGATCATCACCTGCATCATCTCGAACAGGTTGTGGGCCAGGATGGGCATCATCACGTTCAGTTCTAATTGGCCTGCCTGTGCCGCTAAGGCTACCGTCGTGTCACAACCAATGATATGGAACATCGCCTGGTCAAGCATCTCTGCTAGTACTGGGTTCACCTTGCCCGGCATGATCGAAGATCCTGGCTGAACGGCAGGCAACCTGATTTCGTCGAGGCCGGTGGAAGGTCCAGACGAGAGCAGGCGGAAATCGTTGGCGATGCGGATGATGGTCAATGCGAGAGTCCGCAACGACGCGGAGAAATCGGCTGCGTCCGCCATCGATTGCATGGATTCGAACAAGTTGTCGGACGTGTGTAATTCCAGCCCGGTGAGTTCGGATAATTTCTTCACCATGCGCCCGTGATATTCGGGATGAGCGTTCAAACCCGATCCGACAGCCGTCCCGCCGATGCCCAGCCTTCTCAAACCTTCCGCCGACCTGCGGACGCGCTCGGTATCCCGTTCGACGGCTTTGGCGTATGCACCAAACTCCTGGCCAAGTCGGACGGGCACTGCATCCTGCAAATGTGTGCGACCGGACTTTACAATCTCATCAAATTCTCTGGCCTTGCCTTCGAGTGCGGACTGTAGATTCTCCAACGCATCCAGCAATTCATCCAGGCGCCACAGCGCGCCGAGACGAATGGAGGTGGGAATCACGTCATTGGTGGATTGCGCCATGTTGACATGGTCATTGGGATGAACGTAGTACCAGCCAGGTTCGCCGCCTAAAATCTCAGTCGCGCGGTTCGCGATAACTTCATTCGCATTCATGTTATGACTGGTCCCCGCGCCGGCCTGAAACGGGTCGACGACAAACTGGTCGTTGAGGTTGCCATCCATGATTTCCGCGGCGGCCTGGGCGATGGCTTCTGAAAGCTGCCTGGCCGTGAAGTGCTTGCCATCCACGTCGCGGTTGTTGAACAGTCCCAGCTCAAAGTTCACGAGTGTCGCGGCCCGCTTGACCGCTGCAATCGACCACACGAACGCGCGCCAGGGACGCAGCCCACTGATGGGGAAGTTGTCCACCGCGCGCTGGGTTTGTACGCCGTAATACGCTGAAGCCGGGACGTTCAGTTCGCCCAGCGAATCTTTTTCCTTGCGATAATCGTTTGGGGTCATAAGGTGGCCTCCACAAATCAGGTTGGTCTTTTCTATTGTACACCGTCCCAGAAGGCGCTCCATTTTTCCCGACCCGTTACAAGTTCTGTGAAACAGACCGATTTTTTGAAAATTGTTCTTACAAATCCAATCACCCCAAAAGGCTATTTGCCTTACTATGGATTTCTACCTATACTGTGCTATAGGTGGTTCGTATCAACCACCAAAGGAGACTCAAATGAAATCTCGTTCGTTGCTTCCAATCGGGTTGATCGTGATGATTCTGCTCATTGCTACAGCCAGTGGCGTTTCTGCTGGGAAAGATGGGCCAGGCACATCCACAGGCTCAGGGCAGGTGTTTCTCCCGAATCCTGTTGCAGATCTGCAAGATCAATCTCTCACGGATCAGAAGGATGCCGATTATCCTGCGTTGCAGCCTGCTTATCACATTGTCACCTTAACGAATCTCGATGGGAGTGGTTATTTACGGGGTGATTGGGCCAATATCCGCAGTGCAACCGGTGATGCGGCCTTCTCTGCCAACAATACTTTCATCTACACACGGGATGACGACCGTTTCGAACAAGTGATGGCCTATTATTGGGTGACTGAAGCCCAGAAATACATCCAGAGCCTGGGCTTTGGCTCAACCCGGCGACCAGTGAATATGGAGTCGCAGGATGTGCGCATCAACCAGTTGGGCTATGACAACTCATTCTCATGGGATAAGAAAGATTATCTGCGCTTTGGCAAAGGCGGCGTCGACGATGCCGAAGATGCCGAAGTCATATTGCATGAGTACGGTCATGCCATCCTTGATTCACAATCAACGCCATTTGGAGCATTTGGCGCATCTGCGGAGGCCGGCGCTATCCATGAAGGATTTGGCGATTATTGGGCCGTTACCGTGAGCGATGTGATCGCTCCCACAGCCGACCCGGCTTGTGTGGCTGACTGGGATTCTGTTTCATATACATCGGGAACGCCTCACTGCTTACGCCGCGTGGATACAAATCTGCAGTACCCGGAGGACTTGAACGGCAAAGTACATCATGATGGTCAGATCTGGTCACGTGCCTTGTGGGATATTCGCAACGCGCTGGGTCACGTGCAGGCGGACACCATCATTCTCGAGGCCCAATTCAGTTTTCCACACGATGCCTCCATGCCCGCTGCCGCTCAAACTATAGTAGATGCAGCCATGTCCCTTTATGGACCCGCTGCAGCAAATACTGTATATGCTGCATTTCAAGCGCGGGGTATCTTGCCATAAAACCACTCTTACCGAGATTTGACTCTGACCCAAGGAGGTGGGTCAGAGTCATTTTGTTTCAGCCGTTACGATTGTCATGTAAGTTTAGTGCCTCATAGAACACGCTATTCCAACTGAATTGGAGTATCATACGATTGGAGGCACCCATGCAGAAAGATATTACCAACGAAATCCTGGAACTGATCCGCCGTACATCGTCCAGCCTGCCGAAGGATGTGGAAGAGCGTCTACGAGCTTCCATTGAAAAGGAAGAACCAGGGTCGGCGGCGCGGGGGGCGCTGGAAACCATCATGAAAAACATCGAACTGTCGCGCGCCAACTCCACGCCGATCTGTCAGGATACCGGCACTCCGATCTTCTATGTCCATTACCCGGAGGGCTGGAGCACGCGCAAGCTCAAAGAGCAGATCAGGTCTGCGATGGCGGAGGCTACCAAACGGTCCTACATGCGACCGAACGCTGTGGATGCGATCTACGACAAGAACTCCGGGAACAATCTCGGCGGCGAGGATTTTCCCTCCATCCATTTTGAAGAGGTGGACGCCGATCAACCCTTGACCGTTGAACTGATGCTCAAGGGCGGCGGCTGCGAGAACGTAGGGCGGCAGTACTCCCTGCCTGATAACAGCCTGGGTGCCGGGCGCGACCTGGCAGGCGTCCGCAAAGTGGTTTTGGATGCGGTGCAAAAGGCACAGGGCTATGGCTGCGCGCCGGGCATCTTGGGCGTATCCATTGGCGGTGACCGCGGTTCCTCCTATATCAAATCGAAGGAAGTGCTGCTCAGCAAGATCGGGACTCGTAACCCTGATCCTGAAATCGCCAAGCTGGAGGAACGTCTCACAGCTGAAGCCAACCAACTGGGGATCGGTCCCATGGGCTTCGGCGGCCAAACGACTGTACTCGATACGAAAATCACAGGTATGCATCGCCTCCCTGCGAGCTATTTTGTCACGGTCTCGTATATGTGCTGGGCCTATCGCCGCCGCAGGATGACGGTGAAGGGGGACGAGGTGGAATACGATTAACAGGTGTCATTGCGAGGAGCCGCGTAGCGGCGACGAAGCAATCTCATAATTGTACGTTACTTGAGATTACCACGACACGCTTCGCGTGTTTCGCAATGACGTATGAAAGAGAGAACAACATGCGCGAATTGACCATTCCCATCAGCGACGAAGCCATCCGCAGCCTGCATATCGGGGAGCCGGTTACCCTTAGTGGAGTCATGATGACGGGCCGGGACGCCGTCCACAAGTGGATGAGTGAAACATTCATCAAGAAAACTCGCCAGCCGCAGGGCGATGATTTGCAGGTTTACGAAGAGATCAAAAGGATTTTATATGAGGGTGTCCTGTACCACTGTGGACCGGTGGTGAGTGGTATCGCCACGAAGGAATATAAGTTTGTCGCGGCTGGTCCGACCACGTCCACGCGTGAAGAACCGTATCAGGCGGATGTGATGAAGCATTTCAACCTCAGAGGTGTGATCGGCAAAGGCGGCATGGGACCCAGGACCCTGCAAGGCTGCGTGGATACGCCCGGCGTGTACTTCCATGCCATTGGCGGCGCGGCTTCCTTCCTGGCGCAGACCGTGCAAAAGGTGCTGGGCGTCTACAAGCTCGAAGAGTTCGGTGTCCCGGAGGCGATGTGGGTGATCGAAGTGAAGGATTTCCCGGTGGTGGTCACCATGGATGCGCACGGCCAATCCAAACACTCCACTTTGGACGAAAGTTCAAAGAAAGTCCTGGACGAATTACTGTCACAGCCGTATAAGTAGATTCCACTTGGTCTGTATTGAGTTTGGTAACATAAATAATACTGCCTGTTGCATCGAAAGCAACAGGCAGTATTGTATTGAATCCCAGATATTTACGGACATCTTGGCGAATTTCGATTTGCGGTCACTGCGTGTCCATCGAGTAACCAAGTTAAACCATTGCCGTCAAATAACACGCTGAACCAATCGGTCACACGTCCGGGTGCAAAGTATTCGGGTTGCCCTGTGCGGAAGGTTGGGGGCGGCTCGAATTTGTTTTGATGGTTCTT
>DASTOH010000102.1:0-97849 GCA_035720235.1 Anaerolineales bacterium | reverse complement strand
TGGAGCTTGTCGTGAATGAATGCGGAATGATTGATGGGATAGTCAAACTAACGGACGTGCTCGAAGTTATCGCGGGTTACATCCCGCGCTGGATATCGACCGGGATTTCACAGCCGTGCAGCGAGAGAATGGTTCCTGGCTCAGGATGGAATGATGTCGGTGGATGAATTGCCTGCTGACCCGGATGGGTATGATACCCTGGGGAATTGCTCATGAGACAACTGGGGTGCATTCCAACCGTGGGAGATACCTTTGAATGGCATGATTTCCGTCCTGAGATGATGGATATGGATGGACCGCTGGTGGACAAGGCACTGGTCACGCCAGTGCTGCCAAGGTCCTCCCATCATTAAGAAGATTTGAAAAAGGCAGCCTTTGTTCCTCACGCACAATGATCCTTTTTGCTAAGGCAAGAACTGGCTTGATTCATATTGAATTGCCATTTAAGTATGGGGATGAACCGATGATGGATGCGGTTTATCGCGTGCTGATTGTCGTGGTCGCAAATTCTAATCATCTGCTGGATCAAGAATCGCGGCTGGCTTACGAAAATGAGATGAACTTATTGTGTGTCAATATTAGCAACCTGCGACGCAAAATCGAACATCGGGTCGGTTATTACCTCAGAGTCTGAATTTCTGACATCAGCCTTATCGCGTTTGATCGGCGCTGCGCCACCACCAAAACGTCAACGCCAACCCAATGGCACCTGCCAGAACCACTAGCACGTAACTGTGTATACCAAGCTGTTCTGAGCGTGGACCCACTACTCCGCTGAACAAGGCCGGAACAGACCAGGGAAACCAATCACCCCAGCCTGTGGCGGCGATGATTTGTGAAAAGAAAATCGTTAATACTGCCCAGCCGAGCGGAGGCAAATAGCCGCGCCCCATGCTGGCGACAAATGCAACCGGCGTCATCAATAATAAGGTCATCCCAGCCGTCATCAGCACATCGTTGAACGATTGCCATGCTAGCGCATTTGTCCAGCCAGGAATGTCAACAAGATTGCCCACAATAAGGCCGGCCACATAAACCCACACGGAGGTGATGAAGACCCAAACGAAAGTTACAATCAGTTTGGCTGTAACTATCTTCTCGCGCGAAGTGGGGAGCGCCATCAAATCCTTGGCGGTGTGATCGGAAAATTCACGCCCGAAGATCCAGGCTGTGACAATGGAAAATACCATCACCCCGCCAATGGCGATCGCTTGCGTAAGCACGCTGAAAAAAGTAGACCAATCGGCCGTGCTCATTGCCAGTTGCGCTTTTACGCTCAACAAGCCCATGTCACGCGCGCGTTCGGGATCTTTCATGATGAACATGAAGAGACCGTCCATCAGAGGTGCAAGCGTAAAACCAATGAAAGCCAACAATGGGACTTTCGAGCGGCGGGCTTTGAGAGCCTCAGCCCAGAGTGCGGAAAAGAGTAAGTTCATATTTTTTCTTTGTCACTGAGCACAGTGAGAACACTGAGTTAAAAAACTTTTCTCAAAATTTCTGTGATCCATGCGGTTAATTCGTAGCTGTTAATCGCAAGAAATAATCTTCCAAATTTTCCTGCTCTACGGCCAGCCGTGTGGGTGGCGCGCCAGCATTAACGAGGATCTGCGCGATATCATCAGAATGTTCGATGGCATGTGGATCCTCTATCACTACCGTATTATCCCTCAAAGCAAATTCATATCCCGCACTCCGCAGGCTGATCTGTGCCGCTTCCAAATTTCTTGCCTGGAGCTCCAGCCGTTTGGCACGTAGTGTTTCGAGTTTGTCCGTGTCCAATTCCTCGATCAGGCGTCCCCTGTGAATGATGCCAATACGCGTGGCGAGTCTGTCCACTTCGGTGAGAATGTGACTTGACATAAAGATGGTGACCCCGTTTTCATTTGCAAGTGTTCTCAATAATTCACGAATTTCAACGACGCCCGCGGGGTCGAGTCCGTTGGCGGGTTCGTCAAGGATCAGTAGCTCAGGTGCGTGCAATAACGCACGGGCCAGGCCAAGGCGTTGGAGGTTGCCCGTTGAAAGCGTACCAGCTTTTCGGTCGGCATACGAAGCGAGCGCAAGTTGTTCTATGACTTCATCCACTGCTTTGGGATTTTCGATTCCGTGCAGACGGCGCGCGATGCTCAAATTTTCCCGCACAGATAATTCGGGATACGCCGATGGACTTTCCACGAGATGGCCCACCTGTGCCCAAGGACCTCGTCCATTCGGACCGACGGACTGCCCCAGCACTTTGACATATCCCGCGCTCGGGCGGATCATCCCCAACAGCGCGCGGATAGTCGTCGTCTTGCCCGCGCCGTTGAGGCCGAGAAAGCCATAAATCTCTCCAATGCCAACACGAAGATCAATTGCATCCACGGCGCGTACATCGCCGAAGAGCTTGGTAAGGCTATCCGTTTCGATTGCAAGAGTGACCATACGTTTGGCAAATTATATTATGAACTCATGTTCAATTGTCTTCTACACTGTAGATATTTTACAAAGGCATGTAAGTACGACGCTATTTTTGTGGGCAATCATGCGGAATCTTTTCTTGTGAAGTTACTGCCTGGATCGATTTGTTGGCGATAGGTATCAAAATGCTTCTTGACATAATGAAATAATTGCGCAACTGTAACTGTGTCCGGTAACAATAGATCTCTTTCATAAACCGTTAAGTTTTCTGCAAAACCGTCGTCAGGAATTTCAGCCAGCATTTCCAAAACCCGGGCACAGGATTCATCATATTCCAGCGCAATTGCGGACCGGGTCGCATTTCGAGCGCGCGAACGAATGAAGGTCTCGTTGAGTCCTTGAATAAGTGGATCTGTCAGGCGATTTGAGAGTGAACGCGGGAAGGCACTCTCATACATATTTTTTTCAGGATGGACTTGATGATCAAGGGCGATATACTCATAAGGCACAATAATTCCGCGTTATTCCACTCTGGATTCTTGCTGGGTAGTTTCAAAGCTGCCTCTGGAATCGTGATCAGGAATCGATGAAATTTATCCCGTGTGATGGAAATTTCAAATCGTAGAGTGTAGTGTAGATCGGTAGCCATTTTCTTTCACGCTCCTGAAGCAACCATGTTTTTTCACCATATACCTTTGCCTTTCAGATTTAGGGTCGGCTTTTGGGATCTCGATATGTATCTTCTTTGAGAGCCACATTAGAAGCAGGAAGAAACCTGAGGACGTTCGTGTGCAACAATTTGCAGAAGACCTTCTTGTCCAGTGAAATAGGTTTCAAGCAAGCCTGTGACGATCATGCAACGGCCGTTGTACTCGCTCCAATCTTCACCCAATACTACAAACTGGAATAATTGGTTCGGATACGGCTTATCAGTGCAAAGTGTCGGACTGCCCTCCAGATCTGGCAAATATACACAGTAGGCTATTCCGATTTTACACGTTACGTTAGAGTCTAGTAGGTTGACGATATCGGTACAAAGCTGAAGAGATTGGAATTGAGAAGTTTCCGTTGTAACTACAACGTGGTCAGACTCGTATCGCACAGCAGCCTCTGGCGTTGGATGCAAGTGTCACCGCGCAGGATGAACAGGGGAGGACTGCCCTGGTTGCCGCAGCATATCAAAACAACCTTTCCGTTACGGACTTGTTGATTCCAGCTTGAACAGCCTTATGGTGTATAATAGTCATCATTGGAAGGGTTCTTGCGCGCGGTACTGTCAAGTCCATGCCAAGGGACTATCTCCCGCCAGTGATGGCGGGAGTTCTCTTTTAATCAATACATGTATGGGGATATGCATAAGTAGCTTACCAACGGTCGGATGTTCGAATCCTTCTGGGCCCACCGATTTGACCCTATTTTCAAAGAAAAGTAGGTTATTTTGATTCCAAAAACTTACATGTAAAGAATTGGTATACCTTTAATCATAAGTTATATAACATACTTGAGTTGTGAAAGCAGACAAGCAATATCACATGGTTCGGGTCCGTGAGGCCAAGAGTTCAAATCTCTTCACCTCGTGCAGTTTCATTTTATGTATATGCTGGTATCATCATGAGCGCAGCCCGAATATTCTGCACTTCCAAACAACGATTCATAGCAATGAGGATGCTCGCGTGCAAAACCAGTTAATTGCCCCTTCCCAATCCAAACGTGAATTTAGCGTTGACGATGAGCATATTTATAACCGTTCAGGACCGGTGCGGTGGATCATTTCGCACCTGCTCCGCTACCCACACCTCCTGGCAAGTTTTCTCCTGGCAGCCACGCTGACGAATGTGCTTTTTTCGTCCGTACCACGGCTCACAGGCCTGGCGTTTGATGAAGTGCTCAAGCCTGAACCCAGCCCGAGTCGCTTGCTCTCACTTGCCCTGTTCATCCTGGGTTTGGTGATTGTCCGTGGTCTGTTGGATATCACCAACTCCTGGTCGGTGGAGACGCTCGGTCAGCGTTTGGAGCGCGACGCACGGGACGAGTTGTATATCAGCCTGTTAGGGAAAAGCCAGACTTTTCACAACCGCCAAAGAGTAGGCGACATCATGGCGCGCGCCACCAGCGATGTGCGCCAGCTCAACCCAATGATGAACCCAGGTGTCTCTCTGATCCTCGAGTCGAGTATCGGTATCATCTCACCGCTGGTCTTTATCGCCTTTCTGCATCCGGAGCTGCTCGTGGCGCCCTTCCTTTTTGTGATCGCTCATATCTTTGCGCTGCGACGGTATGTCAAGCAGCTCAACCCGGTCGCGGGCGAGCAACGCTGGCGCTTTGGGGAGATGAACGCCGGGTTGACCGAAACCATCACAGGCATCGAGGTTGTCAAATCAGCTGTACAGGAAGAACAGGAGCGGCACAAATTTGTAGAGAATGCTCGCCAGGTGCGCGACCTGTTTGTCAAACAAGGCGAGATCGAAGCCCGATACCTGCCGCTCTTGCTGCTTGGGATGGCGCTTACCGGCGCGTTTGCCCACGGCCTATGGCTTGTCTCGCGCGGTGAGCTCACCATCGGTGAATTGGTTGCTTACATGGGCCTGATGGGTGTATTACGCTTTCCGGCGTTCATCTCCATTTTCACTTTTTCGCTTGTGCAGATGGGTATTGCCGGCGCCCAACGCATTCTCGATTTGATGAAAGAAGAAACGGAGCTCGACGAGAACAAAGCGGGCCATACAGCGACCTTGAAAGGGGAGATCGTGTTTGACCATGTGACGTTCCGATTGAACAATGATCCCAATGCCGCACCAATCCTGCAGGATATCTCATTTCGTGCCGCACCCGGTGAGACGGTGGCCATCGTCGGGCAGACCGGTTCGGGCAAGACCACGCTGACCAAGCTTGTTAATCGCACCTACGATGTTGATGAAGGGCGCATCCTCATTGATGGCGTCGACGTGCGCGACTGGAATCTCGATTCCCTGCGTTCGCAAATCTCGACGATCGAACAGGACATCTTCCTGTTTTCACGACCCATCGACGAGAACATCGCTTTTAGCCTAGGTCAGCAGACAGATCAGGCTGCGATCGAATCGGCAGCCAAAGCTGCTCAAGCGCATGATTTTATTCAGAGCTTCGCCCAGGGTTACAAAACGATCGTAGGCGAGCGCGGGGTTACTCTCTCGGGCGGTCAGCGCCAGCGCATCGCCATTGCCCGGGCGCTGCTCACCGACCCGCGCATCCTAATCCTGGATGATTCAACCAGTGCCATTGACAGTGCCACGGAAGACCAGATCCAGCGGGCCATCAAGCGGGTGCTCGAGGGACGTACTACGCTGCTCATTACGCACCGGCTCTCCCAGATTCGCTGGGCAGACCGCATACTTGTGCTCGACCACAACCAAATCGTCGATCAGGGAACGCACGAGGAACTTATGCAGCGCTGTGATCTTTACCGCCGGATTTTCGCAAGGTATGACTAAGGAATAAGGAGAGATTTATGGGTTTCATCATGGATGGTCTGGACGCGGAGACATACGACCGCGAATACAAAGACCGTCAACTTCTGGCGCGAATCATCGGATACTTCAGACCGCACCTCCCAAGGATGGGCACGATCGCGATCATGATCGTGTTGAACTCCGTTATGGATGCAGCCTTCCCATTCCTGATTGCACGCAGCCTCGATCAATTAGAGGGCGCGGCTGATCTGCATATCACAATCTGGCAGCGGACGGCCTGGCTGATTGCAGCTATCTTCCTTGCAGGCGTTCTGTCCTGGAGCTTCAACTTTTTCCGTCAGAAATACACGGCGCGCACAGTCGGCGACGTGGTGCTGAGGTTGCGCCAGGATGCCTTTGATGCTGTGCTGGCACGTGACATGTCGTTCTACGACGAGTACTCTTCAGGCAAGATTGTCAGCCGGGTGACGTCCGATACGCAGGACTTTTCGAACGTGGTGACATTGACCTTGAACCTGATGAGCCAGGTGCTGATTGTGACGATTGTGGCTACGCTACTTTTCTTCATCAACCCCCGGCTGGCGCTGATCACGCTGACGATTGCTCCGGTCGTGGTATTCATTGCTCTGGCTTTCCGCCGTATTGCGCGTTATACAACCACCCAGGCCCAGCGTGTGTTAGCTGAAGTAAATACGAATGTGCAGGAATCCGTCACGGGAATTAGCATCGCCAAAAATTTTCGGCAGGAACAGCGCATTTATGACGAGTTCAAACCGGTCAATAGTCAAGCCTATCGGCTGCGCCTGCGCCAGGGCCTGACCTTCAGCAGCATTTTCCCTATTTTGGGTACGGTGTCGGGCATCGGCACAGCCCTGGTTATCTATGCTGGTGGTATGAGCGTTATTAACGGTTCGATCTCGGCTGGCAGTTTCTACCTGTTTATCGAAGGTATCAATCTCTTCTGGTTCCCATTGATCAGCATTGCCTCCTTCTGGAGTCAATTTCAGCTTGGACTGGCAGCCAGCGAACGCGTCTTCGCTCTCATCGATGCCGAGCCACGCGTGTTCCAGCTGGATAACAAGATCGCGCCGCGCCTGCAAGGACGCATCGAATTCCGCGATGTGGATTTTCGTTATACGGCCAACGAGAAGGTGCTCGAAGATTTCAACCTCACAATACAAGCCGGCGAGACCCTGGCGCTGGTTGGCCATACGGGAGCCGGCAAGTCGAGCCTGGGGAAACTCGTGGCGCGCTTCTATGAGTTTCAGGGTGGGCAGTTGCTCATCGACGGTCAGGACATCCGTTCATTCGATCTTGATTCATATCGCGGCCAGCTCGGTATTGTGCCACAGACCCCCTTCCTTTTTGCGGGAACGGTGGCTGACAATATCCGCTATGGAAAGCCAGATGCAACAAATGAGGAAGTCGTCAATGTAGCCTCGCGCGTGGGAGGTGGTGATTGGCTCGCCGCCCTACCTCAGGGGCTGGCAACTCCAATCGGAGAGGAGGGCAAAGGGATTTCGATGGGGCAGCGTCAGCTTGTCGCGCTGGCGCGAGTGCTGCTGCAGAATCCAGCTGTCCTCATTCTGGATGAGGCGACTGCCAGCGTGGATCCGCTCACCGAGGCCCAGATCCAGGAAGGGTTGAACGTGGTGCTTCAGGACAGGACGGCGATTGTGATCGCCCATCGGCTCTCGACCATTAAATCCGCTGAGCGTATTATTGTGTTGCGGAAGGGACAGATCATCGAAGAAGGGAGTCATGCGGCGCTGATGGCGAGGGGCGGTCATTATGCAGAGCTGTATGACACGTACTTCCGCCATCAATCTCTGGAGTACATCGAGGCGTGGCGCAAGAATGACATGGAAATCCCGGCAGATTGATAGGGTGCTAAACCTCCGCGCTCGAACTGGTAAGTAACATTCCATAGAAGGATCGGCAGCGTTGACACTTCAGCCTGACTACGCCGAGCGGGTCTTGCCCGTGTGCTTGGCCAAATCATTGGCGTCTATCTGGGCCGCCCATTCGAGGGCTGAACCCACGAGCAAATTCTGGCAAACTTCGGTGAAATCAAATGACGTGGACCAGCGCCAAATCGAAATTTCCCGCAAGCTGTCCTATGTAGAGCGCTTCAACCAGGGGTGCTCCTGCAGTGATACCGCTCGCAAGGTAGTCGCTTACCGAATTCGCCAAGACAATCGGAAATCGTCACTGGCTGAAGCAAATCGTATGGCTTTACAGAGAGCGTATAGCCAATAAGGAACAAACCTCTGAATATCGCCGGTTTCCTCACGTTGGTCATAGAAGCTATGGAAGCGGCTGGGGTTGAATATCTGACTGGTGGGTGATCGCAGACTGGGCGTGGGGAGAACCGCGCGCCACTCAGGATTTGGATCTAGTAGTCAAAATCCCCGTGCAGCGGCAGTTCTCATGCATGTCTGCAGACATGCTGTACCAATTTATTGGAATAGCATTAATCAGTGCTTATATAGATTATTGACCGCGCCTTAAACTCATTTGCTTCATAATGAACGACCGTACCCAATCGATTGGGGATGGTCCTCTGATTTTAATAACACGCGTTACGAGCCTTCCTGTGGTTAGGTGCTATCACATCTGGTATCACTTTGCTCTGGTGCTATCACTTGTGATAGCAGCGCTACAGGCCAGCTAACCTCTGGGCCAAAATAGTAATTCCGTTCATCAAATCTTCTTTACTAAACGTTTTGATAAATGCCGAAAACTCATTATCGAACTCTCCAGCAGTGTTTTGATGGATCCGGGAAAGGATCTGGCCCCGCTCCTTCTCGTCCACATGTACATAGATTTGGTCGGTAATGGCAATATTGCTGTGCATCATGTTGCGCGAGAGCGCATGGTACTCTGCCATGGTTTTACAGCGTTCCAGTCCGTAGAGAGCGTACCCGTGGCGATACTGATGCGGGGATCTGTGCGGTAATCCAAACAAATTGTTCACGATTCCCAGTCGTTTTCGTAGTGCATCGGTCCGATATTTCCCAGGGATCAAGAGCTTTGTGGTTTGTTCACCCCACTGCTGGTGGATGGGTGCATACCAGGGATGATCCTCTGGAAAATTTGCCCGCACAAATTCATCCCAACCTCTTGCGAAGTCTAATAGCTCCGGAATATTGTGGAGATAGGTGGTAGCGGATTTAGAATTTTTGGTGTTCACACCGTACTCGACCTTTTGCTCAATGTAGGGGTACTTCTCGTTCAAATGCACGGCATGGACGGGAAGACTGACGGCAGCGCCTGCCCGCGCGCCACTCAGGAAAAGCAGACAAGCGACTGCTTGATCGCGCCAAAGAGCAGTATTCGCTTTTCCGGGTGTTGTCCCGATGATTTTCAGCACTTCCTCATAGCTCACATATTTGTCGGTACTCTTCCGATGAACCTTGATCGGCGTCAGATCCTCTACCCAGAAAGCTGGCAGGCTGGCAAACTGCTTCTCGTGATAGAGCTTTGCCCAACGTAAGAACGCACGCGCCGTTTCTACGATCTTTTTCTGGCTCTCCTCCGCAAATTTCTTGCGTTTTACATAATCCGCAAACGGCGTTTTGATGAATTGGGCTTTCTGGAGAGGTACCTCCATCGCCCAGAGAAGCAAATGGTTAAGCCAGAAACGATAGCGCTCCACCGATTTGGGATTTTTTAATTTGACCTGGAGCAAATAGGCCAGATATTCTTGTACAAGCAGGAAATTTCCTCGGTAGACCAATCCACTATCACTGTGCATGATTGATTTCCTTTGCCGTTAATTGGTTGAGAGAATAGGTGGGAAGGCGCCCGCCTCGATTGATCGTACAACCACAGTTTGGGCACGTCCCGCGGATCAGGATCAGCTTACCCTGCATAGCTTTGATGGATACATCGGTCATCTTTACAGCCCGGTTGCAGCGCATGCAATACGCCTCATCATTCTTAAGCTTTCGCCTTTTGACCGGATCACGCGTGTCCGCAATCCAGCCTGCAAATTTTCTGCCATGTATCCATATACGTGCATGTTGATCGCGATCGTGGGGAGCTCCGGCTTCAAGCCAGTCTCGTAATGTACGATCCGGTACACCCAAGGCTGCAGCAATTTCGCTGACAGTGTAGAGCATCGGGAGCAGTCCGGGGCTTCTGACAATTGCGGAGTGGGGAAGTCGAATATGTGCCATGCGTTTAACTCTGCGCACAATATATAGATTTCTAGCTTGAAACTCCAGCGTTTTAGGACATTTTTGGGTCAGGTTTGGGACGAAAATGAGATTGACTGGTCCGCCATCGCGTCGGTCGTGCTCCCACTCCCCCTAAAGCCCTTATATCATTACGGTTAGTATCGATCCAAAGCCGCTATGAGAAGGTCCACCAAAGAAAAAACGAACGAAGAAACCCAATTGCTGGGTATCTTGGACTATATCCGCGACAATACCAAGCCTCCGGCATTGCCGCCGGCTCTGCGTCAGAAAATGGCTGATCGCTTATGCATACCTGACACATCCATACCGTCTGACGACTTTTTCCTATCCGATTTCATGCAGCACGCCTTAGCAGAGTTGATGGGCTGTGCGCTTGGTACAAAGAGTGGCAGCAAAGTCCTAACAGGATTCATAATCATTCAACTTCGGTATTTTGATTTCCTCCACCGTGGATGCTCAATCAATCGAGCGCTGGATGGATTCGAAGATCCGCATGTTGAGGAATCTGTTTTTGAATTGCTCCGTAAGCATAGCATTATGACTGGCAGGCAAATGACGGTTAGCAGCCCTGAAATGTTGCATCTTTCCTGGCTGAAGTCGGCTTCTCCAAAGACAGCCGGTCGTTACGCAGAGTCGGCCATGAAGTCCATAATCAGTTTTCTTGGCGACTGTCTTTCAGAACTCTTCAATCTGGTTTCCTCCACACCCGCAGCTGTAGCAACCGTTGCGATCAAGAAGGGCGATGATGCGATTGACTTAGCTACGCTGATCAACAAGTACACAGCGGCTACATGTTCTCTGTCGTCACCTGCATATGGTATCCAAATTCCGATTGCCGAATGCGTAGGACGATTCGTTCATGCAAAGAGGGAACCCCACGCAGTCAGGTCGGAACATCTGCCGAATTACCTGGCAAACGGAGCTGGAACAATTGCCGGCCTTCCTGGGAGCGGACGCAGTGTCCTGATGCAGTCCATTGCGCTGCTGGGCAATCAGAATAATCTCTACGCGTGCTATTACTTCATTTTTTCTTTGAGGACGTTCCTGGAACGAATAAAAGAGGGATACACTCTCCCCCAATTTATCGTTGCCGAGCTCATTGACGGCATGCCATGCGGAGATGAGCAACGCTTGCGGCTTGTGGCTACCGTGGACGAGCTGATTGCCGAGCGCCATTGGGTACTGCTGGCAGATGATTTAGAGCGCTTGGACTGGACCTCACAGGAACTGGTGATTGCTAAACTGGCAAACGCAACTTCAGTCTATTTCACAGTCACTCCCTGGATGGTAGATGATGTCCACGAGTTAATGAGACGCAATAAATATGCGGGGAATCTTGTGATGCTCAGCCTGGATGATGTCGATCTACAGACAAGGGGAACGATTGCCAAGGTGGCGGCTAAATACATGCGTATCCCGTACGTGGATGGCTGCATTGAGGCCGAATTCGAACCCTGGAATGCGACCGAAGGTACAACCCCTTTAGGAGTACTGGCGGCCCTAAAGACTATGGTTGTGCCAGGTGATAGGAAGCACCTCCACTTTGGATATCTGTTCCTGCAGGAGATCCTGCAACGAAGTGGGCATCCTGGCTTGCATCTGCCTCGGCACCCGGATGACTTGAACGCGGCAACAGTTTTGCTCCTCCGCGCAGGACGAGCCGCAAGGGAGGAACTGAAATGCTCTGAGCCCGGTCAAATATTTGATCATGTTCGAAATACCAGGCACACAGCGTTGCTTTGTGGGGATTTGTTGGCTGACCTACTCGGTGACCCAATTCAGCAATTACTGGACATGCGAGTATTTATGCACCGGCGTTACCAAACGACGGTTCAGTTTATTTATCCAGCCGTCGAAGAACTGCTTATGACATTAGATAGCTATTATCTTGGATACACAACCTCGGTTTTTGATTTTCTTTTTCCGGGCAGCAAGTCACCGCTCCTCCAGCGGGTGCGACAATCCATAGCCTATGTGCCACAACTCTTGGGTTTCTAGAAATCGGTGATGCAACATACCTTCCCGGTTACGGCGGTGCCACGTAGAATTTGGACGAATGACTCTTGGCTTGATTTGTGGATTTATCGCGTCAATGCATGTGACGGTTTGCCTCCATCGGCCAGGTCCAAGGTCATCAGGGGAGTGTACAGGCAGCTCAAACAGCACCGCTCTCTGCCCTGCCTGTGGGTCCAGCTAGACTCACTCACCGGGGGATTGGTATATTACCGCCTTACGTTGGGCATTCTATGGTCATGAGTTGAAGTTGGCACTCTCCTGTCCCCGTTTACTTCGACAAGGAAACTGCGGAATCAGTAATCAGCGATATGAAAGACGTGATCGAATTGAAAACAGTCTCACGCGATGATGTTTCCAAAGCTGTATACGGCGCAAAGATCACAGCATATAAGTCTGCATAAAAGATAGAAACAAGAAGAGCGAGCTCCCGCTCGCTCTCCGTTTACAGCGATAGATTTGGAAGGTAACGATGAACGACCCGGAGTTCACCAAGATCTGGGAAGGCCTTCAGCCAAAAATCCAGCGTTATCTCGTCCGCCTTGTCGGCGAGACACAATCAATACTGCCTCCCCCACGAACCTAATGTCTCCGATATTGGTGAGCCGTTTCAATGGCGGTCTTCAAGTTCTCCCACGGCGTATCACTGGGTACCGTGCAGTCCGCTGCCAGGATGAACCGCTCGGGTGCCTGTGCCAGCACTTCTGTTGCGGCTTGCTGGATTGCTTCCGAGTTACCCGTAGCGAGGACACCCTTCCGTTCCATACCACCCATGAATGGTCGCCCAAACAGCTGCGATGCGTCTTTTGGCGTCAGAGTCTGATCGCCTACCTTCAGACTGCTGTTGACCACATGACCAGGGTAATCCAGGAAAGGTGTCAGATCGTCATATCCTCCCTCATAGTCACAGATATGTAGGATGTTGAAGGAACACGAGGAGAGTTCATCCCAAACTGCCAAGTCGGTCGGCTTGATGTACTCTTGAAATATGTTCAGATCTTGAAAACGGAAGGCTTCACCACCTTGAGACGAAGCATAAAAACCATCAACACCAACTCGCTTGCAGCCGCGGACAAGTGTCAGCACATTCTCGGTCATGATCTCCAACCCCTTCTTCACAGCTTCTGGATCCTCCTCAAGATGCTTGCTGATAATCCCATCTTCGGCTAGATGTGCTGCCCACATAAAAGGTGAATAGAGCGTCATGATCACCAGCGCTTCAGACTTAGCCGCCTTGACCAGGCCTTCGGCTACCTGGATTGGCGTTTCGAAGAACTCTTCTGAACAATGTGGCGCGTGTGCCCAATCTTCTGGTTTACGAATAGGGGTTGAAGAAGGGAAAGGTTGCTCATATTGGATTTTGACGAAATCCATCCCAGTGGTGCGGAAGAATTCCAGATGCTTATCCATTGCCGCTTGACCTTGATGGTAGGCGTTATCGAAATGCAAGAAGAAGGCTGCTGGAATATATTCGGGCGAAGCTTTGTCGTGTATCAGGCCAAGCATACCATCGCGTTTGTTCATCAACATCAACCTTTCTTTGTGAACTCTTGTCTGAGTTGAATACTCCTATATGGTTTGTGAGGGACGGGATCATAAGCATACGATAGCACGGATCGTATGGTATATCAAGTCTGTTGAGATCAGATTTACCGAAGACCATAAAAGGGCCCGTAATCTGGAGTTTGTTTATTTGCTTAGATATTGTGTTTGTGTCATAAAGTGCCAGAACGGCTGTCGGAGCGACAACCGAAACTCTACAGGCTCTTTAGAATCATAAACCGCAATACTGACCTAAAATCGTTACCTAGAGCTGGTAATTCAGCGATGCAGGACAGACTGTAGTGACCCCAAAAAACTGGACAGAAAAGTGGCAAGAGATATCAAGTTAATGCCACTGGGCTTCGAACTCAGCCGGGGTCAGATAGCTCAGGGCTGAGTGGACACGCTTGCGCATGTAGACCTCCTCGAGAAACCGACCGATCTGTTGGTAAGCTTGATGATAGTCTTCGTAGTCGGACAGGTCAACCTCCTCTTGCTTGATGGTGCGCATCAGACGTTCGGCATAACCGTTCTGGGTCGGTTCACCGACTTCTGCCATGCTGATGCGAACGCCTTGGGCTTGTAAAAGTTCGGTGTATTCGGTGGCCGCATATTGAACGCCCTGGTCGGAATGATGGATCTGTGGACAATGCTGTGTGGCAAAAGCCTTGAGTAGAGCCTCCAGGGTCAGGGCCTGTTCCAGGGTGCGTCCTAGATGCCAGCCGCGAATAGCACGCGTACAAACATCCATCAGGACCGCCAGATACACAGAGCCATGTTTCAGGCGAACATAAGTGATGTCGATGCCCCAGATGTGGTTGGGATGCTGGGCCGAGACATTGCGCAGCAAATACGGGTAAATCTGGTGCTCGGGAGCCGATTGGCTGGTATTTGGACCCGGAACCACGGCAGAAATGCCCATTTCACTCATGTAGGCTTGCACGGTCGGCCGTGAAACACCATATTCAGGTTGCAAGAGCACCGCAAGTTTGCGGGAGCCATAATAGGGATGGGCCGTGTAGAGCTCATCCGTCCGCCGCTTGATCGCCAGCTCTCGCTCCGAAGGCGGGACTGGCTGCTAGAACAAGCTTGAATAGCTGATCCCCAGCAATTCCGCTTGCACCTTCAACGACAGTTCAGGATGATCTTTTTCCAGCATGAGCAAGCGCTCCGCTCTACTCAGGTTTGAAGCCATAATTTTTTTTCAGCCAGGACAACTGGGCACTCAGGCGCCCAATCTCGGCGTACAATTCGTTGAGCTGCTGTTCATGTTCGGCTTCTCTGGCGCGGAGGCCTTGCCGATCCTCTTCAAACAACTGGCTGAAATTCTCCAGCGCCTGCTTCTTCCATTTGTGGATCTGGTTCGGATGAATATGGTTCTCCGAAGCGATTTGGGCCACACGCTTGTCTTCGCGCAGCGCTTCCAGCACGATTTGTGCCTTCAGACTGGCCGAGGTTCGTTTTCCTTTGGGCATGTTCTTTCTCCAGAAAGTGCACCTTTATTATGCCCGTTTTCGTGTCTAACTGTCCTTATCCACTATAGAGTAAAGAATCTAAAACCTATAAAACCATATGAATTGTTGAAATGTAGAATAATTGATGATTTTACCCATGAGCAGAAATGCATCAACCTAAGATATGAGTGGAATTCTTTCGGGTGACGATTGCATAGGTGCTAAAGTATGATAATAACCATCCCCTGCACAGACACGGCAGAGAACCATGCCATTATTTAATACCTCCCGTCCGTTGATGACCTCTTCTCCACAAACTTCGCAAATTGTTCTCTTACCAGGCTTGCTGATGATTTGTGCCAACGACAAATCCAATTGCACATGCTGAACGACAAATAGTTCAGACGTAAGTATTACCTGATAACCTAACAACATGGCTTCCCAATTGTTGCGCGCGCTTGGCACATGCTGTGCGGCAAGCCCGCGTGCTTCGTGCCGCGGGACAATACGGATCGATTCTTCAGTGCAGGTATCGGTAAATGTCGCGGCAACCTTGCCAAAGTCCAGGATGCGAAGCGTACGGCTTCCGACGCGACAGCCTGTGGCTGCGATGAGCCCGTCCACAGCACAACCATCCGTCTCGGAGATGACAAGCAGGCGCTTATCACTGCGTGGTAACTCAATCCTAAGAAGTTCAGCAGCCAACAACCCCATGCGCGCTCCAAGCACCTGACGCGGGCACAAATGCTTGTGCCGTTTGGCGCTTTCAGAAAGGATCAAATCAAGCGTATGCATTTATTCCTCATTCAGTGGGTTAAAGCCACGCCCCAGGATCTCCTGTGCAGGAGAAACAATTACAAAAGCTTGTGAATCTTCCTTGGCAACTGCATTTTTCAAATTATGCACTTCCGTTACTGTAAGGGCGCACATAAGGATGGAACGATCCTCCCCTGTATACATGCCTTTGCCTTGCATGGCAGTGACCCCGCGCCCCAAATCGGTGAGAATGCGCTTGGAAACCGATTCAGCCTTGTTACTGATGATGAGCGCGAGTAACTGGCGGCGGCGTTGATGAGGCGCAAGCCAGGCGCGTAAGCCTTTTGACTTCCCATGCATGGCGGTCGCGGCCACCGGGCCCTCACCACCAAAACGCGGTAGCACCTCGCCTGTGGCTCGCGTCATGGTAACCGTAGCAAGAGCCACAATTGCAAGAGATGCATATAGAACCAGCCCAAGAATGAACATCAGCTCCCCCGAAACAGGACCAACAGAGGCCCGGAGCATGAAATCCTCAAGATTTACGGCAGGCGTCGGAAACAACCATATTTTCGCCACCCACGAGGCATAAAGAATTAGGAAGATCCAAAAATAATTCCTACGCAGACGCCGGCCAAAGGCTTCCAACATTGAGACAGGAAAACTTGGCATAAGCAGGTTTTCCGCAAGACTCTCGGCCCATTCGGGAGAGGGATGGAATGGCGGAACGAGCATAGCAGCAAAGAAATCTGTTTCCATCAGCCTGACGCGATAACTCCATAACTCATAGTACCGATAGCGCCGCGCTTCGATGAAGAGGAACCACATTACCAGCAGAGTATTAAGAATAATGATGCCGTGATGAATCTCCGATTGACTGAATGCAATGGACAAGGTTGCGCCTGTAGACACGACGGCCCAGTTGGTGGTGGTATCAAGTCTTTGGCGCCATACATTCGCCCTTTGTATCTCGGCTCGAAAGAGGTGTACCATGGCAGTGACGAACTCGCTTGTCTTCAAGCGATAACCACGGTACGTCCAGACCGGTTCTTCGGGCTCTTGAGGCTTGGACTCAGTCTCAGGTGGGGGTGCAGTGAAAGTTTGGGTCATCTTACATCCTGGAAAATCATTTGGACATTTTGTACGCTTCTTTGGAAGGCTTGAGTGGCCGCGCCAGCCAATAGGGTCTACGATTGCCATCAGGACTCACTTGCTCGGCAGGTCGTGTAAGTTTCAACCACTCGCAATATTTTTCCATGGACTTATTTGTATCCACGAATACATCACCTACTTTTTCATCTGCGTTTGCCTTGCGGACCTTCGCTTTTTGCAACCAGCAATGTACGCCGCTCACGGGATCGGGATGAACCGCGTGCGTGAGATTTTGCGTGACGCCTACGTTGCTCCACCAGATGCGGCTCGTGTCAGGGTCTGATGATTCCCAGGCGGTTGCGCCATGCAATACGCGCAAGCGGAATCCGCCTTTGCCATCGTCCTTGAGTTCAACGAGATTCGATGAACCGCGACTAACGCCTTTTTCTTCCTGCAAGCGCCATCGTCCCAGGTGATGACTGATCGCGATCACGCTAGGTTTAATTCCTTCCGTGACCCAGACACTATCAACGAAATAACCAATCTCGGTATCGACGCGCGCAAGGTCGCCAGTATCCACGCCGATTCGTTTGGCATCATCGGGATTCATCCAAATGGGATTTTTATGACTGATCTCGTATAACCATTTTGCATTTGCCGAGCGCGTATGAATCAACGTTGGCAATCTGAAATTCGGCAGAAGAATCATCTCGCCTTTTTCGAGATCGATATTTTCTGGATTCACATGACTCTTTACCGACCATGGGATGACGTTTTCTTTTTCGCTCCAGCCCCAATTGGCTAACGTGTCGCTAAAGAATTCCAGTTTGCGACTGGGCGTATCGAACCCGACCTTGAGCTGGTCATCCACTTTGAGTCCAATTACCGCCCCAGCCAAGTCTCGGACACGATCATAGTCATCGCAAGTAAGTCCAGCCTCAGGTCCCCGCGAGGTGTGAAGCGGTTTGTCATAGGGCATGTAATTTTCTTTCTTCACTTCAAACACGCCGTACTTGCGCATATACGCCAGGGGAGTCAAACATTCTTTCGCGGCGGCTTCGGGCAGACCGGGCACGGAGTTTTCAAAAATCCATTGATAGTATTCGTCAACAGTGATGATCTCGCCAGGGCGATAGGGTGACTCAAAATATTGCCGAATACCCAAACAGCCGTCGGGGTCAAAGCAGGCAGAGAGTTGAATCCAGAATTCATTCTCCTCCCAAACTTCGCCGGGGTTGGCTTGATAAGTGAAATCAACCTTGATCCCTGCGCGTTCCATCGCCACGCGTCGAACGGGTTGACGGAAGGCAATCCACTGACTTGAATGTGTTTCCTGACTCATCAGGTCGTGCCGCTCCGGTCCATGACCCGTTGGCAAAACATAATCCGCGAACCAGGCGGTTTCATTCCAGGTGGGTGTGAGCGCGACATAACATTTTATTTTTGATTCATCCTTTAATGCCTTGAGCCACATGAAGCCATCGGGGTTGACCCACAGCGGGTTGTAGACGCGCGTGAAATACACATCGATGCTGCCACGTCCTTCTTCGAGCATGTGCGGAAGCAGGAAGGACATTTCGTAATGGGCAAGCGGCCATTCATTTGGATAATGCAATTCGTTCCAGGCATTGAATGCCGGCGGTGATTTGAATGGCTTGGGCACGAATTTGTTCCAGTTAGTGAGGGATGTACCACCTTCGTTGCCAACACTGCCAGTCAGCACATTGAGGAAGAAGAGACAGCGCGCCACCTGCCAGCCGCCGAGGTTACCCACGCTGGCGCTGCGCCAAACGTGTGTGGCGAGTTTGCCTTCGCAGTGCGCAATGTATTTTGCAGATTGTTCAATGCGCTCGATAGGTACATCCGATTCCTGCGCGGCGCGCTCGAAGGTGTATTCACTATAGAGAGTCTTCAAGACCTTATCGAAGGTCTCAAAGAGAATTGGAGAATTAGAGATTAGGGGGCGAATGGAATCCCATTCGGCGGAATCTGAGTGTTGAACGTGTTGCAGAAACTCTTTCCAATTCGTCCACTTGCGAACGTATTCTTTGTTGTATTTGTCAGTTTGAATAAGATGATTCGCAATTGCGAGCAGAATGGTATTCTCACTTCCCGGCCATGTCGGCAGCCAGACATCGCTCATGCTGGCGGTGTTCGACAGGCGTGGATCGAAAGTGATGAGTTTCGCACCTTCGGTTTTGGCTTCGATAATGCGTTGTGCATGTGGGTTGAAGTAATGCCCTGTTTCGAGATGGCTTGATATCAAAAGGATCACGCGTGCATTAGCATAATCTGGACTCGGACGATCTTGACCGGCCCAGAAGTTGTAGCCTGCGCGGGCAGATGAGGAACAGATGTTGGTGTGACTGTTGTGTCCATCCACGCCCCAGGCCTGAATGACGCGGTTGGTGTATCCGTCTTCGCCGGGTCGTCCCACGTGATAGACAATTCCGTCGCGGCGGCGGGCGCGACTCTCACGCATTTTCTCAGAAATCTCGCTAAGAGCCTGGTCCCATGTGATGCGTTCCCACTTCCCTTCACCGCGTTTGCCAGCCCTCTTTAATGGATAAAGAATCCGTTCAGGATCATAGACTTGATTGTGAGTCGCGGGACCCTTAGCGCAGTTCCGACCACGACTCCCGGGGTGAACCGGATTGCCCTCAAATTTGCGAATTTCGTACGTATCTTTATCCACATACGCGAGCAATCCGCAGGCAGACTCACAATTGAAGCAGACCGTCGGCACGAGGGTATATTTTCGTGCGACTCGTTTTGGCCATTCCTTACCATCCCATTCAACCCAATCACCCCACAGTTCGGGAGGCGGGTACTGGCTGATGCGTCCATCGGGGTGGACGACTTCGGTCAGTTTGACGGGTTTTCGGTCGGAGGTTGCGAACTGTGGTACGGCAGTGCCTGCGGAAGTTTGAGGAGCAGATTTTGTTTTTGTCATGAAGACTCGATTTATGAATTCGGTATATGTTGCGGCGCCATTACAAAGGCGTATTCATAGAAGAACAAGCCAACGATGGCGCATGCAACACCAAGAGGTACCACAAATGGGCTGAATGCGAAGAGTAATATCAGAGGAACGAGATGTCCCAGCGTGATGCCGCCCCACCAGTAGTGATTGCGGAAGCGTCCGTGGGTCATTTCGCGATAGCCAAGTTGGGCGACTTCGGAGGCGAAAGAGTTGAATTTGCCAGCCAGGGTCAAGAGCAGGTTGAGCGCTATGCTGCTTGGGAAGAGTCCAACCAGAATTGCGTGCAAGTCCGCAGGGAAGGAGACAAACACATTCACGATCATGAACATGCCACTGGCAACCATGCTGGCCTGCACCAGGAGTTGGAATGGCAGCAAAGCGTTCTGCCACATGTCACGCCCTTCGGCCTGACCGAGCAGGAAGGCAGTGTAGATGACCACGCCCAAAGCAAAGGGGAATGTGATCCATGCGGCGATGGGACGAATGCCCGCCATGAATTCAGAGGGCAGCCAACCCACGTAGGCTGCAACTTCCAGTAACCACCACAATCCAGCGACCGCAGTGAATGTGACCATGATGTATGCGCCGCGCGCGACCCATGATTTCCACTGTGGGCGCAGCAGAATGTTCAAGAAGCGCTTTGGTTGTGAGAGATCTTTGATAAGCAGGATGGTTGTCAGCAGCATGAAGACCATTGCGATGAATCCTGCGGTGAGGAAGGTCAGCGAGTCGAATGCAAACATGCCAAGTCCGGCGCCCAGGCTGAGGAGTATATAGAGTCCGCCTGCAATGTTTTTGGTGACGATATAGGAAGGCAATTCCCAATGCCATTGGATTTTGTGTTGCGCATTGTAGGCAGTCTGTACCATGTGTTCCGCAACACGTCCACCAATCTGAATGGGACCGTTCAGTGGGCGACCCTGTTCTTGAGGAGTTCGAAGCAGTGTGCCTGATTTCGATGTCTTTTTGGGAGATGCTGAAAACACAGGCAGTTCATAGGTGGAAGTGTTTTGCTCAGTGACTTTGTCTGCCCACATGAACGAGTCAGATGCGGATGCGGCAGACGGATGAAGCGACCAGTCGTTGCCGTTGATGTAGAAGAGTTTGGGACCCGTTCCCTGCTCGGGCTTGCGAACGGTCGCTTGCGCAGTGGACAACTTTCGGCTGATTTCCGAAGCGGGGTCGTTCAGGTCGCCGGCGAGAATCGCATGTTCGGGACAAACCACAACACAGGCTGGTTCGAGTCCCACGTCAATGCGATGCGCACAGAAGGTGCATTTAGCGGCAGTGTTGGTCTCGGGATCGAGATAGATCGAGTCGTACGGGCAGGCCTGCATGCAGGATTTGCACCCAATGCAAATGGAGGGATCGAACTCGACAATGCCATCATCACGCTGATACATCGCAGTGACGGGGCAGATGCGCACACAGGGCGGGTTGGCGCAGTGATTGCAGCGCGTCACTTGAAAGCGGCGGCGCACATCGGGGTACGCACCCGTCTCCACATACTTGACCCACGTCCGATTCACACCCAGTGGCACTTGATTCTCAGACTTGCAGGCGGTACTGCAGGCGTGGCATCCGATACATTTGCTCTGGTCAATCAGGAATCCATAATTGGTCATTGATGTTATCTCGCTTCAAGTGATGTATCCAACTGTAATGCGGCTTCAAGAGCAGGAAAATAGTCGGTGAGAAGACTGAAGCCACCATCAACATAAAGAGTTTGGCCTACGATCATTTCAGATGCTTCGGAGCAAAGGAAGGCAGCCACCCTGCCGACATCCTGCGGTGTGACAAGACGACGGGTGGGATTACGTCGTCGCACATAATCAAGGGAAGCCTGCACATTGACATCCATGTTTGCTAAAGCATCTGTATCCACCAAACCGGGTGAGATGGCATTCACAATAATGCCTTGCGGCGCGAGTTCCGCCGCGAGGTATCTTGTCAGCGATTCGACAACAGATTTCGATAAACCAACCGTGCTGTAATTGGGAACGACTCTTACGCCGCCCAGGCTTGTCACTGTTACGACGCGTCCCCAACCCCGACGCTCCATATAGGGCGTGAGGCGCTGTACACAATGGAGGATCGAGCGCGCGTTGACATCCATCGTCCAGTCCCAATGCTTATCGCTGGTTTCAAGCATGGAACGGAATCCGCCAGTCGCGGCGTTGGCAACAAAAATGTCGACCCCGCCAAAGATATCTTCAATGTGATCCAACATCGCGTCTATTTTTTCTTTCTCTGCAAAATTCGCCTTGACTGCAATGGCTCGACCCCCCAGGGATTGAATCTCGTCAACCACACTCTGCGCCAGACTCGTCTTCCGCGCATAATGGACAATGATGTCCGCGCCTGCATCCGCCAATGTGAGAGCTATGCCGCGCCCAATCCCACGCGAAGATCCTGTAACTAATGCAACTTTTCCACTCAGAAAATTCTTAGCAAACATCGATATGCTCCTGCCACTCTTTGAACGGAACACCGCGCAGATTTGCTTCAATGCCTTGCCATTCATATGTTGGATTCGATTCCAATTTCGCCATTTGGATAACATCCTGCGAGAGCCAGAAACTACCGTGTACCTCATAGCCAGTCACGCGTATATCTTCGGCGTGAATAAACGCGCGCGCCGAGATTTTCAAGGAACGCATGGGATCGAGCTTTCCGCGATTCTTGTGGAGCGCAAGAAAATCGTGCGCGACCAATTCCTGTGCGGCTGCATTGACAGATTCGATTTCTTCAGCGGTTAATGTATCCACCTGCATGGGACGATTAAATGCCTTGGAAAAATCATTGATCAACATTCCTGTGATTTCTTTCAGTGATACCGTTATCGCAAGTTGATTGAGAGTCACAAGTTGCTGACGGAGTGCCTTCTCTGCCAGCAAACGAAACGCAGGTGATGGCGTCCGCCACACGGATGTCATGGCTTCAAAATCGAAATCAAATAACAGGTTGCCGACCACAACACAGGCTTCACCGATCCGCCCGCCGCCTGTGCCTGCGATTCGTTTTCCATCTACTTCGATTTCATTCGTGTCGCGCAATTCTGCGTTGAGACCAAGTCGCTTCAACGTGTTCACGGGTGCGGAAAGACCCAGAGCATAAATATCTTTCAACATTGCAGGCATACGCGAATGATGAAAGATACACTGGTAAAACAATTGATTCCCATCGAGATACGTTGCACCACCCCCGAGCTTTCGACGCAAGACGTGCAATCCACGCCGTTTGCATTCGTCAGCGTCAAAAGTGTTTTCAAATGCCTGGTGATATCCTAGACAAAGATATGGTGCGCTTGGCCGGCATATAATAATGACATCTTGCGAGTCGCGTGTCATATTATCTGCCAATGCGTGATACACAGACTGAGTCTGCAAGGGCGGGATGACTCCCAAGTTGAGGAGACGGATTGGATTCATCTGATTACGCACTCACAGGGTTGAGATTTGCCCAGACTTCGTCCAAACGCATTTGCTGACGAATAGCGATCAAATCATTTGCATTTGGCTGGAAGGGATAGTCGCGATATTCTTCGCCAGGGCGATAGGACCCATATGGACGGTTACAAGCCACTTCACCGGCGCGGTCGGGACAACCATTTGTCATAAAAGGTAATCCTGTGTTGACGGCCACTTCGACCATCGTTTCAGGCGCGTCGAGTTGCGCGATATTGCCCCCCTGGTCAAATGATATGGATTCACGAGGTAAATTCTGGTTTTCAATCAAGTGTTTTACGAGTTGAATGCGCCGCATTCGATGAATGGGGGAACGGGACAAATCCTGCATGACTGTGCCTGGTTCGGGGCTGAACGAGAACAGATAGCCTGCGACCTGTTCATTCTTCAATTGATAAAACATATCCACCAGTTCACGATCTGTTTCGCCGAGACCGACAATGATGTGGCAGTTGACTTTCATCGGCCCATAAATATCACGCGCGGCACGGACAATGCGCCAGTGATAGTCCCAATTGTGGGGACCTTTTGTCCCTTTACCACGAGTCTCCTCGAAGAGTTCCTCCGTAACTGCATCCAAGCCGACGCCAATGATATCCACACCCGCCTCTTTGATAACGTGCAGACGTTCTTTATTCAACGTGGTCGCACTCACCAAAGCCGACATGGGAACTTGCGGCGCGGGTTTCTTCACGCGGCGGATCATATCCACCAGATCATCGTAAGCGCGGTGATCTTGCACTTGCGAAATACACACGCGCCCGACACCGCCATTAGCTTCACGCTCCGCGATTTTTTCAGCCACAAGGCCTGTTGGATACAGTGGCCATGCAACACGGATAAACGTATTTTCTTCGGGCGTGCCAGGTCGCTCGCGCGCTAGACCGCAGTACGTGCAGTTGGCATAACAACCTTCAGGATAATTTTGCAGAAGGTTGATGCAGTTGCAATGACAGCGATTGATTCGCCCTGGCTTCAAACCAAGTTCAATGGCTGCCGCCATGCTGATGCGGACATAGTCTGGGCTGATCTGATATTGTTCGGCTTGCAAGTCGGACGGAACAGTTATTTTTGCCACGCGTTCTCCTAAAAGGCTAACCACGAAGGGTCACAAAGGTACACGAAGTTTCTATGAGGTTTCCTTTGTGATTCTCACCTGCACTCCCTGGCACCGTGCGGCTTAAGCCGTACCAGGATAGGTGTGCGTCAGGTGCAAGTGTCGTGACCCTTTGTGGTGAAAAATTCTTCACCACGTTACTCCACAACACGCATTGATAAACTGCAGGCGCAAACCGGCCTGCCGCGCGTATTCAACAATTCCATTCGCAGGATATGCAATGCCATTCAAACCTGCGTTCACGGCGAGACGGTCAATCTCAACTTTCATATTCCCCAACGGGCGCGCACAACCAAGCATCACAGGTGTTGAAGGTAACGCTTTGCGCGCCTGCTCGAAAAATGCACCAATCTCCTCCAATGGCGGAGGCGCCACACCCATCATCGGCGTGCCGGTCAACGGCATGAGCACGACCAGTACCATCACCTTCGGTGGATGACGAACGATCATTTCCAATGCGTATTCTTCGCCGAGCATCTTTCCAAAATGCAATCCCAAAATAATGTGGGGGATGGTTGCGACTTTATATCTCTCCAACCAGGCAAGAGAGTTTTCGTAATCTTCGGGGTCGGCATCCAGATGATAGACTTCGCGCATCGTGTCCCGATGACCGATAATGTCGATCATTGCGCCATCAATGCCCACTTCGCCGAGGGCAGCACAGGTTTCCTCATCTGGCACACCGGTATGAACACGGATCGCCAATCCCAACTCATTTCGCACCCGCTTCATGTCATGGATATGTGGAAGCAGCGGCACGCGTCCCTGCTTGTCGCTTCCGCCAGAGATCAAAACGCCGCGTGCACCCTTCGAAGCAAGATCAGCGCACAGGTCAAAGAGCGAACCACTGTGCCGGCGCAGGTCAGCCATACCGTGCAGCACATTCGTCTTGCAGTGCTCGCAGCTCAACGCACAAGCTGTCCCCGTCACGCTGATCGAAGCGAACTCAATTGCATTCTGTGTATCGAACTCCTCAGTTTTGTACCGCCGCAATCCAGGTGCATAGAACGTGATCGTATCGCCGAAATTCGCACGACGGATATCAAGGCATTCCGTCGTTAGATTCATCGGCTCGACGATCTGAATCAGGTCAGGCATGTACGCCTCCGGGATTGACGTAACAACCATATGGATCGGCGCGCACTTGACTCTCCGTCACGCGCGCACGTGCTACCGCCTTCGACACCGCTTCGATCATGAACTCGGGCCGGATCCTGTTAAATTCGCTTTCTTTGACCTGAAGGACTTTCTCGATCGTTTCCGCAACTTTTTCAGGCTGACTTGTATGCCATCGTAACGCCGCTTCCAAATCTGCCACCGCATTTTCCGCGGCGAAAAAATCTCCGCCGATGAAGACCGCCTTGATGGTTGCCCCAGCCATCGTCACACTGACATCGATCAAGCCTGCAGGGGTTTTGACTTTTGCAGATCCTATGCTGTCAGGCACAGCCGTGGTTTGATACACCCAATCTTCACTCAGATATTTTTGTTGTTCCAGTTTCCCGATCTCTTCCCGTTCATCGAACGTGAAATCGAATGGAATAAGATTCACATCGAAAGCGGAAACAAATCCTGCCGCGATGACGCGCCGCACTTCATCCACTGTAATCCGGCTTTCCGTCTCTCGGTGAACAGTCGTAATGCGACCCGCAACGGTGTCGATCTCCTTATCTGATATTTTTTCAAATGGCGTCTTGAGGACATTCAGCATTAGCTCAATGTCTAAATCGACGAGCAGACTTGCGTGAAATAACAATCCGCCCGACGGCGCACGATAGATGCCAAGCCCAACAAGCTTCTTGCCATTCACTTCAATATCATTCTTGCGACGGAAGCGCGCTTCCACACGGAGCTGATTCAATCCGCGCACAAGACCTTCCGAAAAATCCCCCATCATTTCGCGCGCACGCGAATACGAGTCGTCATCACGTCCATGAAGTGTGAGCGCCACACCCAATTGATCCACTCCCATGATGATTGCCCCACCACCTGTTGGACGGCGATTGATGGTGATCCCATTCTTGCGGCAATATTCAACGCGGATTTCATTTTCCATGTTTTGGAACCGTCCAACGAGCGCGCAATAGGACTGATAGGTGTACAGCCGTAATGTCGGCTGGGATAAATTTAATCCAGCCCGCTGTGCGAGTACATCATCCGCCGCGAGGCCGAACGAAGCTGAGACACCATCATCCGTGATGAGACGCCAGTCCATTAATCAATCCATCCTTGATTACGGTAACGCTTGATTTCTGATTCGACCCACGCAGGCAAACCATCGCCCGAAACCAACTGTGCTGATTCGTTTTCCCAGTCGCTGGGTTTAATGACAACCATCCATCCATCCACATAAGGTGATTGATTAACCAATGCTGGGTTGCTCATAGTTTTATCGTTGCGCGCCACGATCACACCGCTAATAGGAGCAATTAAGTCGCCCGTCATCTTCGCAGCTTCGAGTGTCCCGATCGACTCGCCGCGCTTCACCGATTTGCCAACATCCTTCAATGTGACATAAGCCAAATCGCCAAGCGACGCCAGTCCGAGCGTGTCAATTCCGACCAACGCACCACCGCTCACACGGTCGAATTGCGCCCACATGTGATGCTCGCGGTCGTATGCGCGATCGGCGGGGATTTCATAAGAATTTGTTTCGTTTAACATGAGTTACCTCTTTGAGATCACGTCATTGCGAGGAGGGCTTCACTTGCACCGGGCGCAAGTGCCGGTGTAGCCCGACGAAGCAATCTCTGACACAATGAGGAGATTGCTTCGCTCGCTGAAGAACACTCGCTCGCAATGACAGGCTTAATCGATACATCTCAAACAATTGACCTTCAATTCTCTAATTCTCAATTTGTATTTCTCAGCCGCCTCTTCACCAGTCACCAGATGAGCGCGCTCATTTTCTAAATCCATCGGTCGTACCTTCGCTAGCCAGCCAGTGGTATAAGGCTCTTTATTGGCTAGCAAAATATCTTTGGCAAAACCATTCTCATTCGTTCCAACAATCTCACACGAGAATGGAGCAGGAAATGGTCCGACCCACTTGGCGCTTTCAATGGTTGCCAATGTTTTACCTTGCAGAACTTTCTTTCCAATATCTCTGAAGCTGATCGCCGCGACTTTTCCACAACGTGTCTGCGCCACATCGGTCATGCCGAGCACAGCGACATCACTATCGAATCGAATCCAGACATCGCGTTCGATGTCGTAATACAAATCTTCGGGGATATCACAGGCGTAATAAATCATCGACAATCACGTTGTAACCTTTGAACGTTCAAAAGTTTTACTCAAATGAAATATTCTGCTCTTCCATAAATTTCTGGTACGCCGCCACAGCCGCATCACCGGTTACCAGTGCGGCACTTTCGCCTGTCCAATCCGTGGGCTTGATTTTCACAAACCAGCCCTCGCCATACGGGTCTTCGTTGATTAAAGCGGGCTTCGCCTTCACCGCTTCATTCAACATAACAATCTCGCCCGTGATCGGCGAGGTCACCGGACCCACCCACTTGCCACTTTCGAGAGTTCCCGCGCTTTTGCCCTTTTGCACTGTGCGCCCTGGCTCTTTCGGCGTCGCATTCACAATGCCTTTCGCCATATGCTGAGCCACATCGGTGATTCCTATCGTGACCATGTTATCTGCCTCAGGCCGCGCCCACGCGTGTTTTTCCACCCAGTAGTAGCGGTCTTCAGGAATGTTGCATCCACGCACTGTTGCCATGCTTATTCTCCTTGGTTATCTCTGTTGGTCGAGTAGCCGCGCTCTTGTTCTTCGCGGCGTATCGAGACCAACACTTACATGCAAGCTAATTGTTTCTTGGATACCTGTGGTCTCGATACGGACTTCGTCCTACTCGACCACCGTTCCAATTCCATGTTCACCCTGCAGGTGGTACAGAAGCAAATCAAAAATGACCAGCCGAATCTCATGCTCATATTCTTGCACAAAGCTTGGATCACGTTTCGCTTTCTTCGTGACCTGTTCATAGCTCGCGTTGCACACGGGGCACGTCACGATATAAACCGTGTGGCCCGTGAATTCATCCACTCGCGTGCCCAATGTATCGCCGTGACTCTCGGCCAAGTGATTATGGACTTCTGACCTCTTACCGCTAAATTCGCAATACGGACATTTGAACATCGCTTCACGCCACGCTGGCAACTGCTTCGGCTTCGATGGGCATTTCCAGCCCGATGGCTTCCGCCACTAACTGAATAATGTCGCGAACCTCGATCTTGCCATCGTTGCCTGTCGTTTTGACTGCGTCCGAATACATGATCATGTCCTTCGGGCAGGTGACGATAAACAATTGCCTCTTCTCGCTCGGATTCTTCTCAAACGTGGCCAATGCTTCCCTGATGCGATTCTCCGCGGGGCGTTCACCAGGTGCGACCTTGCCCATCCAAATCTGACCGCCGCCCGCACCGCAGCAAAATGAGTTCTCGCAGTTACGCGGCATTTCGCTAAATTCCACGCCGACCAGCTCCAACAATTTGCGCGGGGCAGTGAATCCCCCGTTGTAACGACCAAGATAGCACGGGTCGTGGAAGGTGACTCTGTAATCAGACAACTTATACTTTATTATCAACTTGCCATCTTCAATCAACTTCAACAGCACAACTGTATAATGCTTCACATCAAAAGTCCCGCCAAATTGCGGATACTCGTTCTTGAGCGTGTTGAACGAGTGCGGATCGGTGGTGACGATTCGCTGGAATTGCGCTTTGCCAAAAGCTTGCATGTTCTGCTCGACCAATTGCTCGAACAGACCTTCCTCCCCAACGCGGCGCACATCATTGCCTGCATTGGACTCGTTCTGGTACATGATCCCGAAATCCACACCTGCCTGATGGAAAATCCGTGCGACCATTTTTGTGTTCGGGACAACGCGCTCGTCAAATGAAGCTGTATCACCGACGAACCACAAATGCTCCACTGGTTCTTCAGTCGCGTTCTTGACGGGGAATTCCATTTCCTTTGCCCACCGTCCGCGCAGACGTTTGCCTTTGCTCATCCAGTTGCCGTTGGTAGCGAGAGATTGCAAAGCGTTCTGCACGCCGCTATCCAATTCCATACCATCAACCAACATGCGACGGCGAATATCCACGATGTCTGCCATTGGTTCATTGCCGACCGGACACGCGCGCACACAGGCATAACAGGTTGTACAGGACCAAACTGCCTCAGCGGAGATGACTGTTTCAGTAAGCGGAAGCAGCAACCGGTCAGGCTGAGAACCGAAAGTCGACTCCTTAAGGAGATAACGCTTGTTCACCTCCAATGCTGATGGGGAGAGCGGACGTCCATAGAAATTCGCGGGACAGACATCCTGACAGCGATTGCATTGTACGCAGGCATAGGCATCCAAAATGCGTTTCCAAGATAGGTCATGGATAAACTTTACGCCGGGCTCGTAGTGATTACCATTCACTACCTTGAGCGGAATGGCGGGATCGAGCTGGCCGCGTGGATTTTGTTTTGCAAGACCCAGATTGACGGGACCAACGGTAAAGTGCGTGTGCTTACTGCGCGTGATGTAGGGCAGTATGAACATCACCCATAACAAACTTGTCCACCATGCAATGTGAATGCCAGTCAAAATATTTTCTTGCGACATAGAGCGAAACGCCAGACTGATTGAACTGGCAATGGGCATGAATGGGTCGAACACAAGGCCAAATTTATCGGAACGGTGAAGGAGGTCGAGCCTCAAGGCTTGACCCAACAATCGCGCGGAAACATGGCATAGTACGAAGATACCAACGATCAAGGAGTCACGATTGAGCGCGCCTGCTTTGACTTTCGGATTGAGCAGAATATTGTCACGATATGCCAGACGTTTATCTTTCACGATGAAGCGACGTACAAGGAATGTGGTCATGCTAATCAACAACGCGCCACTCAAAATATCTGCGATCAGATTGAAGACATTGATAGCCGTATGCGCAAGTGGCGGTAAGTACTGTACATTGAGATATTGACCACCACGCACCAACTCAAAGCCAGGGATAAATCCTTCGAGCACATCCACGAGATTGACGAAGGCGTAGGCGATGAGACCGAAGAACAGCCCAAGATGAATTGCACTCAATGCCTTGCGCGCCTTGAAGATGGTTTGCTGAAACAGAACTGTGATGCCTGCTTTGATCAGACTCGCGGGAACATTTTTCAATTCCGGTGCAGGTCGTCCCTTACGAACCGAATCAATAATTGTTTTGATGCCGTGAATCGTGAACCCCGCCGAGACCAAAGCCAACAGAATGAAGATGATTTTTTCAATCGTCGTGAGCAACGTACCCTCCCGAAAAGCATTCACCACAAAGGGGCACGAAGTTACACAAAGAGGTTTAAAAGTCTTCCTGCGTGAGCCTTTGTGTTCCTTTGCGGTTAAAGAAGTTCTAGCATCGCCTCAGTCACTTCGAACAGATCCGCCGTTGCACCATAATGCGCTACGTTGAAGATGGGCGCTTTCTTATCGGTGTTGACTGCGATAATCAACTCAGCGCTCTTCATCCCTTCGAGATGTTCTGGCGCGCCGGAAATACCAAGCATGAGATACAGCTTCGGTTTGACTTTCAAACCAGATTTACCAACCTGACGCGTACGCGGCAACCAACCCGCATCCACAACAGGGCGTGAAGCGGAGACTGTTGCGCCCAGCGCCTTCGCCAATTCTTCAGCGAGTTCGATGTTCTCCTTGCCGCCGATGCCGCGCCCAATCGAGACAAGTTTATCCTGCGCAGTGATATCTACATCACCGCCTGCAGGTCTGATGGCTTCGACAAATTTCGTCTTCAAGCCATCGAGTGATACAGGGGAATCGATTTTGGTTGCCGATGTTGAACCGCGGCCCACATCAGCAGAGAAGGAGCCAGCGACACAAGCGACGATTGCCATATCTCCTTCCGGAGCAACCTCCGCCATCATCTTCCCGCCATAGACCTGACTGTTGACGACCAGCGAGTTGTTTTCAATGCATAGATCTCTCGCATATGCAACGCATGGTTTGCCAAGCCGAGCCGAGAGCCACGCGGCGAGATCCATACCTGTGGCCGTCCAGCCAAACATGACCAGGCGCGGAGACTTTTCCTTAACCAACGCTTCGATAACTTTTCCATACGCTTCTGGGTTAAACTGGGAGAGGGTTGGGTTATCAATGAACATTGTCACATCTGACGCAAATCCATCCGCCACGATACCGCTTCCCAACACCACCGCGACGGCCTGCCCTCCAAATGCTGCAGCAATTTCCTTGGCCTTGCCCACCATTTCATACGAAATCTCGGCAAGGTCGCCGTCCATGTGTTCTGCGATGACAAAAATATCGTTCGACATGTTTGTACTCCTATGCCAAACCTTTAGTTTTCAACAATTCCACAATCTTCGCCGCGACTTCCTTGGATGAGCCGCCGATCATCTCTGCATGTCCTGTCACCACAGGTGGCGACATCTTCTTCATCGTCAGTCCGGCACTCGCATCGCCCATCGGCGCAACTTTTTCAATCGTGGCGGTCTGTGCGATCTGGCGAACCTTGCTGATCGGCGCATAACGCGGCGGCCTGGACGCGGCTTGCACCCCCACTACCATCGGCAGATCGACCATATACTTCCCACTGAACCCGCCCGCGAATTCCTTTATCACGGTAGCTGAGCCGTTCGAGGCTTCCACCGAACTGACTCCGCCAATGTACGGTATATCGAGATACGCGGCCATCATCGGTCCGATTTGACCGTCGAGGTCATTGGAGGCTTGCACACCCGCGAAGATAATATCGGGCGACAGCCCCATAATCGCCTCTGCCAACCATTTGGCTTGTTGATGTGAATCCGCGCCTGGTTCATCCGCTGTGATCTTGACCGCCTTGTCCGCGCCTTTTGCCAGCGCGAGATGAAGCACATTATCCAGTTCCCCGATCAAGTCCACCCCGAGGACGGTCACCGTCCCTCCGACGGCTTCCTTGACCAGCACCGCCTGCTCAATGGACTGCTCATCGAATTCGTTCAGCACGAAATCTACCGAGTCAAAGTCCACGTTATTGCCTTTGACGGGCAGGTCATCAGCAATACTGGGAATGTGTTTGATAGCGACAACTATGTTCATGAAAATCTATCTCCTATTACATTTTTCACCGGTGGTCGAGTAGTTCCGAGCAAGAGCGAGGAAGGTATCGAGACCACCACTTTACAAGATATATTCCGTTTACTTGTTACCGATGGTCTCGATACGCCCCGACGAACACGGGGCTACTCGACCATCGCACTACTCTCCACGCATAGACCTATCCAACAACTCCAAAATATCCAGCACACCCACGTGCTCATTACCCGTAGACTTGACCGCATCTTCAAAGCGTGAAACTTCAAACGGACAGGCGACTGCCAGCACATTCGCGCCCGTGGATGCGGCTTCCATGGCACGCTTTTCAGAAAGGCGCATTTTGGTGTGCTTCTGCGTAAACGAGTCCATCCACATTCCGCCACCACCACCACCACAGCAGTATCCATTTTCGCGGTTACGCGCCATTTCAATGAGTTCCACGCCAGGGATGGCTTCCAGTAATTTGCGTGGGGCTTCATACTCACCGTTATGCCGACCGAGATAACACGGATCGTGATAGGTGACTTTTACATTTACTTCATGTTTGAGCAATGGCTTGAGTTGATCGAGATAACGCACAAGGAAAGTTGTGTAATGAAGCACAGGGCGCTCGAAGCCATATTTGGGATAAACATTCTTGAAGGCGTTAAGCTCATGCGGACCTGTAACGACCATTTCTTTCCATTCATACTTGTTGAAGGTCTCGATGTTGTACTCAGTCATCATCTCAAAGAGACCCTTTTCACCAGCCAAACGCTGTGAGTCAGCATCGTCTTTTTCTTCCTTGCCGAGAATGGCAAAATCAATGCCAAGGGCGGTGAAGATGCGTGCCGCCGCCGAAGCCGCGTCAATGCCGCGCGGGTGATAGGACGGATACGAGCCAACATACCAAAGCACATCGACAGGGCGACCCAAATCCTTGATGATCGGAATTGGCACGCCCGCACGCTCCGCGTGAATCCACGCATCACGTTTACGTTGAGGCTGACCAAGAGGATTGCCAGACTTGGCGGTGTTCTCAAATGCCTGTTGCAATTCCTGCGGGACGAACTTGCCGTCAAGGATCGCTTGCTCGCGTGTGGCTGGCATAATCTTGACCATGTTCACTTCTTTGGGACACACGCGCAGGCAGTTGGCGCAAGTTGTGCAAAGCCAGAGTT
Source organism: Anaerolineales bacterium (assembly GCA_035720235.1). GTDB lineage: Bacteria > Chloroflexota > Anaerolineae > Anaerolineales > Villigracilaceae > Defluviilinea. The sequence goes on along the minus strand of DASTOH010000102.1, from coordinate 64,103 downwards.
CGGGCGCTTCGGTTAGGTCCATGCCGGTTTGGGCGTAACGATAAAGTTTACGCGGACCATAATTCCCGACCACATCCACTGGGCAGACAGGCACGCACTTGGCACACTGATAACAATCCGCGAAAGATTCCGCCCCTGGAAATGAAGCAATCTTTTCGATCAGTTCCGGCGTGTATTCGAAGATCGTCCGCTGTTCGAACATGCGGTTCCAGTGACCAGAAATATCTACGCCGTCTACTACGGCATGTTCTTTTTCCACATATTTTGCTTTGATTGGACCAGGCATAAGGTATGGTCTCCTATTTCATTCCTACTGGTGGTCGAGACGCAAGCAGTCGAGACCACCAGATTCAAGTAATCTTCTGTTTTCAAGTTACTTGATGATCTCGATACGGGTTTCGCCCTACTCGACCATCGATGTATCTTCTTTTACTTTCTGCAATCCCAGCAACTTCCTTGCCATGTTGGGCAAGGATGGTAATAAATTGTTGAACTCACGACTTAATCGCCAACTGGTTGTACCGTACAGATAAACGTTATAAGCACACGCTAGAAACGCGCTATTGGCGAATTGTGCTCGTTTCTCATTACTCATCAACTCATCCGTCCACAAGCCTGTGCCTTCGGCAAATTTCATGCTCATCGCAGTGACTGCACCCACGCGGGCATAGCCATCCGCGAGATTATCTGCAAGCAGGTTATGTGTACTTCCCGCAAGCAAAGGCAAAATGCCTGTTCCTGTGGTTGGGTCCCACAGCCAGCGAGTCCACAGCCAGTGTCCATTGGGAGAGGTGTTGTGTAAAAGTCCAGAGGCAAGTTCCAGAGCCAGTCTTGTATCGAGCGCATTTAGTTTTTCAACGAATGCAGCCACGCGCATAGCAGTTGGCAATTTTCCATGCAATAAATCTTCAAATATTTTGCCCGCAGGGGGCTGCGCCAAGTCGCCCTGAGTAAAATGATTCGTTATGGTTCTCGCGTTGGCTCGCGTATGAGTGACAGCAGCAGTGATGTCAGCGAAAGAGGATGCGAATTGAGCAGAATCAGTTTCAAGTCGATGAAAGAGGCGGACGCGCCTCTCGGCGAGTTCATCCGCAATCGCGACCACATCCTCCGAGGAAACCTGCTTGAGCGCTTCCTGCAAAGTCTCTTCAAGGATGGGATCATCAGGTCCCGTCTTCTGCTTGACGATGTGACTCTGTCGCTGAGGTAAAGCCATGTTATGCCATTGCCAGTACTTTGCGAACGGATGCGACCGCGCGCGCCGCGGCGAGACCAGCGCGTGAAATCGAATCATCCAGATCAGCCGGGCCAGCTGCAGCGCCCGCGACAAAGATGCCTTCCTTCGATGTCGCAACCGGATCCAAGCCAGACGCGCCGCCCGCTTCGACGAAGCCATATTTATTCTGTTGGATGCCAAGCAGTTGTGCGATAGCGCGTGTGCCGGCGCTCGGCTCCATGCCCACTGAAAGCACGACCAAATCCATCGTCACTTCCATCGGGCGCGACATGGTTGTATCTTCGCCACGCACCAGGAGTTGATCACCTTTTTTGAGCACCTCACTGATGACGCCTTTTATGTAATTGACTTTATATTTTTCCTGGGCGGGCCAGTAGATTTCATTTTCCCAATACCCGTACATACGCATGTCAATGTAGAAGATGAAAACTTTCGAGTCAGGCAGTTGCTCGCGCAGTTCGATGGCTTGTTTGCTGGCGATGCCGCAACAGACCTTTGAACAATACTCATTTCCAATTTGACGATCACGTGAACCTACACATTGAATGAAGGCAATCTTCCTCGGCGCTTCGCCAGTGGATGGGCGCAGGACATTGTGCTCCTTCAACATCTTCTCGAGATCGGTCAGCGTAATGACATCGGGAAAAGAATAGTAGTTGTAATATTGTGTGGCACGACCCGGATCGAAATGTTGAAAACCCGTGGCGACGATGACGGCGCCGATGTCGAGCGACTCTGCTGCGCCGCCCGCTTCAATCTCGACCGTGAAGCTGCCAGCGCTCCCGGATATTCCCTTCACTTCGGCTTGATACTTCACCGCCACGTTGGGGTGGCTCGTGACTGAGGCGGCGAGTTCTGCCATCGCTTCGGAGGCGTCGCGCCAGTGATGCGTCAACTTGGCGTAATTCTCGCGGTCAGGTGTGCCGCCGAGTCGTTCCCGCTTTTCGATGAGGATGGCTTCCCCGCCTAATTCCGCCACGCAACGTGCGGATTCCAGTCCGGATGGTCCGCCGCCGATGATGAGTACTTTGCTCGATGTCATGTATGCCTCCTAAGTTCGGTGGTTGAGTAGAGCGAGTGTTCTTCTCGCTCGTATCGAAACCACTCATTTCATGTTCACTTGCCATTACTGGTCTCGATATGCCCTCTGCAACAATCTCTCAGGGCTACTCGACCAGCGAAGTTATTTATGCCGTGAGGTTGATCGGTTGATCTGCATCCTGCCAAGTAATGCCGGATTTCGTGCCTGCGCGAATCTGGTCCAGATCGCTTTGGAATTCATCCCAGTATTTTTGCCAGTTGATTCCAAGTTTCTCCAGGAAGGGACGCCAGTCTGTGGAGTGCCAGTGGAATTGAACCACGCGGAAGGGATGTGCACCCATCGCTAGTGCAGCAACTTGCGCATCCGACAACACTGGGATGCCAACTTTGCGGTCATGGGCTTTTGCCGCGAATTGACTCTTATCGAGCGTCGTCACACAGCCCGTATCGTGAGTAACCGTCAAATCGGGGTTCACTTCATTCTTCATAGTCTCGATTTTGCGAAGCACCGCGAACGAGCGCGTAAAGTCGCGTTGCACGAGCACGTGACGGAAACCAAAGCCACAGCAATCGAACCAGGTCGAGTAGTCAGCGACCTTGATACCGAGCTTTTCAAGTAATGCAGTGACAACCGCAGTCCGCTGTCCGCCGTAGATTTCTGGATCGTAGATGGCGTCTTCGGCGACGATTTTGTAGTAATGACAGGCAGGATGCACCGTTGCAGTGATGGGACTCATGTCCACGAGTTGGCGTTCGGCAAATCTATCTCGCATGGCATAGACCCACTCGCTGTAATGGACGATCTCTTCCGGGATGACGAGCGGTTTACCCATTTTGCCCAGAATGCGGCGGACTTCATCGCGCAATTCCTTGTGATGCACGAGTTGTTCGCGGATTTCCTTGTAATGCCCAAAACTGGTGCCACAATGGATCATGGGGAAGTATCCTGTTTCGTAAGCGGCAGCGAAGTTACGTGACATGACCGCGGCTTGCCCGACCGCGTTGGATGCTCCAGACGCATAATAATTCCAACCCGTGCAGGAGGTTTGGTCAGTGGGATCGTTGTAATCCAAATTGAATTGGCGATGAAGCCAGAGTATCGATGATGCGTAGCCGGGGATATGTCCGCAGTGACCGCAGGATTTATGATGCCAGGTGTGCTCAATCGGGATCTTTTTCATCCGCCCATATTTGGTTGTAAATTCGATATAAGGCTCTGGGACCTTTTGAAGGATGATCTCGCCTTTAGCCTCCAGTTCATGCAGAAGCTCATGCATATCATCGGTTGGCGCGACCGAGGCATCGCGTACGACGGGATGTGATTTTCGTTCCAGGATCTGTTCAACGGTGGTTAAGTTTTCGGTCATGGCGAGTCTCCAGTTTCAGGTTGGGTCAAACCAATAAAACAGAATCAGGTTCGGGGTAAGGATGAAGCGGTTCTCTATCCTTCTTCCAATTCTTCCTGCATCACTTCGGTCAACAAGTCGTATAAACTTTCGTCCAGTTCTTTGATGATGTCCATGTTGCCCGACTCAAACCAAATGGTATACAGTTCCAGTAACGTTTTGCGATCTGTGCGCCAGGCGACATCGGTAAGTCCTCGGATCGAATCCATGGGAATGGCTTTACGCCAGACGTGCATGTTCTGGCTGAAGTCTTTTACCCACGGACCCCAATCGGGGAAGAAATCGGGCTGAAGCATATCGGGCGAGACTTGGTTTCCTTTGAGCATGACCTTGTAGATCACACGGCTGTAGCCCTGCAATGCATCTTTTGATTCTTGTAATCCGTTCTTCAGGGAGACTTCGCGCAAAATTGTGACCAGGCCCCCGGGATTATTTTGCCGTGGACAGCGCACGCACGAGAAACATTGCGCGCAGTTCCAAATATCTTCAGTGATGATGTCGTAGATACGCTCGACATCTTCGCGCGCGATCGCCTGTGCAATCACGCGCGGACTAAAATCGTAGAACCGCGCCGATGGACAGGCTGAAACACAGATACCGCACTCATAACATCCATAAAGGAAGTCTTTGTAGCGTACATCATTTTGAACTTCGAGAAAAAGACGTTCCTTTTCTTCGTATGTCGCTTCGGGGTGGCGGTTTTCCGCTTTGCCTGGATTCCAGTTTTCTAATGTGGTAGGCATTGAGCCTCCTTAAAAACACCGTACCGCGACCTTCATGTCGCCCCTATGTTGCGAGATAAATCTCGCGGTACAAATCTGGCTAGAACGCGATCACCGCATCGGCAGTGACAGCCATGTCGTTGAACGCGGCACCGCCAATCATTTCCACGCCTTCGATCATATCGTCCATCGTGTAGCCGTGCAGGTCGAGTGAAGGTTGGCAGACCAGTAGACGGACACCCATTTCTACAGCTTGATCGATAAAATATTTGAGTTCTTTTCCATTGCCGCCCTTGCGTGGAATGATGATCTTGTCACCGTTGCCTATTGCCAGACATTGGGGACCATTCATCGTGAAGTAAATACATACTTCGTTGTCCATTGCCGCCCCAGCCGTGGCAAGGAAGAATGGAGTCGCAGTACGCTCCGGATCTTTTTCCCCATGGGTCTGGACGTACAAAATCTTCTTGGTATCCGGGTCGTTCGTTTTCCACAACATAGCTGCCCTCTCCTAATTGGGAAGCGGCTAAAAACCTGCCGCCGCTTCCTCACTCGTTGCATACATCTTGAACATCTGCATCATGCCGACCGTTCGCAGGATCACTTCGATGGGCTCTGAAATGGACACCAGATAAACATCCCCGCCGATTTTCTTGGCTGTCTGATAGGCTTTCACCATGGCCCGCAGGCCCGCTGAGGAGATATAGTCTACTCCCTGCAGGTTCAGAATTATTTTGTTACGGCCCTCATTCAGAAGATTCGTCAGTGCGGTATCCAGCTCGGGTGCACTTTCTGAATCAACACGGCCCTTAACTTTAACTACAGATACGCTTTGTGAATTATCCGTCTCAATAGACAGGGTCGCCATTTGTGCCTCTCAAATAAACAACTGCACTTCCGCATCCGCGGCATACTCAAGGAAGGTCGCTGCGCCGCCGATTTCAGCCTGTGGAATGAAGTCTTCCCGCTTAAAGCCAAATACCTCCATTGTCATCTGGCAGCCAATCATGCGCACATCCATCTCGATGGCCATGTCGCGCAATTCTTCAACCGTCGCAACGCCTTTGTTGTGGAAGGTCTGCTTCATCAAAGTGGTTGCCAGACTCTCAAATCCCGGCACGTTTGCCATCAGCAGATTTGGCATGGGCCAGTTGATATTCTGAAACCCCTCGGGACCAAACGGCATTTTCATGGGCATGGCTGGGTTGCCCAAAGGCGAGACTGCAGCAGTCAGTTGTGGTTTGAGGAGGGTCAGGCCATAAAACGTAAAGAAAACGCCCACCTCCCAGCCCATCGCGCCGGCGGCGGTCGCGAGGATGAACGGGGGGTAGGCCCAATCGAGGGTCCCTTTGCTGGCAATGAGCGCCAATCTTTTCGGAGCGTTGGGATCAGATTTCGACATATCTACCTCTTGAATGTTTTGAATGAATACGGCTTATTTCTTGCGCAGGAAGAAGATGAACTTCCCGCCTTCCTGCATAGACCGGAGCAACTCGTTCCCCGTTTGCCGGCTCCACGCTTCCATGTCCGGCGGCGCGCCGGGATCTGTGGCGATCATCTTCAAGATCTGCCCGGACTGCAGTTCTTTCATCGTCTTGGACGTCTTGACCACCGGTAGCGGACAAAGCATACCCGAACAGTCCAATACCTGATCTTCCTTGATCACATCATTCATGCAAACCTCCTTGAGCGACCCAAATCATAATTAATTGCAACCCTGGCGAACATCCCATGCGCAGGGGAATTTTCCTCCCCCGCACGGGGGAGGTGTGAACTGTACAGGCCAACGATTCGGATATAATCATCATACGACTATTATGTTCGCAAGACTAGTGACATTCTTCCATCCCAGCCGTGTGTTTTTGTTTCTGGTGGCTTTTCGTTGGGCATCCTTGATCCCCGGATTGCTGACACTGGGCATTGCCAACCGGCCGGAACAATTGCTCTCCCCGGTTTGGGTGTTTGGTATTGCGCTCCTGGCCAATCTTTTTATCTCCCTGACGAACCATAAACTTAACCAACTGGTCATTGACCATCCCACGCTTATCAGCATTGACCTGCTGTTTTCGGCGGGGCTGCTGGCCGTCAGCGGCGGCGCATATAGTCCTTACTACCTATATGCTCTCAGCCCATTGCTGGCGGGAGCATTCTTCTTTCGGATGCGGGGGGCCCTCACCAGCTCTGCAATTTTTACGCTGCTTTACTTACTCAGTGGTTATCTGAACTCTCAAGCGGGCATTGCACAGACTGACATTACCGCTCTGACAACCCAGCTGACCGGCATCTGGCTGATACCCATCCTGTTTGCATATCCTTCCACTTTATTGAAGGATATCACTCAGGCGCGCGAAGAACTTGGCGCGGCGCGCGATGAACTTGCACAAAAACATGAAAACATCACAACCGCGCATCGGCAGTTGGAGATCATCCATGACTTGACGGTCTTGTTGCAGGCCGCGCCAGATCTCATCTCTGTTCAGGAGCGTGTGCTTGGCGCAGTCACCACCGATCTTGGTTTTTCAAAAGCCGTCGTGGCGCTGGTGGACCCTGCCCACGAAGAAGTTGGCGGCTGGCTCGTCTATCCGCCGGAAGCAACCTTCCCTGTTGTAAAGCCCCTGCCCCTTAAATCTGAAAACGGAGAGCTCTTCAGAGCTTTGCTGAATCGAAACAGTTTTTCTTCCAACGGCGAATTTCTCGTGAATGATTTGAATCTCAACCACTGGCTCGGCCAAAGCCAATGGCGTGTGCTTCCGCTCTACTTGCGGGAACACCCGGTAGGGCTTCTGCTTGTAGAGGAAACCAGACTCACCAAAGAGCGTGAGAATACCCTGATGACGGTTGCGAATCAGGCTGCGCTCGCGCTGGGTACGACCATCCTGTGCATTGACCGCGCCCGACGTCTCGCCGTTGAGACGGAGCGTAACCGAATTGCACGTGATATTCACGATACGGTTGCCCAGTCCCTGTTTGGCATCGTTTATAGTCTTGATGCTTGCATAACCATGCTGCCCGAAAAAGCTGGCGATGTCAAACACGAATTGATCGAACTACGCACCCTGGCAAACAGCGCGCATGAGGAAGTCCGTCGATCCATCTTTGATCTATGGCCATCTGCGTTGACGATCGAACTCTTCATGGCTGATCTAACAAATTACATCAGCAGTTGTTGTCGGCCGCGTACATTTAGTGTTATTTTTAACAACACCGGTGATTTCAATAGCTTGTCTGCCGGGCTACGACGCACGATCTATCGCATGGCGCAGGAGGCACTGGCAAATGCAGCGCGCCATTCGGGCGCACAATTTGCACGGTTGTGCTTGAATATCTACGAGGATCAGGTGCATATTAGTATCACGGATGAGGGGCGCGGCTTTGACCCTCTGGTAGCGATGGCACGCAGCATTAATCGTGAGCATTTTGGTCTGCAAGGCATTCGGGAACGTGCACTGGCTATGGGCGGAAGTTGCGAGATTATCAGCAAGCCCAACGCAGGAACGCGAATCACGATTGAACTCCCCATCAAGGGACCCCATCACTATGCCTGATCCGATTCGCCTCCTCATCGTGGACGACCACGCGGTGGTCCGCAAAGGGTTGGCAATGGTTCTTCGTCTTGAACCAGATATCGAGGTCATCGGCGAAGCGGAAAATGGACGAGCCGGTTTGGAAGCCGCACGAAATCTCAATCCAAGTATCGTCCTGGTGGACCTGGTCATGCCTGAAATGGATGGTCAGGAGATGGCACTCGCGTTGCGGAAGTCGAACCCGAAAATCAAAGTGATGATGCTAACTGGCACCGAAGTGGATGACAGAGTCTTTGATCTGGTTGCCGCGGGTATAGAAGGTTATGTACTGAAGCAAATCGAACCTGGTGAATTGGTACGTGCAATTCGTGCTGTTGTGCACGGAGAGGCATACTTGCATCCCGACGTTATGAAAAAAATTGTAAGTAGAATACAGCCGCAAAAAGCTCCTTCTGTTTCGTTGACCCCCCGTGAATTGGAAGTGCTTGAATGGATGGCAACCTCAAACACCTATAGGCAGATTGCTCTTCATTTGTGTGTGAGTGAAGAAACAGTACGAAGTCACGCAAAAAATATTTTGGAAAAAATGAAACAGCCCAATCGCGCTCAGGCGGTGCTGACAGCAATGCGAATTGGGCTAATTAAGTTGGACGAAAAATGAAGCACGCGCTCATAGCCAGATATTCTCTTTGATTCCCTTCTTCTGGAGTGTTTTTCAGAAACGAACAAGAAGATCCTCAGGAATTGCGAGTCCTGAGGATCTCTTCTCTAAAAGGGCATTGGAGGGTCATGATGGCGCGAAATGACCTCGCCGCTAATTTATTGACTCTTCAACTATCGTATCAAGGCACGACCTGTACAGAATCCGTTCCTACAATGTGCGTGGCGGTAGCAGCGTAGGAGCCATGAGCCATCAAAGTAGCTGCTGTGCTGCTCAAGGCTAGGTTGAGATCCTGTATCTTAAAGAAGAAGACGAGATCCAACCGCCCATCACCATTCTCGTCATCCAGGGACCAGCGCTGAGCGAGCGCCCCTGTGCAACCTTCTGTCATGGCTATACTGGCATCGCTCAAATGCGCCATCTCCGGTGTAAACTGGCTCGCGTCAAAGTCTTGAGTTGTGAGCACTGCAACCGCCAGTATCCCTCGGGAAGAGAGTTTGATTTTGTTTTGAGAATTGCCGGGTTTGATATCAATATTGACATTTGTAGGAGGAGGACAGTTCGTCTCATCCGCGCGGACCGCTGATAGGTTATCAAATAATAAAACTTGAAGGACCAAGGCAGCGACTAGAGTTCTGAATATCAACTTCTTCATAGGAAGAATTCTCCTTGTCAGAATTAAGATTTATGTGTGTAACTTTGGCAATAACACCTGATTTGCAACGATTATAAAGTATAACTTTCTATGGTGGATAAGACTTTTTAGAGTTGAAAATGGGTCAGTTTAAGGTGGTCGGATTTGTTAAGTCACCACCGAACGGGCGGGCCAGGCATTGTTCTGGATGATGCACTTTAGTCCAGGTAAACCCACTTTGCAACCGAAGGCACATCATTCTTGTTTATTGCGAACATCATGTAATAACCTTGTTGTGCAAGTGAATGCGGAACGCCTCCATTCGGGGCAGTCAAGGTCAGCCCGATTACATCATGGCGGAGGTAGTAGAACAGGTCGGACCCGTAGCCTTGATTGCCGGATGCAAAAGTCAGGGCATCGAAGTTGTTGCCAACGTCGAAGCGATCGGTAACGACCCCACTGGTAGAAATGGTGCCAAATGTGGAAAAGCCGGCACCATCATGGCGGAGGTAGTAGAACAGGTTGGGTCCGTAGCCATGATTGCCGGGCTGGAACGTCAGGGCATCGAAGTTGTTGCCAACGCCGAAGCGGACTGTGACAGCCCCACTGGTGGAAATCGTTCCAAATGTGGAAAAGCCAGCACCGTCATGGCGGAGGTGGTAGAACAGGTTGGGTCCGTAGCCATGATTGCCGGGCACGAACGTCAGAGCATCGAAGTTGTTGCCGACGCCAAAGCGATCGGTAACGGCCCCACTGGTGGAAATGGTGCCAAATGTGGAGAAGCCTGCACCGTCATGGCGGAGATAGTAGAACAGGTTTGGCCCATAACCGAGATCGTCAGTTACGAAAGTCAGAGCATCGAAGTTGTTGCCGACGCCGAAGCGGTCAGTCACGGCCCCACTGGTGGAAATGGTGCCGAAGGTGGAGAAGCCGACACCATCATGGCGGAGGTAGTAGAACAAGTTAGGCCCATACCCTAAATCGTCGTCCACAAACGTCAGGACATCGAAGTCGTTGCCGACGCCGAAGCGGTCTGTGACAGCTCCGCTAGTGGAAATTGTCCCGAATGTGGAAAAGGTTTTCTGGATGTATGGCATTTCCAGGATCTTTTGTTCGGTGTCCGTTTGGTGCGTCACTGCCATCGGTCTTGCTAGAACCACCTTGTTGATCGTCGCCGCGTCAGGTGATGCAATGTCGAAGCTTTGTCCGCGTTGCACCGACGATGGAGCGGAAGAAATCACAGGCCGCGCTCCACGGTACAGATAGGGTGGATTGAAAATCTCAATCGTTGGATTGTCCCATCCTGCCATTGCCACCTGCCCGCTCGGCAGGAGCAATGCGACCGAGTGGTAATCCCGGATAGACGGCAGGGCTGCCATCGCCGACCAAGAATTGGTCAGTGGATTGAATAGTGCACAGGGAGAGTTCGTTCTTTGGATGCCCCCGCACACAAATATAGTCCCATCCGGCAGCAAGACGGCGCTTCCAAGGCTGCGGTGCTCGCCATCTGGGAATGTCATATGCGGGCCCCAGTTCGTTGCCGGGGACAGGGAGGACGCGTCAATGATTTCGTACGAGTTGTTATTCGAAGAGTCAGAACCACCCAACACCAAGATCCGCACATGGGGAGCGGTGTTGCTTAGCAGCAGAACAGACATGCCTTTGGTGCGGTCCGGCATCGCTGGCATAATAGGAGCAATGTCGTTCCAGGCTCCGGTGCTGGCGCCACTAAGGGCGAAGTAGGAGGACTGATCGTCACCTGGGTACGGGCCGGCGCCCGGGCCAGGGCTCGCCCAACCGGTTCTCGAATAGAAGATGCTGTTGTCCGGCAGCAGATGAAGACCGGGATATAAGTACGGAAACGGCTTGGTGTCCCCAGATGTTACCTCCTGGAAACTATCGGTGGCCTCGTCGTAGATTTCCATGTCGCCTGCGCCGTGGCCGCAGACCACTAGCACTTCGTGGCTATCGCCAATCCGCTGGTCACCCAGGGTCAAAACAGTGGGGTACCACCGGTCATGTACCATGCTGGTGGCAGTCCTTGTCCAGGTCTTGCTCGTTGGGTCGAACTTGTAACCCCACTTGGCTTTTGAATGGGATGAGTACCCGCCGCCACCGACAACCAACAACCGCCCATCCGACAGGAAAGAATGACCGCCACATAATACGGAGTAGCCTGACGTAGCGTCTGGTGTCAGGTGTGGCTGATTGACCGGGTCTTCGAACGATGCGGGAGTTGTATCCTCCGGGTTCCACAGCAGTGTCGTTTCATCCGCGGTGATGAACAGTACCTTCCCGATGTTCAACAGGGCCGCATGGACAACGCCATCGCGACTGCCCGGCCCCCGGCGTGGGATGTGCTGCGGAAAAAAAGACCAGCTTCCGTAGAACAAGTTACTGAAATTGTGCAGCAGGATATCGAGATACCGACGATTGAATGCCTTAAGCTGGAGTACTTCCTTCACGTTTCGAAACCCAAACGGGTACTCCTGGTCGCGGAAATTAATGATCTCCTTAGCGATTTCGGGATCGAGAATTTTCCTGCGTTCCAGCTTCAACTCCTCCGGATGGTCTTCATACATTGGGTCGGTCTCGGGATTGGGTGGAGTCAGTTTCTCGTAAACCAAATCTTGTGGTTGGATGGCTTCATTCAGGAAGTTGAGAATTCTTCGATGAATCACAACTTCCAGCTGAGCCGTTGTTTCCTTTCGGTTCTTGACAGAAGACGTTTTTCGGGTAGCCATTCTTTTTCTCCTTTCACTAAGGGCTATTAAAATAAATCGTTTTCTAACTGGAGTCCGACAGTAACAGAATCAGTCTACTCTTAAGGTTCTATTACCCATCGTTGCTGTTGAGACGCTTACCCCCCAAAAGACCTACGACTGCCCCAAAGCCGATTTGTGCTAGACTGAATAGTCCGCGAATTAGCTCTGTCATCAAACTTGGTGGCTCTTTACCGGCAGCGAAAGTCAGAACGACGCATAGCAGAACAAAAAGCAAAGTACCTCCAGTCGCCGCACCGAACACCAGCTTGAACTGAGAGCTTAGAGGAGGATGTGTACGGGACTCATGGTCAAGAGGAACTGTCCGCCCTTCGTCTGTATCGGGGCATACGTATTTCTCGAGATGCGGTGACCACACAGCCCGACGGTCAGGGTGCTTGATGCACTCTGCAGCGATGACTGCCATATCTCTTAACATCATCACCTCCTATATCATCACGATTGGGCGGTGTCATTGATTTGCGCCACGCTGCCTTTACACGATTTCGAACGAGGCGCATTCGGTTTCAGGACGTGATCCTATGCTAGAACTTTCATCCTGAAATTGGACATTGTGCAAACTGGATGACACTGCCTCACCGTGAAATGCCCACCTCGAATGGATTTGGAAGAGCATCCGTCACATAAATAAACGCATGATTTGGCTATTTTCACGCATTGGCTGTGGCACAAGCTCACAAAATTATAGTACCGGCGTACGTGACTGAGGCGGCCCAACTGTGGACTTAGTTGATAGCCACAACATGGCAGCCTATATCGGGTATTCTTCGTTTTTTTTTTTGCAGTTCAGATTTACAATGACCCACTCGCGGCAAAAAGGGGCATCAACGACCCCAAAATAATAAGTGAACCCGAAAGTCGTAGGTTCAAATCCTACCCCCGCTACTGAAAGACCATGACGTCGTCATGGTCTTGGATTTTAAGGTCTGCACGCTTTGCGAAAATTCTACTCCGGAACTTTTTGCGAACCATAGCTCATAAAGCTATGGTTTTTGCTTTAGCCCGACGGACTCTGGTTCACAAAAATTCCAAAGTTGGAGGTTTTATCTTGAACCATAGCACTTCGAACTCGACCCGGCTACCGCAGCACCTCAAAACTCGCTGCCGCTGCATCCCATCCACGTACAAAATCTAAGAGATCAGGAATAATGTGGAGTTGTTCGGATATTGACGTCGGTTGTCCCCTCTTAGGCACGCCCGTCTTTTACATTCTTTCGATTAACCAATACACACCAGCAGCCAGCAACGCGCTGGCAGGGATGGTAATCACCCATGCGGTCAGAATATCGCCTGCCACACTCCAACGCACCTTGCTAAAGCGCTCCGAGGCCCCCACACCGATGATCGCCGAACTGACCACCTGAGACGTGCTCACCGGCAGACCAAACAGCGAAGCACCGATAATCACGAACGCGGAGGTCAACTGGGTGGAGAAACTATGCGGCGGCCTGATCTTGTAGAACTTGCCGCCCAGCGTGCGGATCAAACGCCAGCCTCCAAAACCCGCGCCCAGGGAAATGGCTCCGGCACAAACAACGATCACCCAAAACGGAACTTGAAACGCCGGTAACGCCCCAGCAATCACCAGGCTCAGCGTGATAATGCCCATTGTCTTTTGTGAATCGTTCGCCCCATGACTAAGCCCCAAAGCAATGGCAGTGAAAAACTGGGCTCTGCTGAATAACTCATTGATACGCGACGTCGCATTTTGCGCAAGGAAATAGATCAGGCGGATGACAACAAAGCCGGCCAGAAACCCAATCACGGGCGAGGCGAATAATGCCAATAAGACCTTGTACAGACCGGCGGGCTTGATGGCGTATGGGCCGGCTCCCATCAGCACCGCGCCCACCAGGCCTCCGATCAGCGCATGGGAAGAACTACCAGGTATACCAAAAAACCACGTGATCAAATTCCAGATGATCGCGCCGATCAAACAGGCCGCGATCGCCTGCAACGTTAACACACCCGGCTCAACCACATCGGCGCCAATCGTTTTCGCAACTACCACGCCGAAGAGAAACGGGCCCAAAAACTCGGCCACTGCCGTGAGCGCCAGGGCAGTTTGCGGTCGAAAAGCGCGCGACGAGATCATGGTCGCTACGATATTGCTCGCATCACGCATGCCGTTCAGAAAATCGAACAGCACGGCAAGGCCAATGACAATGACCAGTTCCTGCGACATAACCACTAGGTTTTCTTCACCACCACATCTGAAATGATATTGGCGGCTTCATCTCCACGATCGGCAGCATTTGAGAGATGCCGATAGACCTCCCGCAACTTCAACATTTCCACCACATGATGAAGATCTTCAGGCCCACTGAATAAATCAGCCAGCGCTTCACGATATACCCCCTCCACCCGATTCTCCAACGCCTTGGCGCGCTGGGCATGATCAATGGCAACATTGGGGTGTTTTTGCAGGCGCAAGACGGCCTGGTAAAGCTCGTAGGCCGCATCTTTCAACAGCGTGGCCATTCTTTGCATGTACTGTGTCGGCTGCACTTTCAGAGTCACCATCTCACTGACGGTGCTGTCGGCATAATCGATGACATCATCAATTGAGCGGGAAAGGGCAAAAATATCCTCACGATCGAACGGTGTGACAAAAGAGCGATTCAACTCGTCGATCAGGATGCGGCGCACTTCATCTGCCTCTTTCTCCTTCAGGGCCAGTTCTTCGGCCAGCTCCCGATCCTGTGTCTCCAGATATTTGACCAGCAATTTTAGTCCATCGAGTGAATGGGCTGCCTGTTCTGCAATCAATTTGTTGAACTTGTCTTCGCGACGCTTGAAAAAACGAAACATAAAGACCTCTATTTCTAATTTCGATTACGATAAGGATACATCCGATAATGACTAAGATCTGCATTAACAGCTTCCACAAAACTGGAAGCTCATGCAACTCTGCTTCACCTACTCATAGTTTTGCCAGATATCCTTCCAGAGACTCTCACGATCCCATTGGGTGAAGATCAGCAGATCTCCAAGTGTCAATCGCTTGCGCATCAAGGACGCATTCATGAAAGCGAAATGTACTTGTCCTTCATCCATAGCTGGTCTTAATTGGGACCAACGCACGGGTGCTCCAGCCATCTCCAAAATCTGCAAAATGACTTGTGAAGAACGAGTCTCTTTCAGCAGTTCTGTCCGAAGCGTATCCCAATCGCCGAGGACTGTTGCGAAGTCCTCGCTATGTGCGTGCCACTTCTCCAGTTTCTGTTTGTAATCAGCCCAGCACTCCGCGCCAGCTTTGCCAGAAGGATCGATTGTGCCGAAGTTTGCAAAAATACGCTCTTTCATGGTATCCCTGGTCGGAAAGCAATTCTCTATTTTGACGGCAGCAGGATCGAACTCCGAGAGGAAGCGATGATACATTTCCGTGCCTGCCAATGTGGCCAGTGCAACTTGCGATCCATGGACAGCGAGAGGCGTGTGATTGATCTCTGCCTGTAAATCCAGCACGTGTGATATGACATGCTCGAAGCCCGACATTGGTGTTGTGGCGTGAGAAAGTGACATGGCTAGTCCACCCAACGCGATGATCTTGGCCAACACGGCGACACTTTCCATTTCGCCCGTTCGGATGCCCTCAGCATGACCGAGCAGAATTTTGTCCAGGGGACCGACAAGATGTTTTGCCAGCTCAGAGTATGTTGAGTCCATCCCCAAGCAGTGCGCCAGATACCAATCCGGGAAGCTGACGAATACGGCGAGCATGTCGCCAATGCCTCCGGATGTCATTTCAGCGGGTGCGTCGCGCAATGTTTCGAGATCGCAAATTAAAGCATCGGGATAGCGCGAATCGAGCGTACGCTTGACTCCGTCCACGAAGGCGGGTGACATGTTTGAGGTGTAGGCGCTGACGCTGTTTGCTGTTTGATAAACCACAAACGGAACAGGCTCTCCTGTCTCCTGCTGGTAAAGAAAACTACCGTGTTTGGCGATGTCGGTGATAACACCGGATCCAATGGAAAGCACTGAACAACCGTGGCGGAGGCTGGCTTGTACTTCACGAATATGGTGCATGTCCGTATGGACCTGTCCGCTTTCATCGGCGTGCATCCACGTGATCTGCAGATCCCAACCTTCATTCCTCAATGTAGTTAAAACTAATTCTTTCAGGTCTTCGCCTGCACGTCGCATCAGTGTCTTATCCATGACAATGACCAGCGGCGCGTTTTGTTGAGCGCCTGTTTTCTTCAGCACTTCGGTTATCCGGAATAATGCATTTGATTCAAAGAGCATCTCTTTGATAGGCATGGTCTCGTGTGCAGGAAAGCCAGGCAGTTTACGAATCGCCTCCCAAAAACTCACACCATCTGCAGGATCATAAGTGAGCTTTTTCATTGAATTTCCTTTTCTCTTGATCACAGAGATCAACAATTCTTTTCGCAAATTCATGATGACTTTTGCAGGTTCCACTCCTGCAGGGCAAACTTCCATATATTCAAAAGCGCTGTGACATCGCCAAACGCCATCTGGACCTTCCACTTGGATCGAACCTGGCCTAATTCCATTTTGGGTTGCGCGGCGGCAAGCACGGCAGGACCGAGACAATCCCTGCTCATAGCAGCCAGATGGGGATACGTCATGGGGTGAAAGATGACGAAGTATGGGCTGTGAGCCAATCCGCGATTTCGCCTAGATTCTCGAAGCAATACGTGGGTTGATGAGGTGAATCGATCAGATCCTCCGCATGCGTTTCGCCGCTGAGGACGAGACAGGTTGTGATGCCAGAAGTTTTCCCGAGGGCGATATCGGTATAAAGGCGATCACCAACTATCGCCATTTCTCTGATATTCAACCCGAGCTTGCGCGCGACCGCATCGATGATCATACGATTAGGCTTACCAACAACAAGGTCCGGTTCACGCCCGGTGGATGCGTAAACAAATGCGATCATGGCGCCAATGTCGGGCATAAACCCGGTTTCCGTTGGGCAATTGAAATCGGGATGCGTGGCGATATAAGGAAGACCGTCGCGTACGAGGTCACACAACGTCCAGAGTTTTTCATACGTCAACGTGGTGTCAAAACCAAGCACAATGGATTGCGGGTGATCTTGTTCGAGATCAAACCCATGCTGACGAAATTCTTCTTCCAGCGCGGGCGTGCCGACGACATAGATAGATGAAGAGGGTCGTTCCTGCTGAAGATAAAGAGCGGTTGCTTCTCCGGAAGTAAAAACTTTCTCCTCCGAAACCGGCAGTCCAAGCCGAGTGATTTTTTCTGCGTATTGGCGGCGATGCTTGGATGAGTTGTTTGTCAGGAAAAGATAATCCTTGCCAAGTTCATTCAACGTTTCAATGAATTGCAACGATCCATCGATCAGCCGATCGCCAAGATTGAAGGTTCCGTCCATATCCAGCAGAAAGCATTTCACGTTCAATAAGGGTTCTTTGTTCATGAGTTAATTCTTGCTGCCTGTTCAAAAACAGGTAAGAGGGAGAAATAACTGGCGCGATACAGCTGATAATATTCTTCATAGATTTTGTGCGTCTCGGGATGAGGAGCGCGCGTTTCAATCACGTGCGTGGTGAGGCTGACTGCTGTATCCAGGGAATCGATCAGTCCCGAGCCTGTCAGCGCGAGAATACCCGCGCCCAGCGCAGTGGTCTCGATCGTATCGGTGAGCGAGACAGGCAAGCCTGTCACATCCGCTTTGATCTGCCTCCATAAGGGACTGCGCGCGCCACCTCCTACCGCACGGATTTCCTGTAACGGCAATCCCAAACGGAGCATTTGATCTGTAATGTCGTGAATGGCGTATGCGGATGCTTCCAGAATCGCACGGCAAAAATGCGCATGTCGATGTGCAAGGGTAAAGCCCATAAACGTGCCGCGTGCCATTGCGTTCCAGGTTGGCGTCATAGCTCCCATTAAACAAGGCAACATGAGGAGACCTTCACTACCTGGAGCAATGGTCTCCGCCTCGTCGTCGAGCAGCGCGTAGGCATTCGCCAGGCGTGCCATTTCCTGTGGGGAGAATTGATCGCGGAACCAGCGATAATTTGCACCCGAAACAAAGCCCGGATTTTCCAGCAACCACAAATCGGGATCGGCGTGGCAGTGAGTCTCTACCAACCCGCTTTCATCAAATATGGCGCTCTGGCTGGATGTGCAGACCGGTTCTGCGGTTCCAGCAATATCACAGACCAGACCGGGTTTTGTCACACCCGCGCCGAGGCATGCGGCATGTTCGTCACCACTTCCCAGAATTACTTTTGTAGATGTGCTGAGCCCAAGGAGTTCTGCCGCTTCGTTATGAAGTGTGCCCAGAACCTGCGTCGCGGGATAGATGGGTGGCAGCAATCCCATGGGAATCTCAAATGCATTACACATTTGCTGTGACCATGCGCGGCTGCGAACATCCATCAGCATGGTAGAGGATGCATTGGAATAATCGACGCCCAGTTCACCAGTCAGAACGAACGCAACATAACTTCCGGGCAGGAGCAGGGAGGTGGTTTTCTCGAAGAGATGCGGCTCGTGATTGGCAAGCCAGCGGATTTTTGCCGCGACATGGGTTGCATCTAAGTTCAATCCGGTGATTTGAAATACGGCCTGCCGAGAGATTTTCTGACCAACATTTTCACATTCTGAAACGGCGCGCCGGTCCATCCAGATGATCGCTGGATAGAGAGGCTGTCCACTTTTATCTATCGCGACGACGCCATCCACTTGCGCATCGAGCCCTAAGGCGATAATTTGCCTGGGAGTCACATCACTGTGAGTCAGAAGTGAACGCACAGATTGCGCCAGCGCATCCATCCATGAAGCTGGCGATTGCTGCGCCCAGGTTGGTTGTGGATATTCAATAAGATAACTGGCAGACGCTTCGCCACAGATTTTCCCCTGTGCGGAGATCAAAACTGCTTTTAGACTTTGTGATCCAATATCACATCCGATGACATATTGCATGATTATTGTTGCTCCAGCCAGTTACATACTGCCAGTACGTTCTTTTCAAAAGAACCATCCGGCACAAACTTCTTTTCGAAGAATGCGGAGCCGATCGTAAAGCCCCAGGCACCCGAATCCCAAACTTCTGTAATACGCTCGAATGAAGCAATACTGCCTGCAGAAACAACTGGTAATCGAGTGGCCTGAACCACCTGACTGAGAAGACTGGGAGCATTCCCGGTATACCGGTAGGTCAATAGGTCCAGGCCATGCACACCATAGGTTTCCAGTTCACGGGCATGGGCCACAATCTCATTGATTGCTCCATCGAGGATGCTTGGATGACCATGGACACGACCCGGAAACGGGTAATACCGGATGGGTTTATCCTCCAGATAATCGCCAATGGAGGGATAGAAGACCGTTCCCATCAGGATATCGAAACCCGAATCCACTGCTAGGCGTGCCCCGCGTAAACCATCCTCTTCGGAGAGGCTCACGACCTCCAGGAATGTAATTTTGCCGGCCTCTTTCATGGCCGCTGCCACGGCCTGCATTTCTGTGGGGGGTAACCCTACATCCTTAAACCCCCAGTGTGTGATTGGATAATCCTTTGTGCGTTGAAAGAGTTCCAGGGCATCTGGCACGGTCTTATCCTGGTAGGTGAGCATAACGATCAGTTCGGGTTTGAGATGTTGATGTTGCATATTTTAATTCCTTGTATCAAGGACTTTTATTCACCTGTGCCCACAAAGTCTCTTGATCCCAGTTTAGAAACACAAACAAACCGCCAGAGTAAACCGGTGGCGAATCAGTAGTGCGCTCCTAAAAGCAAACTGGACCTCAGCGTCTGTTGGTGCAGGCGTTAATCCTTCAAAGTTGACAGGCGGTGCAATGGCATGCAATAGGCGTGATACAACTTCTGGTCGTTTGACAGTTGATCGGGCTCATTCTGGCATGCAGCAGATCGGGCATGCACCAGAGAGCTCCTGATTCACACTATGTCACGGATGGGCAAATCCTCACCTGCAGGATAACCCGGAATAGCGCGGACTTGAGATTTAAATTGATCGAGATTACCAGCGTCACAACGTCGAGACGGGCGACACCTTACTCAACTTATCGGGACGGTCGGTCATGGTATCGTGTAGATCTAACAAATGTGCGCGTTGAAAGAGGATCGTGAAGTTCTCATCAACTACGCATGGGAGACAGCAGGCCGGATTTTTGCAGCGCCTGTAGAATGGTTTCGCATTCAGTCGCCGGAATCGGCAGGAGTGGCGGGCGGACCGTGGTATTCTCTAAAATCCCCAGCATCTTTAGCGCTTCTTTCGTACGCGCCCGGTAATCCGTCACCGGAGGTGCGAAAATCACGTCTGCCAAAGGCTGAAGACGAGAACCGAGTTCGCGAGCTTCATCGATATCGCCGCGTTGGATCGCTTTCAGCATTTTTACCTGCTCCCGTGTGCCCAATGTGCTAAAACCCAACAATGCGCCTTCCGCACCCAGGATAAAACTCTCGCAGATAAAATTGTCGTTGCCGGTGAGAAAGGTAATCTTTCGACTGGCTGATTCCAACGCAGCCTTGACCTGCAGAAAACGCATGGCGTCGAATGAGGCCTCTTTAATTGCCGCCACCGAGGGGATTGTGATGAGCCGATGCAAAATCTCTGTTGTGAAGAGTACCCCTCCCAGGACCGGCTGAAGCTGAAAGAGGATCAGCGGCAGGTCGACCGCCTCCGCAATGGCTGCATGATAACGATAGGGCACTTCAGGATTGAGTGGTTGCCCGAGGAACGCCGGGATGGGAAAAATCAGAAGTGCGTCCGCTCCAGCAGATTGGGCAGCGCGCGCGTTTGCCATGCCCTGGGCCGTTGATGGACCTGCGACACCGCCCACGACTTTGCATTTGCCTGCGACAGCCTCGGCAACTGCCTCCAACGTTTGTCGTTTCTCGTCTGCAGTCAGGTGTGGACCTTCACCGGTATCCACGTTTACTGCCAGGGCTACAGGCCCCTGTTCAGCCAGCCATTGGCAGTATCGACGCAGGGCTGGTAAATCGAGTTCCCCGTCAGCCGTCATCGGGGTGACAATTGCCGGGATGATTCCTCGCAGGTCAATTTCATGCATTCTTACCTCACTTAGCAAACGGATATGATTCTTTCATCGGCCGCAGACTGATAGATCGCCAGCACGACCGCCAGGACCTTTCGTGCAGCTTGTGCATCGACAGGAACAGGTTGTCTTGACTGAACGGCTTCCACAAAACCCTCAATAGCTCGTTCATAAACAGGAACAGGCTCCATGGGCAGGGAGTGCCATTTACCGGCTGAAAAACTGCCCCAATCCCGTTTCAGATATAGTTGCAGTGGACTGGAGCCATATGGGTCGGGCAGGCGCAACTGCCCCTGCGTACCGTAGATCTGAAAGCGTTCTTCATCGTGTGCGCCACTGATGTGGGCACCTGCCATCAGGCTTCCCACCGCCCCATTGTCGAAGAGGAGGATCGCAGAGGCAGTGTCTTCCACCTCCACGCCCGCCACCAACGTTCCAATTTGCCCGCAGACCGTTGTCACAGCCAGCCCGGTCACGTAGGCCACAGCGTCCAGCAGATGGCTGGTATTCATCAAAACCACTCCGCCGCCAGCCTGCACTTTGATGCCCCGCCAGGGATTGATGGAACGGCCCGAGTAGCCAGCCTGCCAGTAATTCAACGGCTTATCAATGAGGTTTTGAATCTGGATCCCGATAATGTCGCCAATGGCGCCGGCTCGAACCAGCTCGCGGGCAGGTGCATGCGCGGGCGCATAGCGCATTTCATAAAAGACTCCCAGGGTTATTTGCCGTTCATCCGCCAGCTGTATTAGCATGTCGATCTCTTCCAATGAAATGGCGAGCGGTTTTTCGGTCAGAGCATGTTTGCCAGCCTCCAGGGCCTGGCGTGTCAGAGGCGCCAGCAGATAATGCGGTACGGCGATATAGACGGCATCCACTGCAGGGTCATTCACCAGATCATCCAGGGTTTCCGTCCGGGGAACCTGAAAACGTTGGCTGAGATCGTGTGCAAGACCAGGATTCAGATCATATACGGCCGCCAGGTTTGCCTGTGGCACCGCTGCGATGGCTTCACAGACGGGAATGGAAGCGCTCCCACAGCCAACAACGCCAAAGCGAACTGGTCTGGTTTCAGGCATGGCCGTGACCATCCAGCAGAATTTCCTCGCCATCCAACCTCCCAATGAAATAGGGATTGGGATGGCGGACTTGTGTCTGGGTTGTGAAGGCCGCAACAAATCCATGCACCTCGAACAGATGGGGGGCATCCTCCGCCAGGCCGCCATAGGGATAAGCAAATGCCCACGGGCCGGGCTCAATCTGACGCAGCTCGTTGGCCGAGGCGTGAATCTCAGTGGCCCGCTGCTCAGCATCGATCCAATCGAACCAGGGGTGAC
This sequence comes from Anaerolineales bacterium, assembly GCA_035720235.1. GTDB lineage: Bacteria > Chloroflexota > Anaerolineae > Anaerolineales > Villigracilaceae > Defluviilinea. The sequence continues at coordinate 41,734 of DASTOH010000102.1, read as the reverse complement.
TGCGGCTGTGTCCGCCAAAGTGCATCCCGCCGGAGCTCATTTCCCGGATCTGCTCGGGACGGAGATAATAGTCATGAGCAATGGCCAGTTCGGGGCCAACATACACCTCAAACAGGATGCCCAGCAGCGGATCGACCTCGATGGATAAGTCGCGTTGGAGAATGGCCTTAAGTAGATTGATTTGTCCATCCAGAGAGCTTGGTGCATATTTCAATTTATATTTTTCTTCGGCCTGTGTGAACCGTGAGCGCTGGTAAGAGTTCAAGTTCTCCCAAATAGCCTCCTGTAACCGGGTCAAGCCCAGCCTGGCCAACAGGAAATGGATTTTGTGGGCCAGAATTAATCGCTCACTTCCGCGGCGGGCCAAAACAAAAAACAGGCCAGAGAGACCCCTTGTATGCAGAATCCTGAACACATTGAAATAGTGATCGCGCACACCATCATCGAACGTCAGCAGGCAGGCCGAAGGCGGCAAAGATTTGGCCTCCAACAGGGCTGCACGAACATCCGCCCATGTGATGAAAGTGTACTGCCGAGACAGTTCATCCAGCTGCGCTTCGAATTTCTGAACTGACAGCCCCGGGATGCCAGAACCGCCCTCAGCCGCATCGTCCGGGTCACGAACATAGTGATACATCATGACCGTTAATTCCAGTGGCGGGTTCATGTGTTTATCCGAAACTCCACTATGGTTCGTTGGTTGCATTCCTGCCACTCCTGCACCACCTGGATTGGAATGGTGCCCTGTTGGCAATGCCGTGTCACATCCAGCCACTGATAATCCCGAGTCTGGACTTCAATGCACTGCGCGGCCTTGCCCAGCCATTGGTCGGAAAGCGCGATTCCGGTATTAGTTGTCACGCGGATTGTGCCAGTGGGTGAACGTTTGAGCCGAAATGTACCGGGGGTGGCAAAACTGGCAAGCCCCGAGAGACTGGTCAGACCCATCCCGCAAATCTCATTCAAGTTGGCCGTCGACTGAATGTAGCGTATGCAACTTCCCTCAAATTCGAGTCCACGGAGAGTGCCATGGTGGGGGGGCGTTTCACCGGGGGCCACCAGTGCAAGTCGGCCATCGGGCAGGCTGACATGAAAGATCTCCGGGGCTTCGGTTTCCACTTTAATTCCAGCAAACTCGCTCGCAGGATCAAACGGAGCGGGGCGTAACAGCGTGGCGGCGGCAAGGCAACGCGCCGCCACGCTCGGCCGTGACTCATGCAGCATGGGCTGCTCGGAATAGCTATAGGCCAGATTGAGATTGGATTGATCCAGAAACGGTGCACTGGCTTCTTGAGAATCATAACCCAGCAGGCGTTGAATCCCTGCTGCCCGCCCATCGGCTTCCGCATATTCCCAACCAGCCACATGATCGGACCGGCGCACCACACCAACCGGTTGCCCACACCCCAGCGCGCCCGGCGCTTCGAAAGCCATCACGGGAAGGGTGGGGCGGAGAACAGTCAGGCGGATTTGAACCTCACCCCACAACAGGATTCCGACCCATACGGGCTGCGATTCATCATTCACCACCTCATCGAACTTGCACCACATGAAACCCGGGGCAACTTCGCCCGCGCGCGTATGGCTACGATGCCCAAAAGTCTGCCTGTCCAGAGTCAGCGCGATCATGGCATCCGGCGCATATGACCCTTTGGCCGGAAGCACATTCAATGGAAAGTGGGTGCTGAAGGCCAGCTTGCCATATTTTGACGTATAGTTGTGGCGCGGGGCATCATGTTCCTGACCGCTGCGGCTGTTGAGCAGCAAAACCTGGCCAGTTGCCTGATGTCCAGAAACCACAAACCCAGGCGCGGGCAACACCAGTTCAAAATCCTCCCGCTCAACTGGTAGTGGACTTTCGGTCGCGTTCCAAAATGGATCATTGCAGTCCAATGTTAGAGCGAAAAGTCCATGACAACACCAATACGGCGAGCCGGGGGAGATATACGCTTCGCCCGCCGCCGGAAAATCGCCGTGAAAACCCTGGCGGATAAAATGTCCGGTAGGATCAAAGAGGTCGTGTTCATAAAAGTAGCGCAGACATCCGCTGGAGACCCGGCGCAATAACCCCGGATCTTCAGGTGCAATCTTGAGAAAGTGCCCAACCCCAAACGGGGCGATCGCTGCAAATCGATATACTACTGACCGGCCCCAGGCCGGGTAGGATCCGTTGGCACCAAAGAAGTGCAAAAAGCCGTCGATGAAGGACCGGGCCCGTTTCAGGACCAATTGTCGGTGGTCGGGGCGGCGGTCGCCGTCAATCCATGTCCAGAGCAGATAGTGCCAGCCAAACATCCAGGCGTTATACAATTCGAACTCATCCGTTGGACCATCCACATACCAACCATCGCCCCGATAGAACTCACCGATCTGCATCAGCCGGTTATCCAGGTCATCGACAGGCGATGGAAATCCCAGATGATGACGCACAGCTTGTGCCATAGCTGTGAATAGAATCCAGTTGTCCGTGTATGTTCCTTTACCATCCGCTTGTGCAAGCCAGGCAATGATCTGCGCTTGCTCAGCCGCTGTCATCTTGTTGAAGACGCGCTCGCGGCTCATCCATATGGTTACCGCAATGTCAGCATTCTCCACGATACGCTGATCCAAGTGGCCGATGTCGCCCCAGTATGTATAAGGATTGGAAGGGTTGGTACCATCGAGCAGGGCCTGTCGAAGAAGCGTTTCAAGATTTATTTCGTGATCCAAGAACTTCAGTGTCGCAGTGTTGGCCGGATTACGCAACCACGCACCCCAGGCAGAGGCGATCCGCGCGAACGATTCAATCGCATCCACCGAATCAGGAAGCCCGCGTCGATCATCCGGATATAGCACTCGAGCGGGTGATCCGGACTGCTCCGCGATTTTGGCGTAACCATACGTCATGCGTGCCAGGATGTATTCCCAGTGGGCGCGAGTCCAGCCCGTGAATGGCGATAAGTCAAAGTTCAAGGCTGGAAAATTGTTATCCATTTGAGTTCACCGGAACGCTGGAAATACGTCTTTTGCCAGCAGCTTAATTTCGGTCATGATGTGATCGTGCGGCATCCCTGCAAAATACAGCCTGCAGATAAGATGGTCTACACCAAACGTTTCCACGAAGTGTTTGATTTGAGAAATGCAGTCATCTGGATTCCCGACGATGAAGCGATCCTGACTGAGCGAATCCAACGCGACGGGTGTTTGATCCTGTGAGCCGATGAGCGGATGCTTCCAGCCCCCGCCGTATTCGTCGCGGTAATTCACCATCACATATTTTTCAGCGAGTTCCCAGGCTTTTTCGCGCGTTTCTGCAATGACTACCTCACGAGTCAATGGATTGGCTGCTTCTGCTGGATTCTTTCCAGCAGCAGCTAAGAATTCACGATATTGTTTTTGTGCATTCAGAAGTTTTTCCAGATTGGCTGTTGGACCTGGAACCCAAGCATCGCCAAGTTGCGCCGCGCGTTTCAATGAAAGTTCGCCCCAACCACCCAACCAGATCGGGATCGGGTTTTCCGGACGCGGCTCGATGCAGCCTTTGATATTGAAAAAGCGCCCGTTGTACTCGACGTGATCCTGCGTCCAAAGGGCGCGTATGATCTTGAGCATTTCCACGTAACGCGCGCCGCGATCATCCAGACTAACATCATATAGTTCAAATTCTGGAGGACGATAGCCAATCGCGGCGCCGAAGATCGCGCGTCCATCCGAGATTACATCGAGCATAGCCATGTCCTCTGCAGCGCGAACGGGATGATAAAAAGGCAATACGACGATATCCGTTCCCAGCAAAACTCGCGTCGTTCTGGTAGCAATCCCAGCCAAAGCCATTAATGGTGATGGCCAATAATGATTGCGAATGCTGTGATGCTCTTCAAGCCAGACCGAATCGAAGCCTAATTCCTCGCCATACATGGCCTCTTCAAGCGCCTCTTTATAGTATGCGCCGCCTTCGGTGGTAATGAATCCAAATTTCATATCGCTCAGTTCCAATCTGTGAGATAGACATTGCTAGAGCCCGTTCGATTTGAGGTGAAGATCACCTTCCGGCCATCAGGCGTAAACGAAGGGTGCGGGTGGCAGCGTTGATCGTCGCCGAACGTGTAGGAGTCGTGTCGGCAAAGCACCTCAAACTCCTGGCATCCATCGCGTAAATGCACTTTTGAGATGCAACCCGGATGAGCCTCACCGTCAGGGATCATCCTTTGCCCATCGGGGTGCATGTTGTAATGAGCATAAGCCCGTCCTGACGTCGAGTGATAAGCTTTGGTATATTCTGCACCGTCCGTAGAACACCAGCCACAAAAGCCTTGCGTGTTATCGCCTACTAAGCCGCCATGAAAGCAGACTCGCCGGCCGTCACCGCTCCAAAACTCGTGCTGGTACCATTCGTCAGCGCCCTGTCCGGGAATGGGCCCGCATTGCCCATTTGTGACATCTAGCAACCACATACGATCTGGCAGCTCGCTATATTCGTGGCAGAACAAGATCAGATCGTAATTATGGGGGTTGAGATGAACGTGATTGATCCAGAACTTTTCTTTGCGCAATACTTCTTGCGCCGGTCCTGATAACGCATCCACGCGCATAATCGTGCTTGTCATTTCTTGAAAGAAGCGCTCGTCAGGGAATTTCTCTCCAGCATAGGCACGATGTGAGCGCTCCATGAACAAGGATTCGTCCCAGGTTGCGAAGACCAAAGTTTCCCCACTGGCATTTGCCTGAAGCATCGAAGGCCGACGGTCAGAGGGCAGACTCAATACGTGTCGTCGCTGCAGACCTTCAATATCAACCGCAAACAAATCCGTTCCTTCAAAATAGAATACTTCCTGACCGTGGTTGCCCTGTGCAACCAAACACGCGCCCACTCCCTTGATTGCCTCTGTAAACGGCCAATACTCGGCACGGACAGGTCGGGCATCTGTCAATTGCACGATCTCTCCGCTCCGCAGATCCAACCGAAATAGATTGCTTACTGCAGTGCGTTCTGAAAAGAAAATCAAGTACTTTCCGTCTGGTGTGACCGATGGGTTGTAAAAGTACAAGTGATAGTCTTCGGCTGGCGAATCGGCGAGCTGCCGGACTCGTCGGCCGGTGAGAGGATCCTGGTAATCGTGCCACTCAGGGGCATAGCTTCGACCGACAGTCATGTGGACTCCGGTTGGGAGGCGGCCAATACCTCTCGAACTGTTCGCAGCGCGGCGCGTAAAGCAGTTTCCGGCGGATCAAGTTCAGGATGCCAGGCATATTCCCACTCGACACTAAAGGCGCCTTGGTAGTCATTTTCCAGTAGCAATTCAAATGCCTGGTTTAATGGCACGTCGCCTTGTCCCAATGGGCAAAGTCGCCAGTCAGGCTCACGTCCTTTTCCATCTTTCACCTGAACATAAGCGAGGTGATCCTTCAACAACTCAAAACTTTCGGTTGGTGCTTCACCCGCGGCAAATGCATTGCCAATATCCCAAATTACTCGAAGTACGTGAGGAGATCCTGATCGATTGAGAACAGGAGCGACAGCAGATGAGTGCACAAAATCGTCGTGTGGCTCGACTGCAATCTTCACTCCAACAGAATTGGCATACACCGAGGCGATATTCAAACAGTCTGAGATTCTTTCGTACATGGAAGAATCAAGATCTGTGCCTTCAGGAAGTTCCCCCAAAAATGCGCGCACATAATTCGCGCCCAATTCTGCAGCCAGCTCAGCGTAACGCCGCAATTCATCCACATTGGCCTGGCGTTCTCCAGCAGAGTCGGAGACGAAACTTGTATAAGCAGTTACGGCAAGCGACATCAATCCGGCATCCGAACATCTCTGTTGTAATAAGGCCTTTTTTGCGCCGGGCATGTCCGGTTGTACATGTCCTTGTGGGCCTCCGCGCCATTCGATACCGTCATAGCCAAATTCAGAGGTTTTCGCGATAACTGTCTCAATTTGCCAGTTGGGACAAGCCAGCGTACTAAAAGTGATTGGGTTCATTTTGAACCGTCGTTCGATGAACTCTGTAACCTGGTTGGGCCTCGTCGCCACACCATAAAGTCAAAAGCATCTGGCAGGTGATACTCGCAGGAATACACTAAAGGTTCATCACTCGAGGAGTAATCTGTTTGAACAATATAGAGGGCAAGTGCGTTGGGTGGCAATTGGAGTTTCTCGACGACGTGACGGGGCGCGGTTATGGGGAGTAGGCGTGCGATCCCATACTCAATTACTTGTCCCAGGGATGTTTGCAGGATGCGGTAAATCGACTCGGTAAGTAGAAGCTGTGGATCAAAGCCAGCTCGTTGGATGAGCGACTCTGTCATTGTGTCCAATGAATAAACTACGGGACGTCCATCGGCAGTTCGAACACGTTCAGCCGTGATAAGAGGTGTGCCCGGTTCCACGCGCAATTGTTCGGCTTTTTCTTTGTCAGCCGTTTCCTTTTGGATCGCAAGATAGCCGGTCCCTGACTTGAGGCCGGCCGATTCGATCATCTCTGTAATGCCAAAGTTAAAGTTGAGGTTCTTAAGAATGGGGTGGTTTCTAACGAATGTACCTACGCCCTGACGGCGAGCGACCAATCCATCTTCTTCCAGTACACGCATGGCTTCCCGAACGACTGTACGTGAAACCCCCAGCATTTCACATAACTCCGACTCGGTAGGGAGTCGGCTCCCGGGCCGAAAGGTGCCACTTGTGATAGCTTGGCGTAGTTCGTGTTGCGCTATCTCGGTTAGTGTTTTTCGTTCGGATTTGGCTGATCTAAGCATTCAACTCCAGGTTAGTGAAGAGATATTATGCTGAATAATATTGTTAATACAACCAGTACAATCTTTTAAAACAGCCTTCACGAGTTCTTAACAAGTGACCAGTAGACTGTAACCAGGTCTGACTAGAACTGCCTGGGCGAAGGCGATTGAAGGGGCCAGCCCAATAAAAAGCCCTTTCATCGAAATCTTATCTGGTTGTTGACATTTCTCTCATCTGATGCTAATATGATTATGATGTCATTTGTCATAATGACTTATAATATAGCAAATATATACATGGCTGTCAACGCTTTAACCATCATAATCCTTGTTCGACCGTACAACATGAATGAGTAGGATGACCCAGATATTCCCCGCGAGACCAAAGAATATCAGCATTACGCTTGATCGGCGGGTATCTACTCGTCGGCTGGCCTGCAAATTGGATGGGGGTGGAACTCAAGGCCAGCTGAGCAAATCAGCAGACCTGATCAAAAGAAAGGAGGGCAACTGTACACAAGAGTGAGGTAGAAATTCGGATCACCATTCTCTATTAATTCTCTGGAGGAGAGATGTCCCCAAAAAAATTCTACAGAATATTTGTGTTGTTTACTGTCTTTGCAGTTGTCTTCTCGGCTTGTGCCCCCGCCGCCCCAACAGCCACTCACGTGCCAGCGACTTCTGAGCCTACTGAGCCCTCGGCCGCTACGGAGCCTGCAGCCGCTACCGAACCTGCCACCTCTGCCGGTTGCCCAGCTGTAACCGTGGCAGATATGCAGGGTGTTGCGGCTGGTGTGTGGGTGCAACAGTATGAGGTGTCAGAGTTCGAAACCGCCGCCAATTGCACTATGACCTTTACCAGCCGCACCGAGTACGATGCGCGGCTGGTGGAATTTGGTTTCCTGCCGGAAGGCGACCTGCCCCCACTCGAAGAGCGTCTGCCTGAAGAACCGCTGGTGGTGGTGCCTTATAATGAGATTGGCAAGTACGGTGGCCGCATCAGCGGGGCTTCCGTCGCCCCCGAAGCCGGCAACTCCGAATGGCTCAGCGTGCGCCATGTAAATCTGTTGCGATTCGCCGATGATCTACAGACCATCGTGCCCAACATGGCCAAGTCGTATGAGTGGAACGATGACTACACCGAATTAACCATGGTGCTGCGCAAAGGCCACAAATGGTCAGATGGCCAGCCCTTCACCACCGAGGACATCGTTTTCTGGTGGGAAGACATCATCCTGAATAAGGATCTGTACCCGGATGTGCCCAGTTTCTGGGTCTATGGTGGCGAACCGATGCAGGTCGAGGCCGTTGACGATGTTACCGTCAAGTTTAAGTTTGCCGCGCCGGCACCTGCTTTTACTACGCTAGTAGCCACCACCTACACTCACGAGTGGGCGCCCAAGCACTTCCTGATGGACAAGCATATCACGTACAACCCAAATGCAGATGAAGAGGCCAAGGCTGAAGGCTTCGAATCCTGGACCCAACGCTTCATCCCCCTGTTCTATGCGGACTGGGAGGATGCCAACCATATGTACGGCTTGCCCAAGCTTGAAGCCTGGATCAAGGTCGATGAGACGCCAGAGCATCAGCTCTATGTTGCCAACCCTTACTACTACAAGGTGGACACGGCCGGCCAGCAGTTGCCGTACATTGATGAAGTCGAGGAAGTGTATGCGGCCGAAAACGAGCTATTCGAGTTGAAGATCATAAATGGCGAGATCCAATATAAGGCCCAGTCCCTACAGCTTGGCAGCCTGCCGCTCTTCCAGCAAAATCAGGATAAGGGCAACTATGACATCCAGATGGCTCAGGGCGCCAGCATTGGCCGCGTCTATGTATTCAACGCCACACACAAGGATCCGGTCCTGGCCGAGTTGTTCTCTGACCCGCGCTGGAACCGCGCTATGTCGTTGGCCCTAAACAGAGATGAGATCAACCAGGCTCTGTGTTTCGATCTGTGCGAGCCGACTCAGGGGGCACCTGTTCACCCGTCAGTATCGTTCGCCAAGCCAGAATGGTACACCAAAGACATCGAGTATGATCCAGACACGGCGAATGCTATTCTGGATGAGATCGGGCTCGAGAAAGGGGCCGACGGCTTCCGGCTAAGAACCGATGGCCAACCACTGGTCATCAATCTGCTCTATGCCATCCAATGGGGTGACCCGGCCCTGCATGAGTTGGCTAAGGAGTACTGGGAAGCGGTCGGCGTCAAGGTCGAGCTGAGAGAAATGAGTACAGAAGCCTATCGGGCCATGGCTGCCAATAACGACCATGATGTTCAGGTGACCACCAGCGGTTTGGAGCTGGAAGCGCCGCTTTACTCCAACCCCTTCCGGCTCTTCCCGCCCTTCGGAGACGCCGCGCTCGAGCCGCTGTTCGGCGCCCCATGGATGGAATGGCACAACACTAACGGTGCGCAGGGTATCGAGCCGCCCGACGATATCAAGCCACTATGGGACCTGACTGACCAGTGGAAATCATCCTTGCCGGGTACTGACGAATACGTCAGCCTGGGGCAGCAGCTCGTCCAAGTTCAGATTGATCGCGGCATGATCATCGGCACGGTCACTACGTCACCCGCTATGACCATTGTCTCACGACGTTTGGGAAATGTGCCTCAGCTCAAGATCAACGCGTTCGAGTACTATCGCACATATCCGTACCGAACTGATCAGTGGTACTTCAAGGAATAGGATCGTCCGAGAGTGACTTGGAAGTTGCCCAAAAATAAGTTATGCTCAGACTTTAATCGGCCCAGAAACCCTTAGAGTTTGGAATCGGGAATCACCAGAGAGGGGTGGAACTTGCTTCTACCCCTCTCTGGCCCAATACTGGCCATGTGATCGTGCCAGACAGGCAGAAATGTGAGCCGCCCTTTGCGAGCGGCGTCGCATATCACTAAGCAAGGATGTCAAGTGGCGAAGTATCTGCTGCAGCGATTGATCATCATGATCGTCATGCTGGCGGCCCTATCGGTTATCGTCTTCATCACCATTGAGCTGCCGCCAGGCGACTACGCCGATCGACGAGCCCTGGATTTGCGGTCCCAGGGCGTATCGGTAACCCAGCAAGATGTGACTGCCCTACGCCAACAACTGGGACTTGACCGCCCGTGGTATCAGCGCTACATGACCTGGATCGGTAATATTATCCTGCACGGCAACTTTGGTATTTCATTTGGGCACCATCGGCCAGTCGCAGATGTGCTCAGCGAGCGGGTGGGACTTACTATTATGTTGGCAGTCGCCACCATCATTTTGACCTACGGCCTTGCTATCCCCATCGGTATCTACTCAGCCATCCGGCAGTATTCTCTCGGCGATTACATGGCGACGCTCATCGGGTATTTCGGCATGGCCACGCCAAGTTTCATGCTTGCCCTCATCCTCTTATACTTCAGCGTGATGGTGTTCAATAACAGCGTTGGCGGCCTGTTTTCATCTCAGTATGCAGAGGCTCCGTGGAGTTGGGGCAAGTTCGTCGACCTTCTTCGCCATCTGTGGGTACCGGCCCTCGTGTTGGGCCTGGCTGGCACCGCCTTCGAAATCCGCACCATGCGGGCCACGATGCTCGACGAAAAGAATAAGCTCTACGTAACCGCCGCCCGAGCGAAAGGCTTGCCAGAGTGGAAGCTGTTGATGAAGTATCCGGTCCGCGTTGCCCTGAATCCCATCGCCAGTACTATTGGTTGGGAGCTCACTGCCATCATCGCCGGCGCCCCGCTCGTTTCATTTGTGCTTGCCCTGCCCGATACCGGCCCCTTATTTCTCAGGGCCCTGCTCGACCAAGACATCTACTTGTCCGGTGCGATCCTGCTTATGTACTCCACATTGACCATCCTGGGCACGTTTCTGTCGGACGTGCTGCTGGCTATGCTCGATCCGCGCATCCGCTATGGGGAGAGGGTCTGATATGACCCAAGTCACTGAAGCCATTGACGTTGTTCCCAACCCGGCTCCGCCTGCGCCCGGGATTGCCCGAGAAATGGAGATCCGGTACTACACCGCTTCGCAGTTCCAATTGATGTGGTGGAAGTTTAGGAAGCATCGACTGGCCCTGATCGGCTCGGCGATTCTCGGCTTCTTTGTCTTTGTCGCGGCCTTTGCAGAATTCCTGTCGCCCTATGCTCCTGCGGTCCGCACCCCCAATTACTTGTTTGGCGGGCCGCAGGTGTTGCACTTCGTAGATGCCGATGGCAAATTCCACCTGCGTCCTTTCACCTATGCCCTCACTGCCGCCATGGATCCGCAGACGTTCCTGCTCGAAGTGAAAGAGGATACCAGCGAGCCGTGGCCCGTGCACTTCTTCGTCAAAGGTGACCCATACAAAATGTGGGGACTCATCGAATCTGATATACATTTGTTTGGGGTTGAAGAGGGCCATCTGCACTTGTTAGGTACCGACCAGCTCGGGCGTGACATCCTGTCTCGCTTGTTCCATGCCACACGCACATCACTCACGATTGGTGTGGTCGGTCTGTTCATTTCGTTCTTTCTCGGCTTGATCATTGGCGGCATTTCGGGATTCTTCGGGGGCGGGATAGACGACGCCATCCAGCGCTTCATCGAGTTTATCCGCTCTATCCCAACGCTGCCACTGTGGATGGCCCTGGCTGCCGCCCTGCCCAGAGAATGGTCACCTCAACGCGTCTACTTTACCATTACGATCCTGCTCGGGCTGTTGGGCTGGACGCATTTGGCGCGGCGGGTGCGTGGCAAACTCCTCTCGCTGCGTGAAGAGGACTTTGTAGTCGCCGCTCGCATTGCTGGCAGCAGCAATACGCGCATCATCGCCCGGCACCTGCTGCCTTCCTTCTTGAGTTATATTATTGTGGATCTTTCGATCTCGTTTCCGTATATGATCCTGGCTGAGACCTCGCTCTCCTTTATTGGTTTAGGCCTGCGGGCGCCCGTGATCTCGTGGGGAACGTTACTGCAAGATGCCCAGAATATCCAAGCCATTGCGCTGTATCCTTGGCTGTTTACACCCGTGGCGTTCGTGATCATATCCGTCATGGCCTTCAGTTTTGTCGGTGACGGCATGCGCGACGCCGCCGATCCTTATTCCCGCTAAAGGGCAGCGACACGTGGATAACAACATGCTGTTGGAAATCAAAGACTTGCGGGTGTCCTTCCCACTTGACGAAGGCACAGTCCGCGCGGTGGAGGGAGTCGACCTGACCATACGGCGCGGTGAAGTCCTGGGTGTGGTTGGCGAAAGCGGCTGCGGCAAATCCATAACTGCGCACTCGATCCTGCGCATTATTCCTCAACCGGGGCGAATCGATTCCGGCCAAATTCTGTTTCATCCCCCTGGCTCATCTGGCGCGAACGAAAATGGAGTCGTTGACCTCGCGAAGCTTAACCCCACGGGCCCTGAGATTCGCAATATCCGGGGCAAAGATATCGCCATGATCTTTCAGGAGCCGATGAGTTCATTTTCTCCGGTGCACACGATTGGCAGCCATATCGAAGAGGCCATCCTGCTCCATCAAATGGTCTCCACCACCAGGGCTCGAGAGATGACGATTGAGCTCTTGCGGCTGGTTGGCATTTCGAGCGCCGAGCAGCGGGTGGATAACTATCCTCACCAGTTCTCGGGCGGTATGCGCCAAAGGGCAATGATAGCCATGGCCCTTTCGTGCAATCCGTCCTTGTTGATTGCCGACGAGCCTACGACCGCCCTGGATGTGACGATCCAAGCGCAGATCCTGGATCTGATGCGCGGGTTGCAAAAACGCCTGGGTATGGCTGTCATGTTTATCACTCACAATTTAGGTGTGATTGCGCAGATCGCTGATACGGTCGCTATTATGTACCTCGGACAAGTGGTGGAGTATGGACCTGTGCGCGAGATCCTTCGCAACCCCAAGCACCCCTACACCGTGGACCTCCTGCGGGCCGTGCCGCGCCTGGGCAAGACTGCGGGGCAACGCTTGGTCGCGATTGAAGGATCGATCCCCAGTCCATTCCACCGCCCCAGCGGGTGCCCGTTCCATCCACGTTGCAGCCAGATGATGCCGGGACGGTGCGAGGTTCACATGCCGGCCCTCACGCAGTTGGACGATCAACATTCTGTGCGCTGCCTCTTGTATGAACCGGAGAAAGCGGATGCCTGAAGAACGCCGTGTGTTGCTCGAGGTGAAAAACCTCAAAAAACATTTCCCACTCAGGCAGGGTTTCCTGGGCCGCGGCGCTGGGACGGTGAAGGCCGTGGATGGCGTTAACCTGCACATCCTCCAGGGCGAAACTGTAGGACTGGTGGGTGAGAGCGGCTCTGGCAAGACGACGGCGGGCCGCACGATCCTGCGCGCATTCAATCCTACCGAAGGCGAGATCATCTTTCATCTTCAGGACGGTCCGGCCACTGACCTGGCCAAACTGAGCCCGACCGAACTACGCGCCTTTCGGCGGCACGCCCAGATGATTTTTCAGGATCCCTACTCCTCGCTGAACCCACGGATGACGGTGCGCGACATCATCGCCGAGCCCCTGGTGGCGGGTGGCGTGGCCCATGGCGATGAAGTAGATGAACGAGTCCGTGAAACCGCCCGGCTCTGCCAGTTGAGTCTGGAACATCTCCGCCGTTATCCGCACGCCTTCAGTGGCGGCCAGCGCCAACGTATTGGCATTGCGCGCGCGCTGGTGGTTCGGCCCCAGTTTGTGGTCTGCGACGAACCGGTCTCGGCGTTGGACGTCTCCATCCAGGCCCAAATTCTCAATCTGTTAATGGATATGCAGAAGGAATTTGGCCTCACATATTTGTTCGTCGCCCATGATCTCAGCGTGGTTGAGCATGTCAGTGATCGGGTGGCGGTGATGTATCTGGGGAGGTTGGTGGAAGTAGCACCCACCGCGGCTTTGTTCTATCAGCCGCTGCACCCCTATACTGAGGCGCTCATGTCCGCCATCCCCGCGCTTGACCCAGATGAAGTGATGAAGCCCGTCATCCTCGAAGGCGAAATCCCCAGCCCCGCCAACCCACCCACCGGCTGTCACTTTCACCCGCGCTGCCCGTATGCCCAGGAGGTGTGCAAGCACGAGACGCCCGAGTGGAAAGAATACCGTCCGGGACATTTCGCCGCTTGCCACTTTGCCGACCAGCTCTCGCTCAAGGGAGCACTCAAGTCCTAACTCCCCTTCCGAAAGGAAATGCCTTCATGTCAATCAACCCCTGGCTTCGGGAGTATCGTCCCTTGTCCGTTGCCCATCGCGGCCACTCGATTGCTTATCCTGAAAATACGCTGGAGGCGTATCGCAGAGCCATTGAGTTGGGCGTGGAAATGATCGAATGTGACGTCAATATCACCCGCGACGGAACCCTGGTGATGATGCATGACCCGACGCTTGACCGGACCACAACTGGAACCGGACGTGTCAGCGCGGTGACCTGGGAGGAGATCCAGCGGCTCGACGCTGGCGGGAAATTCAGGCCGGAGTTTGCTGGAACAAGAGTCCCTTCGACTGAAGAGACTCTGTTGCTCTACAAGGAAGTGGGTATTTTGTCCTGTTTTGAAGTGAAAGGCGCGAACGCAGATGAATCGAATCGCATTGCCCTCAGTTTGGTGGACCTGTTTGTAAAACACAATATGCTGGATTCGGCATTTCTGAGTTCTTACAATCATGAGGCTCTGCATCTGGCAAGATCTAAATGCCTGGAACTTCTCCTCGCCCCTGAGCGCCTGCCCGATGACGCGCCAGCCGATCCCCCAGAGGCTGTGCGACAGGCGATGTCTTTTCCAGCCCCGGTGCTCCAGCACCAATATACCGTCTTAACCGCTGACGTTGTCCGCGTGCTGCATGAAAACGCGATAGCGGTTTGGTCATGGTCGACCACGGACGAGGCCAGCATGGCCTTTAGCATCGAACTCGGCGCGGACGCGTTGATGGGAGACGATGTGCAACTCATGCTGGAGATCCTTAACCGGATGCGGCCGGCCTAGACCGCAGGCAGCAAGGATGCATCCCACTGATTATGAGGATGGCAGCGAAAAAATCCTATCTGCAACACAGACCGGCTTGGTTAAGCAAGATCACGGCTCCGGTTCCATAATCTGACTGAATTTATGCTTCCTATGAACGATAAGACCAGACAAAATAATGAGCATTCATGCTTATTTATATGGCTGGCGTACTGGCACAAATGATGGGGGAGGTAGCCGCCGAAGCTTTGAAAATGATCAAGCCGATTAAGATTACTTACTGACAACCCGAATAAGCAGCATAGGCTAATGAAAGGAGCATAATCGGTGAAAGACATACGGATTGGGCTTATCGGTACCGGAGGTATGGGTAGAGCGCATGCCATAGCGTTTAGGAATGTCCCCTTGGTTTTTGGTAGTCAGCCAGGCAGACCTATTCTTGAGATCGTCGCCGACATTGATGCAGAAGCCATCGAAAAGTGGGCAGGAGAGTTTGGCTTTGCCCGCTGGACGACAAATTGGCGCGAGATTGTGGAAGACTCTCGCGTGGATCTCGTAGATATTTCAACCCCCAATCACCTGCACGCCGAAATGGCCGTTGCCGCAGCCCAGGCTGGCAAGCACATCTACTGTGAAAAACCATTGGCAACGACTTCGTTCGATGCCGCCCGTATTGTCGCGGCAGTAGAAAAATCTGGAGTCCTCAGCATCGTCGGGTTCAATTACCTAAAAAACCCGGCCCAGGCTTTTGCCAAGCAACTCATTGTATCGGGGGACTTGGGTGAAATTACCCTGTTCCGAGGAACATTCGACCAGGACTTTCTCGCCAACCCAGACATCCCATTTAGCTGGCGGTTGGATCGTACGCTCGCCGGTACGGGCGCGTTGGGAGATCTTGGTTCGCATACCATTGCCTTTGCCCATTTTTTAGTCGGCGACATTGTTGAGGTTTGTGGGTTGAATGCTATGAAAATTAAGGAGAGAGTTGTGCCAGCCGGTGGCTCTGGCTATGCTGCTACCGCTCAAAGCGGCGGTGAGAAGCGAGCCGTCGAAAATGAAGACATCGCGGAGTTCCTTATCCGTTTTGACAAGGGAGCCATCGGGACCATCGGTACCAGCCGTGTGGGCATGGGACGCAAGCTTGGATTGACGTATGAGATTCAGGGCACCAAGGGCAGTTTGTTTTACACCCAGGAAAGGATGAATGAAATCAAATTATATCGCCACACAGACCCAGACCGAGAGCAAGGTTACAAAACAGTGTACATTGGACCGGAGCATCCAGGCTATAAGGCCTTCTTTGGGTTGGCGGGTATTGGCCTGGGTTACAACGATCAGAAGATTATCGAGGCCCATGATCTAGTTACTGCCATAGCACTGGATCAACCGGCCCAACCTGATGTCCGCTTTGCTTATGGAGTGAACAAGGTCATCGATGCTGTTGATCTTTCCTGTCAGGAGCACCGCTGGGTACAGGTGAACGAGTTTGACACAGAGGTCGACTCGGCATAGCGACACACTTTGAACAAGATAGATGACACCCTGTCATGAGGGAGTCGTCCGTTGCGCCGGTTATAACCATTGCTTCAATTCGCAGAAACAACAGCAAAGGAAAGGTACATGCGAATAGGTTTAGTCACCGATAGTTTAGGATACCTATCATTTGATGAATTGCTTGAAACAGCCGCCGAATTGGGCGTGCAAGCTCTTGAATTTGGTTGTGGTGGTTGGTCATCGGCACCCCATGTAGACCTGGATCTTCTCCTGGAGAATGAAACGGAGAGGGCAAATTTCCTCGCGAAGATCCGCGATCATGGACTGGAGATCAGCGCGCTGAATTGCTCGGGTAACCAACTGGCCCCCGGAGAGCAGGGGAAGTTACACGATCGAGTTGTTCGCAATACCATGAAGCTGGCTCAATTCGTCGGTGTCCACCAAATTGTGATGATGTCTGGCTTGCCGGGCGGCCCGGGAGATCAGAATGCGAATTGGATCACTACAGCCTGGCCTCCAGAAGGACGTGAAATCTTACGCTATCAGTGGAACGATGTGGCAATCCCCTACTGGCGCGATCTGGTGAACCGTGCTCGTGAGAACGGTATCGAAAAGATTTGCGTGGAACAGCATGCTCATCAACTCGTTTATAACACGGAAACATTGCTTAAACTGCGCGATGCCGTCGGGGAGGTGGTGGGAGTTAATTTCGATCCCAGTCATGCTCTCTGGATGGGCGGCGATCCTCTGCGTGCCATCCGCCAATTGCGGGGCGTGATTTATCATGTGCATGCCAAGGATACTCGCATTGATCCCCATAATCGTGAAATCAACACCCTGTTGGAAACAAAACCCAATGAGCATGTCGCTGAGCGTTCGTGGAATTATGTGACACTGGGCTATGGACATTCTGAAATCTGGTGGCGTGATTTTGTTATCCAGTTGAAGCAAAATGGCTATGACGATGTATTAAGCATTGAACATGAAGACTATAGCATATCACCGCTGGTCGGAGTAAGGAAATCTATCGAACTGTTGAATAATGTAATATGACACAAATCTACGATGTCGCTATCATTGGCGCAGGTGCAGTAGGTTCTGCCATCGCACGTGAACTCTCGCGTTATGAACTAAATATCGTCCTCCTTGAATCCAAGCCGGATGTAGGGATGGGGACTTCGAAGGCCAGCACAGCGCTCTGGCATACAGGCTATGACGCGACACCTGGTTCGCTTGAATCAGCGTTATTGAAACGTAGTTATCCTCTATTGGAAAAGTTTATGATGGAAGTGGGAAGTCCATTCGAGCGTATAGGTGGTCTATTAATTGCGTGGACGCAAGAACAATTCGAGACCTTACCGTCCCTTTTGGCTAAGGCACATAAAAATGGGGACACAGATGTGTATATCACCAGCAAGGAAGAACTTTATCAACGCGAGGCACATCTAGGCCGAGGCGCCTTGGGAGGGATGTTCGTCCCAGGTGAAGGAATTCTCTGTACCTTTACTATTCCTCTGGCCTGCGCGACTCAGGCAGTTGCGAATGAGGTGATGCTCAAATTAAACTTTGCTGTGAGATCTATAAAGAGAGTAGATGATTTTTCCATGATTTCGAGCGGGAGCGAAGAGATTCAAGCAAAATGGGTCATCAATGCAGCGGGCTTATATTCAGATGAGATCAATCAGCATTTTGGGCATGAGAATTTCAAGGTCACACCACGGCGCGGAGAGTTGATTGTCTACGACAAGCTGGCGCGTCCACTTGTCAATCATGTCCTGTTGCCGGTGCCGACAGCAATCACAAAGGGAGTGCTCATTAGCCCAACCATTTATGGCAACGTCCTGCTTGGACCGACTGCCGAGGATTTGCCAGATAAAGCCGCGACCAACACAAGTGCCGACGGATTGCAGTCCTTGCTGGAGAAGGGCGAAAAGATTCTGCCTGACCTCCTCAATGAGGAAGTGACCGCTACGTACGCGGGCCTGCGCGCCGCGACCGAGCACAGCGATTATCAGATCGCCCTGCATGCCGATCAGCAATACATTTGTGTGGGTGGGATTCGATCAACAGGGATTTCGGCTAGTCTGGGAATCGCTGAATATGTGGCTGACCTGTTAAAGGAAGGCGGTGTTGAACTAAGGTCCAAATCTGAATTCAAAACGATCCGAATGCCCAATATTGGAGAAGCATTTCTGCGACCTTATCAGAGTGGCGCTTTGATTGCAGAGAACGCTCACTATGGGCTGATCGTATGTCACTGCGAGCGCGTGACGGTGGGCGAAATCCACGATGCAATGAATTCTGTTATCCCTGCGACAACACTGGATGCTTTGCGTAGGAGAACGCGTGCCATGCAGGGAAGATGCCAGGGCTTCAATTGTCATGCCTCACTTGTTATGTCGTTGCGAGCCATTGAGAACCAATCTCCTGTTAGGTCAGAGATTCCTTCATCAACTGCCCTTCGACTTCATAGCGAGAAAAGCACCACTCCGCTCACACACTTGCCTGATGGCGTCTCGGCGCCATCACGGGCAGTGCCAGGGTTGTCCCGGCGTACTTTCGGCGGAGCGGTAGATGTCTTGATCGTCGGAGCTGGACCGGCGGGTATCGCCGCGGCATTGGAACTGAAAAAACTTGGGGTCGACAATATTCTGATTGCAGAGCGTGAACCAGAAGCGGGTGGCATTCCTCGCATGTGCGGGCATATCGGCTTTGGCCTCAGTGATCTACATCGTGTGATGACCGGTCCATCCTATGCACGCAAATATCGGGAGATGGCTGATAGGGCTGGGATAAAGATTCATACGTCAACAACAATCACGGGTTGGAATGACGACGCTGAGGACGGCGGCTTGAGCCAGTTCAAATTCACCTCTCCAGATGGAGTAGGGGCAGTCGAAGCGAAATCTGTTTTGCTGGTAACCGGCGTGCGTGAGCGACCTCGTTCCGCGCGGCTTGTTCCCGGTTATCGCCCACAGGGCATCTTCACCACTGGCTCACTGCAGCGATTTGTTTATGAACACGAATTGCCTGTTGGAAAACACGCGGTGATTATCGGCGCGGAGAGAGTGAGTCTTTCCGTCGTGCTAACGCTCATGCATGCCGGGGTACGCGTCCTGAACATGATTACCGAATTGCCGAATCATCAACTCTATCTTCCCGTGTTTTTGCCAGCGAAAATCCTCTTTGCCGATATCCTGGCCCGCGCGCGAATCCTCACTAATACACGCGCCACGAATATCTTTGGACATCAACGTGTGGAAGGGATCGAAATAACAGATCTGGACTCGGGTAAAATCCAGGTCATCGAGTGTGACACAATTGTTTTCACTGGCGATTGGATCCCTGAAAACGAGCTTGTCAGAAAAGCCGATGTAAAAACGGGCAAGCCCGCGCTCGGTCCGCAGGTTGATTCGCGATTTCGCACATCACAACCAGGCATCTTCGCGGCAGGGAATCTACTCCGCGGCGTTGAGACGGCAGACTGGGCAGCTTTGGAAGGTCGAAGCGCGGCACGGTCCATCGCGCGGTTTTTGAAAGACACCGAATGGAACGAGAGCAGGCTCGAGGTCCATGCCGAACCGCCATTGGACTGGATATGCCCGAACGTGCTAAGCCCAGACGCATTGCCGAGTCGATTCCGCCTCCGCTCCTATGAATTCCGAAATCACATTACGTTGAAGGTTATGCAGGGTCAAAGGCTCTTGTATAGTCAGAAATTAAGACGCCTCCTGGCGAATACATCCATAAATCTTTCAGGCGAGTGGGCAAAACGTGTGGATTTTTCAAGCGAGCCTTTGAAGATTGAGGTTGCTGATCGCTGAAACGCATGAGAGAGGGCTTGAATTCCCCGATCTGATTTCTGCAGAGATGGCAGTGCCGAGGGATTACAGGTGGTCTCCAGCTAAAAGAAAAAAGAGCCTTGTGAAGGTTTTCAAAGGGACTCTGACCGCTCATATCAACCTTCGCAAGGCTCATTCTGTTCCTGATGCACATCAACTCTCCAGCCTCGGCGTACCGAGACTGGAACAATGGTCGGAATGTCAGAGCGGTTTCATCTTCATCGACGAAGGGATCGGAATCTCGAGCAGTTGTAAGACAGTCGGTGCGATCTGCAGATGGGAGACAGTCTCGCTCGCATCGCCTTTGCCTTGTCCATCTGGCGAGATGATGTACAACGGCACTTCACGCTGCTCGGGCGTGGTTCCACCGTGATGCCCATCACTATTAATGCCATGATCGCCCGTGACCAAGATGGTGTAACCGCGTTCCCGCCATTCCACACTGAGAGGGCCAAGAAGTACATCCTGCTTGATCGCCTGCTTGCGATACTGGCTGGAATCGGAGCCATATGTTTCACCCGTGTAATCCATCATGACGGGGTGGAGCAGCAAATAATCAGGGGAAAACTTCCGTACCAGGAATGCCGCCGAGGCAAACGATTCCTCGTCAGGATAATCATCTGTTCTATGAAAACGTCCATGCTGGACTAATAATTTCTCGTCATCTACTTCCTTATCGTCGATCCAATTAAATGGTGCGCGATTATACAATTCGGATACCCAATAATAGGCCACAGCTGCAGTGACCTTGCCCGCGTCCACCACGCTTTGAAAGATATTTGGCACCGACGAGCGTCTTACAATAGTATTTGCGACGATGCCGTGCTCACTGGACGCCATACCGGTATGGATGGTCTCATACATGGGACGTGACATGCTAGGTAGCTCACCGATGATCTTATACAGGGTTGCCTGCTTTGTTTCCACAAGGTGACCCAAAAAACCCATATGGGATCTCGCAACGTCATAACGCAGGGCATCAGACATAATCAGGATTACTTTGTTCATAGTGGTTCTACATGACCTTTCGATTGGAATATGTAAGCTCGCCAAAGGTTATCATTAAGGCGGGCCACTGCTGAATGGCTTCAAAAAAGTGCATACGCTTGCGGTAGAAAGGATTAAACTGTGTCAGATATTTTACAAATGGTAGAAGGTATTGCTCGTCATGCCGGTGCTGTTCTCATGGGCGGTTATGGAAACGTACGCCATATCGAACAAAAGGGTGTCATCGATCTCGTAACAGAATTTGACAAGCGTTCGGAGGAAGTTATCCTTTCCTTCATTCAAGAAGAATTCCCTGACCATGCCATCCTGGCAGAGGAAAGCGGTCATAATAAAACAATCAGCGAATATCAGTGGGTGATAGACCCTTTGGATGGAACCACAAACTTTGCTCATGGAATACCGATCTTTTGTGTGTCAATAGGGCTATTGAGGAGCAATATCCCAGTCGTGGGAGTCGTTTATGATCCATTTCGTAACGAAATGTTTTCCGCGGAAGCAGGGCGCGGCGCGACTCTGAATAGCCAGCCCATCCGTGTATCCTCGCGGGCCGATCTGGGACAAGCCGTGATTTCCACAGGCTTTCCGTATGATGTTCGTACCAACCCTCGAAATAATCTGGCTCAATTCGTCCAGTTCCAACTGCGAACCCAAGCGGTCAGGCATTTGGGTTCTGCCGCCCTCGATTGTACATGGACGGCTATGGGTCGACTGGATGGCTATTGGGAATTTGGAGTCAAACTTTGGGATATCGGAGCAGGCGCACTTATCGTGCAAGAGGCGGGCGGACGCGTCACATTTGGGGATGGAGATGAAAATTTCTTTTCCACCGACTCTATTTTGGTCTCGAATGGTTTGCTTCACGAGCAAATGCTTCGCGTCTTGACCGAAGGCAGTGAGGCGCCCTTGCAGCAAGGGCAGCAGGAATGATTGATCCTGGAACTGCATGTCAACGCGGTGAAGCAGGTTCATCAGGTGCACGTTCATAAAAAAGTTTCAGCCTCCTTTCACAAGATGGACAACGTCATGAAACATAATTCATAGTTTTTCCGCCGGGTGGGACGCGGGAAGTGATCGAGTGAGCAGTACCGCCTGTGCTACGGCGACGCGCAAGCTAGCCTCACTGGCTTTTCCCGTTCCGGCAATATCGAATGCCGTGCCATGATCAACGCTGGTTCGGACGAAGGGCAAACCCACAGTGATGTTAACGCCCTCATCCACCCCCAAATACTTTACCGGGATCAGTCCCTGATCGTGATACTGAGCTACGACAATATGAAAGCGTCCCTGGCGGGCGTGCATGAACACGGTATCGCCCGGCCAGGGCCCACTCGCCTCAATGCCTTCAGCCTGTGCCTGTTGAATCGCCGGCCTGATGATGGTGTCATCTTCGGAGCCAAAGAGACCGTGCTCGCCCGCGTGAGGATTTAGTCCTGCTACTGCGATTCGAGGCCGAGCAATGCCCAATTGAGTCATCGCCCGATGCGCCAGCCGAATGGTTCTCAATTCACTTTCCAGCGTTACCTGCTCAATTGCTTCCCGCAGAGAAACGTGGATGGTGACAAGGATGACGCGCAGATCATCGTTCATCAACATCATGGCAAAGTCTTTGGTTCCGCTGAAGTCAGCCAGGATTTCCGTGTGCCCGGGATAATGAATATTCGCCAGTCGTAGAGCTTCTTTATTGATCGGCGCGGTTACTATCGCCCTGATTCTTTTTTGGAGGGCAAGATCGATTCCGGTTCGAATGTAGTCGAATGCCGCTTTGCCCGCCCGCGCGTCCAGTTGTCCGAAAGGTAGATCTTCCGGCAGCCGGCTGAGTGGAATGACATTGATCGTGTTCGGTGTTAACTGAAGAGCTTCCGGAGAATCAATGACTCTCACTGTGAGGGGCAAAGCCAGCAATCGAATCGCGCGTTTGATGAGCCCTTCATCGCCTAATACCAGGCTTGGAGGCAACGAAGCGGCGTCAGCGTACAACTTCGCAATGATCTCAGGCCCAATGCCGCAGGGATCACCCATCGTGATCGCGATCGGTAAATCCTCCAAACTAGACATACTGTTTCACTTTCACCAGCGCGTCTCCAATGGCAGCCGGGCTGCCGAAGCCGCCCGCCTTTGTAACCAGCGGCAGGGATTGTGTACCCAGGAGGCGCATGATAGGTATCCCCGCTTCCACCTCGCCCAGGATCTCGAGGGCTTGTGCGTCCAACGCATTGCATAATGCATTGGCGGTGTCGCCGCCCGTAGCAACGATTCCGCTGATCCGGCCTTCGCGGACCAGCCTGCTGCCTGCTTGCGCCAGCCCGCCAACAATCCGTTGAGCGACCTGTGCGGCGGACAAGTTAAGTTTAGCCCCGAGTTGTTGCGTCGCCGCAACCTCGTCGCGCAAAGCGCTCACGACCAAAGCCACATCGTTGCCCGAGTCCAGCGCGGCGCGCAGGTTTGAGCTTGCCTGTTCGAGTTCCGCTGCAGCAGTTGTGCCGTTTTCAATCATCCGGGCCGAGTCAAGACTGATGATGTTCAATCTGTGGTTGGTTTGGGCGTAGCTTAATTGTTGCCGGGTCGTTTCGGACGCGCTGCCTACCAGCGCCAGAGCCGGCCGGGGATTAAGCGGACGATCCTGGTTGTGTATATTGGACGTAGAAGTGACTTCCAGTGCCAGAGGAACGAACTCTGCTAAGCCAGTTGAACCAACCCAGACGACTCTTAAATCGCTTTGGGAAAGCCCGAGACATATTCTCTTGAGATCGTCCTGCTCAGCAATATCCACAACCACCAATTCGATCCCGCCAGCCAACAGTCCCTGGATGGTGCTTTTTATTTGCGTCGGTCCCGTGCGCAATTGATCCAGCGGCAGCCGACCTGCCTTACGGCGCGAACCTTCAGCCAGTCGTCTGGCGATATCCGCATCTTTCACCGGGGCAGTCGGGTCCGTACCAAACTCAGTCTCATGCAATGGGCGGCCATGAAGATATTGAACGCCATCCACTGTAGTGCGGCCATATTTGGGAAAAGCTGGAGCGAGGACGGCGCAATCCGGCTTGACAATATCCAGCACGGCCTCGATCTCAGCGCCCAGGTTGCCTCGCAACGTGGAATCCACTGATTTGTAAAAATCCGTCCAACCCCCGGCAACCAATTGTTGCGATGCCAGCTTGACTTTGGCATAAGCGTGATCGGCGGACAAACTGCGACTGTCCGTATCAACGGATATCACCTGGGCTGCAGGCGCTTGCTTTGGAAGAGAGTACCCTCCTAAAGGCACAACGACGGACAGACCACTCCGAACCACTTGTGCACCGCAATCCGTGGCGCTGGAAAGGTCATCGGCGATGACGGCGAGCCGGGTCATGTTTGGGTAAGCCACGCGGAAATGCGTTCGCCCACGACCAATGCCGGAATGTTAGTGTTGGCGCGTGGCACGACCGGCATGATGGACGCGTCGGCAACATACAGATTGTCCACTCCATGCACTTTTCCATGCGCGTCCACTACAGCAGTCGGGTCCGACTCGGGACCCATTTTGCAGGTTCCGACAGCATGGTAGTAATGCAAGTTGTCGCGTCGAACATCCTCGGGGGTTCTGTAATTGACCGTCGGCGATATTTCCTCTCCAATTAAACCTGCCAATGGCTGCTGACAGGCAAAGTCACGTACCAACTCAATTCCATTCCAGAGGATGGCAAGGTCACGCCCTTCCGGATCGCTGAGATAAGCGGTGTCAATCTTGAGAGTCGCGAATGGATCGGCGCTCGTCAATTGCACACTGCCGCGCGAGAGTGGGATCATGTTCGCTACGGGCAGCAAGAATTCCCAGCTATCCGCTCTATCTGTGAACTGGCCACCAACTGGAAATAAATGCAGATCATAAGCAGAGGTGCAATACTTACTGCGGAACTTGGCAATGGTCTGCTCGGAGAATAGAACGCCGCCCCTGGCAATAAAATCCATCATGGCGGCTACAAGCTGAGATGTGCCGCTGTATTTGAGATAGACCGCCGGGTGATCGTGCAGATTTCTGCCAACTGCCAAATCGAGTTTCGTTTCGATCCCGAGGGTCTGTAGTTCGGAGTCCGGACCAATGCCAGAACGCAACAGTATGGCGGGCGAGCCATAGGTTCCGGCGCAAACAACCACGCGGCTCGCTTCGACAAGTACGTGTCCATCCGGACCGTTTGCTTCAACAGCGACAACACGGTTGCTTTCCAGTAGCAAGTGATCGACTTGCATTTGTCCCCGAATAGTTAGATGATCATTGCCGCGCAACGAATCCAAATATGCGAAGGCCGTATTCCAACGTATGCCGTCTACAATGTTCACTGGTGAAGTACTCATGCCAACGTTTTCATCCAGATCATTCAGGTCAGTGACTTGCGGAATCCCGAATTTCGGTGCGGTTTCCAAACAAGCTCCCTGCCAGGGCGTGATTTCGGAGACCGAAATTCGTTTTACTCTCAGCTTTTCATTGGCAAGTTTAAAAAATGGCAGCAACTCGTCGGCGCTCCAACCTGGATTGCCCAGAGCCACCCAACCATCATAGTCAACCCGGCTGCCCCAGATCGCCGCGCAGCCATTGTGCGAAGAGCAACCTCCGATGACGCGCGCCCGCTCCAATGGATGTCCCGGACGACCCGTGCGAGCGTTGTTGATGTAATCCCAATCATGACCGCCTGGCAGACTGCGCGCATCCAACAATTGCGCAGGCCAACGTCGTTCAGCGAACGCGCCATAGTCAGGCCCAGACTCGATCAACAACACAGTCTGTGACGCGCCCTCTACCAAACGTGCCGCCACAGCCGACCCTGCTGTGCCACCGCCGATAACAACCGTGTCGGCATATAAATGTTCAGCCATGAATATCTCCAATGTCAGTAAGAATGTTGTTGGCCTTGACTACCGAGTCCACCGGTTCTCCACAGTGTTTGATTGTCGCCATCTGCGCATCCTGATACGTGTGAACGCTGCGATGCCTATCACTCCAGCAGCCAGCCGCCATCGACTACGCAGTTATGGCCAGTGGAGGCGCGGCTAACGTTGCTCAGGTAGAACAGGATGTGATTGGCAATGTCGACCGCCTCAATGTGGAGCGGCAGCGCCTGCTTCTCGCTAAGTGTCGCCAGATGCTTTTCCGCGTCGGGCGTGGCGAAGTACTCCGCGACCTGTCGCTCGGTGAATACCCATCCGGGCGTGACCGTGTTGATACGGATCTGCTCACGGCCAAGCTCGCGTGCTAGCCCGGTGGTGAGCCCGAGGATGCCGGCCTTGGTGGTCGAGTAGATCGAGCGCCCGACGATCCCCAGCCGGTAGTTGATCGACGAGACATTGACAATTGACCTGCCCCGCCCGTGCCGCAGCAGCGGCAGACAGCCGCGGATGAGCAGGTAGTAGGCGCGCAAGTTCAGGTCGACGATTCCATCCCAGATGTCGACGGTGCCCTCCTCGAGCCGGTACTTTGGATCGACCCCTGCGACGTTGACCAGGTAGTCCAGCGATTCGGTCTGTGCCGCGACCGCTGTAACGGCCGCCTCGATCGCCGCGGCGTCGCTGAGATCGCAGGGAACCGACACGACTTGCGGGGCAAGGTTCGGCGGGAGCTCGTGGCTTGCCAGACCAAAGCACCGCACATGGTGCGCGGCGAGCGCCTCCACCACCGCCCGACCAATTCCACGGCTCGCGCCAGTCACCAGTGCCGTGCCGCCACGTAGATCGGGCAGGTGGATCGCGGTAGCCCCGTTTTGCGTCACAGGGTCAGCCATTGTGCGTCTCCACGTCTGTGCCCGGCGTCGCCCCACCACGGACTGTTCCAGTGGTCTGGGCCCCGGTCTGGCGACGATGCCAGTTCTCGGCAAACAGCACTAATGTGCATCATGGTTCTCCTTGTCGGTCGGGCCAGCCACGGTCAAGACGATCTTGGCCGTCTGGGCCTTGCCGTCCACCAGTTCAGCAAATGCAGCTGGCCCATCGCTCAGCGGACGCTCTTGGAGCCAGTCGGCACTCGGTTGCACCACGCCACCAACCAGCTGATCGACCGCTTGAGCGAAATCGGCCTCGGTGTAGGCAAAGCTGCCGGTGATCGCGATCTCTTGCCGGATCAGGTAATTGGCGGGCAGCACGGATTCCTCATCATGCAGGCCGATCAGTACAACACGACCGCCAGGAACCACTGCCTGGATTGCCTGCTTCCGTACGGGTGTCGCGCCAACCGCGTCGATCACGCAGTCGACGCCGCCGGGAAAGCGCTCCTGCACAAAGGCGACCACATCCTGCTCGCGCGCGTTGACTACATCATGCACGCCCCAGCGCTGTGCGATCTCCAGCCGCTGCGGCGCCACATCGCTGACGACGATTTGCTCGACGCCTTGGGCGCGCGCGGCCGCAACGGCGCACAGCCCGATCGGCCCGGCGCCGAGGACCAACAAGCGCTGGTTTGGCTGCACGCCAGCGAGGCCGACGGCGCGGATAGAGCACGCCAGCGGCTCCGCGAGCGACCCTGCAACTAGGGACAGATGATCGGGGAGCGGGTAGCACTGGCGTGCCGGCACGGCGACGTACTGCGCGAAAGCACCTGGACGGTGCGCGCCGACGAGTTGGCGGTGACGACACAGGTTTGACCGCCCGGACCGGCAGCGGTCGCAACTGCCACAGACAATCAGCGGGTTGAAGGTGACGCGGGAACCAACCGTGGCCGCCTTGCCGTTGGCGAAACTCCCCATCTTCGTCTCCACGACGCGCCCGGCGCATTCATGTCCCATAATCAGGGGCGGCACGCGCAGGCTATTATGACCTAAGAAGCCGCTCAGCTCCGAGCCGCAGATGCCGACCGCGCCAACTTCGATCAATATCTCACCGTCCGCCAGCCGCGGCATCGGCTCAGCACGCTGCACCATCTCGCGTGGCCCAAGCCAGACCAGCGCATCCATTGTATCGTTCAATGTACTCATCGTAGCATCTCCTCTTGCAATCTACACCAGCATCTCGACATCGATCGCTTCAGCCATTGCTTTTCTGCCTTCCCTTGACGGATGCACATGATCGCCACTGTCGTAAGCTTCTTTCAACCAGCCAGGCTTATTAGGCGCCTCGCTCACCATATAGGAATAGTGAAGTGTTTCTACAGGACATATAAAGCCGGATCGACAAAAGTTATCATGAAGTATCAGAATCCAACTCCACAGTTTTCTTTTCTCGATTATATCGATGAATTTACTGCGCCCTTGGGCCAAAATACAAAGCAGTAGCACAAGTTCATTATGAGAATCGATATAGTACACAATTATATAATGATAACAGGCATCTAAAAAAATTTTCTGGATTCATACGCTCACACCTCCACACTGTTGGATCATTGATTTTACCCGTGGTGTGAACTATAGACGATATCCCGCCACGCGTGATTCTTTTCAGTGATTTCAATCATGCTCTTGCGTGAAAAGTCTCAAAACTACAGCAACAGGCAGGCCGGGCAGTTTTTGATTCAGCGAGCCTCCCAAAAAGGAGATTTTCAATAATTGATGCCACGCATGGTCTGTCTTATCTGAATTACTGACTCTTGTCTCCAATCCCATCTATTTCGAGGGTGCATCGCGGGTTTGAACACGCTCTTAAGAATAGCCGATAGTGATTTGAGTTAAGGGCGCGAAGATGTAAGACAACTTGGCGGAACTGCCCTTTGACTAGACAAGAGTATGAGGGTAAAATCTCGCGAAACGTCGACAAGTGCCTATGCCCATTTATAAGTTTCTTGTTCACAACAAAACGAACGACCCGCGAAATGGAGGATATCTAAACGATGCCCACGCGCTGGGCTTTCATCACCTGCACAGCATCATTGTGCAGGACCTCTACTTCACCGAGGGTCAACTGTCGCAGGAAGACTTGCAGCAGTTGACCCTCAAACTTTTAACGGACCCTGTGATCCAAACCGCGCTCTGGACGGAATTGCCATCCCCGCTTCCCTCTTCTGAACCTGATTCAGTTATCCTGGAAGTTGCTCTTCGTCCCGGCGTGACTGACCCCGTCGCCGAGCAAATTGTCCGTGCAGCCCATGAATTGGGCTTCAAAGGAGTCCACCGTGCTGCGACCGGCCAACGTTATCTTTTGTGTGTCGATCAGGCTGTAGATCGTGAATCTGTGGCTCAATCGATCGCCAAAAGTCTGTTAGCCAATCCCGTCATTCAACATTGGACCGTTGGGGAAATCAGCCCATCCTTCCGGCTTGAAGTCGAATCCAGCGGAACGGTTGAAATCATTCCCGTTCGCGATTTGTCGGCTGATGAATTGCTTGTCCTCTCTAGGGTACGTCGCGCTGCACTGGATCTGGCAGAGATGCAGGCCATTCAAAATTATTTTACCAAAGAAGGACGCGACCCAAGCGACGTTGAATTCGAGACCATCGCCCAAACATGGAGTGAGCATTGCGTTCACAAAACATTCAAGGCGAAGATCACGAAAGATGACGGCCAGGTCATTGATTCTCTTATAAAGACTTATTTGAAATCCGCCACCGACCGGATCAACGCGCCATGGGTTATCTCCGCATTCGTAGATAACGCTGGCATCATCGACTTCGACGATGAATTCGAGATTTCCTTCAAAGTCGAGACGCACAACCACCCCTCAGCGGTGGAACCGTTTGGCGGAGCGAACACAGGTGTCGGCGGAGTCATCCGCGATATCCTCGGCGTTTCCGCCAAGCCGATTGCAAATACAGACATCCTGTGTTTCGGAAATCAAAATCTTGATCCGGACCAATTGCCTGAAGGTGTTTTGCACCCGCGCCGGATCCAATCGGGCGTGATTGCGGGCGTACAGGATTACGGCAACAAGATTGGCATCCCAACTGTCAACGGCGCGATTTTGTACGATGAAGGTTATACAGCCAATCCGCTTGTCTTTTGCGGGTGTGTAGGGATTGCGCCAAAAGGCAGGCATCGCAAGACCCCGCAGATTGGAGATCGCGTCATTGTGCTTGGTGGGCGCACCGGACGCGACGGTTTGCGCGGCGCGACCTTCTCTTCGATGACGATGGACGCGCAGACGGGTGAAATCTCTGGCGCCTCTGTTCAAATCGGTGATCCAATTACCGAAAAGGGGCTGATCGATGTCATCGTTCGTGCGCGCGATCTGGGCCTGTATAACGACATTACCGATTGCGGCGCGGGCGGATTGTCCTCTGCGGTGGGGGAAATGGCATCCAAACTCGGCTGTGACGTGGAGTTAACCCTCGTTCGCCTGAAATATCCTGGGCTTGCCCCCTGGGAAATCTGGCTCTCCGAAGCGCAGGAGCGCATGGTGCTGGCAGTCCCGCCGGAAAACATCCCGGCCCTGCAAACCCTGAGCGACACGTTCGACACCGAATTAACGGACATCGGTGCTTTCACGGGAGATGGCCGACTCATCGTTCGCTACGATGGGGACATCGTTGTGAACATGGATAATGAGTTTTTGCACGAAGGCATCCCGCAGAGACAGTTGAAGGCAGTGGTTCATCATCAGAAGCCAGTAACCAGTGACCTGCTCCATCGTCCATCGACGGTCGTCAACGTCAAAGAGACCCTGCTCAACCTTCTTTCCTCTCCAAACATTGCCAGTAAAGCCCCAGTCATTCGCATCTACGACCACGAAGTGCAAGGCGGAACAGCCATCAAACCATTGACCGGCATCGAAGCCGACGCGCCCTCCGATGCTACGGTCATCAAGCCCATCGGTACAAAAGGAACGAAAGGCATTGTGCTGTCCAACGGCATCAACCCTGAATACGGGAAGCGCGACGCCTACAAAATGGCATGGTCCGTGATGGATGAAGCCATTCGCAATGCCGTTGCTGTTGGAGCAGACCCAGATCGAATTGCTGTTCTGGATAACTTCTGTTGGGGAGATCCACTACGCCCTGAGACTCTTGGCTCGCTCGCCGAAGCCTGTCGCGGCTGTCACGATGCGGCGTTGTCCTATGGCGCGCCCTTCATCAGCGGCAAGGACTCGCTCAACAATGAATACCTCGGCGCAGATGGCTTGCGCCATGCCATCCCGCCCACTTTGTTGATATCCGCCGTTGGTATCGTGCAAGATGTCAGCCAATGCATCACCGTGGATTTGAAGGAAGCCGGCAACTTTGTTTATCTGGTTGGTGAATTTTCGACTGAACTAAAATCTGTGCCCGACGTTCCATCGTCCACGTCGCAGGTCTACCGCACCTTACATCAAGCCATCAGGAACGGGCTCGTTAGAGCCGCGCATGATCTCAGCGAGGGTGGGCTCGCCGTTGCCGCCGCGGAAATGTGCATCGGTGGGCGGCTCGGTATGGAACTTAAGATCGAAGAATCCACACTTTTCAACGAAGTTAACGGATGTCTGCTTGTCGAGGTCTCACCGGCGCATGCATCCCCGTTTGAAAATCTATTTGGCGATCTGCCGGTCAATACGATTGGCCACGTTACCTTGAATGCAGTCCTCAAGATCGCCGGCAATGAAATTCCCCTGGACGAACTTGTCCATGCGTTCAACAATCCGAAACACTCATGAAACCAAAAGCTCTCGTCCTCCAGGCCCACGGCTCCAATCGCGATTTCGACGTCATCGAGGCGTTGACTCTCGCCGGTGCAGACGCTACTGGGATTCCACTTAACGAACTGCGAATGAATAAAACGCTTCTTTCGGACTTTCAACTGCTCGTCGTGCCTGGTGGCTTTTCGTACGCTGACGCGCTGGGTGCAGGCAAACTGCTCGCCCTTGATCTCGCCTCTTATTTTGCGGATGAAATCTCAACATTTGTCGAATCTGGCAAACCGGTCATCGGCATTTGTAATGGATTCCAGGCATTGGTGAAATCAGGCATTTTGCCAGGCGAGTCCATCTCTCCTGCTGGGAGAGGGGTTAGGGGTGAGGTCGCAACTTTGACGTTCAACGCACAGGGTCACTTCGAATGTCGCTGGGTGACTCTCAGGCCTGTTTCGCAAAAATGTATTTGGACAAAAGGATTGCAGGAGCTGATTGAATGCCCGGTTGCCCACGGCGAGGGAAATTTTCAGGCATCCTCTCTCTTTCCTCTTTCATCTTTCATCGCCAATGACCAAATCGCCCTGATCTATGCACATCTCAACGGTTCACCTGCCGATGGCGAATATCCGCTCAACCCCAACGGCTCCATTCATGATATTGCAGGGATATGTAACCCGCAGGGTAATGTGCTGGGGCTGATGCCACACCCCGAAAACCATATCCATCCATTCCAGCATCCCCTTTGGACGCGTGGGATTTCGCGTAATTGCGGGCTGGCTTTGTTCAAGAATGGTGTAAGATCCGCCGCGGAGATTTGAAACTTGAAAACCCGAAAATGAATAAGGAGAGAACAGAAGATGATTGACAAAGATGAACTGATTAAACTGCTGCCAAACGCCCTGGAAGAAACCAACCTTCCGTTTCCGATCAAGACCACCGGCAAGGTGCGTGATTGGTATGATTTGCCTGATGGCAAACGATTGATCATTACCACCGATCGACTTTCGGCGTTCGATAGAATTCTTGCAGCGGTGCCCTACAAGGGACAGGTTTTGAATCAGCTCTCCGCGTGGTGGTTTGAACAGACGCGGGATATCATCTCCAATCATATCGTTTCATTACCTGATCCGAATGCGGCGGTGGTGAATGTAGCAGAACCTTTTTTAGTGGAAGTGATCGTGCGTGGATATATCACAGGAGTCACATCGACAGCGTTGTGGTATCGCTACGCATTGGGCGAACGCGATATTTATGGTTATCGCTTTCCTGAAGGATTACAAAAGAATGCCCGATTGTCTGAGCCGATCATCACGCCGACAACCAAAGGCGGAGTAACCGGTCATGATGAGCGCCTGACCTGTGCTGAAGTTGTTGAAAAGGACCTGCTGGATGCAAATACCTGGGACCAGGTGCAGGCCGCCGCGCTTGCGATTTTCAAGCGCGGACAGGAAATCGCCAGTACAGCGGGAATGATCCTCGTAGACACAAAATACGAATTCGGTCGGGCCGCGGATGGAAGCGTGGTGCTGATCGACGAAGTCCATACCCCGGATTCGTCTCGTTTTTGGAAGGCCGATTCGTATGAAGAAAGATTTTCCGAAGGCGCGGACCCCGAAAACTTCGACAAGGAATTTGTCCGGATTGCGTATGCCGAGAAAGGTTATCGCGGAGATGGAGAGGCACCGTCCATGCCCGATGAGTTATGGGCATCTGCCAGTGAACGTTACATCAGGATCTATGAATTGTTGACGGGGAAGACTTTTGAAGCGGGTGAATATCCCGTTGAACAACGCTTGATCAGGAACCTGGAAAGTGTAGGAGTGATCTCATAATGTCCAAACCATTGGTGGTGATTCTAATGGGCTCCCGAGCGGATATGGATCATAGTACCAGGATTTCGGATGCCTGCCGGCAATACGGCCTGGACACTGTGTGGCGGATCGCTTCGGCGCACAAAACACCGGAACATGCTCTTGCCATATTGAGGGAATATGAAGGGGATGATCGCCCGAAGGTGTATATCACGGTCGCGGGTCGCAGCAATGCCCTGAGTGGATTTACAGATGGTTCGGTCAGTGCGCCTGTGATTGCGTGCCCGCCATCTTCGGATTCATTCGGCGGTGCAGATGTGTTCTCATCCCTGCGGATGCCTTCGGGAATCGCGCCGGCCGTGGTGCTGGAACCTGTCAACGCGGCGTTATTGGCGGCAAAGATTTTCGGTGTGGCAAATGCTGAAATACGGGAGCAGGTCAGGCTGAGTCAGAAGCGAGCGGCAGTAAAGATCCTAGAGGATGATTCCAATGTCAGATAACCAAGTCTCAATCGTTGATTTGGATGATCATCCGCATGAAGAATGCGGCGTCGTCGGCATCTTCGCGCCGAATGAAGATGTGGCGCGCATGGCGTATTTTGGTTTGTATGCCCTGCAGCACCGCGGGCAGGAGGCAGCGGGCATTGCGGTGGCGGATGGGCAGACGATGTCTTTGCATAAAGGAGTTGGGCTGGTTTCGCAGGTGTTCACCTCCGCGGTAATGTCAGAGCTGAAGGGGCACTACGCGATTGGGCATACGCGCTACTCGACGACAGGTTCTTCATCACCGCGCAATGCCCAGCCGTTCATGATCGAAACCATTCATGGTCCGCTGGCACTGGCGCATAATGGGAACTTGGTGAATTCTGCTGAACTGCGTGAAGAGTTGATGCGGCAAGGTGTTGGGCTTTCATCCTCATCGGATACCGAAGTGATGACGTTAATGTTGGCGCGCAATGATGTGGGAACATGGGAGGAGCGCATCCGGCATGCGATGGAGAAATGGCTGGGCGCGTATTCATTGGTGATTCTGACGCGTGATTGTGTGTACGCGGTCCGCGACCCATGGGGCTTTCGTCCGCTATGCATTGGACTGTTGCCAAGCGGCGGACATGCGGTCGCATCTGAGGCGGGCGCTCTGCGGACGCTGGGCTGTGAAGCTATTCGAGATGTAAAACCTGGTGAGATTGTGTCGCTTTCGAATAGTGCGCTAAAGGTGATGCAGGCGCTTCCGTCAGAGCAACCCTCTGCAATGTGTGTGTTTGAGCATATTTATTTTGCACGTCCCGATCAGGTGTGGGATGGGCTCAACGTCCATCATGTGCGGCAGAGGCTGGGGGAGGAGTTGGCGAGGGAAATTATCAACGGATGGGGAGTGGATGAGCGGATGATTTCAACGGATGGTAAAACGGATAATCGGATGATAGCGGATGTGGTCATCCCGGTGCCTGATTCCTCCGTCCCGGCGGCGATCGGGTTTTCGCGGGTCAGCGGCATTCCGTATAACGATGGGTTTGTCAAAAATCGCTATGTCGGGCGGACATTCATCGAGCCAACGGATTCCCTGCGGAAACGTGGTGTCGCTTTGAAGTTCAATGTCATCAACGAAAACGTGTTGGGTAAACGCGTGATGATGATCGATGACAGCATTGTGCGCGGAAATACAACCGGTCCACTCATCAAATTGCTGCTCAATGCGGGTGCACGGGAAGTGCATGTAGCCATCACATGTCCGCCAATTGCACATCCATGTTTCATGGGCGTGGATCTGGGCAGGCATGAAAATCTGATCGCTCACAGACGGACAGTGGATGAGATCCGGGAGTACGTTGGAGCCGATAGTTTATATTACCTGTCGCTGGAGGGGATGATGAAGGCAGTTGGCAGGTCCGATGGATTTTGCCAGGCATGTTTTACCGGCAATTATCCAATCCAGGTGAATATGGAAACGGTCAAGACCGGTTTTGAAAAGAGTTTGAAATAGCTTTTTGTGGAGTAGGTATGAATGTTTTGATCATCGGATCGGGTGGGCGGGAACATGCGATTGCCTGGAAGCTCAAACAATCGCCACGCTTAACGAAGCTTTATATCGCACCGGGGAATGCAGGGACAGAGTCGTGTGGCGAAAACGTGCCCATGGATGTCAGCAATCACGCAACCGGTATCCGTTTCTGCAAAGGGAAGCAAGTCGATCTGGTGGTTGTGGGACCAGAGATCCCGCTTGCGACAGGAATAGCAGATTCACTCTCAGAGTTGAGCATCCGCTGTTTTGGGCCAAAGAAAGCCCCGGCACAGATCGAGGCGTCCAAGGTCTTTGCCAAGGATTTCATGGCGCGGCATCACATTCCAACCGCGCGATATGCGACGTTTACTCAATTGGAGGATGCCATTCGTTATATGGAGTCGGTGGATTATCCCATTGTCATCAAGGCATCGGGATTAGCCGCGGGCAAGGGTGTGATTTTGCCGGATACCGTTGAGAGGGCCAGGTCCACACTGAAGGCGATTCTGGTGGATAAGACATTTGGCAGCGCTGGCGATGAAGTGGTGATCGAGGAGCGTTTGATCGGGCAGGAAGTTTCACTGATGGCATTCACGGATGGGATGTCCGTGGTTCCCATGATATCGGCACAGGATCACAAACGTTTGCTGGATGGAGATCGAGGTCCCAACACCGGCGGGATGGGTGCGTACGCTCCTGCACCGGTTCTTGCAGCAGAGTTGGTGAACGAAGCGGTGGAATCTGTTTTGCAGCCTGCTGTCAATGGGCTGCGAGATGAGGGGACTCCGTTTGTAGGTGTGCTCTATGCTGGCCTGATGCTGACCCAAGATGGGATCCGAGTGTTGGAATTCAATTGTCGCTTCGGAGACCCGGAGACTCAAGTTGTGCTACCGCTGCTCGAAACGGACTTGCTCGATATTACCGAAGCATGTGTGAACGGCAACCTGGCAGATGTGAATATTCATTGGAAGGAAGGCGCGGCGGTTTGTGTGGTGCTGGCAAGCAACGGATATCCTGAAAAAGTTGACAGTGGAAAAATGGTGACTTTTGGCGAATTGCCGGAGGACATGGTCTGCTTTCATGCGGGAACAAAAAAAGATCGCGAAAAGATTGTCACAGCAGGCGGGCGAGTGCTTGGGTTGACCGCCTGGGCAGACACGCTCGAATGGGCGATCGATAGAGTTTATTCAAATGTGAAAAGCGTTTCGTTTGAAGGGATGCAGTATCGTAGAGATATTGCAGGAAAAGTCCTCAACGGATGAGAGCGGATGCACGGATGTGGTCAACGGATATGAACGGATAAACGGATGGAGTAAGGATGGCAAAACAGAAACCTGGCTTGGTTGAAACGAAATATGATGCCTTGACCTATAAAGTTAATGGATTGGCAATGCAGGTGCACAATGAGTTGAAACCCGGGCATAAAGAGAAGTTTTATAAAGTCCGCCTGGCGGAGTTGTGCCGCGCTGATGGTTTGGAAGTTAATCCAGAACAGCGCGTAGAAGTCTGGGTGGATGATATGCTGGTTGGATATATGTTTCTTGATTTGTGGATCGAAAATCAACTGGTGGTGGAATGCAAATCCCTTTCACATCAATTGACAAATGAGGAGGTTTTTCAGGCCGTATCGTATCTGGCTGCCACGGGCACGGATGTTGGGATGATCTATAACTTCGGCCTTTCCCGCCTTGACTATCGCCGCATTTTTCCACCCTCACAAATACAGCACTGGCAGAAATCACTGTATCGTGCCATCTGGGTGAAACCAGGGATGTTTCTCCCGCCACTTGATACGGAGGAAACTGTCACGCCCATCCGTTTTGTGGTGCAAGGAACAGATAGGACCATCGAGGTTCCTGTTCGTTCATCTGACTCTAAATCTGCTGATATACCCGTGTATCCGTTTCGATCTGTTGATTACAAATCCTCAGGCGTGGATATCGACGCGGGCAACCGGGCTGTGGACTTGATGAAAGACGCGGTCAAATCGACGTACACACGCTCCGTGCTGGCTGGCATCGGTTCCTTCGGCGGGTTGTTCGATGCCACTAGCTTGAAGGAGATGAAATCGCCGGTTTTGGTAGCCTCCACGGATGGAGTGGGCACGAAAGTCAAACTCGCTGCGTCCGCAGGGCGTTATCGTGGAATTGGTCATGACATCGTCAATCACTGTATCAATGACATCCTCGTGCAGGGTGCCCATCCACTCTTCTTCATGGATTACTTCGCCACATCCAAACTTGCTCCTGAAGTGACCGCCGAAGTTGTCACAGGCATCGCGGAAGCCTGCAAGGAGGCAGGCATGGCACTGCTTGGTGGGGAAACTGCTGAAATGCCGGGTGTCTATCAGCCAAACGAATTCGATGTAGCAGGAACTATTATCGGCGCGGTGGAGCGGACTGAAATCCTGCCGCGTGAGAATCTCAAGGCCGGTGATGCGTTAATTGGTTTGAAATCCAGTGGACCACATACGAACGGATATTCGTTGATTCGCAAACTCTTTGCCGATATGCCCCTCGATACTTTTATCCCTGAACTGAACTCGACACTCGCCGACGCGCTCCTGGCGCCTCATCGTTCCTACTTCGCTGCTCTCTGCTCCCTGCTCCGTGAAATCAAAGCGCTTGTCCATATTACCGGCGGCGGATTCATCGAAAACATACCGCGCATCCTGCCCGATCATCTCAATGCGGACATTCGGATTGGCTCGTGGACCATTCCTCTGCTGTGGCGTCTCATCCAACAAACAGGCGAAATCGATGTCAGTGAGATGTATCGTGTCTTTAATATGGGCATCGGCATGATTGCCATCGTGGATAAGGACTCTGTGGCCCATATCCAGGGACTGATAACCGAAGAAACTTTTGTGATCGGTGAACTTGTCGAAGGTCACAGAAGAGTCCAATTCATCGACTAAAGGAAATATTTCTATGCCATCCTCTCTTCCTCTTCGTTATGGTGCCAACCCTCAACAGGCGCCTGCCCGCGTTTTCATGTCATCCGATGCCGACCTGCCCATTGCGGCCCTCAACGGCTCACCAGGTTATATCAATCTCCTCGATGCGCTCAATGCCTGGCAACTCGTTCGCGAGCTGAAAGCCGCGCTCCATCTGCCAGCCGCGGCTTCGTTCAAACACGTCAGTCCGGCGGGTGTTGCAGTTTCCAATCCGTTATCGGAGGTCCACAAAAAAGCCTACTTTGTGGATGACCTGGAGCTCTCACCTCTGGCCACCGCCTATGCCAGGGCCCGTGGTGCGGATCGTCTCTGTTCGTTCGGTGATTTCATCGCCGTCTCGGATACTGTGGATGTTCCCACGGCGAGACTGATTGGTCGCGAAGTATCCGATGGTGTGATTGCACCTTCGTATGAGCCTGGCGCGCTGGAAATTCTCAAAGCGAAGAAACAAGGCAAATATGCCGTGATCCAGATCGACCCATCGTATGAGCCGTCCGTCTCTCAAGAGCTGC
Organism: Anaerolineales bacterium; assembly: GCA_035720235.1. GTDB lineage: Bacteria > Chloroflexota > Anaerolineae > Anaerolineales > Villigracilaceae > Defluviilinea. Next base: position 2,972 of record DASTOH010000102.1, on the reverse strand, counting down.
GCGAAGTCTTTGGCATCCGCTTCGAACAGCACCGTCATGATCGCACGGTTACACCATCCGATCTCACGAACATCGTTACAACCAAAAAGGATTTGCCCGCCTCTGCCATTCGCGATCTCACCCTGGCGTGGATTACCCTTAAATACACTCAATCGAATTCCGTTTGTTTTGTTGCGGATGGTCAGGCCATTGGTGTTGGCGCGGGCCAGCAGTCGCGTATTCACTGCGTTCGTCTCGCCGGCCAAAAAGCGGATCTATGGTATCTGCGCCAGCATCCCTGTGTTTTGGATCTGCCTTTCAAGCCGGGCATCAAGCGCCCCGACCGCGATAACGCCATCGATCAATTCCTGCGTGACGATGTAACACCCAATGAAAAAGCGGACTGGGGGAACATTTTCGCTCAGACTCCCCGGCAGTTGACTCTTGATGAAAAGCGTGAGTGGCTCTCCAAACTTGACTCTGTCACGCTTGGCTCCGATGCCTTTTTCCCTTTCCGCGATTCGATCGACCGCGCTGCCGCCAGCGGAGTGAAATATGTTCTCGAACCTGGTGGCTCCACCCGCGATGATGCCGTCATCCAGGCCGCCAATGAATATGGCATGACCATGATCTTCTCGGGTGTGCGCCTCTTTCATCACTAACATGACTTCTCCATCCCGCCTCATCATCCTGATCTCAGGTAACGGCTCCAACCTCCAGGCAATCCTGGATGCCTGTGCTTCGGGTGAGTTACCCGCCTCGGTTGTAGCCGTGATCTCCAACAAAGCGGATGCCTACGGGTTGGCTCGTGCCCGCAATGCAAGTGTGGAAGCCGTTTACTTTCCGAAAAAGGAAAATGAAACCCGCAACGAGTACGATGCTCGCCTGGCTCAGCTCGTCCGCACCAAAAATCCCGACTACATCATCCTGGCGGGTTGGATGCGCATCCTTAGCTCCGCATTTCTCACTCATTTTCCCAATCAGGTCATTAATCTGCACCCGGCTTTGCCCGGTACATTCCTCGGTACGCACGCCATTGAACGGGCTTTCGAAGCGTACCAGCTTAAGCAGATTCAATGCACTGGCGTGATGGTTCACCTGGTTCCTGACGAAGGCGTGGATAATGGTCCCGTGCTCGGGCAACAGGAGATAGGTTTCCAGCCAGGCGAATCGCTCGAGCAATTCGAAGCACGTGTTCATGAGGTCGAGCACAGATTATTGGTTAACACACTCAAGACAGTTCTTGAAGCAAATTAGAAGGAGTGCTGAGTGCCTGCTGCCATCCTTTCCGTCCATGCCAGACAAAGGCTTTGTATCCACCGCCATTCACGAATATCGAAGGAAACAAGCCGTATCGATAAGAAAACACTTGACAGTCACTCACGGTGACTGTCAACTTAATATATAGGAGATAAACACATGAATGAAGAACTGTTCAACCGATTCGACTCCCTTACCTTCGACGATGTCCTCATCGTCCCGGGCTACACCGAATTATTACCGAGCGAAACCGATGTGCAGGTGCAGCTGACTCCGCAGATTAAGCTCAATATCCCCATCCTCTCCGCAGCCATGGACACGGTCACCGAGGCCCGGCTGGCCATTGCCCTGGCGCGTGAAGGTGGTATGGGTATCATCCACCGCAACATGCGGTCCGAAGCCCAGGCAGCCGAAGTGGAAAAGGTCAAACGTTCCCAATCAGGCATGATCGTCGAGCCCATCAGCTTATCCCCGGATGCCCCGCTGGGCCGCGCCGAAGAGATCATGTCCACTTATCACATCAGCGGCGTGCCAATCACCAGCGAAGGTGGAAAACTGGTCGGCATCCTCACGAATCGCGATATCCGTTTCGTGGAGGCGGAAGACTATAGGCTGCCAGTCCATCAATTCATGACCAGGGAAGAATCGCTCATCACGGCTTATGTCGGTATATCCGCAAAAGAAGCAAAAGATATTCTTCAAAAACATCGTATCGAGAAGCTGCCGCTTGTGAATGAACAGGGAATGTTGAAGGGACTGTTGACTGTCAAAGATATTCAAAAGGCACGCGATTATCCAAACGCCGCCACAGACTCACAGGGACGTCTGGTCGTCGGCGCGGCTGTCGGTGTTGGCAAGGATCTCGAGACCCGCGTGGATCTGATGGTCAAGGCAGGTGTGGACGCCGTCACAATCGACACTGCTCACGGACATTCCAGGGGCGTGCTCGAAGCGGTGGGTCGAATCAAGGATTGTTGGAAAGAGTTGCCCGTCATCGCTGGTAACGTGGTCACCGCGGAAGGCACCGAAGCTCTGATCAAAATGGGCGCCGACGTGATCAAGGTCGGCGTGGGTGCGGGCTCCATCTGCACCACACGCGTCATCTCCGGCGCGGGCATGCCTCAGGTCTCTGCGATCTTCGAATGCGCGCAGGTGGCCAGGCGACATGGTGTTCCCATCATCGCCGATGGCGGCATCAAATTCAGTGGCGATATTGTCAAAGCAATTGTCGCGGGCGGCAACGCGGTCATGCTCGGTAGTATGCTGGCAGGCCTTGAAGAAGCGCCTGGTGAAGTCATGCTGTATGAGGGGCGTCGCTTCAAGGAGTATCGCGGCATGGGCAGCCTGGGCGCCATGAAAGGCTATGGCGTGGACCGCTATGCCACAGGCCAAAACGGAAGCGGAAAACTTGTTCCCGAAGGCATTGAAGGACGGGTGCCCTATAAGGGTAATCTCGGCGAATATGTCTATCAGCTCGTCGGCGGCTTGCGCTCAGGCATGGGCTACGCGGGCGCAGCCTCGCTCGAGGACCTGCGCACCAAGACTCGCCTCACGCGCATCACCAGCGCCGGCTTGATCGAAAGTCACCCGCATGATGTCATTGTTACGAAGGAAGCACCGAACTATCAGTTCAGCCAGCGGTAATCGACCTTCCTTTGTGTGACTAATCTCGTGGTGAAAATCAAAAAATGGCTACATTAGTCTTAGAAGATGGAACCGTAATCGAAGGCCGG
>DASTOH010000101.1:0-17415 GCA_035720235.1 Anaerolineales bacterium | reverse complement strand
TCCTTTGAAAGAGACCTCACCCTCCGTCACGGTGTAAGATGGGTGTCCCATCAGCGTGTATGCGAGAGTTGACTTTCCTGTTCCGTTTGGACCCATAATGGCATGGACTTTGCCTTGTTCCACTGTCAAATCCACCCCTTTGAGAATTTCCTTCCCCTCGATGCTAACGTGCAAATTCCTGATTTCAAGTTGCGACATACGTATTTTGCTCCTACCGCTTATTTTATGATTTTCTAAGCTTTTGGAAGGGAAATTTCCATTCCAAGCTTGGATATTACGCGGCGCTTCGTAAATTAAGCCATTGCTGGCGTTTTATCTGGTCAGTGGTATTATAGCAGGGCCGAAGGCAAAAGTCAATATTTATGATATTTTTCTAGTATATTGACAATACTACGACAGGCGATTATACTCCGCCACATGAAAAGCACGAAAGATCGAATTCTCCAGACCCTGCTCCGCCATCCGAAGGTCACAATCAACCAAATTGCCGAAGCGGTGGGCATCAATGCCATCTCGGTTCGTCACCACCTCTCGAACCTTGAGAAGGAAGGTCTCATCGCAGCAGAAGAGGAACGGCATGGCGTGGGACGCCCACGGCTGGCGTATTCCCTCACTGAAGATGGCATGGAGCGCTTCCCCACGAAATATTTGCGCCTGACCACGCGTCTATTGGCACAGATGAAAGAGACCTTACCTGGGCCGGCCGTTGCCAAACTATTTAGCCAGGTTGCCGAAGATATGGCAAAAGAATACGAGGAGCAAATAAAGGGTCTCAGCATGGAAGAACGCCTGGATTTCGTCAAGGACATGCTCGCACAGGAAGGTTTTACGGTTGAATGGGAAAAGAAAGGCAAAGAGTACCAAATCCATGAGATCTCGTGCCCGTATTACCAGATCGGGATCGCTCATCCCGAAGTCTGCACGGTTGACCAAACCATTATCTCCAAAATGCTGGCATTGCCAGCAAGCAAAGTACAATGCATCTTGAATGGCGGTGCGCATTGCACTTACGTCGTACAGCCGGCAACGACAAAAAACTAATCTAGAGGAAAACAATGTCTGAAGAAACCATCAATGAAATTCAGTGGACGATCCACACCACAAACCCCGACCTGGTAAAGTCGGCACGCGAAAAACTCGCGGAAGTGGTGGACCCGGAGATCGGCATGAACATTATCCAGCTCGGATTGGTGCGTGATATTTCCGTCGAAAATGGTGTGGCCCACCTGAAAATGATTCTCACGACCCCTTTCTGCCCCTACGGGCCCGCAATGATCGAGATGACCAAAGCCAAGGCGACCGAAGGGCTGAATATGCCTGTGACGATTGAAATGGGCATGGATGTATGGGACTTTTCCATGATGGAAGACCCGTCTGCTTTGGATTGGGGCATGTACGCGTAACGACGCCAGACACAAACTTTGAGACTGGATTACCGATTTGACAAGGTAATCCAGTTTTTGTTTTTCAATGGGAATACCTAACATCGGAAACACTATGTCATTCTCCCGAAGGGACGCCGCTTCGGGAAGGTGTGAACGACCGAAGGGAGTGAAGAATCCCGCCGCGAAGCGGCGGAGACCCTTCGCTACGCTCAGGGTGACATATCGTTTATGTCTTCGAATTTAAGTATTCCCTTATCACCGATTGGCAAATTCACGGGGCATGAAGATGTATAATCAAAACTTGTGCGCTCATAAAGAATGAAACATATTCGAAAACTCCTGCACTTCATAAAACCCTACTGGAAGTGGAGCCTGGTTTCGCTTGCGTTGCTGCTGGCCGTGGTTCTGATGGATTTAGCGATTCCGCGCTTGATCCAGCGCGTGATTGATCAGGGCATCAACGCCGGAAACATGCAGGTCGTACTCACCACAACTGTTCTGATGCTGAGTATATCGGTCTTCCAGGTGCTGTTCGCCCTCGGCAATAACTTTTATTCCATTCAGGTGGGCGAGAGCGTGGCACGTGACATCCGTGAGGCGCTCTTTCTCAAGATTCAATCGTTCTCATTCGGCAATCTCGACCATATCAACACAGGCCAACTGATGGTGCGACTCTCCAGTGACACGACCGCCTTTCAGCGCATGGTGCAGGTCTCTTTGCGGATTGGGACACGCGCTCCGCTGTTGATGCTGGGAAGTCTGATCCTGATGTTCGTCACGGATAGCCGCCTGGCGTTGATGGTCATGCCAGTGTTGCTGGTGACCTTCGCAGTGATCGGATTTTTCATCACCCGCATGGGGCCGTTATTCCTCATCGCCTTGAGGAAATTGGACCGATTGAACATGGTCTTGCAGGAAAACATCGCCGGGGTTCGTTTGGTCAAAGCCTTTGTCCGTGCGGAGCATGAAGGGGAACGATTTGCAGAAATCAATGAAGATTACACCGATCAAAACATCCGCGTGATGCGCTTCATGGCGACCTTGTTTCCCATGATGGGTATGCTCGTCAACATCGGCATGGTGATCGTCATCTGGGCAGGCGGGATTCAATCCGTCCGCGGCGATGTTTCGGTGGGGCAGATCGTGGCGTTCATCAATTACCTGCAAACCACGCTCGGACCGCTGGGAATCATGGTCATGCTGGCGAATGTCGTTGCGGCGGCAACCGCCTCTGCGGAACGCATCAACGAAGTGTTGGAGACCATCCCTGAAGTGCAGGACGCGCCTGAGACGCTGAGCCTGCCTGACGGGGGCGCGCAGCGGATCCGTTTTGAGGGGGTGAACTTTCAATATAACGGGACCGGCAACGGATCCGTGTTAAGAGGCGTGGACCTGGTAGCAGAACCAGGTCAGACCGTAGCCATCCTGGGAGCGACGGGCGCGGGGAAGTCATCCATCGTCAATCTGGTGCCGCGCTTTTACGATGTCGCGGATGGAAAGGTCACATGGAACGGCATTGATATTCGGGATCTGAAGCAAAGCGATTTATTGATGCAGGTAGCCGTGGTGCCGCAGGAGACGATCCTGTTTTCCGGCACGGTGCGGGAGAACATCCGTTATGGGCGGCCAAGCGCGAGCGATGAGGAGGTGATTGTCGCGGCACAGGCGGCGCAGGCACATGATTTCATTATGAATTTGCCGAACGGGTATGACACACGCGTCGAAGAACGCGGCGTGAATTTATCCGGCGGACAAAAACAACGCATCGCCATCGCGCGTGCGATCCTGTTGCGACCCGCGGTTTTGATTCTGGATGACAGCACCAGTTCCGTGGATGTAGAGACCGAAACAAAAATTCAAAATGCCATGAAGGAATGGGTGCAAGCTAACACAAGCACTTCGACTACGCTCAGTACATGCTTTGTGGTGGCGCAACGCATCAGCACCGTGCTGCACGCCGACAAAATCGTGGTGGTGGATGAAGGAAAAATTGTGGCGGAAGGAACGCACGGCGAGTTGATGAAGTCCAGCCCGGTGTACCAGGAGATCTATGCGTCACAGCTGGGCGATGGCGTGAAACTGGAGGAGCGGGCATGAGCAATGCACCTGAAAAACAGCAGCCCCCTACCAGTGATGTTCGCAGGCTGCTCGGTCGCGGCGCTATGCAGCCCGGCAAGATCGAGAAAGCCCGCGACTCACGTCGAGCGCTCGCAAGATTGGCGGCCTATCTCAGCCCGTATAAATTTGCCTTGGCACTGGTGCTTGGCATGGTGCTGATCTACATTTTGCTCGGCCTACTCGAGCCGTATTTGATTGGGCGTGCCATTGACCAATATATTTCCACAAAACAGCTCGCTGGGTTGTCGCAGCTTGCCATCCTGCTCTTGATCACCTACATCTTCGACAACGGATTCCAGGCTGCCTCCAGCTGGGTGATGGCCAGCATTTCGCAAGACGCCTTGCGGAGTCTCCGGCGCGACCTTTTCGGTCATCTGCAGAGACTATCCATCGCTTTCTTTGACCAGCATACCGCGGGTGAGCTGATGAGTCGACTCACCAACGACATCGATGCCATCAATCAGGCGGTATCGCAGAACGTCGTTTCGCTGATCGCCAGCGTACTGTCACTGGTGGGCATTGTGATTACCATGTTCGTCCTTAATCCGTATTTGGCGATTTCGGCAATCCTCGTCGTGCCCATCATGTTCTGGTTCACGCAATTTATCGCGCGCTATACACGCAAAGGTTTCCGTGAGCTGCAAAAGGAACTCGGGGAGATCAATGGCGTGATGGAAGAATCGATCAGCGGTCAGCGGGTGGTCAAGGCGTTCCGCCGCAGTGAAACTGCCATCGAGCGGTTCCGCGCCAGCAACGAGAAAGTCTACAAAGCAGGCGTGTATGCTAACACCTACGCGCTCATGCTGATGCCGCTCACATGGGTGCTAGGCAATTTCTTTATCATTGTCCTGGTCGGTCTGGGGGGTTATCTCGCGCTCAAGGGTCTCGCCACAGTTGGCATGATCGCAACGTTTGTGGGATACGCCCAGAACTTTATCCACCCGCTGCGGCAACTGGCGAACATGTACAACTCCATCCAGGCCGCGCTGGCGGGAGCGGAACGCGTGTTTGAGATCATGGATATACCCGCGGAGGTGGACCACGCTTCGGATTCCCCGTTGCCCCTTCCCGTCCGAGGAGAAGTTCACTTCACAGACGTCTCTTTCGGTTACCGCCCCGATACGCCCATTATCAAGAAGATGACTCTGGAAGCGAAGGCCGGACAGACCATCGCGCTGGTCGGTCCGACCGGTGCTGGCAAGACCACGATCATCAACCTGTTGACACGCTTTTACGAGATCAATTCCGGCAGCATTAAGATTGATGGAAGAGATATCCGGGAAGTTTCCAAAGATGACCTTCGAAAAAAGCTCGGCATCGTCCTGCAGGATACTTTCCTCTTTGCCGATACCGTCATGGAAAACATCCGCTACGGGCGGCTCGACGCCACCGACGAGGAGTGCATCGAAGCTGCCAAGCTCGCGGATGCCGATCACTTCATCCACCAACTGCCGCAGGGCTACCAGACCAGGCTCTCCGAACGGGCCAGCAATCTCAGCCAGGGACAGCGCCAGCTGCTCTCCATCGCCCGAGCCATTCTGGCGGACCCGAGCATCCTCATCCTCGACGAAGCCACCTCCAGCGTGGACACCCGCACCGAGGCCCGCATCCAAAAATCCCTTCTGCGCCTCATGGAAGGACGCACCAGTTTCGTCATCGCCCACCGCCTGTCCACCATCCGCGATGCGGATAACGTAATCGTCATCCGGGACGGCGAGATCGTCGAGCAAGGCACACATCAGCAGTTATTGGAAGCGAAGGGTTTCTTCCACAAGTTGTATATGAGTCAATTCAAGGGCCTGGCGATCTAATCAATGACTTGCCCAATATCAACCAAGCCAGCATAAATCGAAAATAAAATACTATGCGACGAACCTTCTACATATCGTTTTTGCTCCTCTCGTTTCTCGCTTCCTGCTCACCCCGCAATATGTCTGCTGTTCCTGAGAATTCTCTCAACCTTGAGGATTGTGCCCTCTCTTCCCCTATCGGTGATCAAGTGGACGCGCGCTGCGGCACGTTGAGCGTTCCTGAAGACCGCTCTAATCCCACTGGCCGGCAGATCGATCTGCACATCGCAGTCATCCCTGCCGTCAAACGCAGCCCGGAACCAGACGCGCTCTTTCTGCTGGCGGGCGGTCCCGGTCAATCGGCGATCGAGGCGTTTCCGGCGATCGTTTCGCTGATGTTCCAAATCCATCAGGACCGCGACATCGTGCTGGTCGACCAGCGTGGGACGGGTAAATCGAATCCGCTGCGTTGCCTTGACCCCGAGGATGAATCGTTGAACGATGAGGAAGCGCTTGCCAAACTCAAATCCTGCCCTGAACGGCTGGATGGCGACTTGCGGTTCTACACGACCGAAATCGCTATGACCGACCTGGATGAAGTGCGTTCCGCACTTGGATACGAAACGATCAACATCTACGGCGCCTCTTACGGGACGCGCGCGGCGTTGACCTACCTGCGCATGTTCCCTGACCATGTCCGCACGGTCACGCTGGATGCGGTTGTAGATCCGGAATTTATCCTGTTCATGGATGCTGCCGAAGATGGTCAGGCGGCGCTCGAGCAATTCCTCGCGCGCTGTGAGGCGGATGAGGCTTGCAAGACAACATTTCCCAGATTGAGAAACGAGTTCGAGGGTATCATGGCTCGCCTGGAGGGTAGCCCGTCAGAAATCACCATGCCTCATCCGCTGACCAATAAACCGCTCGAATTGACCCTGACTCGCGAGATGATTTCCAGCCTGGTCTTCAACACCCTGTACGTACCCGAATTGGTGGCCACCCTGCCACTGTCCATCCACACAGCATATGCAGACAAAAATTATGCTCCTTTGATCTCGCAGGCATTTCTCGTGAACGCAGGATTGTACGAAGGGATGTTCTACTCGGTAGCCTGCACAGAAGATGCACCGCTCATTTCGCCGGAAGAGGCTGCCAGGCGCAGCGAAGGAAGCTCCTTTGGTGATCGCACCGTGGATTTTGCGGCCGTTTGCGCCACATGGCCCAAAGGCCAGGTCTCTCCTGAATTCCGCGAGCCAGTCACATCGGATGTGCCGGTGTTGATCCTCTCTGGCGCAGCAGACCCCATTACCCCACCCTGGCATGCAGAGAAAGTTGCCCAGAGCCTCACCAACGAAATCCACCTGGTCTTTCCAGGTATGGGACACGGCAATCTCGCAAGTCGCTGTACCATCAATTTGTTCAGGGACTTTATCGAGAGCGGATCGATCGCCAGACTGGATACCTCTTGTGTGGAGGGAATCCAACCACCGCCATTTTTCGTCGATTTCAGCGGTCCGCGCCCATAACCACTCAGGGCTATAGTCATGATACAAGTACAAGGTCTTTCAAAGTCGTTTGGCAAGGTAAAAGCCGTTCAGAACGTATCCTTTTCCGCACCCGATGGACAAATCACCGGCCTGTTAGGTCCGAATGGCGCAGGCAAAAGCACCACCCTCCGCATGCTGTACACACTGCTCAAGCCCGAGAGCGGCACAGCACAGGTGGATGGCTTCGATGTCAGGCAGTCTCCGCTCGATGTCCAACGCCGGATTGGTGTGCTGGCGGACGCGCGGGGATTGTATCCACGCCTGACAACTCGTGAGAATATCCGCTACTACGGGCGCCTGCATGGTCTCGAAGGGGAAGCACTCGAAAAACAGATCGACTCCCTGTTGGCTCTGCTCGAGATGCAATCGATTGCCGATCGCAAGACCGAAGGCTTTTCCAGCGGAGAAAAATTGAAAGTCGCGATCGCCCGCGCACTCGTGCACAATCCAAAAAATGTCTTGCTCGATGAACCGACCAACGGCCTGGATGTGATGAGCACCCGGGCCATGCGCCAGTTCATCCTGCGGTTGCGGGAGGAGGGCCGCTGCGTGCTGTTCACCAGCCACATCATGCAGGAAGTGGCCGCCCTGTGCGATCAGATCGTGATCATTTCGCGCGGGGAAGTGTGTGCCAACGGCAGTCCTGCTGACTTGCGCAGGCAGACGGGACACGAAAACCTCGAAGATGCCTTTGTCGCTGCGATCGGCTCAGAGGAAGGGCTGGAGCGATGAAAAGGATCATAGTCATCTTCCAGAAGGAAATGGTCGACAACCTGCGCGACTACCGCAGTTGGATGACGGGCTTTTTTTGGGCGCTTTTTGGACCGCTGCTGCTCGGCGGGATCATCATGTTGATTGGCACTACCCTCCGTGAAACCCTGGAGGAGTCTTTGCACCTGCCCGTCTCCGGTGCGGAGCAAGCGCCCAGTCTCATCGCCTTTCTGGAACAACAGGGTGTGATCATCGATCCTGCACCCGCCGACCCAGAGTCGGCGGTCATTGCCGGTGATATCAATGTGGCACTGGTCATTCCGCCTGAATACGGCGAAGATTTTTCCGCGGGGAAAACTGCAAAACTGCAGCTGGTCTTTGACAGCACTCGCCAATCTGCCCTGGCAGATATTCGCCGCATACAGGATCTGCTTGAGGGTTACGGCAGGTATATCGGATTATTGCGGTTGAGCCTGCGCGGCGTCAGCCCGGAGGTGATCCGGGTGGTGCAGGTCGAAGAGGTCGATACCGCCACACCTCAAAGCCAGGCCCTGATCTTCATTTCGATGCTGCCGTACTTTATCATCTTTGCGATTTTCAACGGCGCCTCGCCGGTGATCACGGATGCGACCGCCGGTGAACGGGAACGCGGTTCCCTGGAGCCATTGCTGATCAATCCGCTGCCGCGCGGCTCGGTTGCCATTGGAAAGATGCTCTCGGCGATGCCGTTTGCCATCATGAACCTGACCATTACCCTGGCTGGTTTCGCCGCCATTTTCCGGCTGCTGCCCGTGGAGGATTTACTTGGCGTTCAAATTGGTTTCGATCTCGGTACATTGTTAGCAGTCTTCCTGATCTGCCTGCCCATCGTCTTCCTGGCGTGCGCCATCCAGACCCTGATCGCATCCTTCACCAAAACGACCAAGGAAGCCAGCACGTACCTGCCTTTCATCGGCTTGATCCCCTCCCTGCCGGGGCTGGCGTTGGCGTTCCTGCCTGTCAAACCAGACTTATGGACCATGCTGATCCCCACGTTCGGACAGCAGATCCTGATCAACCAGTTCCTGCGCTTCGAACCGATCTCAGGCATGAACATCGTAATCTCCACGGTACTGACGATTCTATTGTCGCTGGTCTTCACGTTCATTGCGATCAAGCTCTACGAGGGTGAGCGTATCATCACCGGCTAACCGGGCCAAATATCTCCATGCAAAAAAAGTGAGCGGCTCTGGCGAGTCGCTCACTTTTTTTATTCACTCTTCTTCCAGTGCATGGCATTCGGTTGTTCACCTTCCGCAAAGTCTGAGATGATGATCAGCGCGTTCGTCACAGTCCTCCCAGGGTTCTTCCATTTGTGCTTCAACTGCGCCGCAAACAGAAGGCTATCGCCGGCGCTCAGATGGAATATCTCCTTCTCGACTTGATAATCCAACTCACCGCGCAGGCAAAACACAAACTCGTGACCGGTATGCGTCATCGTATGCGGACCACTGGAGGCACTGCTTTCGAGCGTCAGCATGAAGGGTTCCACGCGTCCGGAAAACTGCTCACCACCCAGGGCCTCAAAAACGCCGCGGGTGAAGCCGAAACGCGTCCGTTGATCCGATTTCAGAAATACAACTTGCTTCCTTTCGGAACCAGATCCAAAGAATGCCGTGATGGAAATTCCCAGGGCATCGGCCAGTTTATACAGCGTGCTCACCGACGGTGAAGTCTTGCCGCGCTCGATCATGCTCAAGGCGTTGGCAGAGAGTCCGCTTTTGGTCGCCAGCGACCGCATCGAGATGTTCCGGGCCTCGCGAAGCTCCTTGAGTCTCCCGCCCACATCCACTGATATGGCATCGCGTTGATAGTTCATCCTTTTATCTCCTCGAATTCAGCCTGTACAGGCCATCATTATACACCCACAATATATGACATTGAACACAAATTAAGGTGACACCAAACACTATTGTACAAATTGTCACAAATGTATGATGGGGGCGAAATATTCGTTCATGCGTATATAGGCAGGTTCAAATGGTAACCCAGACACTCCAGCAGGAAATCTCGCAACTCGAAGCCGATTTTTGTTTTGCGCTCTCAGATCCCACGCGCATCCTCATGCTATATGCGCTCGATGAAAAGCCACTCAATGTGACGGAACTTACCCACGAATTGAAAATCCCCCAACCCACCGCCTCGCGTCACCTCAAGGTTTTACGGGAGCGGGGACTCGTTCACACCACGCGCCAGGGCACAACCATTACCTACCAGCTATCGGACAAACGACTGATCCAGGCGCTCGATCTGCTTCGCTCCGTGATGCGTGACCGGCTGACTCAACAAGCCAGCCTGATGAATGGACTTTCATAGGAGAATGCAATGAAGAAACGCATCCCATCCTGGATTGCAGGACTGCTCGGCATCAGTCTGGTGATCCTTGTCCCGATCCTTTACTTCGTCCCGCGTGCGGCCAAAGCTGCCACCGATCCCGCGGACTATCTTCCCGAAAAACCCGTCCATGTGGATCACGCAGACATCGTCAAGGGTGATTTTAAAACCGGACAGGATGTCACGCGCGCCTGTCTCGAATGCCACGAAGATGCATCGTCGCAGGTAATGAAGACCACGCACTGGACGTGGGAATCCAAGGAATTCAACGTCCCCTGGCGTGACGCGCCGGTGACGATCGGCAAGATCAATCAGATCAACAATTTCTGCATCGGCTCGCAGGGGAATGAAAACAAGTGCATGTCCTGCCACGCCGGTTATGGCTGGGAGGAAAGCAAACAGGTCGAACAAAGCAAAGCCGAAAATGTCGATTGTCTCGCATGCCACGCAGATATGGGCTTGTATGGCAAAGGCGCCTTTGGGAATCCCACTGAAGGCGTTGACCTGCTCGCCGCGGCGCAATCTGTGCGTGCACCCACGCGTGAGAACTGTGGCAAATGTCACTTCGATGGCGGCGGCGGAAACGGCGTCAAGCACGGCGACCTCGACGAAAGCCTGTACTTCCCCAAAGAAAATAACGACGTACACATGGGCGGCGAGCTAAACATGCAATGCACCGATTGCCACTGGACTCAGGACCATCAAATTCTCGGTCGCATGGTTGCTGATAATTACACGATCGATCCGAAAGAACAGGTCGCCTGCGAACAGTGCCACGTCAATCAAAAGCACGACGATGAACGCCTCAACACGCACCTGGATTCTGTTGCCTGCCAGACCTGTCACATCCCCGCGCTCGCGACCGAAGACCCGACCAAAGTCTATTGGGACTGGTCACAAGCAGGCCAGGAAGGACGCGAGGACGATCACTTCACCTATCTCAAGATCAAAGGCGAATTCGTCTACGACAAAAACTTTGCGCCGACGTATCTCTGGTTCAACGGCAACAATGAATACCGCTATCTGCTCGGCGACAAAATCGACCCGAACGGCATCACCTACATCAATCAACCCGCTGGCAGCATCAGTGACTCGGCTGCAAAGATCTTCCCATTCAAGCTGCATATCGCCAAACAACCCTACGATGTGGTGAATGAATATCTGCTTCAACCGATCACGGCCGGCAAAGATGGTTTCTGGACCACGTTCGATTGGAACAGCGCCTTCCAACTCGCCGCGCCCATCACCGGTCTTGAGTACAGTGGACAATACGATTTCGCCACCACATACATGTACTGGCCCACCACGCACATGGTACAGCCTGCTGAGAACGCCCTGCAATGCGATTCCTGCCACGGCGATAACGGCCGCATGGATTGGGAAGCACTTGGCTACCCGGGTGATCCCATCGAGTGGGGCGGACGCAAATAAAGTTACAAGGTACAGGTTACCTGTACCTTGTAACTTGTTTCTCCTTCGGCAAGGACTAGACTATGACAAAGTACACCATCATCATTGCAGGACTCACGCTCGCTGCTCTCGTCCTAGGAATTGGAACGGCGCTCGCGGCGCCTAAAGCCTCTCCTACTCTTATGGCCTCACCTTTACATCCAACCTTTGCCCTACTTGACGCTGATGGCAGCAATGTGCTGGAGACCAACAATCCTGTCTCCACCATGAAAACCTGTGGACAATGCCACGATACCGAGTTCATCCAGAGTCACGCGTTCCATTCCGACTTGGGACTCAGCGACTACCTGGAAAACGGCAGCTACAACTCCAGCACAGGGACCTTCGGTAAATGGGACCCGCTCACCTACCGTTACCTCTCTCAAACAGGCGATGAGCGACTGGACCTCTCCACCGCTGAATGGCTTATGCTCTACGGCACTCGCATCGCCGGTGGTGGACCCGCCACTATCTCGCGCGACGGCCAGCCTCTCACTGAGCTTAAAGCCAGCGAGAATGACCCCGAAGCAGCAATCCTGAAAAATGGAATGCCATCGGCCTGGAATTGGGATGAATCGGGCACGATGGAAATGAATTGCTTCCTTTGCCATCTCGAATCACCCAACCTTGCTGCCCGCGCGGATGCGATTCACTCCGGCGATTTTGGTGGCGCAAACACAGCCACCCTGCTTGACCGAAACATCGTCAGCAAATCCGCTGACGGCTGGGAGTGGAACGCGGCTGCTTTCGACGAGAATGGTGAGCTCAAAGAGGATTTCGTCAAAATCCAGGACCCCACCAATGCAAATTGCGCGGCCTGTCACGGCGAAGTACACCCCGAAACAAACGAACCACTGACCATCACAGCTGGTGACCTGAACTACCCACAGACTGCCACAACCGGGCAGGTCATCGCGGCACAGAGGATTTCCGAATCGGGTCTGAACCTGAGCGACAAAGACGATCTGAATCGTTCCTGGGATATTCACGCGGAACGACAATTGCAATGCACCGACTGCCATTACGCGCTGAACAATCCTGCCCGCGCGCGAGATGCAGCCAGCTCGAATCCCGAGCACCTCGTGTACGACCCACGAACACTCGATATCGGCGAATATCTCCAGCGGCCCGACCACAACTTCGCGCGCGGACAAAGCGCGCAGTACAACGTCGCGCCCGAACTCAAAGGCACCATGCGCCGCTGTGACTCCTGTCATGATGCGGAAAAAGGTCATGCCAATTGGCTGCCTTACATTGATACGCACATGACGGCGGTGGCCTGCGAAACCTGTCACATCCCACAGTTGTATGCGCCCGCCATCCAATCTTATGATTGGACTGTGCTGACGCTCGCGGGAGAGCCTCTCAAAGTTCTGCGGGGAGTCGAGGGCGAACCCAACGCGATCACCTCCCTGGTTACCGGATACGAACCTGTGCTGCTGAATCGCACGAACATCGATGGACAGTCACTGCTTGCACCCTACAACCTCATCACCACCTATTACTGGGTCTATGAGGATTCAAATGGGAACAAGCGGCCCGTGCGGCTAATTGAACTTGAATCTGCTTACTTCGAAAACGGCAAATACGCATCTGACATCGTTTCCGCGTTTGATGCCAATCAGGATGGCACACTAAACGAAAGTGAACTCAAGATCGACTCTTCCACAAAAGAAGAAGCTGTCAAGGCGAGGTTAACTTCACTCGGACTCAACAACCTGCGGATCGAAGGCCTGGTCCAGCCCTACAGCATCAACCACAATGTGACGCGCGGCGAGAACGCGGTCAACGACTGTGAGACCTGTCACAACGCCGGGTCGCGGATGTCGCAGCCAATGAAGTTATCGGATTACGCACCGAACGGCACTGTGCCAGCCTTCGACAAAGCCAACAACGTCGATGCCTCGGGTGAAATCGTAAAGGATATCAGCGGTGCCATCTATTACAATCCTGTCCCGTCCAATGACAGCATGTACGTCTTCGGCTACAGCCGCGTGAACTGGATTGACTGGCTTGGCGCGTTGATGTTTGCCGGCTCACTCCTGGGCGTGGTCGGGCACGGGACCATGCGCTATCTCTCGTCACGGAAGCAGACAAGGGGTGAGAAAAGAACCGAGCGCATCTACATGTATGAGTCCTATCGCCGCTTCTGGCACTGGCTTCAGACTGCGTCCATCGTGCTCCTGCTGTTCACCGGCTTGATCATCCACAGACCCGACCTCTTTGGCGCCTTCTCATTCCACGGTGTGGTGACGATCCATAATGTGCTGGCGGTCATCCTGGTAATCAACGCGTTCCTCTCGTTGTTCTATCACCTGGCAACCGAACGAATCCGGGAATTCATTCCGCATCCGTATGGTTTCTTCGATGACGCCATCGTGCAGGCAAAGTATTACATCAACGGTATTTTCAAACGCGAGCCGCACCCGTTCGAGAAGCAGCCGAACAGTCGCATGAACCCGATTCAAAAAGCGACCTACTTCATGATCCTGAACGTGCTGCTGCCGCTACAAATCCTCACGGGCGCGTTGATGTGGGCCGTGCAAAAGTGGCCCCAGATCGCCGGCGGGCTGCTTCTGCTCGCCCCGTTCCACTCGCTTGTGGCCTGGGTGTTCGCTACGTTCATCCTCGTGCATGTCTACATGACCACCACCGGCGCGACTCCACTCGAAGCTATGCGCGCCATGGTGACCGGTTACGAAGAGGTTGAAGTACATAACCATGAGTGATCCGCTGGTTGAGTAATGGCGCCGTTCTCTGGCGCCATGTGTCGAAACCAGCAATGGCAAGTAATTATGAAATTCCGAGATATGGCCTCGACTGTCCCTTCGGGACGTCTCGACCACCAGATGAAGTGTAAGGAGAACAAAAAAATGACGACTGCTCCTGTTACCAGGAAGAGCATTTTCAATCGTCCTGAAAAACCTTATGTCCACCCGTACCTTGGAGGAATAGTCCTCGGCATCGTGCTGTTCCTGGCATTCTTCCTGACAGGGAACGGACTCGGCTCATCAGGGGCCACCAGCCGCATCGACGCGTTGATCGTCGACTCGCTCTCTCCCTCGCACGTAGATAACAATCCCTATCTGCTGAAGATGGCCGGTGGAGATAAGAATCCGATGGATGACTGGATTGTGCCTGTTTTCTTCGGCGCCTTGCTCGGCGGTTTTGCCTCCGGCTTTTTCAACGGGCGCCTCAAGTTCATGACCACCAAGGGCCCCAACATCTCGTACCGCCTGCGCTGGCTGATGGCCTTCCTGGGCGGCGTGCTTTTCCTGTATGGCGCCCGCATGGCGCGTGGCTGCACGTCTGGCCAGGCGCTCTCCGGTGGAGCGACGCTTTCCGCTGGTTCATGGGTCGTCATGTTTGCCATCTTCGGCGGCGCGTACGGCCTGGCGTATTTTGTAAGGAAACTTTGGAATTAATACAATCCCGTCATTGCGAGGGCGGTATTCTTCCGCCCGAAGCAATCTCAAATACTATGGGAGATTGCTTCGCCCCTTCGGGCTCGCAATGACAAAAAAAAGATGGAGAACAACATGAACTTCCCTCTCCCTGAATTTATTGCAGTCAGCGCCGCTAACCCGTGGACGTACGTGCTCTTCGGCGTCATTGGCTTCGCCTTCGGCTACACTCTGGAAATGTCTGGTTTCGGCGACTCGCGCAAACTCGCGGCGCAGTTTTACTTTACCGAGTTGACCGTGCTGAAGGTCATGTTCACCGCCATCGTAACGGCCATGGTCCTGCTCTTCGGCGCGGTTGGACTTGGTCTGCTCGACTTTAGCCAGGTATGGGTCAACCCGACTTACCTGTGGCCAGGCATCCTGGGCGGGCTTATCATGGGCGTCGGCTTCATCCTTGGCGGCTTCTGCCCGACCACCTCCCTGGCCTCCGCTTCGACTGGCAAGATTGATGGTATGCTCTTCATGCTGGGGGGCTTTGTCGGGGCATTCCTGTTTGGCGAGACGGAAGGATACTTCACCCATTGGTACAACAACTCAGGTTACTACGGCCGGGTCACGCTGGACCAGGTCTTTGGCATTCCGATGGGTTGGGTTGTACTGCTGGTGGTGTTGATGGCGCTCTTCATGTTCTGGGGCGCGGAACAGCTCGAGCGCATCTTCGGCAAAAAGGATTTGAGCCGCGAACCAAAGATCCGCGTGGCTGGAGCCGTGACCCTGTTCGTTCTGGCAGTGGCCGTCGTCATCATCGGTAACCCTTCCCTAGAGGAAAAATATAACCGGCTGACCTTCACGCGCACTGAAACGATCCCACAGGATAATGCCGATCCCATCATCAATACATTCACTTATTCCGCAGACGAGATGCTTGCGAATCGGCTGGTCTTCGTCTCTCCTGCGGAAGCCTTCAAAGCCAGATACAACCAGGCCATGAATCCTGTTTATCTGGATGTGCGCTCCGAAGCGGATTACAACCTCTACCACATCGAAGACGCGGTCAATGTACCGCTGGATCAAATCAAAGGCGTCGTGCCGACCTTGCTCACGGAGCCGCCTGCCAATACCGTCTTTCTGGTTATGAGCAACGATGAGACTGCCGCGGTCCAGGCCTGGAAGACGCTGGTGGCCTCCAGCGTATCGAATGTGTACATCCTGGAAGGCGGCGTCAACAATTGGATCACTTCCTTCGGCGAGAATGACCCAACGCTTCAGCCCAACCCGAATGCCCTGGATGACCAATTGGGTTATCTCTTTCCCGCGGCTTTGGGTGACCGCTATGAGTCTTGTTCGCCATCCCCGATCGAATATGAAAAGCTAACTTTCGAAGCCAAGATCAAGTTGCAGTTGAAGCGCGATAAGAGTGGCGGAGGCTGTGGATAGATGTGAAAGTAAACAGGTAGACACCTACACATGTAAAACTAAGAAGTCCTCGTGGGAAATTCCCGCAAGGGCTTTTTTGTTCATCCGTCAGCCTTCATCATTGGACCGTGATTGTCACACTCTCCATGGCATCGCCCTCAAAAGAGGGATTCTGCTGGGGGTCGCGGCGTGTAATCCCGTTGACGACATCCATCCCTTCGACAACCTGGCCGAAAATGGTGTAACCGCCATTCAACTGAGGCGTTGGCCCAAATGTGATAAAGAACTGGCTTCCATTCGTATCCCGACCGGCATTCGCCATCGCGACAACACCAGCGTTGTCGAAGGTCAGGTCACTATCTTCATTGACAAATTGGTAGCCCGGACCACCCGTACCTGTACCAGTCGGATCACCACCCTGCGCCATGAAATCCTCCAGGACGCGATGGAATGTTACCCCGTTGAAATAGCCTTTGCACGCCAGAAACACAAAACTATTGACTGTGATGGGCGCCTTATCAGGATACAACTGAATCACAAACTCTCCGCCTTTTGCCAGTTTGACCGTGGCAAAATATTGCTTCGTCTGATCGATCCCCATGGGTGGCTCATCGTATTGGGTTGCAACCGGAATATTCGCAAAGGGTCCACATGCCGTGGAATCGCCTGTGTTGGCCACGGCGGCCGGCTCTGAGCCCTTTGGCGAAAACAGCCAAATACCCAACAGGATGACGATCAAAGCGACTGCCACACCTGCAATTTGAATATAACGTAATTGCCTCGCCCTGCGCTCGGCTTCCAGTCTCTCTTCGATTTTCTTTTTATTTGCCATATCAGGTTTCTCCTTTGAATTATCTTGAAGCTCGGTATATGTCCTCAAAAGACTACGCGCCCGCTGGATGCTTGCCTTTGGAACAAAGATCTGAACAGGTGCGAAGGAAGTTACGTGTGTGACATGCGATACAGCATCTTGAACGAGCACGACGTCAATCTCTTCTGACCGCAAAAAGCTTTCAAAGATATCGGCTTTCCCGCGACCATGAACTTCGGCCAGCAGGGCATACTTGAGCTTATCCATGGTGTGTTGCTGCTATCCACCCGCGCCAATCTTCTCATTCAACTCACGCACGCGCGTGGACATGCGCCGTAATACCGAAACAGCCACCTGCGGACGGTCCAAAAGGATGGTTTGGAAGGCGTCCCCATCAATGACCAGCGTCCG
>DASTOH010000100.1:0-6728 GCA_035720235.1 Anaerolineales bacterium | reverse complement strand
ATGGGCGAGTTGTCGCGGCGCAGCAGGGGCATCTCCTGGCTACGTCCTTTCACCCCGAATTGACGAACGACACGCGCTTCCACGAATATTTCCTTTCGCTGGCTGATTAAATTCTCCTCTGTCGCTGCAACCCCGAAGGGGGAAGCAATCCCTTTGCCTGGTTGGAGATTGCTTCCATTCCTGCGGTCACTCGTAATGACGTATAATCTCCTGTATGTCAATTCGTCCACTTGCTCTCCTCGATCTGCCTTATCTCTATAGTTTCCGCGACGAAGCCATCGGGTTGGATACGGCGCGGACGTTGACGCGCGGGAATCCGCTTGGTGCAGTGGGGCTGTTCGCGTACGTCAATCCGGCGCGGCATATTTACTCTGCCATCGCAAACGGCGAGAAGGATTCTGTGTTAGGGGGCATCATCCACTCGCGCGATGAGACCTTTGCAAAACTTCTCTACCTGGCTCCTTCCTCACAACTGGGGCATCCTGATCTGCCCGAATTGCTGGAAAACCTTTCAGCCCAGGCGGGTGAGTGGGGTGCATTCCATGTCCTTGCTGAAGTGGATGAGAATAGCGAAGCATTTGTTCCGCTGCGAAAGGTGGGCTTTTCTGTATACGCCTGGCAGAGGATGTGGGAAATCACAGAGGTGGCAGAATCAGCTTCGAATTCTCATGCTGAGCAGACAATCAAACCCGAAGTATGGACACGTGCACGGTCCATCCATCTGCCCGCGATCCAGAGCCTATATCATCAAATTGTCCCTCCGCTGTTGCAACCTGTTGAGCCGCAGCCTAAATCTTCGATTGGCTGGATAAGCAACGATGGTGCGAAGTGTTATGTGGGCGTGACCGATGGTGTGTATGGGATCGTGCTTATGCCTTTGATTCACCCCGAAGCAAGGGATGTAGGTGCGAAACTGGCCCTGTTGATCAATAACCTGTCAGATCGAAAGAATAGACCTGTATATGTATGCGTTCGCTCGTATCAGGCCTGGCTTGAACCTGTGCTGGCCGATTTGGGGGCGAAGGCCGGGCAGCGCCAGGCGGTGATGGTGAAACATCTGGCACATTTGGTCAAGGATGCCGCAGTTGCGCGTGCGACTCAGCCAACGAGGGTGAGTGTCCAGCCTTCGCAGGCAAGCCCGGTTGGAGGGAAGAAGTAATCTCTTTTTCTACAGCGAATTTCTGTCAGCGTGCTCAAGCGCATCATAATCAACCAGCCATGACCAAACCCTGCCGCGGACGGGAAGGGTTTGTGCCAGGACTACCAACACTACCCCAATTGTTTTATTGAAGAAGATCAGCAAAATCACGCCTGCTGCAAAGAGGACAATCCATAAGAAGAATTGGAGTGCAGGCTGAAGGACCGGGGTATTTGTTGATTTTCTCCAGAGTTTGAGCAGGAAGATGGCTCGCCAGAGTAACAAGCCTCCACAGGCGAGATAGAACAGGATCCCAAAATAGACCGAGGCAGGGATATATCCATCAGGTGAAGTGCCAACTCCAACGATTGGCTGGCGAGTCAGGCTGAATAACATTGCAGTTTCCCCAACATAGGGTGCATCAGACAGATTAGAGAACATGCGTGGGCCAAGTCGCGTTCCGTCTGGCAAGGGCCAGGAGGCGGTGAGCGCTTCTGCACTCAATGGATATGCCTGATCAAAGCGTCCATATGTCCGAGCTGTACCAATGCCGAATGCACTGGCGGCAGTTCCATATCCGCCTATGACCGGACCAGCATCCACATCAATGAACCACTCACCATTGGGAAGTTCCTTTGCAAATTCGCGAAAGCCGGCGGTTGCCCACTCCCTTTGCCAGAAGTGATGATCATAGCTGGCATACCAATCCTGTGCATTTTTCTCCCAGAGATGTGGCGCCCAGATCAACATGAACGCGATGCCTACGCCGCGCGCGGGGCCATATCCCTGACCGGTGCGCGAATCGGCAATATAGGTAGGTAACCCGGTGAGTTCATCCACGGCGTTGCCTTGGAAGGCGCGCACAGCTCGTTGAACAAATTCTGCGTGATCTGTGCCGAGCACTTCGTCTGCACGGTGAATCGCCGCGATGGCGGGCAGAATATCCACCGGGTAGCATTGACCGGGATAATCGTCCAGCAGACCATACGGAGATTGATCAAGCTCATTTGCCAGTGATTCGGTTTGCTTCCGCACGAGTGGTTCGTATTTGTCCTCGCCTGTGAGTTTCTGGTAACTCGTCAGTCCACTGATGAGTAACATTCGATAGAAGAGATTCTCCCGCGCAAGATATTCATCTCCCCAGTGCTTTCGAACCCAGCCCGCATGATTTGGGTCGCTGACCAGCGCTGCCGAGGCCTCGATGGCCTCCCGGGCGTACACATTCGGAGCGACAGGGGAAAGGGACGGATCTTTTTCCCAGGCTTCCTGCAGGGATTCAGTTGCCCACAAATAAAAGACCGTGCCAAAGATGGGCCATTCCGTCCCGGAAATATCCTGAATACTCATCCCCGCGGCCTGCCCGGAAGCGACGCGTTTACTGGCCCACGTCTCGTATTTTTTCGACAGGGAACGATGCCAGCTATATGCAAAACGTGGTGGTGTATCACCGCTTTTCAAACCAGGGTCGTTCAAGTCACGGATAATGATGATGGCAGGGCAAAGGAAATAATAGAACGCCACGACTGCCAACAGGGCGGCGTTTCCATAAATGCACCAGGTCAGTCTCTTTTCCATGTTAGAAGACCTCCCGACTATGAGAAGGACTCCGAAAAATCTTACCACAGCCATTTGGAGGCAAAAGGATTATTTTTCGGGCCGGCGGTGGAAAATATTGCTTAATCGCAACTAAATTACCCTGAAGGATTCCTTCATTCCACGTATAATGGGCTTAGACAAAAGAAACGACAAGATGTCCGCCCGCGTAACGAAACTACTGAAGCACTTCAAATCTGAACTGAACCGCATTTATGGTAAGCAATTGAAGGCTGTTTACCTGTACGGTTCCTATGCACGCGGGGAGAATGTGGAAGGCTCAGATTTGGATATCGTTGTAGTCTTGAAGGATTTCCAGCGCCGTGCTGCAGAGATCAGGCGCACCAGTGATTTGGTTGGTGATCTTTCTCTGGATTATGCTATAACCATCAGCCCGCTTTTTATGCGTGAGATTGAATGGGAAACGAACAAGTTTTCCCTGTTGCGAAACATCAAGGCAGAGGGAGTGGCGCTTTGAAAGAAGAGACGCTTGCTCTCTTTAAAAAAGCGGAGCGTTCCATCCGCAACGCAGAAAAGACAATGGCTGATGGAGATCTTGATTTTGCCGCCAGCCGCGCCTACTATGCTATGTTTTATGTGGCTGATGGTTTGCTCGGCGAAAAGGATATGCACTTTAGCAAACACGGGGGCACTCATGGCGCCTTTGGGCAGCATTTCATCAGAACCGGCGAGTTTGACCCAAAGTATCAACGTTGGTTGGTGGCGGCGTTCAACCAAAGGATGCTCGGAGATTATGGAACGACTCCTGAATTTAACGAAGAAGATGTACAGGAAATTATCGAACATGCCCGTGAGTTTCTACAAGTTGCACAGGTATACCTTGACTCAAAGTAACTCCCAAGTGCAATTAAGAAAGCGGGCGGTGGAAACTGCTATAATTGAGAAAGATTAATAGAACAGGCAGGCAACTTTTCCATGGTCAGAATCGTCTAATTTCCTGTAGGCCGTGACACGACGACCCTCACGGCGCAAGTATTCCCCTCATTTCGTCTTATTTACTTCCCTGTGTTACGGATTACGTTTATTGATCACGTACCCGTGACACGCTCAAATACAACTTATGACGCAACTTAAAATCACAGATGATCTGGACGCCTTGCTCGACGTGCTTCCCGCCAACATCCGTCACGCGGTGGAGCAGGCGAACAACAGCGACTATTTACTCGAAGTCATTCTCGACCTCGGGCGTGTCCCCACGGCGCGCTTCGTGGAGAATGAAATCGTACTGAGCAACAAGGAACTCACCCGTGCCGAGCTCGACCACGTGGTGGAACGGGTCGGCGACTTCGATGCCGATAACCGGGCGGGCATCGAGCGCACCTTACATCGTATTTCTGCCATCCGCAACCGGCGAACTGCCATTGTGGGGCTTACTCTCCGTGTGGGGCGCGCGGTCTATGGCACAGTGGATATCATTCAGGACATCATCGAATCGGGCAAATCCGTGTTGATCCTTGGCCGCCCGGGCGTGGGAAAAACGACTCTTCTGCGCGAGTCCGCGCGCATTCTGGCCGACCAGAAACGGGTTGTCATTGTGGATACCTCCAACGAGATTGGCGGCGACGGCGACGTGCCGCATCCCGCCGTGGGCAAGGCGCGCCGCATGCAAGTGCGCGAGCCAATGCTTCAGCACGAGGTCATGATCGAAGCGGTGGAGAATCACAACCCGGAAGTGATCGTCATTGACGAGATCGGGCGTGAGCTCGAAGCTCTCGCGGCGCGTACCATCGCGGAACGCGGTGTCCAGCTGATCGGAACGGCGCACGGTCAAACGCTCGATAACCTGCTCCTCAATCCAACCCTCAGTGACCTGGTCGGCGGTATCGAAGCGGTCACGCTGTCAGATGAGGAGGCACGTCGACGCGGCACCCAGAAGACGGTGTTGGAAAGACGCGCTCCGCCCACGTTCGACGTCCTCATTGAAATCCAAACCCGCGACCGTTTCGCGGTCCACACTGATATCATGTCCTCCGTGGATGCGCTCCTGCGCGATGTGCCCCTGCCTCCCGAAATACGGATGCGAGATGCCGACGGAAGGATCCAGATCGAGAAAGGCGAGACGGCCAAGCGACGTCCCGAACGCGTGGATGGGCGTAAAACGGATGCCAAAACGCCTGCGTTCGGACGTTCGCCTGTGGCAGCTGCCGATGAGGTGATAGCCACTTCCAAACTGACTCCAATGGTAGGCGCGGCGTTGCAGACCATACGCGTCTATCCGTATGGTGTGGCGCGCAACCGGCTGCAACAGGCCGCCAAGCGACTCGGCGTGCCGGCGGTCGTGGTGCGCGATGTCTCTGAAGCCGATACGCTGGTGACCCTGCGGACGTATTATCGCAACCGCCAGCAGACGGTGATGGAAGCCGAACAACGCGGCATGCCCATTTACGTGTTGCGTGCCAACACGGTGGCCCAGGTGGAACAATTCCTCAGTGACCTGTACAACCTGAGCGCCGCGCAGCCCGCCCGCGATAATATGGATGATATTCGCCACGCCACCCAGCAAGCTATTGCCGCCGTGCTCAACGGTGAGCGCTGGGTGGATCTGCCGCCCAGCCCATCCATTGTCCGTCGCCTCCAACACGAAATGGCGCGCAGTGCCGAGTTGGTGAGTCATTCATATGGCAAGGAGCCGCGCAGGCATGTGAGGATATTTAGGGAATAACGTAGAAACGTAGACAGGTAAACAAGTACACAAGTAGACACGTGGATTGTTTACCTGTTTTGATTCTCCGTGCAAAAACAGATCCGTGGCGCACATCACATCGTTCTAACGAATTTCCACTATAAAGATGTTGTTGAGAGTCTGCGAGAAGCAATCTCCCGGCTCAAATTATGTTTTCTGAAAATGAGGACGCTTCGCGGCTTCGCGAAGCTTGTCCTGAGCCTGTCGAAGGGAGCGCTCGCAACGACATCAACAGCGCAAATGAAATAAATCCATTTGCGCCTTCTTGTCTACGTGTCCGCTTGCGCGTGTTTCCCTGTATACTTGCCTCATGTTCATCACCCTCGAAGGTCCTGAAGGCTCCGGCAAGACGTCGCATATCCCCTATCTCGTGGAATACCTGCGCGAAAAGGGACACATCGTTTTTCCCACGCGCGAGCCCGGCGGCACATCCATTGGCGAGCAGATCCGTGAAGTGATCCATGACCTAAAGAATGTGGAAATGCACCCACGGACAGAGACACTGCTCTACCAGGCCGCGCGCTCGCAGATCGTGGAGCAGGTCATCAAGCCGCGGCTGGCCGCCGGGGAAATTGTGCTCTCAGACCGCTACTACGACTCGACGATTGCCTATCAGGGTTACGGACACCAGCAGGACCTGGAACAAGTCCGCCAGTTGGTGAAGTATGCGACCGGAGGCCTGGTCCCTGATTTGACGGTTTTACTCGATCTGGATGTCGAGATCGGGCTTGGACGGAAGAAAAAGGACAACGAATGGAATCGGCTCGATGCCTATACCGTTGAATTCCACAAGCGCGTCCGCGCGGGATATCTGGAGATGGTCAAACAGGAACCGAAGCGCTGGGTGGTTGTGGATGCGGAGCAGAAGTGGGAGTCCGTGCAGGCGGAGTTGCGAAGGGTGATTGTTGAGAGGTTGAAATAACATGGATATGGTTCAATCCCTCATCCAACGCGTGCAGAAAACCCAGCATGGTTTCACAGATATTCAAAGAGCCGCAGAAGAAGTCTTTGCGAACCACAGCAGGGCAGAGACTTTTTCATTGGCAAAGGAATTGTTCGCTGCGGAGGTCCCTCAAGCGCGCATGCTGGCGACCTTTTTGTTTGGCAAGCTTGCCGCGAAATCGAAAGAGAGCTTTAGCTTTTTGAGGAAACGTGTGAGTCAAGACGAGAATTGGCGCGTGCAGGAAATTCTGGCTAAGGCCTTTGACCAGTATTGTGAAGATACTGGTTATGAAAAGTCATTGCCCGTGATCCAGGATTGGCTCGCGGATTCAAATCCGAATGTCCGCCGGG
>DASTOH010000099.1:0-11862 GCA_035720235.1 Anaerolineales bacterium | reverse complement strand
CGGCCGCCGCGCTGCATCAAGTCTCGGACCTTCACGAACATATCGAACGCGCGTTGTGAGTCGGTATTAGGAAGTCCGGCGATGCGGGTCATCTTCGTGTGGAAGAAGAGGTTCTTATAGCAATTGGAAACCAGCACTCCTTCCGCAAAGAAGTTATGAGTTTCCGCTACTTCGAGGCAGTAAACTCTCTTATTTCTCTGAGAACTGCCTCCAGATTGGAATCCACTCTCTGATTCGAGAAACGTAACACTAACCACCCGAGAGCGTTCAACACCTCTGTTTTCCGTTTGTCCAGAAACTTCCACTTCTTCGTGTTGTGACTCCGTCCATCGATCTCTATTGCCAACATACGCGCTGGGTCGGCAATATCCACTTTGTAGCAGTTGGGCAGGGATTTGAATTGTTCCTTGACCGCTCTGGTCGAGATGGCATATTCCGTTGGAAGCCCCAGCGCGTTCGCTACAGCCTCCTGCTGTGAGGTCAATTTGCCGTTCCCACCCCGGGCAAGAAATGTTCGACCCGACATGATTTTCGACATTTTCTTTTTCCACTCCGGGTTTTGATTCGGGTTGTTCATTTTCATGCGTGCCGAGGCTCCGGGGTGCGGTTTCCCTCGCCGTGCAGCTGCAGCGGCTGCCCACATGCGGGGCAGATACTCTTTCGCCAATTCTTTTCGTTCTGGTTGTGCCACCCTCCACTTCGCTGCACAAGAACCCCCGCAGAACCGTCTCTTGTGGCTGTTCTTCTTGCCTGATGATTTGAAGGTGAACTCCTTTCCGCACTGTTCGCAATGCTTGGTTACTATTTTGCGTTCGCGATTCTTCCAACACGTCCGGGAGCAATAAATTTGTGGTTCTCTCGCTTTTTGTCCCGTCTTCGGTGTAAACTTCTGCTTGCACGTCGGGCAGATTCTTGAGTGTATGCTTTGATGTGAGCTTTCCGGCTTCAACATAGCCTTCCTCATATGTCCAGATTTTGTGATTGGCAGTACATTCCAATGTTCCGTGTTCATGCTTGATGCGGACCATTGGGGCCGATTGCGGGTTGTTAAACCATCCCGTGACCGGCATCCATTTGACTTGGTGGGTGGACAGGTCAACCGATTTCACCCGCACAGGCAGGCGCTTTTCGACAATCTCCCCGATGGGGATCAACCCACGATCCGTGAGCACGCGCGCTTCATAGGGCAGGCAGTGAAACTCATCGACTACCAACATGTCGATTCCCATCTCATCCCACGTGATCGTATCGGTGCTGTCTTTGTCCATTTCGGACTTGTTGATCAACTTCGCTTCGAAGCGTTTGATAGCTTTCTCGATCTGCTTGCGGGCTCGGTTGTCAACTTCCTTTTCAGCCTTGATTCTTTGCAAGAAGTCTCGCAGTTCTTCCAGTTCTTCCTCGACAAACTTATTCAGGGTGTCAGGCTTTACGGGGAGCATCTTGAACGAGGATTGAGGAACGATTACCGCGTCCCATTTCCCTGTCGCAATACGGCTCATGAACTCTCGGCGCTTACTCTTGCTCAGGTCGTCCTTTCCTGCACATAACACATTGGCATTTGGATATGCCAGCAGGAAGGCATCGCGCCATTGTTCCGTTAAGTGGTTAGGCACTACCAGTAAAGATTTGTGAGCCGAGCCCAGGCGAATTGCTTCCATCACGGCGATGATGGCGGTCAGGGTCTTGCCAAGCCCGACCTCATCACCGACGAGTGTTGCGGCGCGCTGTAAGCTGAACCAAACAGCGTCCTTCTGAAGCGGGCGAGGGATCAGGAGCTTGGATAGACCGGGCAGGGTCAGGTGAGAGCCGTCAGCGTGCGGGCGAACAAACACGTTGAAACGCGCGTTGTAGATCTGTGCAAGATGCTCAGCGCGCGCATCATCCGACCAGAGCCAGGTATCGAACCTGGTCTTCAGCTCTTCCAGCTTTGCCTGTGCCGCAATCGTTTCCTGCTGGTTGAGGATGCGCTTCTCGTTTCCCTGCTCATCTTCCACCGTATCGTACACAACCGGTGTTTGCGCATTCAAACCGGCTTCGACCAGTTCCAGCCCGGTGTATCGCTTGGTGCCGTACTTGGAACTGTTTTCGGCAGGCATGTAGCCTCTCTTATGCGTTACGGTCCACGTACCAAGCTTGGGGATGTACGTGACTTGCATCGTGATCCCCGGCAGAAGTTCCTCGATGAACTGCGCAACATACCTGGCAGGGATCCAGCCAGAACCAAGGCGAGCCTTGATTTGCCCAGGCTTGAGAGGTTTCGGCATTGCCTTGATCAGAGCGTCAATCGTGACTTTCAGTTTTGGCTCGATAGTTACCAGGGCACGTGTCTTATCCAGCTTTTCAGCGATGTTCCCAGAGAGGTAGACATCACTGAGAGCCAGTCCACCTTCCGGCGTCCACAAAACCCGGTCGCCCAGCTCGGCAAGCGCCCCATCCACCGTTACGCGAGCGAGATCCGCGATCATGTCGATATCAACGGTCCCGCACTGGTTCAGGCAGTAGAGCAGGGCATCCGTGCAGTTCTGGATGCCTTCTGTGGAAGGCGCAGAGCGCACCGTGGATTCTGTGAAGATCAGCGCCTTTTGTGCTGAGTTAGTGAGCGGCGAATAATCGTTTTCCAGAGCAAGCAGGAAGGGGAGGGCAGGACTATTCTCCAACAGGCGTTGATGCAGCTTGTTGGTAATGGGTCCATAGCGCATTACAAAGGTGTCGTAAACCTTATTGAGCGTATCGCGCTGGATGGTGATCAGAAGACCCGTCACGCCCTTCGTTTCGAGATCGAGCAAACGTCGAGCGCCGTCGTAGATGCTGCGCAGGCCTTCCAGTCGGCGAACATGATCCACCGGCAGATTGGGTTTTATTTCGATAACATGGGCAGGCGGCGCGATCTCAACCACCGCGTCTATTTCCTTACTGCGTTCAACGTGTCCCTGAAGCATTGCATCTTCGGGCAGTGCTTTTGCAAGCATCTCTGCCACGACCTCGCCGATTTCCTTTTCACCGTCGTACTTGATGGTGTATTCATCCCTGGTGTACATGCCGCGCTTGGTGCTGCGCTGGCCGACGATCCATTCGGGATGTTCGTAGTAGATGCAGTTCTCGCGAAGTCTATCGACCGTATCATCTTCGGTTTCGTACTGATACTCACGAGCGCCATCCACCATGTAGGTGTGGACCCATGACGGCAGATCCTGTCCCTCGAGCAGCTGGGAACGCTTGCGGAGGATGATGATGTCGGTCACAACCTGCGTGCCGGCATTGGCGACGAAGGCGGTATCAGGTAAGCGAACTGCTGCCAAGAGCTCCGCGCGCCTGGCAAGGTATTCACGAATTGAGCTGTTCTTCTTGTCCAGGGTAAAGCGGGAGGTGATGAGGGCGACGATGCCATTCGGCTTTACCAGAGAGAGAGCTTTCACGAAGAAGTAGTCATGAATATTCTTCTTCAGTCCCGATTCCTTGATGTTGCGATCAACTACCGGGTAGTTGCCAAACGGGACATTGGAGATGACAAGATCAAATTGATTCTCTAGAAGACGGACATTCTCAAAAGCATCGTTGAAAACCACGTTCTTACCTTCGATGTTCGGGTGGAGGTTCTTCAGGATTTGGGACGTCAGTTTGTCCAGCTCGATCTCGACCCAGCGCGCGATCGAGCGTACGCACTTAGGGGAAGCGCCCTGGAAATGACCGATGCCCGCTGACAGGTCCAGGACCCGGAGCACAGAGAATTTGCCCGCGCCCATGCGCAGCAAACCGGCCCAGATCCCGCGAATGATAGGCAGTGAGGTGTAATGGGCGTTGAGGGTGCTGGCTCGGAGGGCTGCAAACTCTTCGTTGGTGACCGCTTCCACAACATCCGAATAGCGGGCTGATAGAACGGAGGAATCTCCATACCCTATGTAATGGGAGATCAGGTCTTGTTCGTCCGGGGTTGCGAAGCGTCCTTCTTTCTCAATCTCTTTGACCAGCTCGATCACGGCAAGGTTTGTGTCAGCCTTGTGCTTTGCGGATCCCAGGAACAGATTGACATCGGAGGGGAAGTAAAAGCTTGTTGGTGTTGTTTCCATAGTATCGATTGACCTCCTGGTGGAAAATCAAAAGCCGCCCTCAAACGAGAGCGGCTTCTGTTTTCCGGGTAAAAATGTCTTGTGATTGTTGACGTTTTCTCATGGAATCGCCAGGTGAGTTATGGATGCGAGCAAGACCCAGCTCGTCCGGTCGCATCTTGAGGCGTTTTGCGTACAGACGGTTGCGATAGATCCTGGTCGTTGTTTTATTGACCTTTGCCTTGCCATAAGTATTGAAGTGCTGTTCCAGCTTCCTGGCAGCTCCGTCGATACTGGCAGCAAAGTTTTGATCACGGAACGATTCGCGCTCCACTGTGCGTCGGCGACCTCTCCCACGCACCGTGTATACAGCGTAGAACTTTACAAACATGGAACCATCCCGGATTTCGATGTGAATCTTTCTTCCATCTGACAGTTCCAGAACGGCTCGCGCGGCGAGTCCTTTTGGTGTTGCCATTGGTATCTTCTCCTTTCAGCCTGGAGCCGTTTCAACTTCTTCCCAGCGACCATCCTCGCCAGGTGTAATGGCGTATGCCGGGATCTCGCCCAGGTCAACGAGCCAGAGATTAGGGCCAACCTCGCCAAGGATTTCCTGGACTGGAAGCTCCCGCCCATCCAGCAGTTGCACCAGTTCGCCGCCCCCTGGAATCATCCACGACCCATAGGGAGTAGGTTTGTATCCGGGGCGCCACTGGCTGGCTGCATTGAGCAGAGCCCTCTTGAATGGTGGATCATGGATAGCTCCTGGAGGTAGCGCTGACGTTCTTCGGGTTTTCCCGACAGGATGGTTAGATAAATCTGCGAAATCTCACCGGGTGAAACTTCCTGCACGACATCTGGGAAGTTTTTTCCAAATGCCCGCTGATACCATTTCTCGGCACCGCCAAACATGAACACTGGCATGACCTGTTTCCCATCCTGCCAAAGTGAATAAAATCCGCCGCCCAGTAGTGTGGTCACCACACAGGCAGCAGTGAAGCAGGAAGCTTCAAATGTGTACGCTTTGTCGGGAGTATTGATTTGATAAAGCATAGGGATTGATTACCATCCTTTCGTTGAGTTCCAAGATTTCGTCCAAAAACTCTGAGCAAAAGTCGTCACCGCCGACATACTCATTTTGGAAATCCGTTATCTTGGGATTGCACAGCGGGCAAAAGCGCGCCGCGTGTTTCTGGTTCTTGAGGTATCTTTCAAAACCCTGTCCATCTACTTGCCAGGTCCGGATCACGATCCACGGAATGCCGAGTCGGGTGATCGCTCGTATCAGCTTCGCGCCTGTGCCTTCCCGGTGAGCGGCAATTCGGAAGTCAAGGCATTTGCTGAAGCCGATGTAATGCCCGGCGTGATGAAGCTTGGATTTGAAGTGGATCAGATAGACGTACATTTGCATGGCCACCTCCATACAAAAGAAGGGCTGCCCAGATTTGAGCAGCCTTTCTTTTTCTATTTAGAAAGTTTTATGTTTTTATCTAGCGTTTTCTTTTGTGTTTTGTCACTTTGTCAATATCGTTCGGATATTGGTATAGCAACCTCCTTGTTGGATTTTGATTTTATCTAGGAACTAAAGAACATTGAGTTGACGGCGCGGCCTGTTCTAAGTCAGGATTATCATTGGCCAAACTCGATCGAAATAACCGCAAGGTTCATTTTGGCGGCAAATTTGTTCTTCACTGACATGCTTTTACTTGGCAGCGCGCTCTTCAGGACTTTGGCATACTTAGTGTTTATCTGTGGAGAAGGAAAGATAAGTGATGGGTCAGGGCGTCCAGTAACCAAATAAGAAATCCAAACTCGCTGTATAAACGTATAATGAGTATAGGAACTCTCTGCACATTTGCTATGAGAGGCCTCCGAGACCTTCCTAACAAAATTGCCTCCAAGGGGAAAGGGTTATATCTCCAAGTGCTGAGTGCTCCCGCCGCTATGCGTGGTAGCGGCAGCGTTCAAGTTCAGACGAAGGATACCAATCTGAAGAGGAGATAAAATGAAAAGCAAATTTAAAATCGACAGGCCGTCAAACATACTGGCGGTCTTCCTCATTGTGGCTCTTGTGATGCTCACCGTGCCTGCTGGGACCGTGCACGCAGCAACCAAATTTGTACTTACCAAGACGATCCTTAGTCCTACGCCCTCCGGAGGCGGCTTTTTCGGTCTAGCGATGGCAGCGGCGGGCAACAACTTTGTGATCGGATCCCGTGATTGCGACGAAGTCCTCCAAGTCTGCGGAGCTACCCATGTGTTCGACAGCAACGGCAACGTAATTAGGTCGATTTTCGTCCCTACGGGCGAAACGTTTTCAGGCTTTGGTGAGGCCGTAGGAGCAGTGGGCAGTAACCCTCTCGTTGGCGCGTACCTCGATGACACGGCTGGACCGGACGCAGGGGTCGCTTATCTGTTCGATGGCGCCACGGGTAACCTGCTCCAGACCTTCCTGAACCCGAACCCCGCTATAGGTGCCCCCTTTTCCCTCGACTTCTTCGGTCGTGATGTTGCAGGCTTCGGAGATGATGTTCTGGTCGGAGCAACCGGTGAGGATTTAGGAGCCGAGGATGCTGGGGCCGTCTATCTCTTTGACGGGGCAACCGGCCAACTTCTCGTGACCATCCAAGATCCCACTCCTGACATCCAGGAATCCTTCGGCTCGGCTATCACCAGTTTCGGGAATAAAATCGCCATTACCGCACCGTTTGATGATACCGCATCTGAAAACGGGGGTGCTGTGCACATTTATGCTGGAAATGGCACCCTGATCAGAACCCTTGTCAGTCCTCAGCCCGTGGAATTTAGCCAATTTGGGAATGCCCTTGCGGCCTTCGGCGACGATCTGCTCGTTACAGAGCCGAGAGGCTTTACCGGCAACGTTCGTGCTGGCGTTGTCCATCTGTTCGATGGGGACACAGGCACGTTGATCCGCAGCTACTTCAACCCAACACCCAACGCTTTCGAGCTCTTTGGCAACTCTGTAGCCGCTTCAGGTAATAACGTGCTCATTGGGGCCCTGCGGAATGTAAAGAGTCGTCATGCAGGCGCAGCCTACCTCTTTGATGGAACGACCGCCCAACTTAGGGCAACCCTCATCAACCCTGCACGCGATGTTACGGATAGTTTCGCCATTCAGGTGGCGGTGATCGGTGATAGCCTCCTGGTCTCCTCCCCATTTGAATCCAGTGATCCGGCGAATATATCGGAAGATGGCGTAGTTTACCTGTTCCAGCCTAGGTGATATGCGAATCGCACGGCCTAGTGCGTAATAACAGGGGATGACCTATACAAAGTAGCGACGAACAACCACCCCGCTCAAGCAGTCGGAAGAATTGACCCGTTGCTAGCGAGGGTATTTTCGCAATAGACGGAGGTGCAACCATGTTCAATCGATTACCTTTACGACCCGCAGCCGGAGATCATCGTACATTGTCGCGCATGCGCTTGGGTATCAGTTCATTGCTAATGACTCTGCTAGCGCTGACTTACCTGATCAGTCCGGCTGCGGCACAAACGCCAACTCCCAGCTTTCAGGGATTGGGACAGATGCCTGGTACGATGCCTGGCGGTGGGACCTACGTAAACGCGGTATCTGGCGATGGGTCCACGCTAATCGGTTACACATGGGTCTCCGGCTCCGCAACACGCTCCTATCGTTGGACGGCTGCCGGGGGGTTCGAAGACCTGGGCACTCTCGGAGGTGACGACTGTAGCAATAACAGAGCGTATGCAGTTTCCTTCGATGGTTCTGTTGTCGTCGGAACTTCGTGCAAGCCCGGTGGGATGGTGCGCGCCTTCCGCTGGACAATAAGTGGAGGCATACAGGAAATACAGATGGGGGAAGAGCTCTCGCAAGAGGCAAGGGGAGTCTCGGCGGATGGTTCGATCGTAGTTGGAAAGAACATCCGCTGGACGGCACCAGGACAGATTGATGTTATCCCGTATCTTGGAGGCAACAATGTGACTTTTGCCGCCGGAGTCTCCGCGGATGGTCAGGTGGTTGGCGGACATTCAGAGACCTCTCCAAACCGCTACTTTCATGCGTTCCGCTGGACTCCATCAGGTGGCATCCAAGATTTGGGAGTGACAAACGGCACCGAGAGTCTTAGTTGGGGCATCTCAGCCGATGGCAACGTTGTTTTCGGTGAGGCTCGCGACCCGAACCAGTTCTGGCGCGCTTTCAGATGGACCTCATCTTTGGGGATGCGGGATATGGGCACACTGGGTGGTCCGATGAGCACGGCTCACGGCGCGTCGAGCGATGGCTCGATCATCGTGGGTAAATCGCTGATCACTAGCCAGTCTTCCTCACTCCGTGCATTTAGGTGGACAGCGCCGACCGGAATGCGTGATCTAAAGCAAGAGCTAGTGAACGCCGGAGTGACGGGCTTGGAGAACTGGACGCTCGCTGTAGCTGCCGATGTTTCGGACGACGGGACGGTCATTGTTGGCTGGGGGTACCCTGCATCGCTTACGCCGGCGCAGCCGTTCATCGCAGTGCTTCCTACCTCTGGCGGTGGTGGCGGTGCAACGGCGACGCCAGTGCCGTCTAACACCGGCTTCCGGAGCCCGATTGCGAATGCAGCGGACAGCGGCGGTGATGGGAACGGCTTCGAGTCCAACCCAGCCAACGCACATACCGACGACAGCGCAAACGCTACCGACAACAACAGCGGCAGTGGAACCAGCACCTCGTGTACTTCCAGTTCTAAGGATAAGCATCGCTTCTCCAACTATGGCTTTTCTATTCCGGCCGGTGCGACAATCGGCGGTATTGAAGTGCGTCTGGATGCCCGCGCCGACAGCACATCCAGCTCGCCCAAGATGTGCGTGCAAATATCTTGGGATGGTGGCACAACATGGACTGCGGCCAAGTCGACGGGAACTCTTGGCACGAGCATGAACACCTTTATTCTTGGCAGTCAGTCCGATACCTGGGGACGCACATGGAGCGTAGCCAATTTTGCGGATGCGAACTTCCGCGTGCGTGTGATCGACGTGTCCAGTTCGACCTCACGAGATTTCTTCCTCGACTGGATCGCTGTGCGTGTGTCCTATACCGGAGGCGGGCCAACGCCGACATCACCGCCATCCTCGCCGACTCCAACATTACTAGTAGCCTCGGCCACCCCAACATCGGCTCTAGCAACAGCGACACCGACTCCAACATTACCAGCAGCCTCGGTTACGCCAACATCAGCACAAGCAACGGCGACACGCACGCCCACGCGCACTCCCACACAAGCGCCCGCAACTGATACCGTAGCCATCCAAACAGCGGATTATGATGATCGGGACGAGGACCTGACTGTCGAGGCGACGAGCACAAGTTCAAACGCCACGCTGCAAGTATTCGTGACCTCCACGAATCAACTCATCGGGACACTAAGAAATGATGGCGGTGGCCGCTACAGCGGGACTTTCTCGTGGTCAACGAACCCGCAGAACATTACGGTCCGCAGTAGCTTAGGAGGTTCAGCTTCGAGGAATGTTGCCAGTCGCTGAGTTAGCGTAAAGACTTCGCCTTACGTACTCAATGATGCGCCGTTCCTCGTCCCCTCGAGGAACGGCTTTTTTTTATCGCCAGTCGGAACAGGTTTCTTTGAGCCTCAGTTAACAGTGTGGGCCATAGCACGTTCAAGGACTGGCGCGCCCCTTCATGGATCTGCAGGCGCCGCAAATCGGTTGATACATTTTTGAGACACGCTGTATAACCAGTCGGAGATGCTTTGAAGCTGTAGCTATGAGCGCAAGACCAGTGGAGGAATTTTTTTCAGATCCATGAATTTAGGGGAGTCTTCAGCGGTGCTTCGCCTTTATATCCACCAAGCAGCGTTTTCAGTTTAGTAATTGACCTCACGATCTTATAACAGAGAATCCTGACGCCCCCTGAAGATGGATGGGAGCGGAGCGCCGCGTTTTGACAGCTTTTGCCACCAACTAGCAAGAAAATTGCGCGCGTCATCGAAGCGGCTCCCAGGCAGTGCGCTGTAAACGTGAATCTGAAACTGTTGTTTGAGTTCATTGTGTACGGCGGCGTGAGCCATAGACTTAGAGTACTTGGATTTATTGGACAGGTGTAAGGCATCAGCCACGACACTGACCATATCCTGGATTTGTTTGGCTTGCTGTGAATTTATGGTTTCCTCGCCGATAATCTTTGTCTCAACCGCCCCTAAGCGGTTATCCAGATTGCCGATGACCAACCCGAGGCGGCTCAGTTCCTCGTCCAGGTGACCGTTCAAGATATCTACTTTCCTGCGTAGTTGCTGAGCAGCCTCGAAGATCTCTGCAACCTGGCTGTCATTAGGGGACATGGACGCATTGATCTCATCCAGAATTTCTTTCGGGAAAGTTTCAGAGCGGTACAGCAGCCAAAGTGACTGAGCAAGATCTCGTTGAAAGAAAATGAGCCTTTCCCGTAATTCTTCCCGTACTTTTAACACCTGGATCATTCCAAGCCAGAGATGCAGAACGTGGATGTCCAGGAACCAAACTTCCTGTTTTCTTTTAGTGTCGCGATAAGGGGTGTCGATCACGATGGGTACGCAGCCATCCCCGATCGCGGGGTGCTCCTGTAATTTCCGCCTTTGGCTATTTGAATCAAGCCCCAGATGTTCGCACATGTGGTCCAGTCGGATATACCAATGGCCGTCATCGGCCATGTGGACTTCGATTGTCGTGCCATAGAACTGAAACGGAAAGCTGTTAGTGATTTGTGCCATGATGTGCTCCTTGTCTTATGTTCTTAAAAGATGGAATGTCATATGACATTCCATCTTTTGCGCGTAGTGAAAAGATAGAGGGTCGTATGACCTTCTATCTTTTGTCGTATTTTCAAGATAGAAAGACGTACGTCTGTCTATCTTTCAGTGTACTTTTTCAACCGTGGGGGTGGTCGGTGGACCGTGCAATGCAAAATGGGCGATTACCAAGCTGTTTTGTTGCTCCAAAGGCCACTTTTTAAGCCAATCCGATGGCGGCTTCTGCGGTTTCGTTGAGATCTTCTTCGAACAGCGGCTCCTCGTCATCTTCCTCGTCGAGCATGGCCTGTTCCATATCTTCCTGATCATCGTACTCGGTGGCGCCTTCAACCGATACAAATTCCATATTCTTCAGGTACTCCGTGAGGATTCGGGGCGAGTTATAAACGAAGGTCGTACCGGAGTCTATGCTGACGTAGCTGCAATGGTGCTGCAGGTCCTTTGTTACCAGCAGTTTCATGAGCATCGCGGCCGCGGTAGAGGCTATAGCGTGATTGATGCTCAGGCCCTGTTCGTCAACCAGGGCAATGTCGGCGCAGGACATTCCGGAATAGTCCACTTCTTCTTTCTGAGTTTTTTCTTCCTCCTGCAGGATCCCAGGGAACTGCACACTGGGCAGCGGCGTCCACGTGGTCATTGATGGGAACCGTAGCGGAGATGGCTCGCGTGGAGCCAAGCCCCTGCCAATCGAAACCTGTCCTGCAGTTTTGATATTGCCAGTGTCCAACCACCAACCATAGTTTTCCGAGCAGGTCTTGGCGACATCCTGCCGCGCCTTGTTGTTATCAACGCAGGTGATGAAGACCGGCATACTGTTATCCCCATACCGAGCGCCGAGATTGTTGCGGTACATAACATCCCGCGAGAAGGGAACACCCACGGCGATAATTTCAATACCCCAGGCAAGACCAAAGCGCCGGGCAAGCGTTTCCGCTTTGTTGATCCCAATCTCTGCTTCACAGAAGTTTTGCCGAAAGATGTTCTTCTCCTCCACTGCATCGTAGTCCCAGAACGCCAACTTGACGTTGATGTGATGGACTTCCTGCAGC
>DASTOH010000098.1:0-10240 GCA_035720235.1 Anaerolineales bacterium | reverse complement strand
GATGTTTACCCCTCCTCCAGCACATATGGATACATTACCACCACGCCCAAGCCGCATTGGGGCAATACGAATATCCTGGGAATGTTACAGGAAAGACTGAAGCTTCCGATCCGCGTGGATATGGACGTGGTGGTGGCCGGGCTGGGGGAAGCCAAATGGGGTGCGAGCAAAAACGACAGCCACTCGCTGTATCTCACCATCGGCACCGGCATTGGTGGTGGATACATCGTGAACGGAAAACCACTGCACGGACTCACCAGCCTTGAAATGGGACACATCCGCATCCCACATGACCTGAACCTGGATCCGTTTCGAGGGGCCTGCCCCTACCACGGAGATTGTTTTGAAGGCCTGGCGGCTGGCCCAGCCGTGGAGGCGCGCCTGGGTCAACGCGGCGAGACGCTGCCAGAAGATCATTCTTTCTGGGAGGTGGAGGCGGGCTACATCGCCAGCGCGCTCGTGAACTACCTCCTGAGCCTTGCGCCGCAACGCATCATCATCGGGGGCGGTGTAATGCAAAAAGAAGTTATGTTCCCTGCTGTAAGAAAAAAGGTGCAGGAACTTTTGAATCGCTATATCAACCACGATATAGTACTGAACAGGATCGATGAGTACATTGTCCCTCCTACCCTGGGAGGCCGCGCTGGCATGTTAGGCGCCCTGGCCCTCATCATGGACACAGATAAATGACATCCGCACAATCTTTCTTCACTTCGACTTCGCTCAGTACAGGCTTTCATCTTTCAACACTCACATCAATCATCCTGCCTCGATAGGCTTGCAGCCCTAACAGAGTGCAAATACGAACCATCTTTCTTCCCTAGGAGAAACCATGTATCACAAGATTCGCTGGACACCTGAAAAAATAAGGCAAAGAATTCAACTCATCACCCCGCTGATATATATCAGACGCCAAAGCCTG
The DNA here is from genome assembly GCA_035720235.1 of Anaerolineales bacterium. Classification (GTDB taxonomy): domain Bacteria; phylum Chloroflexota; class Anaerolineae; order Anaerolineales; family Villigracilaceae; genus Defluviilinea. The sequence goes on along the minus strand of DASTOH010000098.1, from coordinate 9,318 downwards.
CCACCATTTCGGTATAAGGAACTGATGAGCCCAGAGGCTCCTCCCCCGGTTGCACTCCATGTGGATGATTCCTCCTGGCAGGAAATCTGCGCGGACGAATATTGGGCCGGCTGGAGGCAGGACTTCATCCTGCGCACAAGATTCGCCGTCCCCAACGAGTGGGACAGATCTCAGCCGACTGCTTTATATCTGCCGCTGGGGGAAGCCGGCGATTTCAGTCACCCTGAAGCGCTGGCCTATATTGATGAAAAGCCGTACGGGGCTTGCGACCGCCACCATCAGGAAATTCTTCTGTACGATGAAGTACGAGATGGACGGGAGCACGTGCTCGCCCTGCACGGCTGGACAGGCTTAGGTGGCTTTGTAAAAAACGAACCTTGCACCAAACTGTTCATGCATCAGTGTTCGGTCGTTCAAATCCACCAACCAACCCGCGATCTCATCGCGCTGGCGCGTATTGCCCTGGAGACCACCGGTAACCTGGATGAATATGATCCTGCCCGGCATCAGCTCCTCAACGCCCTCAACCATTCCTTCGACCAATTGGATACGCGCGATCCGCTGGGCACCGAAAGATTTTATGCCAGCGTTGAAGCCGCCACAGGGGCGCTCAAAGATGGCATCGCAAAATCGGGCGCTCCACTGGATGCCATCATCCACGCCACCGGTCACGCGCACATTGACGTGGCCTGGTTGTGGACTCTGGGCCAGACCCGCCGAAAATCTGAACGGACCTTTCACAACGTCATCCGTTTGATGGAGCAATTCCCCGATTACCATTTCTCGCAATCCCAGCCACAGTTGTATCAGTATATGAAGGAAGGCCAGCCTGAGCTTTTTGAAGCCATCAAGCAACGCGTTCAGGAAGGGCGTTGGGAGCCGCTGGGCGGTATGTGGATCGAAGCAGACTGTAATTTATCGGGGGCAGAATCGCTGGCACGGCAATTCCTGTTGGGCCGCGCGTTCTTCCGCGAGCATTTCGGCCCGGATGCGGAGAGTCCCGTATTGTGGTTGCCCGACGTATTCGGTTATGCCTGGGCATTGCCTCAGCTGATTAAACAAGCCGGACTGAAATATTTCATGACCATCAAGATCGGCTGGAGCCAGTATAATCGCCTGCCCTACGACACTTTCCTTTGGCAGGGTTTGGATGGCACGCAAATCCTCACGCACTTCAGCACGGTCAAGGAGTTTGGCAGTGAGTATGCCAGCACTTACAACTCGATGGCCAACGCCAGTGAGGCGCTCGGCGCCTGGAAAAACTTCCAGCAAAAAGAGCTGCACAAAGATCTGCTCATGGCCTATGGGTTCGGCGATGGCGGAGGTGGTCCTACGCGCGAGATGCTGGAGAACATCGAGCTGATGAATGATTTCCCAGCCTTGCCGAAGGTCAAACAATCGAGCGTGAAGAACTTCTTCGAGTCCATCGAGCCGCTCATCGATTCAAAGATGATGCCTATCTGGAATGGTGAGCTCTATCTCGAATATCATCGCGGCACGTACACCACCCAGGCCCGCAACAAACGCGCCAACCGCAAGAGCGAATTTCTCCTGCATGATGCTGAATTCCTCGCCGCCTACGCCTCCCTGATTACCAATTACCAATACCCAATTACTGATTTTACGAATGTCTGGCGCACGGTCTGCCTCAACCAATTCCATGATATCATCCCAGGTTCGAGCATTGCAGAGGTCTATGCAGAGTCACAGGAACAATATGTAGAACTGACGCAAAACGTGAATCAGATCCGGGATCAGGCCCTGGAGGCTCTTGCTCAAAAATTGGATGGAGACATTTTGCTCGTCAACCCGACTTCGTTCACGCAACCTGGCCTAGTCTTCCTCGACTCTTCCCAACGCTTCACGCGTGACGGGCAACCTGTTCCTGCTCAAGAGACGGACTCTGGCCTGTGGGTGGATGCGGGTGAATTACAGCCCTACAGCGTAATTGCATTGAGTTCCATGACTCAAGTACCAGGTTCCACGCCTCACGAATCATCGCCCCACGCTCCCGTTCTCGAGAATGATTTTCTCCGAGTCGAAATTGACAAGAATGGCGATATTAGCCGCATCTACGACAAAAAAGCGGACCGCGAAGTGCTGCCCCCGAACACAGTGGCAAACCAGTTCCAGGCCTTTGAGGACCGACCCAAATCCTGGGATGCCTGGGATATCGATATCTTCTACGATGACAAGATGTGGCTGGCGGAACCAGCCGAATCTATCAAGATGGTCGAATACGGTGAATTGCGCCAGACGCTGGAGATCAAACGCAAGATCCTGAACACTGAATATACGCAGCTTATTTCATTGAATCACAACTCTGCGCGCCTGGATTTCGACACACACATCAACTGGCAGGAGCGCCATATCCTGCTTAAGGTTGCTTTTCCGGTGCATGTGCTCTCGCCACAAGCCACGTACGAAATCCAATGGGGCAATGTGACCCGTCCCACCCACCGCAACACCGCCTGGGACTGGGCGCGCTTCGAGACCTGTGCCCAGAAATGGGTGGACCTCTCCGAGGGCGGCTATGGTGTGAGCCTGCTCAACGACTGCAAGTACGGCCACGATATCCATACGTACATTATGCGGCTTACCTTGTTGCGCTCCACCACGATGCCCGACCCGACCGCTGATTACGGTGAACATCGCTTCAAATATAGTTTGTATCCACATGCAGGTTCTTGGAATGAAGAGACCCAGCGCGAGGCATATCTGCTGAATGATCCCCTTATTGTGTACAAGGCAGAAGGCAGACGGCAGAAGGATGAGAAACTAATCTCTAGTCTCCATTCTCTGGTCTCTTGCTCTTCTCCAAATGTCATCATCGAAACCATCAAACAAGCTGAAGATGGGAACGGGATCATCGTCCGTTTGTATGAAAGTCACAGAAAGCGCGGCCAGGTTCGGGTGAGTTTCGGAAGCGCAGTAGAATCCGCCTGGACGACGAATCTGCTCGAGGAGAACGAATCCACTCTGAGCGTGGACCAGGATTCGATCCTCCTGAATATCAACCCCTATCAGATCGTGACGCTGCGGATAAAGCTCAAATAACTCATGTCGCGCGCTGCAAGGGCGACCCGATATGCAGGATCAGATTGCTCGATGACCCTGGCGGGTACCCTTCGGGCATAATAATCGCCCCTACGCCTAACGGATCCTAAATAACATGATCTCTTCGGAACAGGAATTCCTGGCATTTATGAATGCCAATGGTTTTGCATATCAACGTATCGCGCATCCGGCAGTGTTCACCTGTGAGGAAGCCGCGTTGCATCGTCCCGCGGCGCCGGCCGTGAGCACCAAGAATCTTTTTCTGTGCGATAAAAAGGGACGCCGTTTCTTTCTGGCGGTGACGGCCTGCGAAAAGACCGTCAAACTGGATGAACTGTCTTCCCAGCTGGGCGTTGCGCATCTGCGTTTTGCATCGGAAGAGAATTTGAAGCGCCTGCTCGGCGTGACGCGCGGTGCAGTGACGATGATGGGCCTGGCAAATGACGTTGAACACACCGTCGAATTGTGGCTTGACGAAGAGATTTGGGGAGGCGAATATTTTTTGAGTCACCCGCTCGTGAACACTGCCACGCTGATCCTTTCGAAAGCCGAACTGGAACGTTTCTTTGAACTGACCGGGCATAGACTTCATTTTTTCCGGGATGGAAACTCGCGATGAAAAAACTGACCTTCCTGTGCTTTGGCTCGCGTGGCGATGTACAACCTTATGTAGCGCTCGGTATTGGATTCAAAAAAGCGGGATATGGGGTGCGAATTGCTACTCATGAAATCTTCAAAGACTTGGTCGAGCAACATGGCCTTGAATTTGCTCCTGTAAAAGGCAACCCGCGTGACTTGCTGGAACATGATGCCACAAGAGAAACCTTGAAGACCGGTGCCAATGTCATCAAAATGACCTTCGGATTTCGAAAGATGGTCGAGTCGATTCTGGATGAGATGTTGGAGAGTGCGCTGGGGGCCTGTTCCGGATCTGACGTATTGCTCTATGGGCTGATGGGAATCCCTGCCTACCATCTGGCAGACAAGTGGAATATCCCGCGCTTCCCCATGCTGCTCCAGCCCACCACACGAACGGGCGAATTTCCATCGCTTGATTTTCCAGACCTTGCGCTTGGCCCGGGCTACAACAAATTAACATGGTACCTGGGCGAGCAGCTGTTTTGGGTGATGCTTGGCCAATTCGCGAATCGGTGGCGCCACACAGCACTCGGACTACCCAGCCTGACCGCGAAAGGACAGCACGACCGTTTGTATCGCCAGAGACTTCCGTTCACGTATGGCATCAGCGAACATGTGTTGCCGCGCCCAAAGGATTACCCCGCATGGCATTGTCTGGTAGGCTACTGGTTTTTGGATCAGAGTACAGACTGGACGCCACCTGCTGATCTGGTGGAATTTATCAACGCCGGCAGCATACCCATCTACGTCGGCTTTGGTTCGATGAACGCGGGCCAAGCCCAGCAAACCACCAGGATCGTACTGGATGCCTTGAGAATCACCAAACAACGCGCTATTTTCCTGAAAGGCTGGGGAGGGCTCCACGCTGAAGATTTACCGGATAATGTTCACATGGTTGAGACCGTTCCGCATGAATGGCTGTTTCCACAGGTAAGCTGTATTGTTCATCATGGTGGTGCAGGGACAACCGCAGCTGCGTCTCGGGCGGGCGTACCGCAAGTGGTCCTGCCACATTTTGCTGACCAGCCCTTCTGGGCCATGCGCGTCCACAAGCAGGGTGTAGCACCCAAACCGGTCTACATGAAGAAACTCAATGCTACGGACCTGGCACGCGCGATCACAGCCACACTCCGGGATAGGGAGGTCCAATCACGGGCAAAAACATTGGGTGAAGCCATACGATCAGAAGATGGCGTTACGCGGGCCGTGGAACTCGTGAATTCATATTTGGAAAAGGGCATGGAGCATGTCACTTAAAATTGCGTTTGCAGGGACCGGCGGAATCAACAAAGTTCACGCGCGCGCCGCACAAAGTCTCGGCCTGGAGCTGGTCGCGGCATATGAAAGTTCAAGTACCGGCAAGGTTGTCGAAATAAAGTGACGAGTGACGAATGTGACGAGTCACCCGCCACCCTTCACTCGTCACCCAAAAAGGAAACCATGACTCCAAATCCATTTCTCAAAAAGTTGGGCTTTTCAGACAATGATCGAGCCGTCATCATCCACACCGATGATATCGGCATGTGCCATGCATCGGTGCAGGCGTTCAAGGACTTGTGGGCTTTTGGGACGATCACCTCGGGCGCGACCATGGTGCCGTGTCCGTGGTTCCCGGCAGTGGCGCAGATGTGCCGCGAAAATCCCGACATGGACATGGGAGTCCATGCCACGTTGAACGCCGAGTGGGAAATTTATCGGTGGGGACCGGTCTCAACGCGGGAGCAGGCCTCGGGTCTGCTGGACGCGGATGGGTATTTTCACCAATGGCATCCAGCCGTCTATCAAAATGCCAGGCCCGAAGCCGTCGCGGTGGAAGTCAACGCGCAGATCGAAAAGGCGCTCGCCTCAGGAATTGATGTCACTCACGTCGATTCACACATGGGCACGATCATGAGTCCGCTGTTCATCCAGTCCTATATCCAGGCCGCGGCCAGCCGGTTACTGCCGAACCTGTTGCCACGTCAGGTTTCGCAAGGCATTGCACTGATGGGTGCCAGCGAACAGGAAAAAATGGCGCCGCTCCTGCGGCAAACGGAAGAATTGGGAGTCCCCATGGTAGACGGGATTTTCAGCATGCCACTGGAACATGGCAACGAACATATTGAGGTTGCCAAGAAATTGTTAGGCGAAATACCGGTTGGGATTACGCATTTCATCCTGCACCCATCGATCGATACAGCTGAACTACGCGCCATCGCACCAGACTGGCCCGCCCGCGTGGCGAATTACAACGCCTTCATGAGTGATGAGCTGAAGGTGTTCATCGAAAGTGAAAATATAATGCTGATAGGATATCGTCAAATCCGAGAGGCGATGAGGGGTAAGTAAAAGAGGCAATAAACGAACTGTTAAGCGATACGCTCATCCGCGATACGCGCTAATTCTGACTCTTATCCAGACAAAACTTGAAATAAACTCCGTAGTCCGGAAGCAAGCTGTTCGATTCCTAACTGAATTCCTGGAGAATGCAATGGTTGAACCAAAAGTGACCGTATATGGTGCATACTGGTGCCCGGATTGCCGCCGCTCGAAGAAATTCCTGGGCGAACAGTTTATCCCCTATAAGTGGGTGGATATCGAACAGGACAAGGATGGCGAGATTGCCGTGCTGGAAAAGAATCAAGGCAAACGCATCATCCCGACGATCGTCTTCGAAGATGGCTCCTTTCTCGTCGAGCCCACCAATGCGGAACTGGCCAAAAAGTTGGGGCTCAAGACCGAAGCCAAAAAGACCTACTATGACCTGATCATCATCGGCGGCGGACCGGCGGGTCTGACCGCGGCCATTTACGCCGCGCGTGAAGGCGCCGATACGCTCCTGATCGAACGCTCCGGTCTCGGCGGACAGGCGGGCGTCACGGTCGGGCTGGATAACTTTCCCGGCTTTCCCGAAGGTATTAGCGGGCAGGAATTTTCCGAACGCGTGTCACAGCAGGCCCGTCGTTTCGGTGTGGAAATCCTGCAAGCGGTGGACGTGGAGAGGCTGGAAATGGAAGAGGGCTACCACGAAGTCTACACGTCGGACGGCAAGCATTACCACTCACGCGCCCTGCTGCTCGCAACAGGCGCATCGTATCGCCGCCTGGAGGTCCCCGGCGAAGACGATTTTATCGGAGCAGGCATTCATTTCTGCGCCACCTGTGATGGTCCATTTTACAAAGGCTCGCAGGAAATCGTTGTGGTCGGCGGCGGCAACTCCGCTGTGGAGGAGGGACTGCACCTCACCAGCTTCACCGATAAAGTAACCCTGCTGGTGCGCGGCGACACACTCACTGCCAGCCAGATCGCCATTGACAAGGTCAATGAACCGAAATCACGCGTGGATGTCAAATACAATGTGGTGGTGGATGCATTCGAAGGTCAGGACTCGAAGCTGAAGGCGATCAAATATCACACCAAAGACAACGACCAGTTGCAGGAAATCCATCCCGCAGCTGCGTTCATCTTTATTGGTCAAATGCCTAATACCACCTTTGTGAAGAATTATGTGGAGATGGACAAATATGGATTCATCCTGACCGGGCATGATTTGACCCATGACGCGCACGCCAATCACCAACCGCTGCCCTTCGAAACTAGTGTGCCTGGAATCTTCGTCGCAGGCGATGCCCGCTTTGGCAGCACCAAACAGGTGGCGTCCGCGGTGGGCGAAGGCGCAGCCGCATCGATTTCCATTCGAGAGTTTTTGCGGAGATAGGTTATATCGGAAATTAAAGTAAAACGGGACACAGACCGCGAAGAGCGCTGACAAGTGCGAGATTTTCTCCTAAATCAGCGGAATCAGCGTTTATCTGCGTCCCAAACAAAAGTCTTGCCTTATTACCGACAGAGTCTACTGAACAGAGGCAGCACACCTGAGCATGCAGGCTTGAAACCTCCGCACTTCGGCATGCCTATTTTTTCATCAACTCATCATACTTCCGGCGGACCTCCTGGACATCCTCCCACATCAACGCCTTGGGCGAGCCAGGCCCGCGCTCCGGATTCCGCAAAAGATACGAGGGGTGAAAGATCGGCATTAGCCAGCGGCCATCCGCTTCAAACCATTGACCGCGCAGGCTGGTGATGCCGGTCTTATCGAGGACCGATTGCAGCGCGATGTTCCCGGTCAACAAAATGATCAACGGATCCACCAGCCGGATGATCTCGAACACGAACGGGCGGTAATACTCCACTTCCTTGGTGGAGGGCTTGCGAAACGCCTTGCCCTCCGCGCCCGGCGGCATGCGGAACACGGAATTTATGATGTATACATCCTTTTCCGGGTCGAAGTTCGCCGATTGCAGGACCTTATCCAGTAATTGACCGGCCGGTCCCACGAATGGTTTACCCTTGATATTTTCCTGTGGACCGGGTGCCTCTCCGATGAGCAGCAATTTTGCTTCGGGGTTGCCGCGGCTGATCACAATGTTGGTTCCAGCCTCTGCCAGCGGATCATCTTTCAACTTTCGTATCGCGCGCAGGATCGCGTCCAGCGACGAATATTGTTGGGTGGGACTCAAGGAACTTGTTTTTGCCATGTGTACCAGTAAGACTCCTTTCCAATTTTATCTCACGTGTGCAACAATGTGATTGCAGCGATATTATCATCAAATGCAAACCTCGTCATGGATGATATCCCTTCTGCGGCCCCAGATTCGACTTCAGCCGGGTATGAACTTGAATGGTCACCACGACTGATAAAGTGAAAACGATCCGCTGGAGCGCGAATTGCCGACCGGCTTGTAACTGTCACGTTACTGGCATCCTTATACTGCCCAACAACATTTACAGAGTGCCGCATAACTTCGTAAACTTCAAGTCTTGATTCCAACTTCATAAAAGTTCGAAAATGTAGAACATGTGTGAGACAAGCGGCAGTGTTCTTTGCAGTCAAAGACAGGAGGTGCCCGGCATGGACGTCAAAGGCATCAGTGTCATGAGGTTTCAGGATATCCTCACAGATGAAGCACTGGCTTTCATCGAACAGCTCGAACGCGAATTTGGTCCGCGCCGGCGCGAGTTGTTACAGAAGCGCGCCGAACGTCAGAAAACCTTCGACGCCGGAACGCTGCCGGGCTTCCTGCCGGAAACCGCCGGCATCCGCGCCTCGGAATGGAGCATCGGTTCCATTCCAGCAGATCTGCAGGACCGCCGCGTTGAGATCACCGGTCCAACCGAGCGCAAGATGACCATCAATGCCTTGAACTCAGGGGCGAATGTTTTCATGGCAGATTTCGAAGACGCCAACTCCCCCACCTGGGAAAACGTAGTTCAAGGCCAACTCAACTTGTGCGAAGCTATCGAGCGCACGCTCTCCCTCACCACACCTGAAAAAAATTATGTGCTCAACGAGAAGACGGCCGTCCTGTTTGTACGTCCACGCGGCTGGCATTTGGAGGAAAAACACGCGCTGGTGGATGAAAAACCGATGTCCGCTTCCCTTTTCGACTTTGGCTTGTTCCTGTTTCACAATGCGGATCGCCTCCTGAAGCGCGGCACCGGACCCTACTTCTACCTGCCCAAGCTGGAGAGTCATCTGGAGGCGCGCCTTTGGAATGACGTGTTCAACTTCTCTCAAGATAAGCTCGGCCTCCCGCGCGGTACGATCAAAGTGACGGTTCTCATCGAGACCATTCTCGC
>DASTOH010000097.1:0-11029 GCA_035720235.1 Anaerolineales bacterium | reverse complement strand
TTTCCAATCGCCGCGCGCAAAACGTAGAAATGACTCTCGTTCATTTTGGGGAATGTTGAAGATATCTGCCAGCCGCCCCGCAATTTGCACGGACGGACGGCGTTCTTCATCCTCAATCTTACGGATGGTTGCCGCGGAATATCCTATCCGTTCAGCCAATTCCTCGCGGGTGAGGTCCAACGCTTTACGCTTGAGTCTGAGCCAGTTGCCAAAAGAATGCTGTTCCATTCAACTTAATCTGATAAAGATTACCAATATTGTCACACTTTTTGTCACACTTTTTGTGACCAGAGGGGCAGGGCGATTTGCTACAGTATAGACACAGAGACCAATCCGGGTTTCTGAGAATATTATAACCAGTTCAGAATTGGAGGAACCATGAAAAAGATACTCATAGCTCTGGCGTTCGCCATGCTGCTTTTGGTCCTATTGGCCAGCATTGCCTATGCAGCGACGGGCACCACCGACCCGGTGGTTTTGCGCGACCTGGCGAAAGTACGGCAGGCGACTGCCAAGTACCATGACGTGAACGTCGCACTGGCGGATGGCTTCGTTCCCACCCCACACTGCATCGCGGAGCCGGGATTGGGCGGCATGGGGATTCACTACATCAACCCTCCTCGCCTGATGGACACGGAGGTTGATATCCTTGAGCCGGAAATCCTGCTTTACGTGGAAAGCGGGAATGGCCTGAAGCTGATTGGCGTCGAATATTGGTATTCGATCGGCGCGCCGGATACGCCTGTTCCCAACCCTGCCCCTCCGTCACCCACTATTTTTGGCAGGCTGCTCGATGGTCCCATGCCAGCTCACGAGCCGGGACAGCCGCCGCACTACGACCTGCACGCATGGATTTGGCAGGCAAATCCATCCGGTATCTTCGCCCCGTTCAACCCGAACCTGAGCTGCGAATAACAACATATGGGAATTCAAGATAGTGGCCGGACATGTCCGGCCACTACGTCATTACTCAAAACAAGCTCATGACCCCGAAGGGGTGTCATAGCCTAGAAAGCTATATCATCCCTTCAGGATTTGGTTTCTTGCGTGTCATTGTCTACAATCCTCCCATTCCTTCGGGATTGAAGTGTGTAACTTACAATGTTTATTTCATTGTGACGATCACTTCATGTGTTTTGCCATCATCCTCTAAGGGTATCTTCAACTCTGAAGTGTGCTTACCATCGATCTGGATCTGGCTGACTTCATTCCTTTCACCCTGTGGATTCTCCACACGGATGTGATAAAGGGTGTTACCAAAGCGATAGTTGATCTGATATCCCTTCCAGTGGCCGGGAATGCAGGGATGGATTTCCAAATAATTGCCGAGGCGGGTGATACCCAGCAGCCGTTCGACACCGAGGCGGTACATCCAACTGGCGGAGCCGGTATACCACGTCCAGCCGCCGCGACCGTTGTGAGGCGGCGTGCTGTACACATCCGCTGCAATGACGTAGGGCTCCACCCGGTAGCGGCTGACTTTGTGAAGCGAATCGGAATGATGGATGGGATTGATGAGTTCGAATAACCGATGCGCGCGCGCTCCATCACCCAGGTCGGCAAAGGCCCAGATCGCCCACAAGGCGGCATGGGTATATTGCCCGCCATTCTCGCGAATCCCGGGCGGGTACCCCTTGATGTAGCCGGGATTGCGCGGGGTTTTATCGAAGGGTGGCTTCAGTAGTAGTACCAGCGCGTCCTCACGGTTGACCAGATGCTCATACACCGAATCCATGGCGCGCTCGGCGCGGACCGGGTCGCCGCCTTTCGAGAGGATGGCCCACGATTGGGCAATGGAATCGATCTGGCAGTCGTTGTTCGCCTTCGATCCCAGCGGGAAGCCATCATCGTAGTAAGCACGGCGGTACCAGTCTCCGTCCCAGCCAGCCGATTCGATCGCCGCACAGATCTTTTTGGCCTGCTTCCGGTACTCTTCGGCGCGTGGTTGGTCGTCCATCAGTTCGCAGATATGCGCGAAGTTTGTCAGCGTGGAGGCCAGGAACCAGCCCAGCCAGATGCTTTCGCCTCTGCCTTTGGCGCCCACCAGATTCATGCCGTCATTCCAATCATGGGAACCCATCAATGGAATGCCGTGAATGCCGGCAGTCGTCCCTTTGGCGATGGCACGGCAACAATGCTCATACAGGGTCCCTTCCGAAGTGAAGGGAAATTGCCCGTAGCGCTCGTGCTCGTCCGCTTTCAGAGGTTCGGCGCCGAGGAAAGGAATACTTTCCTTCAGGATTTCGCGATCACCGGTGACCTCCACGTAGTGCGCGGTGACAAACGGCAGCCAGAGCAGATCATCCGAACAGCGCGTGCGCAGCCCGCGCCCGGCCGGTGGATGCCACCAGTGCAGCACATCGCCCTGCTCGAATTGATAGCGCGCGGCGTTCAGGATATGCTCCTTCAGCAGCTCAGGTTTGGTGTGGATATAGGCCAGCGCATCCTGAAGTTGATCGCGATACCCGAACGCGCCGCTCGATTGGTAGAAGCCGGTCCGCCCCCAAAAGCGCGCGGTCAGCGATTGGTACAACAGCCAGCGGTTGAGCAGTACGTTCATCGCCTGGTCTGGCGTATCTACCTGGATCTGCCCAAGCATTTCCTCCCAAAACGCGCCGAGCTGGTCCCAAGCAGTTTGAACGTTTTCAATGTGCTGGAAATGGCTGAGGATGCGTTCCGCATCGGCGCGATCCTTACCCTGGCCCAGCAGAAACGTCACTTCCTTGGTTTCGCCTGGTTGCAGCCACAGCAGCACCTGCAGCGCGGCGCAGGGTTCCACACCGGCATCGACGCGCGGGGTCAGGCCCATACGTTCGAGCGCGGCCGGGCGCCCGTAGCTGCCATGCCGCCCCAGAAATTCGACACGATCGGCAGTCATGCCGGTCGGTTCGCGGGTGGAGGCTAGAAAGGCCACCCGCTCACAGAAATCCTGGTTATATGGGTTGCGCGCCAGCAAGGCAAACTGGCCCCCAGCAAATTCAGGGATGATATGGGGCGCGGTGTTTTCATGGGTAGTGCCCAGCACCCATTCCGCGAAATAGACCGCGTTAATGCGGCGGATGCGTTTGCTGGTGTTCTTCAATTTCAACTGGACAATCTTGACCGGTTCATTGGCCGCGACGAAGACCCGCATGTTCTGTTCCAAGCCGTGACTTGCGTGCTGAAACGTGGAATAGCCGGCCCCGTGGCGGATCAGGTAAGATGCCGCGGCGCGTGCCGGCGACGGAGTGGGAGACCAGATCTCACCGGTATCTTCATCGCGCAAATACATGGCTTCCGCGGGCGGGTCGCTGACCGCGTCGTTGCGCCAGGGCGTCAGGCGGTTCTCTCCACTATTCCCCGCCCAGGTGCAGCCCAGGCCCGATTCAGAGACGATGCATCCAAACTCGGGTGTGGCGATGACGTTGATCCACGGCGCGGGCGTCCATTGACCGGGTGCGAGATGGATCACATATTCACGGCCATCCGGAGTGAAGCCGCCCAACTCGTTATCGAACAGTAGATCGTCAGGCCGCTGGACTGGCGGCATGGACTCGCTGAAAGTCTCCTCGATAGGCACAAAGCGCGGCAAGCGGACCGGAGAAACATCCAGACGCGCTAATTGTCCTTTCAGTGGGCCCGCCTCCCCATCCAGAATGACGCGGGCGGCAGCCTGCAGCAGAATCCGCTCCGGCTCGCTCATCTGGTCTTCACGCAGAATAAAGATTCCGCCGCGTTTGTTGAGGCGCTCGATGGTGCCCGTGCGAACGAGGGTACGATGGATTTTCCCGTGCAGGCCCTCATCGTATCCGCTCGCACGCTGGTTGAGGATCACGAGGTCGATCATGAGCCCCCGCCTGCGCCAGTAGGTATAGGCCTGCAAGACTTCGCCCAGCAGACTGAGATCTTCATCGCGGTTCAGGCGCAACAACAAAATGGGATAATCGCCAGAAATTGCAAAAGCCCACAAGCCTGGCTGGCCCAGCGTGTTGGAGGCCAGTACAGCCGGGTCGGCCCGCAAGGCCGGAGAGGCATAGAGCAGCGGTGAAAGCAGTTTTTGGAATTGTTCGATCTTTTGTGAAGTGATGTTGAGCTGGGTGATCTCTTTTTCAATATGCCGGCGCGCATCCGCGAGCGCGCGGCTCACCTGCGACCAGCGGCGATAACGATACACGAGCTGAATCGCTTCCTTGCGCGAACTGGCGGTGAGCGTAATAAAGGCGATCTGCGCCGTCGCATACGCCGACAAGGCGACCTCGGCCTGCAGGGCACAGACCGGATCGAGCGTGGCCCCAATCTTTCCGGAAAGGATGGAGGCCTCGTTCCTGATGGAGAAAACACCCGGATACTTAGCCGTCCCGCCGCGCCCGAGGAAAAGCTTCCGGTCCGTTTCATATCCGGAAAGCTCGACCTTCTCGTAATTGCTCGTGAAGAAGTGCGCCAGGTAGACCGGCTTTTCATTGGCGGAGCGCGGCCGGCGATGGAACAGCAGGCAGCCCTCCTCAGCCAGAAATTCGCTTTCGATGAAAAGCTTGTTGAAGGCAGGGTGGCGCTGGTCGACGGCTTGCTGGCTGAGGATGATCTCCATATAACTGGTAAGGGCCAGCAGGTGTGGTTCATTCCCATGATTCGTGATCGTGATGCGGCGAATTTCCACATCATCCTCGGGCGCGATACCGATGGAGGTGCGCAGGAGGATGTCGCCATCCTGTCGCTCGAATTCGACGCGATGCGGAAGAAAGGAAACCTCACTGCGATCGGCACTGGTCATGGTAGGCTGTGGCGTGATGGACCAAAGCTTTCCGTTGATACGGTCTTCCACATAGATCCATTGCCCCCAATCATCGAGGGTGGAGTCGGCGCGCCAGCGCGTAAGCTCGAGGTCATGCCAGCGGCTGAAGCCCGAACCCGAGGCGCTGATCAACAGACTGTATCTGCCATTGGAAAGAGTATGGATCTGCGGATAAGGCGCTTCTGGTGACACACGCCAGGGGTCGAGCGAGATCGTCACGTAGGCGCCGCGGGCGGTTTCCATAGGCTGCGGACGCGGGTGCTCGGTGGGTACATTCACCGGCATTTGTTCCTGCAGCAGTAATTCGATGCTCTTGATGCGCGGGTCGGAATGCAGGCGCCGAACCATGAGTTTGTTGAAGAGATAGTTGTGCAGCGAAAGGAATATCATGCCTTGGTGATGCGCCATATACGAACGGACCACCGCGTATTGCTCGCCGATCTTCAGGCGTTCAGGCGTGAAATCCACCGATTCATACAGACCATATAAGGCCCACATTTTATGTTTTTCAAACCAGGACAGATTCTGTAACACTTCCTGCGGCGTAAGCGAAAGGGCCAGCAGGGAGGCATAGGGTGTGACCACCAGGTTATCTGCCAGTCCACGTTTGTATCCCAGTTGCGGAACGCCAAAGGCCTGGTATTGATAGATCAGCCCGGAATCGAAATTATAGTAACTTGATTCAGAGATGCCCCAGGGAATATTTTTTTCGGAGGCATAGGCCATCTGTTGTTCCACTGCCACCCGACAACTCTGCTCCATAAGCGTATTGGGATAACTCTCCACACACAGGTTTGGCATGAGATATTCGAACATCGTGCCGCTCCAGGAGAGCAGGACACGCTTTCCACCCAGTTCGGTGATGGGACGAGCCAGATACAGCCAGTGGTTTTGCGGAACGTCACCGCGTGCAATGGCAATCAGGCTGGACAGGCGTGATTCCGAGGCAATCAGATCATAGTAGTTCGGGTCCATGCGACCCGCCTCCACGTTGTACCCAATGTGAAAGACGTGTCGGTTGGGATCATAGAGAAAGTTGAAGTTCATCTCCTGGAAGAAGGATTCCGCCCGCTCGGCCAGCGAAGCGAAGTCTTCCAGTAACGAAGCAGAAAGCTTCCGGGCAACTTGGAGGTCAAAGGCCAGCACTTCACACCAGTTGAAGGAATCCGAATCATCCGGCTCCAAGGACCCCATAATTCTTTCGAGGATGGGTATCGCGCGGTCACAGATCTGTGGAATTTCTCCCAGCGTGGGGTGTAAAGGCAGTGCTGTTAACAGGTCATTCCATGCGCTGGCCAGCTCAACTTCCATCACGGGCTTGTCAATGAGTTTTTGAACGTCGGCAAGCGCCATGAGCCAAGGGGTTAGCACCTGTAAATCGGTTCGCAAGTGTCGCAATTGATAGCGGACTCGCTGCACCCAGGTGGCCAGCGCCCGCAGGGTGTCGGCGGATAACTCCTCACCGGAGTTTTGGATCACATCCCACAGGATGGTTTCGAATTCGGCCTGTCCATCCTCCAGAAATTTCACCAGATGCGCGGGAGAGAAGTGCGAGGGGTCACCAAGTGTTTCAGCCAGGTTACACAATGTTACGAGCATCTCTTTCAATTCCGCCGCGGACTTCCCAAGATTGGATTGCTCCAACGTGTGCAAAAACACGTGGATCGTATCGACGACGCCCTGCCATTGGACGACCGGACGCCCACCAATTCCAAGACAACCCTGCCTCAATACCAGCAGGCAGGCTGCGAGATTGCCACTATCCACGGTGGAAATGTAGCGCGGCAGGAGCGGCGTAAATGTGCGTGTGTCATACCAGTTGAGAAAGTGCCCACGCAGCCGCTCAAGCGAATCCAGGCTATCGAACGTGTCGCGCAGGCGCAGGGAGAGTTCTGAAGCTCCGATATAGCCTATATCATGGGCCGCCAGGGTAGAGAGCAGCATTAGACCAATATTGGTAGGCGAGGTTTGATGCTGGACCGAGCCGCGCGGGCTTTCCTGAAAGTGATCGGGGGGTAGCCAGCGATCCTCCGGGCTGACAAAGTGCTCGAAATATAGCCAGGTAGAACGCGCCAGCTGCCGCAGTTTTTCCTCTTGAAGAGGTGTGAGTTTATTCTCAGGTTGAACATCGGGTTTGCTGATGCGCGCCGCAAGATAGGGTGAGATGAGCCAGCCGAACAGCAGCGGCGCCGAGAAGAATAAGACTGATAAATCTTTAAAGTAAATACCTATCCCTAATGCAAGTGCAATCACAGGTGCAATACGCATGGCCTGCCAGGCAGACTTAACCTGTAACCTTTTACCAAACAGTTGAACGGTATGTGCAGCCGTCATCCATTCGAGCATGTGCCTGTGGGTGAAATACAAACGCCTGACCGCTGACAGGATGGCATCCAGAATGATCAAGGTTTCATGAGGCAGGAAGAGGATCTCAAAAAGGGAACGCAGGGCCGCCAGCCGAATGGGGCGCGTCACCACTGTGGCCGTATCGTCGCGGGCTGTACGAAGCAATTCCGAAATCAGGTTCAGCAGGATGGGCAGGAGGTACGGGGCCAGCGCGAAAAGCATCCACAACACTGCCCCAGGGCCGGGCAGAAAGAGCCATGCGCCGATCAGCAATGCCAGCACGGCAGGCGCCAGCAGGCTGCGCCGCAGGTTGTCGAGGATCCTCCAGCGGTCGATCAATGACAGTGCGTTGTAGGCCTTTCCTCCCGTGCGGCGCGGGACCCATCTGTTGAGCCAGGGCAGTAACTGCCAGTCGCCACGCACCCAGCGATGCAGGCGGTCGGTATAGGCGACATAATGCGGCGGATAATCCTCGAATAACACAACATCGGTGACCAGCCCGCATGAACCCTGGAGTGCTTCAAAAAGGTCATGGCTTAACAGACTGTTTTCAGGGATCTTGTCATGCAGGCTTCTTTCGAAGGCCTCCACATCATAGATTCCCTTGCCGACGAAATTCCCCTCCCCAAACAGGTCCTGATAGACGTCGGACACGGCCCGGCTATACAGATCGATAATGGAGTCCCCGGTATAGGCGCGCGCGAAGGTCGATTGATTGATGACGGCGGGCCTCACCTGGACCCGCGGCTGCAGGATGGTGTAACCGGCCTTGATCTCCGCTGAATCAGACTCAAATTCGGCGCGATTCAACACATGCGCCAGGGTGCCGATCAGGCGGCGAGCGCTCTCACGCGGCAGCAGCGTATCGGCATCCAGCGTGATTACATAGCGGATCGATTCCAGTACACTCAAGTCTCCGATTTGAATCTGGTAGGAGGTGCTGGTGCTGCCTCGCAGGAGCTGGTTGAACTCCTCCAATTTGCCGCGCTTCCGCTCCCAGCCCATCCAGCAATCCTCACCCGGGTTCCACAACCGTTCGCGATGAAACAGATAAAAGGGCCGATATTCTCCGTTCCCATATCGTTCGTTCAGCTGTTCAATTTCAGCCTGTGCCTGCGCGACCAGTTCGTCATCGCG
The DNA here is from genome assembly GCA_035720235.1 of Anaerolineales bacterium. GTDB lineage: Bacteria > Chloroflexota > Anaerolineae > Anaerolineales > Villigracilaceae > Defluviilinea. The sequence continues at coordinate 2,775 of DASTOH010000097.1, read as the reverse complement.
CGGCATGGTCTTCTCGGGCGCATCCGCAAAGTCAGTCAATAGCGCAAAGAAAAGGTTGGGATCGCTGTTGGCAACAAAATGATTTTCGATCTGATGGATGAGAAACGGTATATCCCGTTCCGTTGCCAGCAACGACGGGACGACCACCATCGTCCGATATTCGACGGGCACACCCGTCTCGAAATTCATTTTTGGCAGCCTGCGTGGAGGAATGATCAAAACCACCAGCCAGTTGATGAAGTCAATCGCCATGGCCGAGGCAGGCAAGCTGGCCAGCAGCGCCGCCACAGCCAGTTGGGAAAGAGTCATACTGGCTGAGATTGCATAGAGCAGGACCGCTGCCAGGATAAAAAACATGAGGAAAGAGATGCTTCCCAGATATACAAATGAGGCATGGCTGCGAACAAAGCACAGGAACCGTCCGCGCGCAGAAGGCTGGAAGCGAATCGCCTGCTCCAGCCGCGCGCGGCCCTCGGCGATCAGGTAATAGCCGATGTGTCTTTCACGTGCAGTCGCACCGGTTGCGGCCAGGTCGATCAACAGCGTGGCAATTTCGTTTTCATCGCGTGTGGAGCCACGCGCCAGCTCTTCAATCATGCTGCGATATGAATTGCGCGTGTCAAAATCGGAGTAGCGGTACACATTGGCCGGGTCACGCTGCAAGGTCTGTTCCAGGACGCTGGTGGACTCGAAAAATTCCTTCCAATCAAGGGTAGCCAGCAGGCGGAGGTTGAGGATCGAGTGAACGACCTTTGTTTCGGAATCTGCCTCCGGGAAGTCAGGCACCGCTCCCTGTAGGGCGGTGGATTTGATCTTCGTCCAGAGATCAGGCTCGAGAGCAGCCTCCCATTTCAACCGGGTGATATCCGCCAGTCCATTTGCCAGCGTTTCCATCACCACCAGCCGCAGCATGAGAGGCAGTGCCCATATTTCACCCACCTGCAAGGGAGTCGTCCTTTGAAACGATTGAACGAAGCTCTTGATCTGTTCCACATCCAGGCGGGGCGTGTCGCGGTTGATGGCCAGCGCAATGAGATAGGCGCGCGTGGGCCCGCCCGGTATTTTCGGCAGGCGGGCATAATAATCCGCGGGCAGGTCATCCTCCACCACCTGGATAGCCTGCTTGATGACATAGAAATTATCGAGCAGCCATTCCGATGCGTTGGAGACCGCCACATGGGTCTTGCCAGCTTCCTCAAAATGGTTGTAGGCCGTTTGAAAAAACTGCTTTAATTTCTTCAAGCGCGCCGGGACTGGAGATGAATCCCTGCGCAGCTGGCTGGACCGCAACTCTTCTGCCAGTTGCGAGGCCAGCGTGTCACTTTCATACGTGAGAGTTTGGTCGATTCGCGTTGCGGCTTGAACCATTGACTAATGTCCTTTAACTTCCCTGATCGCCTGTTCAGCAGGGGTCGGTAAGATTTCCTGTTCGGAAAGGTCCTGCATGATCATAAGAGGTGCGTTCCCGTGGGCAATGAAGCTGGTGGCAATGCTTCCATAGGGCCAACGCCGCTCCCCGGTGTCGCCGTGTGCAACCAGCATCACAAGATCAGCTCCTGCTTCATTGGCCATGTCATGCAAGGCACCGATGGCGTGGTCAGCAACAACGACACTGGTCTTTACATCCAGCCCCTTAAGTGAAAATTGTGTGACAAGCTGTTCATGGTAATGCAGGGCCATCTTTTGATTTTTTTCCGTTAACTGTTTGATCAATTTCAAGTCTCTTTCCGAAAGAGGGAAGCGCTGAATGATCTGCGGTTTTTCGATGACGGTTCCGAGAACCAGCTGTGACTGATGGGATTTTGCCAGGCTGATAGCAACCGGCAGGATGAATTCTGCCCGCGCAGAGCAATCTGAGCCAATGAATACTTGCTTGTAATGAATTTCTGCGGCCAGATCGGCCTGGTAGGCACGCACCAGCAAAATGGACCGGTAGGAACGCAATAACACCTTCTGGACCACACTGCTGACACTCCAGCCGCTCAATCCAGTTCGACCGTGTGTACTCAGGGCAATGAGATCCACAGCGTTGGCATGGGCAAATTCGATAATGCTCTCTGCCGCGTTGCCTTCCAGGAGAATATGTTCGGCGCTCAACCCCGCCTTTTGCAGGCGGGCAACCATTTTCTCAAGGTAGTCCTGCAATTCCTGTTTCTGCATGTGCCAACCGACCGGATCGATGGGAAGGCCGCCCTCCCTGTTATCTGAATTCTCCAATACATGGATCACCGTGATGTGGGCATTCGTCACGGGTGCCATGGCCTCAACGTGCGGCAGGACACACTCTGCCAAAGCAGATCCGTCCAACGGTACCAGGATGTGATTAAACATAACAGCCTCCAGATTTGCCAGAAAATAGGTTTGACTGTGATGCGTACGCAATGTTCGATGCTTCTTTCCCCGCTGTCACGATTATAAAACAGAATATCTCAAAATTTCACTACGATCGCTATTTGCACTTCACATGGCAATTTTCACAATCTGTCAAGGCCAGCCCAGAGCCGGCAATGCAAATACAATGTTGATTGCACCCTTGTTAGCTAACAAGCATGTAAATGTCAATGGGGGGATTCCCTGATATAGTAGTGACAGTATTCACAAACTTTCATTCAACAAGGAGTTTTAAATCATGTTTCAAATGCGTTCCATCAAGCTGTTCGTCGTTATGTTGGTTGTACTGGTCTTTGCCTCCGCGGCTTTCGCCTTCGCAGCCTCCAATACCGTCCCTGCCAGCTACGCTGGTGAAGGCGCCAGTGTAACCAGCGGCTACACGGT
>DASTOH010000096.1:0-10827 GCA_035720235.1 Anaerolineales bacterium | reverse complement strand
ATGAATACCCCAATACTGCCAGCGCTGCCGCAAAAATCCGCGCGTTCGATGTGCTTGGCAATTCACTGTTATGAGCTCGCCCTTGAAAAGGCCCATATTTATTTTAATAGCCGTCAACGTGTTGATCGGCTTTTTTATTTTTCGTGACTACGGCCTGGCCTGGGATGAGCCCTATTTTTACAGTTACGCGGATGCGCTGGGATATGCCTACTCCCCCGCCAATTGGCTCCGGGCCGACTTTGACCTGAACAACTCGTATGGCGCCAGCGGGGAAGACCACAAAACGCGCGGACCAGCTTATCTGCTCCTGGCTCGAAGTTTTGTTTATGGAGTGGAAGCCCTCGGTTTCCCCGCAGGGGACTCAGCCTCGGCCTGGCACCTCGTCAATTTCCTTTTCTTCCAGCTCGGCGTTTACTTCCTCTACCGCCTCACGACGCGCTGGATGAGTCAATCTGCCGCGTTCGCCTCGGCGTTATTGTTCTCGACTCAACCTCTGCTCTGGGGACATGCCTTTATCAACCCGAAGGATCCGCCTTTCCTCACATTCTTTCTGGCCTCTGTATGTCTTGGATTTGAGATGGTAGACGCCATCGCCGAAAGCGCAAAGGACAGAAACCTCAAACTCCTGATGGCCGCCTCTGTCTTGGGCATTGCCACCTCCATCCGCGTCCTGGGTCCGCTGGCTGGTTTGCTCGTGATGATCTACTTCATCGCGCGCCTCAAAGCCAAGGAATGGAAATACCTGGCGGCTTATGCCATAATTGCCATATTAATCATGTTCCTGACGTGGCCTTATCTCTGGGAAAATCCGTTCGCGAATTTCGTCGGCGTCTTCAGGTTGATGTCTGATAACCCCACGAACCTAGCCGTGTTGTTCAATGGACAGGCTTATCGCGCCGGTGAATTGCCCTTGCGATATCTGCCCTTCATGCTGATCATGACGTTGACTGAGCCGGTGTGGGTTTTGTTTCTCATTGGGTTGATGGTGGCGTATTGGAGATTTTTTGCAAAGCCAGTTCGTCACGCTACCCCCATTCGGGGATGCTTCGCGACAAGCGTGACCTACAGGGTTTCGCTCACATTGATGCTTTTATGGTTCTTGATTCTGCTCGCGTATGTGTTCCTGCGCCGGCCTGCCATGTATGATGGCTTTCGGCATTTCCTGTTTATCCTGCCACCGGTATTTATTTTCATCGGGTTCGGGTTCGAGTGGTTTTTTGAAAGGCTTGATTTTCTTTTCGCGTCCCGGTCAAACGCCGTATCGTGGCTACGCGCAGGTTTGGTGACAGTCTTGATCTTGCCAGGGATCATGGCAATAGTTCGCCTGCATCCGTATGAATATACCTATTACAATTCATTCATTGGCGGCACCGATGGCGCCTTTCGCAACTATGAGACGGATTACTGGCTCACCTGCTATAAAGAGACAGTCGAGCGGTTGAATAACCTCACCTCCGAGCCAGTCGATCTGTATGTGAAGCGCGAAGCCTATGTGGCAGCGCCGTATGCCAATCAGAACATAACCGTCCATGAATTGCGCGATGCAGGAGAGCAGGTACAATCAGGCGATTATGTTCTGGTAAATACACGTCTAAACGATGACCGCTCCACGTTCAGGGACGCGGTTGAGCTATTCCAGATCAAACGCGGCAACGCGACCTTTTGTATCCTGAGGCAAATTCCATGACCACACACAAGGAACGAATCCAGGCCTGTTTGCGGGGTGAAGTCATCGACCGACCTCCCGTCGCCTTATGGCGTCACTTTCCCGTGGATGACCAGGCGCCGGGAACATTGGCCAAAGCGACACTGCATTTTCAACAGAACTATGATTTCGATTTTGTCAAAGTCACACCGGCCTCATCGTTCTGTGCGCGGGACTGGGGCGTGGAGGATGAATGGCGCGGCGACCCCGAAGGGACGCGGGAATATACGAAACGCGTTATTCGTGATCCCGGCGATTGGGAGCGCCTGCCCGTGCTTGACCCGACCGCTCCACATCTCGCGGCGCAGTTGGAGTGTCTGCGCCTGATACGCGCGGAACTCGATCCAGACACCCCAATCCTTCAAACGATCTTCAGTCCGCTGGCACAGGCTAAGAACCTTGCAGCCAACCAGACCTTGATGGAGCACCTGGGTTCACATCCCGAAGCGTTGATGCGGGGCCTGGCAACCATTGCCGAGACGACGCGTCGATTTGTGGAGGCTTGCGTTCAAACAGGAATTGACGGCGTCTTTTTCGCAATCCAGCACGCTCAGGCAGGCTTATTGACGGGCGAAGAATATATGACCTTTGGCCTGACGCACGATCTGCGAGCCCTGGAGCCAGCCAGCGACCTGTGGTGCAACCTGCTGCACCTGCATGGCCACAATATCAATTTTTCGCTGGCAGACACCATGAAATTTCCCATCGTCAACTGGCACGATCGGGAAACCAGCCCCTCACTGGCAGAGGGACAGAAATACTATCAGGGCGTCACGTGCGGCGGCTTGAGGCAGGATACGCTGGTTTATGAGAATCAGACCGAGGTTCAGGACGAAGCGTGGAACGCCATCCAGCAAACCGGTGGGAGACGATTCATATTGGCCACCGGGTGCGTGGTGCCCATCATCGCGCCCCACGGCAACATCCGGGCGGCCAGAAACATCGTCGAGAGTTGGACCCCATGAGTCTCAGGGTCATCGCCGGCAAAGCCAAAGGCCGCAAGCTGAAGTCCGTTCCCGGCGACAGCACGCGTCCCATCACCGACCGCACCAAAGAGTCGCTGTTCAACATCCTGGGCGGGGATGTGATCGATTCGAACTGGTGGGACCTGTTCGCAGGCACCGGCGCAGTCGGCATCGAAGCCCTGAGCCGCGGCGCGTCTTTTGTGCGCTTTACGGATATGAACCGCGCCCCGATCGAAACCATCAGCTTCAACGTGGAGCACTGCGGATTCAAAGCCCAGACGGAGATTCGCCGCGCCGACGCGTTTACCTATCTGGCGGCCACGCCAGACAGAAAGTTCGAATACATTTATATCGCTCCCCCACAGTACCAGGATATGTGGCTCAAGGCGCTGGAACTGGTGGACGATAATCACGGCTGGCTCTCCGAAGACGCCTGGGTGATCGCGCAGATCGCGCCGCGCGAATACCGTGACGCCAAACCGGAGCTCCAACACCTGCAGGAATTCGAGCAGCGCCAATACGGTTCGACGTTGCTGGTTTTCTACCGCTTGGCTCATTATAATAAGTGAACGCTGTGAAATGCATAGTATGCTGAAACAAAATTTCAACTTTGCATAATATGCGGCACCATGTATGAACGAACGGAAAATGGCTGGAAGGAGGCTGTGTGAAAAATTGTCCCTATTGCGCTGAACAGATCCAGGATGATGCCATCAAATGCAGATATTGCGGCGAGTGGCTCGATGGCCGCCAGGGATCGCGGCCCGCTCCTATGGCCGGCTACCCATATTATGGCTGGGGTTATGAATACAAATCGGAAGCCGAGCTATTCGGTTTGCCGCTCATCCATATTGCGCAGGGGATCGATCCGAAGACAGGTGCGCCGCGCGTCGCCAAAGGCATCATTGCGATTGGCAACATCGCGCTCGGCATCTTCGCAATGGGCGGACTCTCCTTCGGCGGGATCACGTTCGGAGGCCTTTCGATTGGATTGTTTGCCCTGGGTGGACTTGCACTGGGCGGCGTCACGCTTGGCGGACTATCCCTGGGACTTTTCATGGCGTTTGGGGGCCTGGCGGTCTCGGCCGGTTATGCCATTGGCGGGCTGGCTTTGGCCCCTCATTTCATCGGGGGCAATGGAGCAGACCCGGAATTTTTGCGTTTGCTCGAACGGTGGTTCCCAGGGTTTGAGTATTAGGCAGAGAAAATAAGTTTGGTCGTAGAGAAGCGGGAGGTGCCACGGTTTCTGCCGGCTTGGCGGGATGCCCCTTCGCACGCTTTAGGGGTGCTTCGCGCCATCCCGCCCTACGGATTATCATTTCCATGGCGCGACGATAAGGGCGTGATTCTCCTCCGCCGCTTGGCCGAGATATGGCAGGCCCCACGCCGCTGAGATGGTTTTTAGCAGGGAATAATGTGTGTACGGTGTGGGATCTTCGAATCCATTTTTGACAAGCGGGGAATAAAGGACGACTGGCACATGCCCACCCGCTTTTTTCGGCAGGCCGCAACACGATCGATTGGTCTCCCCTTCCTCGAACAAAACGAAAATGACATACGAATCGCCGGTGGCCTCCAGCGCCGGGACCAGTTGAGCCAGCAGATCCGTCAGCCAGGCGTCGGACACCTTCATCGAACAATCATGGGAGTCGTTGCAAAGGTTGGGTTTGATGAAAAGGAAATTTGGAAGCGAATCCGCCTCGATGTCCGTTTGGAGCGCAGTCAAAGGCACAACCGATCGTTCACAGCGCTCTTTATCCAGCCGGATGTTATCAAAATAAACAAAAGAGTTATGCTTCTGAACGTAATTCCCTTTGCTACCCATAAAACAAGGCGAAGGCATGTCCTCCTGATAGGTCTTCCACGTGCGGCCGCTGTCTTCGATCAGATCGGGCAGACTGGTTTCATCGATGAAACAGTCATTGCAGTTTTCGTGGATGCCAAACGTGTCGCCGCCCATCAGCGCGATGTAATTTGGGAGGCTGGGGTGCGTGATGGCGTAATACTCGGTGAGCAGCGTGTATTCGCGTGCAAGCTGGTTGTAATGGGGCATGCTGGAGCGGCCGATGACGGAATCAAATTCCTTATTCTCGAACATGATGATGACGATATGCTCAAAGTCTGGGATTACCGGTTCCAGCGTGGGAATGGGCGAGGCCGTTGGAGCCAGCGTAGGTGGGATTGGTGGAGGTGCTGTAACGGTGGGCGAGTTCCTACAGGATGGGATGAAAACCAAAAACATCATCACCGCGGCAAAGGGTCGAATTTTCATAGGGATAACTGCCTAAGCTGGAATGTGGAGCACTCCTGTATTAGGGTACCATTCGCAACCCAATTTTACCAGCCGGGTTACATACAGAATTCAATCACATTTCCCGAATCGGACGTATAATTCCTTGCAATTCCCGGTTAGTTCTAACGGGCGAACAAGATCCGTTAGGCTACGTGCTAGAATTCGGCTCGACCGAAACCGAGGTTTCTTTCCCATGACGACGAACCGAGCGCCATCCAGAATTATCCCGCGCGCCTTTCCGGGCATCAAAGCCCAGGAGATCGAGGAGCTGATTACCTTCAGCAAGGTGCGCGCCTATCCGCCGGGGTCCATCCTATGCCGCGAGAACGCGGTCGAAGATCGCTTCTATATGATCCTGGAAGGAGAAGCAGAGGTTACCAAGGTCATCAACAATGACCAGAACCGGCTCTTGAAAACGCTCGGACCCGGCGATTTCTTCGGCGAAATGGCACTCATTCACAATGCGCCGCGGGCCGCCACGGTCACCTCCAAATCGGCCCTCACCACCCTGGAGCTGGACAAAGCCGCCTTCGACCGCGTTTTGCATAGCAGCAGTTCGATTGCGATGGCCATGGTACGAGAGATCAGCAATCGCCTGCGCCTGAACGATCAACTGGCGGTGGATGACCTGCGCATGCGTGCCAGCGAGCTCGCCGCGGCATATCAGCAACTGGCGGAGCTGGAACTGGCGCGGCGCGAATTCCTGTCGAATGTGGCGCATGAACTCCGCACGCCGCTGATGGTGGCAACCGGGTATCTGCAGATTCTGCAGAGAGGCATCGTAAGCGGCGACCAGCTAGCGTCTGGGATCGACACGGTAGCCCGCAACGTCCAGCAAATCGCCACGCTGGTCAACGACATCCTGTTCCTGCAGGAAATGGATCTGGTCCTGCCGGAATTTCAGGCGGTGGATATGAATGAGGTCGCCAAAGCGGTGACACAGAAATATGCTGTAAAAGCCGCCGAACGCGGGGTGAGCCTGCGCTTCCTCCCCAGCCCGAACCTGGCCGCTGTGTCCGGAGATCCACGGTCGCTGGAGCGGGCGCTGATGGCGTTGATGGATAATGCAGTCAAATTCAGCCCCAAGGGGGGTAACGTGGAAATCGACCTGACGGAAAAGGATGATTCAGTCCGTGTGGCTGTGCGCGATCACGGCATCGGAATCCCCAAGGAAAACCAGCACCGCATCTTCGACCGCTTCTATCACCTTGAAAAGCATGAAGACAATCTCTTCAGCGGAATCGGCATGGGACTGGCCATCACCAACCAGGTGATCAAGCAGCACAACGGCAACCTTGAATTGGAAAGCGAACCCGGCAAAGGCACTACGTTTACGCTGCTGCTGAAGAAGTGGTACTAACCCTCCGCAAACTCCACAATCAGCGTCTCATTCTCAGCATAATATGATCGTGCGTGAAACGGCGGATCGCCGCGCCTCATCGCATGGATTTTCGCCAGCAGCACCGGCAAATCCTCCACCACTGGCAATTCCCCGATCCGCTCAAATGGAATCCACTCCGCCAACCCCTCCTGGGAGGGCTTCGGCTCGCCCTGCCCGTGCGGGCATTCGCCGCTGAAAAAATACAAACAGATGCCCGCGTTCGCGGCGCCCGCGTTGACTACGTCAACAATCAGCGTGCCGCACAACCATAACTCCGCCGTGAGCCCAGTCTCTTCCAGCAGCTCGCGTTTCGCGGCGGTGAGCACATCCTCCCCTCTTTCCACGTGGCCGCCAATCCCGTTGTATTGATCGGCCCACAGTCGTTTCGTGGGCGCGCCTTTCAGCAGAAGGTACGAATCCCCGCGCCGCAGAAAGATGGCGGTGCGAGGGATGACCGTGTAGCGATCGCTGGTTACGCCCTGGTCAGACTGAGGCATGGCTACGCCGTTCAACTATCCAATGGACTCTTGACCCCACTCCGCTACGCTCCGGGGCGCAAGCAGCTGCCAATCCCCCACGTGGACCTTCGGCGTGAGGCAGAATGAGAGTGTTGCGTGATACGTGGTGCGCATCTACTCGTCCAGGGGAGATTTGACCTCACGACGCTGCCCCATTGCTCGGCTCAGGGGTTTGGCTACAGTGATGCGAGAAACTGCCGGGCCACCTGGAACTGCAATGTATTCTCGCTTTTGGTCCCGAATCTGATCGAGGGGCGATTTGACTGCGAGCCCACCGCGCTGAAGGACATGAGTGTAGATCATGGTGGTCTTTACATCTTTATGCCCAAGAAGTTCCTGTATCGTTCGGATGTCGTAACCTGCCTGGAGCAGATGGGTGGCGAAACTGTGGCGAAGAGTGTGAGGGGTGACGTGTTTGTCAATGTTCGCGCGACGGGCAGCTTCCCTGATTGATTTTTGCAGAAACGATTCGTGGATGTGGTGGCGACGGGTAATGCCCGTGCGTTTGTCCGTGGAAACATTGGAGGCGGGGAAAACGTATTGCCAGACCCAATCCTTATCGGCATTCCGGTATTTACGATCCAATGCGTAGGGAAGATAGACCGAGCCAAGACCGTCGGCGAGATCTTTTTGATGAAGGGCTTTCACGTATTGGAGGTGAAATTGAAGGGGCTGGATGAGCGAGTCGGGAAGGATAGAGAAGCGGTCGTTTTCCCCCTTTCCATCCCTTACAACGATCTGATGATTGTCGAAATCCAGGTCTTTGACGCGTAGGCGCATGGTTTCCATAAGGCGCAGACCGCTGCCGTACATGACCTGAGCAATGAGTTTATATGTTCCGGAAAGATTGGCGATAAGCCGCTTGACTTCGTCTTTCGAGAGAACAGTCGGGACAGTTTTGGAACGTTGGGGACGCAGTTCGGCAAGCTGGATTTCGTCCAGTTCGATGTGAAGGACGTGGCGGTAGAGGAAGAGAATGGCGCTAAAGGCCTGGTTTTGGGTGGAGGCGGCGATTTCCCGTTTGTTGGCAAGGTGAGTGAGGAATTGTCCGATTTCGGGAACGCCCAGTTCCTTTGGATGGCGTTTATCATGAAAGAGGATGTAGTTTCTGACCCAAAGGACGTAGGAGTCTTCAGTGCGGGGTGAATAATGTTTGATGCGAAGCACGTCGCGGTATTGATCGAGGAGTTTTTTCCCCTTTCCACTTTCGGGCGGCTTCGCGATCGGCGGGGTCGAGGCTACTGTGGAGGTGGAGGGACTGGGTTTCGGCACTGGGGGGCCTTTCTGGTAAAATGAATCCGCATATAGTCTATTATACACACGCAACTTGTATAACACCCCGCACGGGAGTATTTTACAACAAATCGTTACTGAACACATAGTTAGGCGTTTCTTTGCACAATGAGTAAATAATGAGTGAAAACAAAGAACAAATACGTCGAGAGCTAATGCGTAAGCAAACAGAAGAATTGATAAGGCACAGATTAAGTTACTTGCCAGAAATTAAGAAAGAAATACAGCATTATCTCGAAATAAGCCAAACCAACAGACAATCTTCCAATCTGAAAAAATCCCTTTCGCGCCTGGAAGGATTTCCAGATATTTCAAAAGTTTTAGAAGAAAATGATCCTCACAAGATTTCTCCGATTTTTGGAGAATTTGAAAGAACAAAATCCATTGCTCGGGTAGAAATTCTTGCAATCCGCACAAATCTTGCATTGGGTTTAAATAACTGGCACATCGGTAAACATGCACTCAGGGATGTCAACGGTGTTAAAACAGGTGAATTTGATGTGATGGCTTTATGGGCATCCAACATTGTTCCAGATACCCATTGGCTCAGTTTTCAGCTACCCGCTAGAATTACAGCAGTACATTCTGATTCTTCGCATCGAGTAGCATTCGGCTTAGGCACATCTCTAGATGATTTTTCAACTTCTATAGTTCAGACGGAATTACCTCAAAACTGGACAGACCCGCTAAAAGACTCACTTCACCACTTGGAATTATTTCCAGGTGAAGGTAAAAGGCAAATCAGCCTAAATGGTATTTTTTATGAGTTGTATACTTATTCTTGGGCAAGCCAAAGTTTAATAGAATTTGGCAACCCAGAAATTATGGAGAGTAAATCATTTGCCGAGATAGAAAGGTCACTCTTTAGCATTGCCGCAATGATCATTAACGAGAAAGGGCAACAGCCTGAAAAAGAATTTCTTTCCATATGGCAAAAGTGTCTGGTGAAGTCAAAAAACGCCTAACACAGCGTGCAGCCGACAAGTGGGACTCTGCGCGTTTTTCAAGCCTTTTCCTGGCTTGGAGTTTCTTCCGGCTCCCCAGCCGAGTCTCGTCCCGCCCACTTGCGGCTAACGCCAGCCGTTAGCCCGCTTCTCCATAATGACAGAAAGCAAGGTTCGTGAATGCTGACGAATAATCACCGAAAAACTTTCGGGAGTTGGTACCTTTCTAATTTGCTCGGATGGGCGGTAGGGATTCTTGTGGGATTTGATCTCGAGTCTTTTTACTTGTTTCCATGGGCTGTAACGCACCTACGCTTATCTCCTGTTGCAGATTATCTGCTTGGCGTTGTCCTTCAACTATTATTCCCTTTGCTTGCGCTCATCGTGTGTGTCGGGCTTGCGCAATGGCTAAGGTTTAGACAATGGAAAATTGAATTTGATCGTTACGAATGGATAGCGGCAAATATCAAAGGAACATTCGTTGCATTGGTCATCCTCTTTATAATTGGTCTAATTGTCGGTGAATATCAGCGACCCATATTGGATTTCCTTTACGGTGATCAGACGTACACTGCGCAAACGCCTTTCATACTTAGTTTCATTTCTGTAATGCTGCCTTTACTTGGTTCAATCGGCACATCGGTAATGGTTGCTAAAGATATACTTAATAGGGAATTTGGAAAAAGTAGTGTAACGAAGGAAGAATAAGATAAAGATATGGTGAAGCTCCAACCCATGAAATGCGGGCTAACACAGCGTGCAGCCGACAAGTGGGACTCGGCGCGTTTTTCAAGCCTGTTTCTAACTTCGGGTTTATACTGCTCTCAAGCCGAGTCCACGCTCGCCCACTTGCGGCTAACGCACCCCGTTAGCCCGCTAAGCATTGAATAATGACTGCACAAATAACTGACCAATTTGTGTTACGCGACCAGAGATACACCATTGCAGGTGTGAAGGGTAACGAATTGTTCGTCCCTGAGAATTTTGGTTTGGAGCCGTTTTCTCTTGGTAGTGGTTGTTGGCGTGGATATGTGTGCGAGTATGGATTAAAAGATGAGCATCTAGTTTTAGAAAGGTTAGGAATCTCTCTTGGTTACTATGCTGAACCTGAGGCAGAGTTAAAGGCTCGACGTAAGTTTCAGGATATTGAGGGGCCACCCATTAATGGCGTTATACCATTCAAACCAACAAAACCTATTGACAAGATCGCAGGAAAAAAACTTATCATTCATGGAATTCTCGACCAAGATTGCGAGTATTTCAATAATGCCTACAAAGGTTTAGGATTGAGAATAAACTTTACAGGCGGAATATTGATTGGGGATGGTTTTATTGAAAGGTTGTTTGTAGGGATGGGGTTTCAACCCGCATGGAAATATAAAATGGTTATGGAGTTGAGTTTCGTTGATGGCATGATGACTGAACAGCGCAATGTTAGTCACCAAATAGGTGAGTTGAGGCAGAAAATGATTAAGCAACGGCTTGAACCTGATTTGAAAGCCAGCAAAGATGAATTGCGCACATGGATTGAGTCCGCTTTCAGTCTGGATTATGATTTATGAGATGAAGACTCCAAGACCAAGCGGGCTAACACAGCGTGCACAGATGAAGTGGGAAGTCAAGGGTGGGGAGGAAGCGGGAAACAAAAAGACGAACCAAACGGAAAGCCGTTCGGCCCGTCTCGTGCGGGGGGTGTTTCGATTATAGCGGACTTTGACGTTTTCGGGA
>DASTOH010000095.1:0-7199 GCA_035720235.1 Anaerolineales bacterium | reverse complement strand
CAATTGCTCATGCATTGATTGCATATCAGAAGTTAGCGCGAGCTGACTGCCATCATCGAAGACCAGATGATAAGTTGGGTCGACCCATCGCAGATCGAGTTGTTCATGGATCGATGTTCCCAGGGCACGAAATTCAGCTTCATACAGCAGAGGCATGACAAAAAGCGTCGGTCCCGTATCAAAATGATGACCCTCGCGGCTGAAGCAGTCACAACGCCCACCCGGGCGCGAGTTCTTTTCCAGCACCGTGACACGAAGGCTACGTCTGGCAAGATGGGTGGCTGCGGTGAGCCCACCGATGCCCGCCCCGATAACAATCACCGATTTTGTTTTCATAATTCTTTTATAAGGCTCCTTGCGCCGGGGACGGCGGCTTGAGGTCAATGGCTTCATAGGTTTTTAAACGATTGTGGAATGAAGGCTGAGGCAGGGTGTCCACCCCTCGCAAATTGACCAAGGACGAAAGCGTAAGCCAACTCATCCGCTTATTCTTTAGTTAATTTTTCAACCTTCTTAACAGTTAACCAAAACCCATCCTGTCTCAGGACGCGCACTGTGCTGCCAGCCGGAATGGGTTTTTTACTATGGGCTTGCCACAACTCTCCCCCAACCATTACTGAGCCAGCCGAGTGTGACTCGATCTCCGTCTGGGTCTCTCCGATCAGCCCAACAACAGAGTCAGGATCATTGCTGAGTCTCGCGCCTTCTGCATTTCGCAGGCCATCGGTTGCAATCCAGATGATTGCGGCACACATTGTGGACACAAACCCAGCCGGACCAAAGATAAGAATCGGACGGTTGTTCTGATCCACGAAAAGGAAGACGGAACCGATAGCGAGCATGAGAATTGATAAGAGGAACAGAGGGTTTTGTGCACGTGCTTGGCGAACCGCAATGAAGAAGGGCAGTGGACTGAGAGCTACCACCAGAAATGCCCAGGGGTTCACTTTTAGATAGAAAAATTCAACATCGGCCGCTACCAAACAAAGCACCATTCCGACTTTCAGCAAAGTTGATTTGGAGTTAATATTGGTCAACAATAACAGCGTGACACCCACAACAACAAGTAAATGAGCGAGATTTGGATTGATTAGAAAAGCCATTTTCATCTCCTTTCAGGTCAGCAGACTTCCAGCAGTTTCAAGTCTTTCGTATTGAAATTGCGAGAAAAGTCCTTCATCAGCGGCGGTGAGCCCGCAAATGCCCGCGCCAATGACAATCACGGATTTTGTCTTCATAGTTTTCCTGACGGATGCGAAACGCCAGTCTGAGGCAGAGTGCCCACCCCCCGCAAATTGATCACGGATGAAAGCGTAAGCCAGCTCATCTGCAATCCAGTCCATGTGCTTCTTCGTTCATTATATTGAGGGCGCAGGAGATAGCCTTCCCTTGCAATCGTATCCAACAGCCATTCGAAGCGTGCGATATAGGCAAAGCATGCCAGGCGGCAACGCGGGTTCTGGACGCGTGCGAAATAACCTTTGCCTGCCTTGAAATACTCGCGTGCCAACTGCACTCGGCTCTTCACCCAGGCACGATACGCATCGCTCTGCACATCCTGCGGCCCGATGCGATTTGCCTCAACCACTTCGCGCGGGATGTTGTAATACCCAGTCTGCATGTCATCGTACGTATCCCTCAGCATGTGCGTGATATGCGCGGCAGACACAGCCAGATAGCGCGTCTCATCGTGAGGCGCGAAATCCTCGTGCCCGATGAAATAGTGTATGCATTCCATGACCGCGGTCGCGAGCCAGCGCGTGTACTCGTTCAGTTCCACTTGCGAGATCAACCCCCCGCGGCGCGTGGCATCGAACTCCATCACCTGCATCATGTTGCGCAGATAGACCTGCAGGCCGCTGTTCTTTTCATAATCATGCTGGACCAGTTCGACCAACATTTGTTCCTGGATATTCGCATCCCTGAACATCTCACCCTGATAACATAATTCAAGAAGGGATTTCTGCCGTTCGAGGAAAGCGCTTCGCTCTGGACCGGTAGCTGATTCCGCGTCGAGGACATCGTCCACCCAACGGAAGTATCCATACGCCCGATAGGCATCTTCGACGCGTTCGCGGTCTACGAGAAAGCGGATCGTGTAATAGGTCTGCTTGCTGGCAGCTTTCGTGATCGAGGCAGCGGGAGTTGTGATCATTGGATTCACCCTATCATCCTTTCTGTGATTCCATGTTTAATACGTGATTCGACGTCAATCGTGTTCATCGATACTGGTAAACCCAGTAGTCCCCAACTGATGATCTGCACCGGTTGAGCGGCGCAGTGACACTTCGCGCAATTCGGGCGGGGCGGAAACATGCACTGACCGCAGCTCAGGCATCTTGAACCTTCCAGGCGATAGCGTTGGGCTTTCAATCTCCAGTGGCGCGGGATTTGCATAGAATATCTCCAATCTGGATGTCAAATCCTTTCAAAGGATGATCGCCAAATTGAATATGAGCAGCGCAAGAGCAACGAGCAAGTAATAAGAGTGAATGGCGCGACTTTCAGTGTGGCCCCTCATGCCTAGACCGGCCAGCAAGGTAAGCTCAATAGCCAATGCCAAACTGGCAAACGGTAGACTCAGTAGGGCAAACTGCCACCAGGTCAGATCCACATACGGGCGCAGCCACGGCAGATAGATCAGGTTGGGGGCGAGGGCGACGAACATCAGGCAGAGCAGGCTAAAGAGTGAAGCCAGCGCGCCCAGGACTCTTATCCAAACCAGCCTGGGGTTGCGCGGAGGGTGAACGGTGGCATCGTCTGCCAGTGCGCCCTTGCGCCGAGTTCCACGGAGCAGGGCGCGCGGGCCAGAAGAACAGGGCCGACAAGAACACGAGCCCGCAAATGGCAAAGAGAGCGATATTGAGCGCAAGTGCCCCGGTGCTGACCTTGACCAGGCGAATGTTGCCGTACCGTGGAGTCGGCCCTCGGAAGTCAAGGGCGTCGCCGTAAGGAGAAAAATATAGCCGCGGTTCCACTTGCGTCAGCGGATTGATGTTGCCAAAGTAGCTGTAAACCAGCTCGCCCTCATGGTCACTGACCTCGACCGTTTCATCTGAGCCCACAAGCATGTACTTTCCCGCTAAAGCGCTGCTCTGTTGTTGGGCGGCCTCATCTGCGGGCAACCCTTTGCTCTCAATCAGGTCCTGTAAGGCATTGTCCGATAGGGGGCTTGCCTCTTTATCAGGCAAGTAAGCTGGCTCCACTAGAACCGCGCTTCTGGCGCGTTGAGCGTAAACCTCAGGGGCGTTGGCGATAATGCTGTCCAGGATCTCCTTGTTCAGCTGGTATACCAGATCGCTGCTTAGTTCGGCATTGCACAGCACAACCGCTCCCAGTTTCAGTTCCGGATACCAGATCATGTCACTGTTGAAGCCCCACCCACCGCCGCCATGCTCAAAGCGGCGCGTTCCATGTTCCGAGGTAACAATGATTCCCTGGGCATAATAGTGGGCAGGGATGTTGGGAGGCGTGTACATGGTTTCCGCCAGATCCTCGCTTAGCAGACGGGTTCCATCCAGAGCGCCCTTATTGATATGAAATTGCAGATAACGGGCCATGTCCTCTGCAGTTGTCCACACGCCGCCCGAGGGGATGAGCAGGAAATCGACCGGGGGCCGAAAGGGCATAGCGGCACTGTGCCCAATCGCTCTCGCGGGAGTGGCCCGCAGCCGATTTACGTCCAGTGTGCTGTCCCTCATTCCCAATGGATCCAACACCGTTTGTTGCACGTACTGCACGAACGGCATTCCAGAGCGCACCTGCAGGATGTACCCGGCCAGGTCAATACCCAGGTTGGAATAGCCGTAGCGGGTTCCTACCGGGAACATCAGCCAGGTGTCGGATATGCTGGCAATGTGCTTTTCGAACGAGTATGCCGGATGATCATAATTGCTGCCGTAGGGCGCTTCAAATGCAAACCCTGCCGTGTGGCTGAGCAGCATGCGCAAAGTGATCTTCTGCTCAGGATGCTCCTCGAAAATGCTGTTGACGTGAAAGTCTGGCAGGTAAGTGGTGATGGGCGCATCCAGGTCAACGAGTCCATCCTGAGCCGCAAACATGGCGGCCGTAGCAGTGAAGGATTTGGACATGGACTGGATTGAAAACAGAGTATTCGGTGCAACAGGGATTCGATTATCCCAATCGGTGTAACCAAAGCCCTCTTCCCACAGGATGTTCTGATCATCGACAACTGCGATTGCCAAACCAGGAACATTTTCCTGCTGCATGCGCAGAGGAATTTCCTGACGATATTGCTCGATAATGCTGCCAATATCATCAGAGGTGATCGAGCCTGATGGGATTCGGGTTGGAGAGCAAGCCGTCCCAAAAAGCAGGATGGCAGTCAGGCATAGAACAAAGATTTTTTTCAACATGATGGAATTCCTAGATAGAATCAGTTTACCTGGCGGATCGGCCCTGATTTTTTTGAACTTACTGTTCAAAAAATTTTCGCAGACCAAATATAGTTGTGATCACCGGATTCATCCTATGATCCTTTCTGTGATTGCATACTTAATACGTGTTTCAATTTCAGGAATATTCATCGATGCTGGTAATACTCGGATTTCCCAGCCTGCGAGCCCTGTTAGTTGGGCAGCACAATACGGACAAACCAGGCGAGGAGGAAAGAGACGCTGCCTGCAGCTTGGACAAATTGAACCTTCCAAGCGATAGCGTTGTGCTTTCAGTCTCCAGTGGAGTGGGATTTCCATAGGTTTCTCCGATCTTGCTGCAGCACGATGTGCTTAGCCTGACTGTGCGATCGATGTCAGCAAGAGGATGATCACACCCAGGATCATGTTGATATTCAATGCCCACCGGAATTTTTTCAACGCCTCGGGCTTCTCGTTACTAATCTGTCCCAGGAACGCTCGCTCGGAAAAAATAGCTACTGCCAGAAATGCCAGCACCAGCACATGTTTGATCACCATTAGAGCACTCCATGGATTGGCGAAGAAGTGGCCGAGACCAAGGTAGTTCTTGTTGATTAGCATAAGGTACGTGCCCGTAACAAGGAAAATGAGCAGCGAGCCGCCAAAAAACGGTCGTAGGCGGTTGGAGACATGCTCAAGCAAGTCGCGCAATGTGCTTGCCTGCATTTGACGCTCGAAGACGGGCAGGTAAATCAAGCTTGTAAATAGATAGTACCCAATGAACACAACAGTTGCCAGGGCGTGGAGCCAGGTAGAGAGCGCCACAAGAAAGATAGCCATCGCCAAATCTCCTTATTTATGAACGTTATACGCTAATTCTGATTGCTGCCTGTTTGCGCCGCAGATTTTCCAGATAGTTTTTCTCACCCATCTGCTGGGTTTCCGGCCAGATGTATGCAAACCAGGGCATGGGGAAAGCCCACATTCCACCGTAACAACGTGGCCGTTTTGAACGCTTCCGCTCTGGGCTCAAGACGATTTCGGCAACGATCACACCTTCTTCATCCTTCATCCGCGCTTTCACCACTCCATCCGAGTCAACAATCTGGGAGTAGCCCGGGAAGCTGCTGTTGAACTGGCCAAAACCACCCGGCAGTTCGGTGTTTATCAGTCCCGTCCGATCTGATAATGCCACCGGCACGCCCAACGTTCTGGCGTGATAAGGCGCGCACCTCTGGATCATGCTGTCAAACAGTTCTTTATCCCCCGCTCTCATCGGCTTGGGTCGTCCCGCCGCCGTAGGCTGCAGCACCAGATCGGCCGAAGCGCGCTGCATTTCCTGCAGATGCTCATATAAGAGGTTCTCGAAACAGATGCCCACCCCGATCCGCCCAAGCGCCGTCTCGATCACATGCGAATCCTTGCCACCGCGGTAGAAAAAGGCTTCCAGCGAGGCCGGGGGGTTCTTGCGCACTTTCCCAGCGATCGATCCATTTGGGGCGGCCAGGGCAAAGGTATTGTAGAAATCCTCACCACTGGCTTCCAGAAAACTGGTTCCCAGGAAGATATTGAGTTGTTTTGCGAGCCGCATGAGCCAGGCAACAGTCTGGCCCTCAAATGGTTCTGCATAGTCCCAGATCGCTTCAGTCAGGGTATAGCCACATGGCATGAGTTCAGGAGTTAATACAATCTGCGCTCCCTGACGTGTTGCCGCTTGGATCAACTCCCCGGCATGTTCCAGGTTGGCGGACACATTCCCCACCTTGCTGTCTATTTGTACTACACCAATGTTTAGATGCCTCGTTTCCATTTTGCCTCGCTTTTCCCTAGCGCCTATCATGGGTGATTAAGATCTTCTTGTTCGTCTCTTCCTCATTTCCAACCATTGATCCAGAGGAATCGCCTGTGTTCCAGCACCACCGCGCCGTCAAGATTTCTTAGATGGAACCAGTCGATCAACCCTTGACAAATAATCTTCATATTTTTTGCCAAAGGCCTTCGTGAGTTGCTGCTCCTCGGTGCCGATGAAAATCATGACACCGACATACAAAAAGACCGAAACAACCAAATAGACCCAGGTCCACGTTAGCAGCGTGACGGCGGGAAGGATGAAGAACGTTACACTGGAGTAGATAGGATTACGAACCACACCGTAGGCACCTGTGGTCACTAATTTCCCTTTGGAAAATCCCATCATCAATTGGATCACCGCCGACGCCCAAAGGATTATCCCAAGCGGTAGTAATACATATCCCACGGGCTTGATGATGCTAAGACTCTCGGGCAATGTGGCAATTTGGGGGAAGTTCACATGCATCCATATGGCTGCCATCAAGGACGGCAACATAAACAGGATGATCTTCCCGCCCTGCCCCACGATGTTCATTCCATTTTGCTTCTTGAAAATATTGATCATGATGAAGCTCCTTTCTGGTTAGAGATTCCGACAGGCGGAACTCCTCGCTCCGGCCGAGGCAGAGTTTGCAGCCTCTGTATCGCTATTCGGAATTTTGCGTAGATGCACCATTGCAGGTAACAGAGATCAGTGTCAGATTGAGATCGCGGATGCCCCACGACCGCACACACTGCACGGGCCGCGCCGCCGGTAATAGTAGGCCAGAGTCGCCACTGCAAGCGCTACACCCCAGACTGGGAACAGCAAGGTGGGTCCGACCTGGAAGATTATGTCCCCGATGAGTTTTGTATCTTCTGCCTCACTGGCGGCCAACGCAGCGACCATCTGATCTAAGACGGACCAAATCCCGATGCCGCTTCAACCGGCGCAGCATATCGTAGGCTGCGTTTGTTACTATTTTGAGGATC
>DASTOH010000094.1:0-15336 GCA_035720235.1 Anaerolineales bacterium | reverse complement strand
GTATCCTGAAATGGAACAGACGCGTTCCTGAACTGCTCAACCTTTGCATTGATTTCATCCGGCATCAACGAAACACCGGCTTCGTGGAACACCCAATCGATATCCTCCTGATATTCCCGCACTTCGTCTGAGCCGTTCAACCCACCCTGAATGAACCATAAATTGAAATTGATGGACATCGGAGCATCGGGATAATACTCTCCCCCGTGCTGGGCAGTGAACCTCCCATCCACGAAATAACGGACCGTTCCACTCGTCACCTGCAGGACCAACGTGTGCCAGCCTGTGAGACTCGCCTGATTGGAATCGCTGACATTGACGGCGTTCCACGGCTCGATCTGAACCGTCTCCCAGGTGGTGAAATGGATCGTGGTCGGTGAACCGCCCCAGCCGCCGTTGGGCAGATATTCAAAATCCATTTCGCTGTAATCCGGGTGCAAGGGTTCATCATACGGGGTGATCATGTAGAACGTCTCGACGACCTGGTCGCCATCTGGTCCTGAGGCAGGTGCATCGCTAAAGCGAACACGTGCCGCGTAGGTCCCCTCCATATATTTGCGCTGGTGGCAGACCTGGGTCTGATAGGTATGTTCGCCTGTCCCATCGGTGGAGGAGTTCATTCGCAGCAGATGATTCCCGGCCGGGTTTGGATAATCCACAAACGATACGTTTTCCGGACGAAATGTCGCGCCTGTGACCCCGGGCCACCCCTGACCACTGCGAGCGATCCAGCCGTTGGCCGTCATAGTGCTCACGTCTGCGTAGGAGAAATCATCAAACAGGATCTGGGATGGATCGGCCTGCGACGGTGTTGCAGATATTTCTGGTGCAGGTGAAAGGGAATTGGAGGCGCAACTCGCTGCAAGGGAAAGACAGATCACCACAAGAATTGAGCGCAGGATTTTTTTCAGACGTTTAATGCGTTCTGCCATAATCACACAAGTTTCGAATCGGGCAAATCTCGCAATGGGCCTTCCGCGCGGTGCAGATTTCTCGTCCCAACCGGATAATGTTCAGGTGCGCGGCATAATACGTCTCAGGCGGGAACAAACTTTCGAGATGCAGATGCGCTTGTTCAAGAGTCATCCTCTCGGGGTGGAGCCCGATACGCCCCGTCACGCGATAGATGTGCGTATCCACCGGAAAGGCGGGTTTATTGAGCGAGAAGCATAAAACGATCGCGGCGGTCTTCGGTCCTACGCCGTGGAACCGGGTCAGCCAGGCTTTTGCCTCCCCTACTGATAGATCGGCAAGGAAAGACAGGTCGAGGCTGCCGCGTTCCTCGGTGATGGATTTCAACACCTGTTGAATGCGAGGACCCTTTTGATTTGCCAGTCCCGCCGGGCGAATGGCTTCGATCACCTCTTCGGTTCTTGCGTCGCGCACACTTTCCCAGTCTGGGAATCTGGCGCGTAAAGCGTCGTAGGCGCGGTCGCGATTGATGTCATTCGTATTCTGCGAAAGGATCGTCGAGACCAGTTCATCGATGGCAGGTAATGGATTACGCCATGTCGGTTCACCGTAGAATTCGAGCAGACGTTCATGAATTTTCAGCGCGCGTTTCGCGAGCGAAGCGAGCGGAGCGAGTGCGTTCATCAGTAACCAGCCTCTTTGATCAACCGCAATGTAAGGTTCACCACCTCGCGATGCTTTTCAGGGATCAAGCCATCGAACATCGCCGCAGTGAGACGGTATAGAGTCAATGCCGCCGCGCCGCGTGACTGATATTGGGAGGCCTGCGCGTCGAGGCCCCACGCCATACGGAAGGCGCGCGTCCATTTCGTATCGCGCCCCACCGATTCCTGAATCAGGTCGAAGTAGCGATTCTCACTGACCATCAGGATGCCGCGTTGCACCGCCACGGCTTCGAGCATATTCTTGACCAGGCCCCAGGTCGCATATAACACCGTCGACTCATGACTGCGTACAAGCCCATTCAATATCTTGTGGACTTCTTCGGCATTACCCATAATCTGTTCTGCCGCGTACTCATCGGCTTTGGACTGTAACAGCGAAAAATCGAAATATTCGGCAGCTTTCTGCAGCTCGATCAACGAGCCGTCCTTATCGAGCAGAATCTTCATCCCCCGCAGGCCAGGGACCACCCAAATCGCGCGGCGAGGGTCCGACAAACCGGAACGTTCGTTTTCCAGGGAGGAATATTTCAGGCTGATAAGCTTGTTGTCCCAATAACGCAGGCTATAACGGTCATACGGATTATCAGGATATTGGCTGACGTAAATATCCACATCCACGTCGCTATACTTGCCCTCCTGCCCGCGCGCGTAACTGCCCACGATGCCAACCCCGATGACATCGGGTGAATCGATCTTTTCGAGAAGGGATTGAATGAATGGGTCAGAGAGGGTCATAAAAGTTCTCCGCGTTCCCAAAGAGCACACCGTACTTGCGCTCGGTGCAAGTGTCGGGACTACCCTGGCACCGCCCGCCAGGGCAGGTGTAGTGAGCGGAGGGCAGCGATCGTCTGCCCGCAGTCGACACTTGCACCTGGCGTGATTTGCTAAGCAAATCATGCCAGGTGAACGCAGGTTGATACGGAAATTTTTGTGTTCAAGAAAAGCTAACTACAAACACGCGCTTCGACTACGGGATTGAAGAGCATAATCCCTCCGCTCCCCTGAAGGGGACTATAGTCAGCGCGGGGCTATGCTTCCACTTTCCACGCGCCACACTTCCGCTTGCTTTGCAAACTCAGGTGTGAACAAATTCAAATCAGTGGTTGTAAACAACACCTGCTCACTTTCACCGATGTATTGTAGCAAATCGGCGCGGCGCTGCAGGTCCAACTCGGCCATCACCTCATCAAGCAGGATCACGGGCCACTCACCGGTGCGATCCTTCATCCAGTTCACTTCAGCCAGTTTCAATGCCAGTAACGCAGTCCGCACCTGGCCGCGTGAGCCGTACTCTCCCAGGTCTATGTGATTGGCCAGAAAACGCAAATCATCGCGATGCGGACCAATGGTTGTCACACCGCGCGCGATCTCTTCGCTGCGCAATTCGCGCAGACGTGTACGAAACCCATCTTGGATGTCATCCAGTTCCAGGTGCGAACGGTCAATGACCGTATCCATCTTGAGGCCCATCTGCCCATTTGGCTTCGGCAGCGGATCGAAGGCAGGGTCATAGGCGAGGCGCAAAATCTCGGATCCACGCGTCAGCTCGTTATGAACGCGTGAAGCGAGGCGCTCGATCTGCTGGACAGCTTCGATACGCCACAGGATGATCTGGGATCCAAGGCGGGTCAGCGCCTCATCCCACACGTCGAGCTGATCGCTGCTCCCCTTCGATTGCGAAGCACTCACGGTAGCGCCACTGCGTTCCGTCAGCATCTTGAGCAGTGCGTTGCGTTGCGTGAGCGCCTGGTTATATTCGCTCAACACGCGCGCATACGCAGGCGTGGATTGTGCAAGTGCCAGGTTCAAATAACGGCGGCGGTCCTCGGGCGCGCCCTCGATGATCTGCGACATCTGTGGCACAAAGATGACCGCGTTGAAATGTCCGACGGCATCGTTGGTTGGTTTCTTCACACCATCCAGCAGGATTTCCTTTCGCAGCCGCTGGCCGTTGATGCCAGTTGGTTCCAGGATCAGGCGCACTTCCAGGCGATGTTTGCCCCTGGATCTTTGATAATCGGCGACGAGACGCGTGACCGCCAGGGAATTCTTGGCTTCATGAAAGTTGATGATCTGCCGGTCGGCATGGGTTTGAAAGGAGGTGAAGGCCGCCAGGAAATAAATGGCCTCCAGCACGCTGGTCTTGCCTTGCGCATTAGCGCCGGTCAGCACGACCACCCGCTGCGGGATATCAATATCCAGGCGGGTGAAGTTGCGGAAGTTTGTGAGAGACAGGTGGCGGAGATACATGCAGATAGAGGGTAATTGTAATTGGATGTGAGACTAGAGGTTAGAGGATTAGAGATAAGGGGATTAGTGATCGCAGAAAGAGAGGCTGGAGATTCGTCTCTTACTATTATTTCTTGTCTACCTGTTTACGTGTGTACGTATCTACTGATCTCCTTGTCTACTTGAGCACCATTTCCAATTCGATCTCGTCCCGCAAAGGGATGTTATCCATGCCGATCAGCGGAACGCTCGGTTTGAGCCTGCGAGTTTCATCCAGCGCGTGGCGGTAGATCCTTGCCATTTCAAAGCTGCGCCGTTGATAAAAACCGAGTGCGTGTAAATTGTCGTTGGTGGTGATGAGAAAGACGCGCCTACAATTCCGTTTTCGCGCTTCCTGCACGACCGCATCGATTAACATTGTACCAATGCCCTGTCCTTCGCGCAGACTATCCAGGGATACGATCTCGCAGTCCGTTCCTAAAACAGCGTAGGTGATCTCTCCCACCCATTCATCGTTATCGAGCGCGATGAAGCCATCAAGGGTATCTGCACGATAAATCACCCCATGGGCTACAACAAACTCGTCTCCCCAATGTTTTTTCCAGAATTCGCGCAGGCGCGGAAGGTCTTCAGCAGTTAGGCGGCGAATATCCATGAGGTTTCATTACGCAACACGAAGTACGGGATACAACTGACAACAAATTTCATCCTGCGCAACGATCAAACCTCCTGCTCAGGATCTACTTCCTCTTGTGGTTTCCAGAGACGCGTGGCGCGTTCTGTGAAAAGGATTCCGTTCAGATGATCGATCTCGTGTTGAAAGATGCGCGCCAGCCAGCCTTTGGCCTTGACCTTCGTCGGCTTGCCGTGACGATTCAGCCCTTTGACGTGTACCTCAGCGTGACGTTCCACCTCCCCGATCAGCCCGGGAATGGAAAGGCAGCCCTCCACGCCGATTAGCCTCTCTTCAGAGGTTTTGGTGATTTCGGGGTTGATCAACGCCCAGACCTTCTTTGGCGCTTCTTCCACTTCCTCATCCTCTTCGCGCTCATAATATTCGATCACAATGATGCGTTCCGAGAGCCCGATCTGCGGCGCGGCCAGACCGACCCCCGGCGCGTCGCGCATGGTTTCCACCATGTCATCCAGCAGGGTCTGTAGATTCTTATCGAATTTATTGACCGTATGAGCTTTGCGTTTCAACACTGGATCGGGGAGTGTCACAACTTTGCGGAGAGCCATTCGTTTGATTTACCTTTGATTGGAATTTTCCCTCTCCCGATGGGTTAGGGTCAGTGCGATTTTACCCTTATTTCTGATTTCGCTTGTTCTGTTCATCTTCTCTTCTAAACTCATCTGCACTTTTATGATAGGTGGCCAGCCACTCCGCCATGCGGTCACGCTCGGAAGCCACCCTGGCCTGGTTCTGTTTCGCCTGGCGCTCCATGCGCCGGCGGTCGATATCAGACTGCACGCTGGCAGGGTCCATTACATTTTCAAAAGCCATTTTTGTGCCGCCCACCGTGATATACACCGTCCCAAAGTTGAAGAGATTCCCCAATAGACCTTTGCGCTCGTACTGGGTTGACATGATCCCCTCCAACGGCGCGGAGTTGCGCGACTCGGTTCCAAGGGGCTTGCGGTCAATGTCAATGATCTGATCGTTTGTGACTTCGAACTTGTCGTTGCTCCAGTCCCACACTTGATAACCAAACCACAGGACAAATGGGAAAAATGCAATGAGGAACGCCAGCGCCCAGACATCTACCGAAACGCCGCCTGTGAATGAGATGAATACCTCATCCGGCAGGAAAGCCAGCTGCACCAACCTTGAAACGAATAACATGAGTACCACAAACGCAGCCGATACCGAGATCCAGGCATCCAGGATCAAGGCTACCCAATGTTTGCGGTAGATCACAGTGTCACCCGCCTCATAACGAAGCTTAAAGCGTTCGGTGCCCAAAAATCTCAGAATTGCCAGCATGCCGGCATTAACTTTTGGAGGACGCGCCGGAACCTTTTGAATGGGAGTTGGCTCCCCAAAGCCCCGCTCCAATTTTGGAAGTGGCAATCCCAACCTTTTCCGGATAGCGTTTTTCATTGCTTCCTTTTCCAAAAGCGATGCAAATTCTTTGGTGCGATTCCAGTATTCCTCCACCATTTTCCCCGCATGGTTGGGATGGTCGACATTTGCAAAAACGATCTGGCCGACAAAAGTTCGAATGATGACGTCCCCATAGTCCAAAATCTTCCCCACCTGGTTGGCCTGTACACCCACCGAAAGGATCGTGCTCAAAGGCGACTCCTGTCGGCTATCATAAATGCCTACCACCTTTTCCAGATACACCACCCGCTGGTTCGTCACTACATAATAATCATTGGCCCAATCCGCCACACGCCATATGATCAGTAACAGAATTCCGAGAAATGAAAGCAGGGCCAGCAACCCAATGATGACGGCGGGAATGACAAACCACCAGAGATACAGCAGTCCCAGCGGGAGAATAAGTCCAAAGGAGGGCAGAAGGAGACTTTCATACAGGATCAGCCGGTGCTTACGAGCCAGAAAATAGACCACTTCATCGGGTCTCAACCACTTGAACATCAACCTGCGTGCCAGCCGGCGGCTTCGCACGGCGATCTCAAGGTTGGTCAGGATGTGCGGTGCCCGTTTATACAATTTATCAAAATCGGCGCGGGGCAGCATCAGCAGCGTGGAATCAGCGACCGCCGTTGCGGTGGCAGAACGGCGGCGGTTCGCCACCAGGGCCATCTCACCAAAGTAATCATTCCTTACGAGCAGCGCCAATTGCGTCTCTTTGCGATCATGCTCGCGCACAATGCGGACACTTCCCTCGTAAATCAAATAGAAACCATCGGGCTTCGCATCCTGCTCAAAAATGACCGCCCCTTTGGCGACCGAAACTTCGTCCAACTCTTCTGCAAGCGCCGCAAATTCATCCTCCTCCAACCCATAGAAGAGATGAATTTTTTTCAAAAATGCGATTCTGGCTGGTATCTCGATTGCCACAGTTTGATTCTATCAAATTTCACGCACAATGGCGCAGCCGTAAGCAGGAGTCTCTGCCAGCGCGGGCAAATGCCCTTCGAGCAGCGCCTCCACCACCTCTTCCAGAAAGAAGCGGGTGGCCTTGGGATGACGGAACTTCACGTCATCTACCGCACCGCGATAGCGCAGGAGTCCGTTCCGGTCCAGGACAAACACATGGGGCGTGGTGATGGCTTCATAGAGATCCGCGACGACATGCTCCGCATCCAGCAGGATCCGGGGCAGACGTCGCGCCTTAGCGGCCTGCTCGACACATTGAGAGGATTCGTTTCGATTCGACGCAATCGAGAGCAGTTCCACCTCCTCGCCCCACTGCACGAGACAGGCCATCGTCGAACGATCGGTCCGCTCCGAATGCGGACATTCACACGACCAAAAATTGACGATCACGATCCTCCCTCGATAATTACTCAGGTGATGCAGATTACCCTCTAAATCAGGCAATTCAAAATCCGGCGCGCGTTGGTTCAATTGCATGATTTCATTATATCGTAGGGACATACCGCGCTCCCGAAGAGCATTGGGACTATAGTGAGCGCTCTTTGCGAACGCAGTCGAAGCGTGCACCACCAACCAACACGAGATGCACTGGTTTATTGATGCTTCCGAAGCAATCGCGCTTCGTCTTCGTTACACTCCGCTCAGCGCGAGACAATGCCACATGATAAAATCCCTCCCATGAAAAAATGGCAGTTCTGGGTTGGAGTGTTAATCAGCGTCCTTTTCATCTGGCTGGCAGTGCGCGGTTTGAAACTCAATGAATTCTGGGAGGCGGTGAAACAGGCCAATTACTGGTGGCTGTTGCCAGGCATCGCGGTGTATTTCGTAGGCGTCTGGGTGCGGGCCTGGCGCTGGCATTACCTGTTGGGACCCATCAAAAAGATTCCCACAGCAACGATGTTCCCCATCACAACGATCGGATACATGGGTAACAACATTTATCCAGCCCGTGCCGGGGAAGTGTTGCGCGCGGTCATCCTCAAACGCAAGGAAGGCATATCCGTTTCCGCATCCCTGGCAACCATCATTGTGGAGCGCATCTTCGATGGCGTGGTGATGCTGGCATTCGTGTTTGTCAACCTGCCCGAGCTCGCCAAACTGACGGGTAGTTCGGGCTTTGTGGGCAATATCCAGCAGTTGGCGGTGATTGGCACCGGAGTTTTCCTGGGAGCGCTGGTTATCTTTTTGGTCGCGGCCATGTTCCCCCATCTGACCATGAAAATTGCTTTGTGGTTCATTCGCTTTCTTCCGCAACGCTTTCATACGCGGATTATTGGCTTCTCCAACCGTTTTCTGGATGGATTGGCGTCGCTGCGCTCCCCACTCAATGTGCTGATGGTCTTTTTCACATCAGTCATCATCTGGCTGTTGGAGACCGGCAAATACTGGTTCGTGATGCACGCCTTTGATTTCAGTGTCTCGTTCTTTGCGTTGATGCTCCTGAATGGTATCGCCAATCTGGCAACGACAATTCCATCTGCGCCGGGATACATTGGCACATGGGAGGCTGTCACAAAGGCAGTATTGGTTGCATTTCTGGTTGAACCTGAAACTGCCCTGGGCTATGCAGTTGTATTGCATGTTGCCTTATGGCTGCCAATCACAGTTCTGGGCGCGTATTATTTCGCCCGCGAGGGCATTCAATGGAGCGATGCCCTCAGAACTGAAGTGCAGGGATGATCTTCCAGCACTGGCACAGGGTATACTTGTTGAAAATCATCGCAGTCGCTGAAACATAAAGGTAGTCAAGATGCAGTCGGAAACCCCCTCGAAAAGAAAACTCAGGGTGCTCATCGCCGATGACGTTCAGGAAACGCGCCGCAACACCCGCCTGATGCTTGCCACCATAGACGACGTGGAAGTGGTCGCCATCGCCTCGAACGGGTTGCAGGCACTTGAACTCTCGAAGGAGCAACGCCCCGATATCCTCCTGCTCGATATCAACATGCCCGAAATGGATGGCCTGACCGCCTATCGTGAGATCGCCAAAGTCCTGCCAGGTACGGGCTGCATCATCATCTCGGCAGAAAAGGATACCACCACATTCCGCAACGCCATCTCGGTGGGCGTGCAGGAATATCTGATCAAGCCGTTTACCGTGGAGGAACTCGAAGCTGCCATCAACCGTGTGCGCGGGCTGGTAGAGCAACACCGCATAAAGCTTGCGCAGGATATTCAACTGCGCAGGCAGCGTGAAGCCTATCTGCTGCAACTGGCGGCTGAGTATTCCAAGACCCGCCGCACCGACGAAAAAGCTATGGAGGTCTTCGAGCAACTGGCTGAAAACCCTGCCTGCGAAATGCGCTGGCTGCAAACGCTCGCCATGATCTACGTGGTGCGGAATGAGTGGGGGCGTATGAAGATCCTGGCGACGAAACTGGAACCAAGAACCAAGAAATGAAGCCCGAGTCTGGAGTCGGGTGGCTTGCCGCCCAACAGTGCAGGAGCAAGCTCCTGCACTCCAAATTTAAATTGTGGAGCATTCATGAGAATAGCAATTATCGGCGCGGGATTCGGCGGTCTCGCTGCCGCGTATGATTTAAGAAAAGCGGGGCATGACGTAATAGTTTTTGAATCTGCCAAT
Source organism: Anaerolineales bacterium (assembly GCA_035720235.1). Classification (GTDB taxonomy): domain Bacteria; phylum Chloroflexota; class Anaerolineae; order Anaerolineales; family Villigracilaceae; genus Defluviilinea. The sequence continues at coordinate 5,813 of DASTOH010000094.1, read as the reverse complement.
TACGTCGGTGGGCTGGCTTCGGGATTCAAGGAACCGCATTGGGACTGGTACATTGAGAAGTTCTATCATCACTGGTTTGCATCCGACAAGTATATGCTCAGGTTGATCGAAGAGCTGGGCTGGATGGACAAGGTACTTTTCCCCCGCCCGTTGACTGTGATGTATCACGACGGAAAATTCTATCCCTTCGACTCGATCATCAAGGCGCTACTCTTTCCGGGGCTTGGCTTTGGTCTGAACAAAATCCGCTTTGGCTTTGTGGGACTTTTCCTCCGCCTCACGAACGACTGGCGCTCGCTCGAGAAAGTGACTGCTGATAAATGGATGATGCAGTGGGCCGGCAAAGAAGTCTACGAGCAGATGTGGAAGCCGTTGCTAATCGGAAAGTTTGGTCCATACTATAAAGATGTCAACATGGCGTGGATGTGGGCGCGTATCAAGGCACGGACCACGCGGCTTGGCACGTTTGAAGGCGGGTTTCAGCAATTCGCTGATTTGTTCGCGGAACGGCTTCGTAATTCGGGAGTAGCAATTCGGCTGGAAACGCCGGTGAGGTTCCTTAAACAGAATCAGACAAAAGGGTTGTCCATCGACGCGGGTGGGGTAGTCGAGTCGTTTGACCAGGTGCTGGTCACCACGTCCCCGAATCTGATGGCGAAGATGTGTCCCGATCTGCCGGAAGATTATTTGAAGGGACTGCTCGAGTTAAAGTCCATGGGTGCGGTGGTGATGGTGCTCTCGCTCAAGCATCAGTTATCGCGGGAGGGCTATTACTGGTTCAACTTGCCGAAGGAGGCAGGCTACCCGATGCTGGCGCTGGTGGAACATACGAACTTTGTATCGAAGGAACATTTCGGCGGTGACCATATCGTGTATGCGGGTGACTATCTGGAGGTGGGCCACGAGTATTTTTCGTTGAGCGATGACGAGTTGCTCGAACGCTTTATGCCCGCGTTCCAAAAATTCAACCCCGATTTTTCGCGCGAGTGGGTAAAGAAGATTTGGGTGAACAAGACAAACTACGCCCAACCCGTGCCGCTGGTGAACCATTCGAAGAATATCCCTGCCATCCAAACACCCATTGAAGGATTGTATTTCGCTTCGATGAGCCAGGTCTACCCATGGGATCGCGGTACGAATTTCGCCGTGGAGATTGGGAGACGCGCGGCAAGACTCATGCTGGAAAAATGAATATAATAACCATATGACGATAGATCGGATAACGGTTGACCCTGCGATTTACGGCGGCAAACCCTGTATTCGCGGGACGCGTATTTCCGTAACAATGATCCTTGAACTCATCGAGGATGGTTTAACGTTCCAGCAGGTAATCGCCGATTACTATCCTCAGCTTACAGAGCAGGATATTAAGGCTTGTCTGGAATATGCACGCGCAGTGGTTGATGGCGAAGATATTCACTTTGTGGATGAAAAACCTCTGGCCGCATGAATCTCTTTGCGGCTGAATGTGTTTATAGAGCAACTGTCGATCGGCTCCGTTCGTGGGGACATGATGTGCTCACAGCACAAGAAGTGAGATTGGCAGGCAAACCAGATGAAGAGATACTCGCTTATGCAACCAGGCATGAGCGAGTTTTAATTACGATTGATATGGACTTCAGCAACATCCGCCATTACACACCAAAATCGCACAAAGGGATTATTGTGGCGAAAATCCGTCCGCGTAATGCGAATCAAGTGCATAACGTCCTGGAACATTGCGCCTCTTTCCTATAACTCCAAAGGCGGAGACCGTCCATCCGATTCAGAACTGCGGCGCTTTGTACGTTCACAGGGCGGGTGCGCTGGAATCATGCCACCCACCATGGTCCGCATAGTTTACCTTACGCTGCGCGGTGTGCAGTTGACTCGTTTTCTGGAATTGCTTAGACCGCATTACGATCTGGCAATCGTCGAAGTGCATCCGGGCGCCTGCATGATTTTACGAGGCGCAGACGCAGGCGATGTACGCCAATTCAAAACCGAGCCATTCGCACGCGGACGTTTACTGGATTGGCTTGAGACCAGGGGATTGAAAGGCATCTGCCGCTCCTACTCCGTAGGAGAAACTGTTACCGATCATTACGTCGCGGCTTGCGCCGCGGCGCTGGGAGCCTGGCAGTGGAGTTTGGGGAAATCCGTCTGGTGTTTCGCGTGCGATCCACCGCACCATCCCTACGATTTTGCTTGTTGATCAAACAAATTTCGATGAAGTAAACTTTTCACTTCTCTCCCCAATGAATCGCGATTGTTCCAAACATAAACCTTTGATAACTGACTCTCTTGAATCCAACCGCCGCCATACGGGCTGCCATTTCTTCGGCAGTGACAAATCCTTCAGTCGTTTCTGGCAGGTACCGGTAGGCTTCTTTCACGCCAGTTAATAATCCCCCAAGCGTTGGGATAATAAAGTGCATGTGCAGCCAGATGAATGGTGAGAGCAGATTTTTCTTTGGACGCGTGGTGTCAAGAATGACAATTCGCCCACCGTTCTTAAGTACGCGATATTGTTCCTGTAATGCCTTTTGTAAATCAATTACATTGCGCATGAGAAAGCCAGAGACCACAGCATCAAAGGAGGAAGCATCGAATGGGAGGCGAAGGGCATCGGCCGAGGAGAAGTTGAGCGCACCCCTCTTCCGTCCAACGCGCATCATTTCCAGCGTAAAATCTGCCGCGATCACTCTGGCCTGAGGGAATTGTGCCAGAGCTTCACGCGCCAGGTCACCTGTCCCTGTACCTAGATCCAGCAAACTTGAATCAGAATTCAGTCGCGCGAGCTCAATGACTTGGTTTCTCCAACGGACATCCTGTCCACCTGTCATTAGTCGATTCATGAGATCATACCGTCTGGCGATCTGGGTGAACATATTTTGAACGTACGTGGCACGTTCCTGGCCTGCGAGTCGTGTCATTCAATCTCCTGCATCTTATAAGTTATACTGCACAATGTTAAATCAGATGTTGGGTGTCGTACTGTTGTGAGCATCGGAGTAGGAATTTGAGCGAAGGAACCTTCCACTGGAATGCATGGAAGCTGGCGATCCGTCCGCGCACGTTACCGGCTGCGGCCACGGGTGTGATCATGGGAAGTGCACTCGCCTGGCGCGATGGATTTTTTCGACTTGACGCGGCTTTGGCATGTTTATTTACGGCAATCCTTCTGCAGATTGGCAGTAATCTGGCGAATGACGTTTTTGATTTTGAGCGCGGCACAGACACACCGGAGCGATTAGGGCCTGTACGGGTCACTCAGGCAGGGTTGCTTACACCTGCTCAAGTAAAGTATGGAATGATCATCGTATTCGCGCTGGCAGCCGCCCTTGGAGCCTATCTGGTATGGTTGGGCGGCTGGCCAATTATTATTATTGGGATTGCCGCGATTCTCTCCGCAATTGCGTATACGGGCGGTCCCTTTCCTCTGGGTTATTATGGACTCGGTGATCTATTCGTTTTTATCTTTTTCGGTCTTGCTTCGGTCGCAGGGACTTATTACGTTCAGGCAGGTTTTGTCTCTGCTGCCGCATGGTGGATGACGATTCCGCCAGGTTTAATCATCACGGCGATTCTGGTCGTGAATAATCTGCGTGACCTTGAGAATGATAGAAAAGCGGGGAAACATACACTCGCTGTCATTCTGGGTGAGCAGGCAACAAAAAAGCAATATTTGATCTGCATGATGGCTGCTTATCTTATACTGCCCCTCGCTGCATCCGGGGGAGTTATACCGTGGTTGTCCTTGTTGGCATGGGCCTCTTTGCCGCTGGCGATCCGCACCGCGCGGATTGTGCTCACAGAGAAAGGACGCCCGCTCAACGCGGCACTGGCAGGGACAGGTCAGGTTGCGCTGCTGTTCAGCATCCTGTTCTGGGTCGGTTTATCTCTTAAGTGACAAACTTCCACTGGCACCATTTTCGTTCCAGCCAATCGACAGTGAAATACATTCCCAGCCCCAGCAGGCTCATCGCGACCACCCCGGCGTACATGGCGGGATAATCCAATAAGGTACTGCCATTGTAGTAGATGTAATATCCCAGCCCATACTTTGTGGCGGATAATTCTGTGATATATAGCACCGCGACCGCTGTCCCAATCGATTGGCGCAGCGCAGTCAATATGGCAGGCAAGCTTGCAGGAAGATATACAAAGCGAAACAATGCACGCCGCCCGGCACCCAGGCTCTGTAAGCTCTGAATTAACTGGGGAGGCAAACCGGAGGCCTGATCGCGGACGAGCACGATGATTTGAAAGAACAGGATCAGGAACATAATGGCGATCTTTGCCACATCGCCAATTCCCAAAAACAGGATCACGACCGGAACAAATACAACCTTGGGGATCGGATACAGCAGATAGATCAATGGAGAAAATAAGCGGTTCAATTTCTTGGACCCGCCAATTGCCAGCCCGACCGGGGCCGCCACCAACACTGACAGCGCCATCCCCGCGAAGACTCTCCACAGGCTGAAGGCGAAATGGCTCAACAGGTCACTTTGTAATTCTTGAATGAAGACACTGAAAACTTTGAGTGGCGCGGGCAAAATGGGAAGGTTCACAACCATGGCAGAGGCCTGCCACACCAGCAACAACGCCAGGGCCGCGAGAAGTGCATCATGCCGTTTCATGATGCATTTCCTTCCAGAGCAAATCACATAACTCGTGATAGACCGGAGTGATCCGATATTCAGCTTGACCAGCATCTGGATTTTCAAAGATTCGCGCATTTTGATTGGGCGCCTCACCCAGCAGCAGGATCTTCCTGCCCAACCCGACTGCTTCTTCAATCGCGTGGGTCACAATCACCAGGGTCAGCTTTTGCTCGCTGCATAGGCTTAACGTCAGGTTTTGCAGGTCTTGACGAGTGATGGCATCGAGTGATGAAAACGGTTCATCCATCAGAAGCAGATCAGGTTCGAGGGCCAGTGTGCGCGCAATGGCAGTGCGTTGACGTTGGCCTCCCGAGATCTGGGAGGGAAATTTGCCTGCGACCTCATCGATTCCCAAACGCCCAAGCCAATAGGACACATCATTCCCAGGCTGAAAGTTGACTGGCGCATGCTTCCCATCTTCTCCGTAAAAGCTGCGCACACGTAAGCCCAACTGCACATTTTCGCGCACCGTGGACCAAGGGAGCAAGCCATAGTCCTGCAAGATCAATCCAGTGCGCGGGCGGGGGCGTGTGAGAGTTTCACCTTCAATCGAAATTTTCCCTGCAGTGGGCTGGCGCAGCCCTGCCAGTAAATAGAGCAATGTGGTCTTTCCGCAACCTGATGGACCAAGGATCGCCCAGGTCTCGCCGCGCGAAATGGTCAGAGAGAAGTTCTCAAACAGAGGCAATGCGGAAGGATAGGCAAAGGTAACGGATGTGAGGTCAATCATAAGAATTTCCGTCATTGCGAGCCCTCGCGCTGAGCGGAGCCGCCGCTCGTTGGCGGCGTAGACGAAGCGTAGTGCGAAGCCGCGAAGCGTCCAACTCAGCTTGTAAAGATCTCTTGCTAGTGGAGATTGCTTCTCGAAGACTCGCAATGACAAGTTAAGAGGAATCAGCTTCCGGCTACGGCAGAAGCGAAGCGTTGACCGAATCCGCATAAGAAACATCGGTTGTCAATATGCCTTTTTCCTCTAGCCAGTTCAGCGCGTCCATCCACTCACCCTCTGTTGGCACACCTGCGGTTGGGAAAACGGGCGCTCGATACGATTCGAGCAAGGGTGGCGGCACAAGCTTTTGTTCACTCAAAACATTTTTGTACTTGGCGGGTTCGGCATTGAGTAATGTCGTGGCTTCTTCAATCGCAGCCAGAAAACCTTTGATG
>DASTOH010000093.1:0-18114 GCA_035720235.1 Anaerolineales bacterium | reverse complement strand
TCTTGATAAAAACAATAAACCTACTGGCGCGGTCATGGTCGTGGGTGGTGGGATCGCGGGCATGCAAGCCAGCCTCGACCTGGCCGACGCGGGCTTCAAGGTTTATCTCGTCGAAAAGGAACCAGCCATCGGCGGGCACATGGCTGCGCTGGACAAGACGTTCCCAACCAATGACTGTGCCATGTGTACCATCAGCCCGCGCCTGGTGGCAACCGCGGGACATCGCAACATCATGGTGATGACGGACACAGAATTGCTCAAACTCGATGGCGAAGCAGGACATTTCACTGCGACAGTCAATCATAAGCCGCGTTATATCGATCCCATCAAATGTACTGCCTGCGGTGATTGCGCGCTGGTCTGCCCCATCACGCTTACCGATAACTTTAACGGCGAATTGAGCCAACGCAAGGCCGCGTATAAGCTGTATCCACAGGCTGTGCCGAACGCGTTCGCGATCGAGAAAAAAGGAATCGCTCCCTGCCGTGATGCCTGCCCCGCCGGTCAGCGCGCGCAGGGCTATATTGCCATGATCCGCGAGGGACGCTACGCCGAAGCACTGCGCGTGATCAAGGAAGATAATCCGTTTCCGGGAATCTGTGGCCGCATCTGCAATCATCGCTGTGAGACGGCCTGCAACCGCAACCTGGTGGATGAGCCGATCTCGATTGCTGCGCTCAAACGTTTTGTCACCGACCGGGTCTATGCCGAGGATTATGTCGCACCGCAGCCAGCCATGCGAAAGTTCGATGAACGCGTGGCAATTATCGGGTCGGGTCCGTGCGGCTTGACCGCGGCAAAAGATTTGGTCATAGCCGGTTATGGCGTCACTGTGTTCGAAGCGCTACCGGTTGCGGGTGGCATGTTACGAGTCGGCGTGCCAGAATATCGGTTACCCAGCTGGATCATCAACCGCGAGATTCAGGAAATTCTCGACCTCGGCGTGGAACTCCGATTGAATACGCCAGTTGATAATCTCGATGATGTCTTCGCCGAGGGATTTAGTTCGGTGCTGATCGCGGTCGGCGCGCATGAAGGCAAGAAACTGCCGATCCCTGGGGCGAATCATCCCGATGTACTGGTCAACACCATCTTTCTGCGTGACGTTCGCATGAACAATGGGCCAGATTTGAAGGACCGGCATGTGCTGGTATTGGGCGGTGGCAACGTTGCCATGGACTGCGCCCGCACGGCCCTTCGCCTCGGCGCGAAGCATGTTGACATGGCTTTTCTGGAGTCGCGCGAAACCATGCCCGCAAACGAAGACGAGATCCGCGAGGCGGAGGAGGAAGGTATCGCCTTTTTCCCAAGCCGCTCGTTCACCCGTGTCCTTTCGGAGAATGGTCGCCTCAGCGGCGTGGAAGCGGTGAACGTCTCTTTCATGAAGTTCGAATCCGATGGATCACTCACGCTCGAAACGATTCCAAACAGTGAGCACAGGCTCGATTGCGACATCGTCATCTTCGCCATCGGCCAGCGTGCGGGACTCGCTTTCATCCCTCACGATAGTGGCGTTGGCATCACGCGCCAGTGCACGATTGCCGTGAATCCCAATACGTTCGCCACCAGCCGCGCGGGAGTGTTTGCAGCGGGGGACGCGACGACAGGCACCGCCTTCGTGATCGACGCGGTTGCGGCTGGGCACAAATCCGCGGAAAACATTCACAAATATTTGCGCGGTGAAAACATCGAGCTGCGCCATCATCCAGATCTGCCAGTGGTCAGGATGAACCCGACCGAGGTCGCAGAGCAGATCAGGCGCGGGGAAATCATGATCCAGTCACGGGTCAGGATGGAAGCGCTGAATCCCGAATCGCGCACACGTTCGTTCGAAGAGGTCAATCGTGGCTTTACGGAGCAGGAGGCGCGCGCCGAAGCATCACGCTGTTTGCAATGCGGCGTATGCTCTGAATGTCTCGCCTGCTATTACAAATGTGGCGCGGGCGCCATCAGTCACGATCAAGCCGCGCGCACGGAACAGATCGAGGTCGGGGCCGTGATCCTTGCTTCGGGCTTCGAATTGTACGACGCGCGCCTTTCTGGTGAATATGGCCTGGGACGCTATCCCAACGTCGTCACCAGCCAGCAGTACGAACGCATCCTTTCACCCAGTGGACCCTACGCCGGGCATCTCAAACGTCCATCAGATAGCAAAGAACCAAAGCGCATCGCGTGGATCCAATGTGTCGGCTCGCGGCGCGAGGATCGCAACTGGTGTTCGGCGGTGTGCTGCATGTACGCCACCAAGCAGACTATCATCACACAGGAGCACGCGCCGGGAACTGACTGCACCGTTTTCTACATTGACTTCCGCGCCTATGGTAAAGGCTTCGATGCGTATTATGAACGTGCGAAAGCATCGGGCGTGCGTTATGTGCGCGTGATGCCTTCTACGATCAGGCAGGACCCGGCGACGGGGGATCTCGAAATCCAATACGCGCTTCCGGATGGTCGCCTCATCACCGAGACCTTTGACATGGTCGTGCTTTCTGTCGGTATGCAGGCCCCGCATGGGATGAGGCAACTTTCGCAAGAACTGAATGTGGACCTAAGACCTGATGGTTTCTGCAAGACGACGAATCTATCTCCGCTCAACACCAGCCGCGCAGGAGTCTATCTCTGTGGGCCGTTTGCGGAGCCGAAGGATATTCCCGAGACGGTGATGTCTGCCAGCGCAGCTGCGGCGCGCGCCATGACCCTGCTTGCAGATGGACGGCATACTCTGGTTGCGCCGAAGGTGTATCCGCCGGAAATTGATGTGACCGGTCAGGAGCCGCGCGTCGGAGTCTTCGTCTGTCATTGTGGTACGAATATCGCGGGGGTCGTGGATGTGGCAGCCGTAACACAGTACGCGCGCGGTCTGCCCAACGTGGTGGTCGCGGATCACAATTTGTTCACGTGTTCGTCCGACTCACAGGCCAGGATCAAAGAAGCGGTGAAAGAATACAACCTCAATCGCGTGGTGGTGGCTTCCTGCACGCCGCGCACGCATGAACCGTTGTTCCAGAACGCCATTCGCGAAGCGGGACTGAATTTCTATCTGTTCGAGCTTGCCAACATCCGCGACCAGTGCTCGTGGGTGCACCGCGACCAACCCGAGGCTGCTACCGAAAAAGCCAAGGATCTCGTCCGCATGGCAGTGGCGAAGGTGCGGATGGTCGAGCCGCTGCAGCGCAAGTCGCTCGAATTCAACCACGACGCGCTGGTCATTGGCGGCGGTGTGGCTGGCATGACTGCTGCAACCGAATTGGCGGAGCAGGGATTTAATGTATCGATTGTCGAACGCGAAGGCGAATTGGGCGGCAATATGCGGCATCTGCACTTCCTGTTGAGCCATGCGGAACCGCAAGCTCTGCTTCGAAAGCTAGTCCTGAAGACAACTTATTATCCTAACGTCCATGTATTTCTCAACTCGAAAATCACTGCGTTTGAGGGGAGTGTAGGTAAGTTCAAAACAACGATCAGGACCCGCGCCTCAACTCCTCCTTTCGCCGCGTTGCAGGATGCTTCGCGATCGCCCGAAGGAGAAGCGGAATCAGCGAGTGAAATCGTGATCAATCACGGCGTGGTGATCGTGGCCACCGGTGCGCAGCCATATCAGCCCACGGAATATTTGTACGGGCAGGATGAACGTGTCGTTACACAACTGGAGTTTGAGGACGCGCTCACAAATCGTAAATCGGAATTCGCAAATCTAAAATCGATTGTCATGATCCAATGTGTGGGCTCGCGCGATGCCGAGCGGCCCTATTGCAGTCGTTTGTGCTGCGGGCAGGCAGTGAAGAATGCGATGGCGATCAAAAAGATCAATCCGCAAACTGAGGTTTACATCCTGTATCGCGACATGCGCACTTATGGGCTGATGGAATCCGCTTACGGCAAGGCACGCGCAATGGGGGTTACTTTCCTGCGATTTGATGCGGAGCGTCCTCCAGAAGTCAAACGTCAGGAGACGTTCGAGTCCACCGGGCCCTTGCAAGTGATCGTCCACGACGAGATGCTGGATGCGGATGTGGCGCTCGAGGCGGATCGCGTCGTTTTGTCAGTGGCAGTTGTCCCGCGGGATGATGCAGGGGAACTCGCCCAATTGCTGAAAGTGCCGCGCACGTCAGACGGCTTCTTCCAGGAGGCGCATCTCAAGTTGCGCCCGGTAGATTTTGCGACTGATGGGATTTTCCTGTGTGGCATGGCGCACTACCCAAAGAAGGCGCTCATTGAATCTGTCACGCAGGCTCTGGCGGCCGCGGGGCGCGCCGCAACCGTGCTCTCGAATCGCACGATCGAGATCGAGCCGATCATCTCACACGTCAACGAAGACAAATGTGATGGCTGCGCCTATTGTGTTGACCCCTGCCCTTTCAAGGCGATCAGGCTGGTCGAGTATCAGAACGAAGCGGGGCAAACCAAGAAGCGTGTGGTTGTTGACGAAACAGTCTGTAAAGGCTGTGGAACCTGTCAGGCTACCTGCCCGAAAGGCGCGATCTTTGTCTGGCACTTCAAATTAGATTACCTGCGCGCCATGACCATGGCTGCTTTGGGAAAATAATGGATTAATTTATGTCTGACAATGGCTTCGAACCTCTCATCATTGTTTACACCTGTTACTGGTGTTCATACACTGCTGCGGACCTGGCTGGAACATCGCGGCTGCAATATCCGCCAAACGTACGCATTATTCGCGTGCAGTGCAGCGGCATGGTACACCCAAATTTGGTGATCGATGCTTTAACACATGGCGCAGACGGGGTCTTGATGTGTGGCTGTCATGAGGGAGACTGTCACTATCTTGAAGGGAACCTGCGCGCAAAATCCCGCGCGGATGCGATCAACATGATGCTGGAAGACTTCGCGCTGGAACCGGAACGCTACCGGTTGGAATGGGTGGCGGCTTCCGAAGGTCCGCGTTTCGCTCAGGTGATGACCGAGATGGTTGAGCAAGTCAAAAGAGTCGGACCGAGTCCCTACAAGTAACTTTCCCAGAGGAGAAGAAAATGATGTCGCACAGTTTCAAAAAGGAGGTGTCATTATCCAGAACCGTTTCTTCTGCATGTCACTTGTTCGTAATACTTAGGAAGGAGGCACAATGCCAGTAAAAGTAGCACAAGAATGGTTTGCCATCTGCGGCGGTTGCGAAGTGACCGTGCTCGACGTTGGCGAACCTTTGCTCGACCTCCTGCCTGAACTGGAGTTTGTCCATATGCCCGTCATCATGGACCATAAACTCTTCGGGCAGACGGGTGAAGAAAGTAGCGCTGATATCCCGCAAGCGGACGTTGGCATCATAACGGGTGGGATCCGCAACGAGGAGAACAAGCACCTTGCTGAACTCATGAGGTCACGCGTCAAATTCCTCATTGCCATGGGATCATGCGCCTGTTTCGGAGGCATCCCGGCGCTGGCGAATCAGTTCACGCTGGATGATCTCTATGAACGCGTCTATCGCGGAAATTCCACCACCGATGCAGGCGAGACGCCCAAAGGCGCGGTGCCAGCCCTGCTCGACCGCGTCTATGCGGTGGACGAAGTGGTGAAAGTGGACCTCAAACTGCCCGGATGCCCGACCACACCAGATATGTTTGTGGCTGCGGTCATGCACCTGCTAAAAGGCACACCTTTTTCACTCGAACAGAAAAGCGTCTGCGACCAGTGTCCGACCCTCCGAGAGAAAAAAGCCGTGGCTGCATTGAAGCGCCCACTGGAGCCAGTGGAGGGCGCCGGTGAGCCGCTGAACACCGTACGCTGTTTCATGGAACAAGGTTTCCTGTGCCAGGGTCCCGCGACTCGCGCGGGATGCGGCGGCTTCGAAGGCGGCGTTCCGCGCTGTATCAAAGCCTATATGCCCTGCCGTGGATGCTATGGCCCCCTGAACGATGAAGCCAATCCAATGGTGGATATGATGGGCGCGCTCTCGACCATCGGGCTGAACCCCAGCCAGATTCCCGACCGGGCCGCACAATTCAATCGCTTTGCGGGGGCAAAGGGCCGTCTACGCACGGTACCAAAGAGGTGAGCCATGGGTAAAACACTTGTAATTCAACCTGTCAGCCGAATCGAAGGCCACGCCAAAGTCACCATCCAGTTGAACGATGCGGGTGACGTAGACGATGCGCGTGTCAACGTCATCGAGCTGCGCGGCTTCGAGAAGTTCTGCGTGGGCAAACCCGTGGAGGAAATGCCGCGCATCACCACCCGGATCTGCGGTGTGTGCCCGTGGTCCCATCATCTGGCGTCAGCGAAAGCGAACGATGCGGTCTTCGGCGTGGAACCTGCACCTGTTGGAAAAAAGCTGAGGCAGCTGTGCAATAGCGTCGCCTATATGGAGGAACATATCCTTCATTTCTACATTCTGGGTGGCCCCGATTTTGTCATGGGACCCGGCGCAGAATATCCGGCGCGCAACGTGATCGGTATCGTCGGCGCGGTGCCTGATATTGCCAAGCAGGTAGTCAGAGTGCGGCACATGTGCGCAAAGATGCTGGAAACCATCGCCGGAAAATCCATCCATCCTGATGCAGCAGTTCCCGGGGGATTCAGTAAGCCCTTGCAGAAGGAAGAACGAGATGCATTGCTGCCAATGGCGCAGGAATGTCTGGAACTCGCCAAGTTCAGCATCAAGTTTGCCAAGGAAAACATTTTCCCCAAATATCTCGACGCAGTGAAGACCATTGGCACGATCACATCCGGATTTTTGGGAACGGTAGCTGCCGACGGTGCACTCGATCTGTACGACGGCAAACTACGCATGATGTATTCCGATGGTTCGTATGAGGATTTTGCTACCCCAGATTATGCGGATTACATTGGCGAACACGTCGAGGACTGGACGTATCTCAAGTTCCCGTATGCCAAGAAGCGCGGTCCGTTCCTGCTTGAAGATAATGCGCCCAGCCTGTACCGTGTCAACACCTTGGCCCGCATCAACGTTGCTGATTACATCCCGACCCCATTAGCACAAAAGGAACTGGAGGAATTCCGCGCCAACTTTGGTCGCCCTGCGCAACTGACGCTCCTGTATCACTGGGCGCGCCTGATCGAATTGCTCTACAATGCTGAACTTGCTGTCCAGCTCCTGAACGATCCTGAGATCACGAGCCGCGAGACGCGCGTCAAAGTGACGCCGCGTGCCGCGCGTGGTGTGGGTGTGGTCGAGGCCCCGCGTGGGACTCTCATCCACGATTACACCACCGACGACAACGGACTGCTCACGCACGTGAACCTGATCGTTGCGACCTGCCAGAATAATTCAGCCATCAATCTCTCGGTCCGGCAGGCAGCGAAGACGTTGATCAAAGCCGGAAAATATGACCAGGGCACACTGAATACAGTCGAGATGGCGATCCGCGCCTACGACCCGTGTCTCTCGTGCGCTACCCATCAGCTTGATGGATCCATCCCTGTCAAATTGGACATCCTTGGCCCTGATGGAAAGATCATAGATACGCTCACCAACAGTTAGTACCATCAAAGGCTGAAGGCGGACATGTCCGCCTTCAGCCTCCATTCCACACACTATATATGCTAATTGATTCGGAAATCAACGTTGATACTCTTCCCTCTTTCTGCCGCGCGCGCGTGTTGATCCTCGGCGTGGGAAACATGCTATTTGGCAATGATGGTTTTGGACCAGAAGTGATTGACCATCTCACGCGCCATTATGTCATCCCAGATGATATCTATGCCATCGACGTCGGCACCGGGGCACGCAAGGTGCTCTTCACGGTCAGCCTGAGTGAGATCCGCCCGCAGGAAATTGTCATCGTGGACGCGGTCGATTGGGGAGAAGAAATTGGGACGGTCGCGCAAATTCCGGTCGAGTCGTTGCCGATCACCAAAGTAGACGATTTTTCGCTCCACCAAGTCCCGACCTCCAACCTGTTGCGCGAGTTGCAGGACGATTGTGCCGTGACTGTCACGGTCATCGTCTGCGACGTGGGTCCAATCGCCCAGGTGATTCAGCCGGGCTTATCTCCTCACGTTTATCAATCCGTTATGGATGCCTGCGAACAGATCAGCACCCGGTTCTCTCTTAAGCGCCTCCAAGAATCCCCCAACATTTGAGAGCGTTTCTATGAATGTGATATTCGTCATCCCGGCGGGTGCTTTCAGTCAGTTCCAATTTCATCCAATTCGTATCAAGATAGTCATAGAGGCGACCTTATGCACGAAAGTGGCTTAACGGAAGACCTGTTCACCCATACGATGCAACATGCACGTGAAGCAAACGCCCAGCGCGTGGTAAGCGTGCGGGTCATCATTGGTGCGCTCTCGGATGCTACACCAGAGTCGATCCGTTTTTATTTTGACTCGTTGGCAGCGGGTACGATTGCTGAGGGCGCTACGATGGAATTCGATCGGTCGCCTGGTAAGGCTCATTGTACGGCGTGTGGCCATGACGTCAGCATCGATGAACTGTTTACCATTTGCCCCGACTGTGGTGCCTATGCCCTGCAAATCACAGGTGGGAATGGCGTTTACCTGGATAGTCTTGAAGTGGAGAATTGAGGAGGTAACATGTGCCTTGGTGTGCCTGGCAAAGTGATTGAGCTGTATCAAGCCAATGGGATGATGATGGGCAGGGTGGACTTTGGGGGCGTGGTCAGGGAAGCCTGTTTGGAATACCTGCCCGATATCCAGGTGGGCGATTACACGATTGTCCATGTGGGTTTTGGCATCAGCCGCCTCAATGAGCAGGAAGCCCGCGAGACTCTGGAATTGTTGCGGCAAATGGACATGCTATCCGGTGAGTTGCCTCCCAGCGGAGGTGAGCCGTGAAGTTCATAGATGAATATCGAGATGGTGCGCTGACGCAACGGCTGCTCGATGAATTGCGTCATCTTGTCACCCGCCGCTGGGTGCTGATGGAAGTATGCGGCGGGCAAACCCATTCGATTGTCAAGAGCGGGCTGGATCAACTGCTTCCACCAGAGATTGAACTCGTTCATGGACCCGGTTGTCCCGTATGTGTGACGCCGCTTGAACTTGTGGATAAGGCCATCGCGCTCGCCTCCCGCCCGGATGTGATCTTTGCCTCTTACGGCGATATGCTGCGCGTCCCCGGTTCAGAACGAGACCTGTTCAGCGTCCGCGCGGCTGGGGGCGATGTCCGCATCCTGTACTCACCTCTCGACTCGCTCAAGATTGCCCGTGAAAACCCTGAAAAGACGGTCATCTTCTTGGGCATCGGTTTCGAGACGACCGCGCCCGCAAATGCCATGGCAGTAGTGCAAGCCAAGGCTCAAGGCATCCACAACTTTGCCATGCTAGTTTCACACGTCACCGTCCCGGCCGCGATCACTGCACTGATGGAATCACCGGATGTGCAGGTCAACGGCTTCTTAGCGGCCGGACATGTCTGCACGGTGATGGGCTACTGGGAATACGAGCCGTTGGCGCGGAAATACAATGTTCCCATTGTTGTAACCGGCTTTGAACCAGTGGACATTGTGCACGGTATCCTGAAGTGTGTCAAACAGCTTGAGGAGGGACGCGTGGAGGTCGAAAACGCCTATGCGCGGTCAGTCTTGCACGATGGTAACGTCCCCGCGCAGGCGATTATCAATCAGGTCTTTGAGCCTTGTGACCGCCCCTGGCGCGGCATTGGCGTCATTCCCAATAGTGGATACAAGCTCCGAAAGGAATTTGCCGAGTACGATGCGGAGCTGCGCTTCCCTGAAATCAAAACGATTGAAACGAAAGAATCGAGTCTGTGCATCAGCGGACTCGTCCTTCAGGGTCTGAAGAAGCCAAATCAATGCCCGGCCTTTGGCAAAGAGTGCACGCCGCAAACACCTCTGGGAGCGACGATGGTTTCATCGGAGGGCGCCTGCGCAGCCTATTATCGCTACGGACGTTTCGCATTGGCGGAGAGCAATGAACTCCAGGTTTGATTTCACGGGTTGGACCTGTCCAATGCCCTTACAGCATTATCCGACCATTGTGATGGGACACGGCAGCGGCGGAAAGATGATGGCTGATTTGATTCAGTATATGTTTGCCTCAGCTTTTCAGAACGACATCCTCAACCAACTGGGCGACTCGGCTGTCATCAGCATGGATGGAAACAGACTGGCTTTCACGACGGACTCCTTTGTGGTCAGCCCCTTGTTCTTTCCCGGTGGGGATATCGGCGAGCTGGCGATTAACGGAACGGTCAATGACCTGGCGATGAGCGGCGCGCGTCCGATGTACCTGAGCGCGGGCTTCATTCTCGAAGAAGGACTTGCGATGGAGACCCTTGGCCGCGTTGTCGAGTCGGTGGCCCGGGCATGCCGAGAAGCGAACGTCCAACTGATCACCGGGGATACGAAAGTTGTCAACAAGGGACACGGTGACGGTCTATATATCAACACAACCGGAATCGGCCTGGTGCGGCCAGGCGTCAATATCTCACCAAAGAATGCCCAACCGGGCGACGCGGTCATCGTCAGCGGCACAATGGGAGATCATGGGATTGCTATCCTGTCTGTGCGCGAGGGACTGCAATTCGAGACAGAGATTTGCAGTGACAGTGCTCCGCTAAACAGTTTGGTCGATGCAATGCTGGATGTGACCCGGGATATCCATTGTCTGCGTGATGCGACGCGCGGCGGTCTATCGGCTGTGCTCAATGAATTGGCTTCTGCATCGAAGATGGGCATCGAATTCGAGGAGAAGAAGGTTCCGGTGGGGCCAGAGGTCAACGCGGCCTGTGAGATGCTTGGACTCGATCCATTCTATATTGCCAACGAGGGCAAGCTGGTTGCGATCATCCCCGCGCAGCAGGCAGACGCGGTCCTTGAAGCGATGCATTCGCATCCATTTGGCAAGGATGCGGTGCGCATTGGCTACGTAGTTGCCAGCCATCCTGGTCTGGTTGTGGCGAAGACCAGTATTGGTGGTTCAAGGGTGGTTGATTTGCCAGCTGGCGAATTGCTGCCACGCATATGCTGACGTTATGAAGATGATCTTGATTTGCACCTGTACCAGGCGGGGTCTCTAACCACCGCCTCTTTCCCAGAGATCAAAACGGCTGACTGCCGCAAACGGTGGGCTGGACCCCGCGTATCACACAAGTCGCCATACAACGACTTGATATTGCCCATCGTTTGCGTGGAGAAGACCTCTCAGCGTGAGAAGCTTCTCAATAGCAGACAGTCGTTTTATTTATTCCAACTCAATCACAAAGGATCAATCAAAATGAAAATTGCAAATAATGTCACAGAACTTGTTGGTAACACGCCGCTCGTACGCTTGAACTCCTTGACCGAAGGCGCGAAAGCAGAGGTGGTTGCAAAGCTCGAATTCTATAACCCCGCTCACTCGGTCAAAGACCGCATCGGGGTGTCCATGATCGATGCCGCAGAAAAGGCGGGTTTGATTAATAAGGACACGATCCTGGTAGAGCCGACCAGCGGTAATACTGGCATCGCGCTGGCCTTTGTCGCAGCCGCGCGCGGTTACAGGCTGATCCTGACCATGCCTGAAACCATGAGCAAAGAACGCCGGTTGTTGTTACGTGCGTATGGTGCGGAACTGGTGCTCACGCCCGGACCCGATGGCATGAACGGCGCGATCCGCAAGGCCGAGGAGATCGCGGCTGCAGATCCCAAGAAATATTTCATTCCACAGCAATTCAAGAACCCGGCCAATCCCGAGATCCATCGCAGGACAACTGCCGAGGAGATCTGGCGTGATACGGATGGAAAGGTGGATTACCTCGTGGCAGGTATCGGCACAGGAGGCACCATCACCGGTGTGGGTGAGGTCATTAAAGCGCGTAAGCCGTCGTTCAAGGCTATCGCCGTTGAGCCTGACGCCTCCCCGGTACTGTCGGGAGGCGTGAAGGGACCGCATCCGATCCAGGGAATTGGCGCGGGATTCGTACCGGACATCCTCAACACAAAAATCTATGACGAGGTCATCCGCGTGAAAAATGACGATGCCTTTCAGACCGCGCGCCGGATGGCGCGTGAAGAGGGTTTGTTGGTTGGCATCTCTTCCGGAGCGGCGACCTGGGCTGCCTTGCAGGTGGCGAACCGGGCGGAGAATGCTGGCAAGTTGCTCGTGGTGATCATTCCCTCCTTCGGCGAACGATATCTCTCGACACCGCTATTCGCTGACCTGGTCGAGGAAGTCGCAGCTGTATGAAGTCGTTGGTCGAGTAGTGGTGCCGTTCGTTGGCACCGCGTATCGAGACCAACATGTTATGCGCAAACAAGCCAAAAGAAAGAGTAAACGAAATGTTCAAGACGATTCGTGAGGATGTCCAGTCAGTGCTGGATCGTGACCCTGCCGCTCGAAATATCCTCGAGATACTATTGTGCTATCCTGGCTTGCACGCCCTATGGGCGCATCGCCTCTCGCACAGGCTTTGGAAAAGCGGCTTCAAACTGCTGGCGCGCGGGATCTCGCAGATCATGCGCGGCCTCACAGGCATCGAGATCCATCCGGGTGCAACGATCGGGCACAGGTTTTTCATTGACCACGGCATGGGAGTAGTGATTGGCGAAACTGCGGAAGTGGGAGACAACGTAACGTTATTCCATGGCGTAACGCTGGGCGGAACCAGTTCACAAAAGGTGAAGCGGCATCCAACTGTGGGACATCACGTGGTGATTGGTGCAGGTGCAAAAGTGTTGGGTGCCATCAACATCGGTGAGGGAAGCCGGATTGGCGCAAATGCGGTGGTCGTGAAATCGGCCCCGCCGAATTCGGTGATCGTGGGTGTACCGGGTCAGGTCCTGCTCCGCAGTCATGAACCTGCCCGGGTCGATCTCGACCATACGCTGTTACCCGATGCAATTGGGGAGACAGTAGCGTCCCTGGTTGCGCACGTGGAGCAGCTTGAGAAACGGCTGAATGGGAGCGCCTCTCATTCGCCAGTCCTGCACGTGCCGGATCATGGAATATGGCGCGGCGAGGATTTTGAAATCTGAACTGGCACAGCTGATATGATGGATTTGGCATCTGCCCATTGACTTTGAAACCATTTCTCCTTAAACTCTGACAGCGTTTTCTGAAAACGCTGTCAGAGTTTTCATAAGACCCCGGAATCGCCTTCCCACCATTGCTTGTGTGGCTGAACGTGCAGAGGTCTCAATTGTCACGCTAAGTTGGGTTCTCAAGGGTAATATTCACCTGATATCCATGAAAAACTTCAAAAGAAACGAGTTGCCAGTAACGAGTGAAACCCATCTTCTCACCCTATCGCATTTGTCCCATCGGCGCGCATATTGACCATCAAGGCGGCGCGGTACTGGGTTGCACCCTCACCATCGGCACGATGCTCGAATATGAACCGCTCGACTCGAGCGAGATTCACATTTCGAGCCAGCAGTTCGGCGAATCAAGATTTGTCATCGGAGAGCTCGATCCGATGCACTGGTCACGTTATGCGCAGGCCGCGGCGCGCCTGTTGAACATCGAACGCGGGATGAGGGCGCATCTCAATGGAACGCTGATTGGCGCCGGGCTGAGTTCGTCCGCCTCGGTGGGGCTTGCGTATCTCAAGGCGCTTGCCGATGTGAACGACATGGAACTCACTGCCGAGCAGTTGGTTCAACTGGAATACAGACTCGAACACGACGAGCTGGGTCTGCAAATCGGACTGCTTGACCCCTTGACCATTGTTTATGGCAGGCAGGATGCGCTTCTTTTCATGGACACGGTCACTGCTTCCGTTTGCCCGATGCCTGATTCACCCTCCCGCGATTTCGCCTGGATCGTGGCATATTCAGGCCTCTCGCGTGAACTCACCAAAAGCGGATATAACGTGCGCGTGGCGGAGTGCCACGAAGCCGCATCCCGGTTGAAAGATGGCGCGAAGATCCTTTCCGAGGTGCCGCGTGAAATCTATGAAACGAAGAAAATGTCCCTGCCCGAAAACCTCCGCAAACGTGCGGAACACTTCTTCACCGAAGTGGAACGCGTCCAGCAGGGAGCACAAGCCTGGAAAGAATCTAACTTTGAGCAGTTTGGGCAATTGATGAACCAATCCTGCGAATCTTCCAGGAAGAACTACGAATCGGGCCTTGATATCCTGTTCGAGCTGCATGAATTGGCCAGCAAAACGGATGGCATATACGGCAGTCGTTTCTGCGGCGGCGGTTACGGGGGATGTGTGGTCGCACTGGCAAAACGAGAACTGGTAGAAAGCGTGTGTGACGAAATCGCAGAGGGGTTTTCTTCAAAACATCCTGATTTACCATCCAGGGTATTTGTTGCAGAAATGGGCGATGGTATCTCTCCTGTCCTTCTGGGAAACTGTGAGGCGCCTGATGAGGCAGGACAGGCATGAAGGTATGATCAGATCTGCCATTCTCCTTGCGGCCGGACGCGGTAAACGGCAACGCCCGTATACCGATGTCACGCCAAAGCCATTGCTGGAAGTGAATGGACGCCCTACCATGGATTACATTCTACGGGCAGTTGCCAAAGCAGGGATCGAGCGGGTCTGCATCGTGACGCATCATCTCGAACAGAGGATTTTTGAGTTCGTAGGCGACGGCTCAACGTGGAATCTATCGGCAACCTTTGCACATCAGGATGTATTACGCGGCAGTGGTGACGCGTTGCGCTCCGTGCCCAAGGATTGGATCAGGGCTGAGCCTGTGATGGTCGTCGCGACGGATTACGTTCTCCAAAGAGATTCTCTGCTTGAATTGGTCGAGGCGCATGAAAGACACAGGGCCGATATCACTATGAGTTTGAAGGAATGTCCTGTTGACGAACTCTTGGCCCGCTCGAGCGTGGACGTGGATTCCGATTGGCGCGTAAGGCGGATTATCGAGAAACCAATGCCCAACGAAATCATGAGTCCCTATGCGGCCTCGGTCATGTTTATTTTTCCTCCTGCAATATGGGAGTATTTGCCGAAGATACCGCGGTCAGTGCGTGGCGAGATCGAATTGCAGAGCGCGGTAGATAGGATGATTCAGGAAGGATACCAGGCATTCGGCTTACCCCAACCTGCTCCGCCGGAGTGGACACCGGAATCCTTGAACAACTCGGTGGTCAAGACACAAGCCGTCGAGCCCACCCATAGTCAAAAAAATTCGAGCAAATAGTGTGGTCCGGATATATCCAGCAACGCTTCGACTTCGCCGCCAACGAACGGCGACTCCGCTCAGCGCGGGAGGGCTATTTGACCACCCAAAGAAACACGGAGATGCATGAAATATTTTCTCGGAATAGATGTTGGCTCCTCCAAAACGCACGCGTTGATCGTGGATGAGCGGGGACAATGTGTCGGATTTGGAAAGGCGGGTGGAGGGAATCATCAAGGTGTGGGCTACGACAGACTCGAAATGGTGTTGAGAGAGTCATTTGTGGCCGCGCTGAAGATGTCGGCGGTGGATAGGGCTGATATCGCGGGGGCAGGTTTCGGCGTGGCAGGCTACGATTTCCCATCGGACAGAAAGCCACATTTGCAGGCAATCTCCAGGTTGGGATTGTCGTGCCCGGTAGAAGTCGTCAACGATGCCGTGAATGGATTGCTGGCAGGCGCAACGCGAGGCATTGGAGTCAATGTCACAGCAGGGTCATCCAATAATTGTCGTGGGCGAAATCGAAACGGGAAAGAGGGACGCATTGTCGGCAATGGCACGCAGTTTGGCGAACACGGTGGTGCGAGTGAAATTGTGCAGCACGGGTTACAGTTGGTGAACCATGCCTGGATCAAGCGAATCCCGCCGACCGCGCTGACTCAAATCTACATGGATGCGGTGCATGCAAAAAACGAAATCGATTTGATGGAAGGTCTCTCGAGTGGGCAATATCATTTGTCCCCGTTCCTGGCCACGCAGGTGATGGACGCCGCTCGCAGGGGCGACGCCGCCGCGAGCGCGGTCATGCAGTGGACTGGCCAGGAACTAGGCTGGCTGGCTGTTGCGGTGGCACGTCAGATCGAAATGGAAAACGATGAGGTGGAGATCATCCAATCAGGCAGTGTCTTTGAAGCGGGTGAAATGATCGCTGTACCCATGAAGGAAATCGTGATGAGGCATTGCCCTCAGGCGAAGTTGATTCGGCTCGATGGTCCGCCTGCGGTCGGCGCAGTCATTCTCGGCATGGAACAGGCGGGCTTCGATGGGTATGCCGTTCGTGACGTGATGGTTCGCACAGCGAAGGAAATCGTCAAATGAGAATCAGATATCCGTTGAGAAACAAAGAGCAGCGTAGTTCTATCCAAAAGGAGAAAACAACATGTCTGAATTAGCAATTCTGGGTGGACCCAAAACTCGCACGGAGGCTTATCCTACCTGGCCTGTATGGGACCAGCGCGATATCGATGCCGTGACCGAAGTCATCAAGTCGGGGCGATGGGGCGGGTATCCGTATCCCGGACCAAAGACGGCGGAACTCGCAAAGAAATTTGCGGAGCTGCAGGGCGGCGGATACGCTGTGCCAATGATCAACGGGACGGTGACAATGGAGGTAGCATTACGCGCGGCGGGTATTGGTTGGGGAGATGAAGTGATCGTCCCGGCATACACGTTCCAGGCCACCGCTGCAGCTCCAATGGGCGCGGGAGCGATTCCTGTGATCGTCGATGTAGACCAAAATACATATTGTCTTGATGCCAGGGCGGCGGAGAAGGCTATCACGCCCAAGACGAAGGCGATCATCCCCGTGCATCTCGGACACCAGATGGCGGATATGGATGCCATCATGGTGCTGGCGGACAAATACGACCTGATCGTGATCGAGGATTGCGCGCACGCTCACGGCGCCAAGTGGCGCGGCAAGGGCGCAGGGACGATAGGACACTTCGGTTCGTTCTCCCTACAATCATCCAAAACATTGACATCGGGCGAAGGTGGAATCCTGCTGTGCAAGTCGGCGGAACATGCCGCACTTGCAGCGTCGATCATTGACTGCGGACGTCCGCATGCCTTGGGCGGCGGAGGCGACGATAAGGATGGGTTGGCGACGCAGGGCGGCAACTATCGCTTGAGCGAATTGCAGTCGGCGGTCGCACTGGTGGGGCTCGAACGTTTCCCTGCGCAGGCCAAACAGCGAGAAGAAATGGCAGCCTACATGGACGAAGCCTTGAGCGAAATCAAAGGTGTGCGGGTTTTGAAACGAGATGAACGTCATACGACGCGTTCGTTCTATCGGTATATCTTTGCGATTGATCCGAAAGGATTCGGCGTGGAGCATGATGTTTTGTGCCGTGCGCTCGATGCTGAAGGGATTGAGTGCGGGACCGGCTACGAAGCCATGCACAACTATGAGCTCTTCCAGCCCCAAAAATCAAAACTGGCGGTGCCGAACGCTTTTCCGGAATATTTCGATTTCAAGAACATGAACTTCCCCGAAGCGACGCGCGCCTGCGAGCATGAAGCCGTCTGGCTGGATGAAGCCATCTTCCGGGCCGGATCGCAGGGCGTGGATGACGCGGTGAATGCCATCAGGAAGATTCAAACCTATGCAAGAGAGCTAGGCGAAGCGGCACAGGAACTGAGGAGAAAGTACGCGTAAAAGAAAAGTCTTACACATTTCATGCGAACTTTATTTTCGAATCAGTCTCGTCGGTCTCGATAGGCTCCACTGACATGAGGCTACTCGACCACCGCAAGAACACGGAGATACGACATGCACATCCCACAAATCGGACTTTCAAAACAGGAAATCCTCGCTACCCTGCAAGCCTTCAAATCCCGCGATATGGATTGGAAAGCGGGCAAGGTCTGGTGCTACGTCTACAATCCGGGGGAGGATCCGGCCGAAGTCACGCGCGAAGCGTATCTGACCTTCCTCACCGAAAACGGGCTCGACCCAACGGTTTTCCCCTCCATGCTCAAGCTCGAAACGGATGTCGTGCGCGCCGTTATCAATCTGTTGCGCGGCGATTCAAACGCGGTGGGGCATCTCACCACAGGCGGCACGGAATCCATCATGCTGGCGGTCAAGACTGCACGTGATATGGCTCGTGTGGAGCAGCCGCATATCACACAACCCGAAATGGTACTGCCGAAAACAGCTCATGCCGCATTCCACAAGGCTGCGCATTACCTCAGCCTGAAACCTGTGCTCGTAGATATCGACCCCGCGACGTTCAAAGTCCGTGCAGAGGCTATGGAGAAGGCTATCACGGGGAATACAATACTGCTGGTTGCCTCCGCGCCGAATTAT
>DASTOH010000092.1:0-11866 GCA_035720235.1 Anaerolineales bacterium | reverse complement strand
TTTCAGGTGTACGGACGAACAGTGGACGTCCCTCCTCAAGGTGCGTGATGTGCTCGCCCGAAAGATAATTGTAGGCAAGGAGACCACCGCCATCGGCATCGCCTGCAAGCGCCTTTTTGTAAAGTGTTTCATAAAGCGTAGCTTCGCTCACCTTCATACCAAGCACATTGGTGAATTCCTGGAACAGATCGACCCAGGCATTGAGATCAGATGTGCAGTTGTTGCTATGCACCATGGCGACAGGCTTGCCCGTGGGCGTGGTCACCATGTCAATCTCAGGGTACAGTTTCGACAAGGCCTTTTCCAAGACGATCATGGCAAAGACGGACGTTCCTGCGGAAACATTGCCCGTTCGCTCTGCCACGCTGTTAGTCGCGACCATGCCTGTGCCTGCGTCACCCTCAGGCGGACAGAGCGCGACACCCGCTTGTAGTCCTCCCGCGGGATCGAGCAGCTTTGCACCTTCCTCAGTCAAAACGCCTGCGGTATCTCCTGCGAGCAGGACTTTAGGCAAAATATCTTCGAGCTTCCACGTGACGTTTTCCGCTTTGAGCAGTTCATTGAACTGCCCAAGCATCCGTTTATCGTAATCGTTGGTCTTGCTATCGATGGGGAACATACCCGAGGCTTCGCCAACGCCCAACACCTTTTGCCCCGTCAGTTTCCAGTGGACATAGCCTGCCAGCGTGGTCAGATGGCTGATATCCTTGATATGAGGTTCCTTGTTCAATATCGCCTGGTAGAGATGGGCAATGCTCCAGCGCTGGGGAATGTTGAATTGGAACAGATCGGTGAGTTTCTCTGCGGCCTGTCCGGTGATGGTATTTCGCCATGTACGAAACGGGACGAGTAGATTTCCGTCCTGATCGAATGCGACATAGCCGTGCATCATGGCGCTGAAGCCGATGGCGCCAATGGTCTTGAGCGGAGTGTTGTATTTCTCAAGAACCTCGCTACTGAGGTTCCGATAACTTTCCTGCAAGCCTGTCCAAACATCTTCGAGGCTGTATGTCCAGATGCCATTTTCGTATCGGTTTTCCCACTCATGGCTTCCCGATGCGATTGGCATATGATCCTCGCCAATCAACACTGCCTTAATACGAGTCGAGCCGAACTCTATGCCAAGTGCGGTCTTTCCGCTCTCGATTACTTTTTGGGTATCGTTTTGATCCATATCACACCTCAATGATGATCTTCAAGCCTTCACGCCGCTCGGCCATCGCAAACGCTTCACGCGTCTCTGCCAGCGGAAAGCGATGCGTGACAAGCGAACGAACATCCACCAACCCTTTTGATACCAACTCGATGGCGCGCGGATAGGTATGCTTCATGCGCCGCACCAATTTTATGGTCAATCCTTTTCTGCGTGCCACGGAGGCTGAGAACGAAGTCCGATCGTCATCCGGGATTCCGGCCAGGATCACTTTTCCGCCTGGACGAACGGCGGCGACCGCGTCGTCGACCGCATCCTGCGCCCCGGCTGCATCGAAGGCGACATCGACTCCACGCCCATTTGTTGCCGCCCGAATCTGACTCAGCCGCGAGTCGTCTCCCGCCAAGATAACCTGGCTCGCCCCGAATCCTTGCGCGGCTTCGACTCGATGCGCGAGTTTATCTGTCGCAAGGATATTTGCCGCGCCTGAAAGCCTCGCCATTTGAATGATGAGCAATCCGATCGGGCCACAGCCGAACACCCCGACCGTCATCCCCGCTTTGAGTTTTCCAAGGTCCACGGTATGGATGGCAACACCCAGAGGCTCAAGCATTGCTCCATCAGCATCTGAGATCGATTCAGGAATGGGGAATAAGCACCTCTCACTCCACGCAATCCATTCGCGGAACGCACCATCGTCTGTGCCTTGACCTGCGAAGATCAAGTTAGAACAAAGATTGGGATGACCCTGTTCACAGAAATCACAATGCCCACATGGTATCGCAGGGTCAACTGCCACTCGCCGACCATCTTCCGTTACGCCGGAAAACTCGTGTCCGAGCACAAGTGGATGTTCAAGTTTTGCATCGCCAATCTCACCCTCGGAGAACCAGTGCAGGTCAGAGCCGCAGACACCGACGGCCTTCACGCGCACTAACTTATCCCCTTCACTGGCAACGGGGAGAGGTTCATCGTGAATCTGTAAGTCTCTCGCTGCGTGCAGGCGAATAGATTTCATTTGATATTGTCCTTTCCTTCTGATCGGCTCACCTCCTTCATACTTATTCCTTAATTGCACGCAATGAGCTTTGTCGTACGACCAGTGTTGGTGTAAGCATAATGGACTTTGGTTCAACCGTTTTTGGTCCATGCCAGCCCGATTTGATCATTTGGATCGTTAGCTCTACAGCAACTTTGCCTACCGCGTATTGATCCTGCTGCACCGTTGTAAGAGCAGGGCAGAAAAAAGCAGATTCAGGGATGTTATCAAAGCCAACAATTGCAAGCTCTTCAGGGATTTTCAATCCTTTTTGACATACGACCTGGATGACACCCAGCGCCATTTGATCATTGGCAACAAATATTGAATCCATATCCGGGTACTGTTTGAATAGCTTTTCAACTGCCTGCGCCCCACTTGCTGAAGACCAAGTTCCTTCCGCCCAGTGTTCCTCCCTGGTCTCAACGCCAGATTCTCTCAAAGCATCCTTCCATGCACCCATCCGTTGGCGGGCCTCCCACCAGTCCATTGGACCGGATATGTGTCCAATTCGTCGATATCCCTGTTCAAGCAGATGAGACATCGCCATGCGCCCACCCAGATAATTGTCTACGGAGACGATCGGGATATTTTCCATGGGCTCCATTGCAAGAAACACAATCGGAACCCTTGGATCCAGGGAGAGCTTATCGACCCAATTGCGATTTTCGCCTACTTCTGGTACAGCCCAGATGATCCCATCCACGTGTCGGGATAGAAGCGCGTCGAAAATCGGCTCAATCTTATCGGCGTCAAAGCGCGGGAGCTCTTTCAAAATCAAGGAATAGCCGGCTTCTTCAGCCGCAGACGTTACGCCACTCAGGGTACGCGACGGGCCGATGAATTTCAGCCCGGCAGAAACGACTCCCAGCGTGTAGCTTCGCTGCTGGATAAGGCTCCGTGCCAGGGCGCTCGGTTGATAACCCAATTCGACGATCGCGGCCTGGATGCGCCCACGTGTCTCTGGGGCAACGTCGGGCCGGTCATTGATGACTCTGGAAACGGTTTGAGTCGAGACACCAGCAGCTTTCGCGACTTGCTTTATGGTGGGCCGTTTCTTGGTGTTCATGCTCAAAAATTTCCTTTTTCAAGGTTTTCCGTTATCGTTATCGGGAACGATAACATAATAGCAAATCTCATTTCAGTTGTCAAGTAATGGCCTTCGGGAGGCTCTTGACACCCCTTTCTTTTTTTGCTAAGATATTTTTGTTCATGTGAACGATAACGGGAACGTTAGCGGGAACGTTAGCGGATTTCTCTGGAATTTTTATAAAGATCGTATGACAAGCAGGTGAAAGGAGGCTCACGGAGAAGAGAACTACGCCAAGTCCAGGAGAGCAAGATCAACCGAAAGGAAATTTTTTGAATCAACCAAAAGGAGGTTGAAATGTTCGTGCGAGTTTCTCGCTTGATCGCTGTGATTGCAGTGATTTCGATGGTTTTGGCCGCTTGCGCCCCTGCGGCGCCCGCGGCGACTGAGAGTGCTGCACCCGCTGCTCAAGAAGGCAGTTGGTGTTCGGGAACGAAAATTGTCTTCTTCCCCGGTGGCTCGCCGGGTGGTGGTTTTGAAACCGTAGTCTATAACGGCGCTCTACAGGCTGCCGCCGATACGGGCGCGGATGTGGAATACGTCTGGTCCGACTGGGATGCAGCCAAGATGGTTACCCAGTTGCAGGAAGCCATTGCCACGAAGCCTGACGGCATTGCCATCATGGGACATCCTGGTGACGAGGCCTATCAAGCCATCGTGGATGGCGCCGAGGCTGAAGGCATCATCATCACCAGTATGAATACCCAGACCGCCAAGCTTCAGGCTCAGTATGCCACCAAGGGTTATGGCTACGTTGGCGCCGTCCTGCACGATGCAGGTTACGCCCTGGGCCAGGAAGCCGTCAAACGCGCGGGCCTGCAGGCTGGCGATAAAGCCTTCCTATGGGGATTGGAATCGCAGGCCGGTCGTGGTGAACGCACCCTCGGAGTTCACGATGCCCTCAATGATGCTGGCATTGCAGTGATCTATCAGGAAATCGATGATGCCACTAACGCGGCTGCCTCCGCCGGCGTGCCAGTCTTCACCGGCATCATATCCGCAAACCCGGATATCAAGCTGGTGATCACTGATCACGGCAACCTGACAGGCACGGTACAGACCTTCTTTGAAGCTGCTGGCCTTGGCCCAGACGATGCCTATGCAGCCGGCTTTGATATGTCCGGTAACGCCGTGGAAGCCATCCGTTCTGGTTATCTCGACCTGGTGATCGACCAGCAGCAGTGGTTGCAAGGGTACTTTGGCGTTTTGCAGATCTGCCTCACCCACAACTACGGCTTCGCCGGTCTGCATATCGACACCGGCGCGGGCTTTGCCGACAAAGACAATATTGATGTGCTGGCTCCATTGGTCGAGAAGCAGATTCGCTAAAGTAGAAACCTATTTGCCTGCTGACGCGCATTTCCCCTCACGGGATTGGCGCGTAGAAAATGCTGCAAGGGCTAAGTGGCTCCGACACCAAAAACATAATGTCATTCTGAGTGAGCGTCAGCGAACGACACTTTCCCCGGGCGCACACCTGCCCTGGCGGGCGGTGCCAGGGAGTGCCGGGGAGAATCTCAGCGAATTTGAGCCGAGTCGGCTCAAATTCGCTGGAGACCCTTCGCGGAGTTTACACTGAGCGAAGCGAATGTGCTCAGGGTGACATGATTCTATATATCTTTGATTAGGCACTCCCGCCATTTAGCCCTTGCGCTCCTTGAAAATATAGGTGATATGATTAGCGCGGGCTTATCGCGAAATTGTCTTCCTCAAACACTGGAACGGAGATCATCCTATGGACTATCGCCTGGAACTTAGAAACGTGTCTAAATCTTTTGGAGAGGTACAGGCGCTGACGAACATCAACTTCCAGTTGGGCCGCAATGAGATCGTCGGCCTGCTTGGAGATAACGGAGCAGGAAAATCCACCCTCATCAAGATCATGACCGGCTATCATCAGCCGACCTCGGGTGAAATCCTGTTCAATGGTCAAAAGATCGATCATCTGACCGTTCCCAAAGCCCGGCAATTAGGTGTGGAAACCGTATACCAGGAACGCGCCCTGGCCGAATTACAAACCCTGTGGCGCAATATCTTTCTGGGGCGTGAACTCGTAAACCGGTGGGGATTGCTGGATGTTCGTCAAATGAAACAGGAAACCTACCGGTTGATGAATCAATCCATGGGTTTTACCTCTTCGGCGGTGAACCCCAATTCACGAGTTGGCTCCTTCTCCGGAGGCGAGAGGCAGGGTGTTGCCATCGTGCGTGCTCTTTACTTTGACGCTGAGATCATCATCCTGGATGAGCCCACCATGGGCCTTTCGCTGAAGGAAACTGCTAAGCTTGTCAATTTCGTGCGCGGCATTAAAAAGGCGGGCAAGTCAGCCATTTTTATCGATCACAATGTGGTTCACGTTTACAACGTTGCTGATCGGATCGTCGTGATCGATCGCGGTCGCGTCGCTGGCGAATTCGTAACGAAAGATATCACTCTCGATACATTAATGGAAAAAATGATCCGAGTTGCAGAAACTGGCAGACTCGAGTAACGGACAAGGACGGATGGTATGAGTACTCCAACCAAAGAAAGCTCTTCTGCAGCCAGCCTGCCTTATAAAGAGACTTTCAACCTCGGCAGATTTGTCCGCACGTATGGTGCCCAACTCGGTATCCTGGGCGTCTTTTTTGGCCTGTGGATCATCTTCATTGTTTCAGCACCTGCTACCTTTTTATCATCCCGCATTTACTTTGCTTTCATGTCCACCATTCCTTTTTTCGCCATCCTGGCCATACCGCTCACGATGGTCGTCATTGCAGGCGAAATGGACCTCTCTTTCCCATCGATCATGGCCATGGGCATGGTGGCATTCTCTTTTGTGTACAATGCGACAGCGACCAGTATAGGAAGCATAGCGATCAGGGTGGTTCTAGCCTTTATCAGCGCTTTGCTCTGTGGGAGCATCATTGGCTGGCTCAATGGCTTGATCGTCGTCAGGTTTGGCATCCCCTCGCTGGTCGCTACGATTGGCACACAGTTCTTCTGGCGCGGGGCCGTGTTGGTTCTTACAGAAGGCAAAAATTACAGTCTGGGTTACATCAAGGAATCTTTTTTATACCCTGTGCTGGTCGGCAAAATTGGTGGTTATTTCCCCATGCAGATGATCTGGCTGATCATCATAGCGATCCTTGGCTGGGTGCTGCTCAACCGGCATAGATTCGGAGCACATATCTATTTAATTGGTGATAATGTTCAGAGCGCTGAGCTGATGGGAGTCAACACAGGGCGTATACGTATCCAGGCTTTCATGCTGGTGGGCCTGCTCTCAGCCTTTGCGGGTGTGCTTTACAGTTTCCACATCGCTTATTTCTGGCCCAGCCTGGGCGACGGGTACCTCTTGAACACGCTGGCCTCCGTCTTTCTGGGCGGCACATCCGTCTTCGGCGGCACGGGCACGATTTTGGGAACATTCCTGGGGGCCTTCATCATCGGCGCCATCGAAGCGGCGACGGTTGCGGTCGGCCTGACCGGCTTCTGGACGCAGTTAATTTATGGACTGATCATCGTACTATCGGTGATCATGCATACCTATCTTCGAAAGCGTGTGGAATAAACTGAATGTCTACTGGCCGAGATTCTCTGTGATGGAAGAACATTGAACACATCAAGGAACGACGAGGAGGTTGGTATGAACCTCGTGAACGGGTCATGCTGGCACTTGATCACAAAGAACCAGAAGGCTTGAACCATGAACCATAGAGAACGCGTACTTACAGCGCTTAATCACGAGACACCCGATCGCTGTCCACTGCAAGTCAGCTTTACTCCCGAGTTTGCGGAGCGTCTGCGAACCAACTTGCAGGTCAAAGGACAGAAGGTACACAATCCGCACGGGGGCGGAAACACCTACGAATTAGAACGGGCTTTAGGGGAGGATATGCTGCTTGTCTCAGTGGGCTGGGCAAACTCCTACTACCAGCAAGGCGGTGATTACACGGATGAGTGGGGCATCTCCTGGAAACCGATCGAATACCAGACGCCATACGGGACCGGTCATTACACAGAGCCACTCGGCCACCCTCTGGCAGATGATCAGCAGGTTTTTGCCTACAAAGGACCCGACCCTTACCGGCCTGAATTGTATAAGGATGCCGAGTGCGTCATCCGGGATTTCAAAGCTGAATACTGGATCGTGGGCGTGACAGTGACGACGATCTTCGAGTGTGCCTGGGCTTTACGCGGCTATGAACGCCTGCTGACCGACTTCATTCTGAATCCTGATATTGCAGACTACATTCTGGAAGTTCCATATCAGTACCATCTGGCAGCGGCCAAAAAGCTGGTCGAGATGGGTGTAGATATGATCTGGACCGGAGATGATGTGGGCGCGCAATCTCAAATGTTGATCTCCCCCAAGCATTGGCGGCGATACCTGAAACCCAGGATGGCGAATTTCATAGCTGAACTGAAGGCGATCAACCCTCAGGTTAAAGTAGCCTACCATTCTGATGGGTTCATCTATCCCATCATCCCTGGGTTGATAGAGATCGGCGTGGACATTCTTAATCCCATTCAGCCTGCCAGTATGGATCCAGCTCAATTGAAAAAGGAATTCGGCAATAAGCTGTGTTTCTGGGGCTCCATCGATGAGCAACACACTTTGCCATTCGGCACGCCTGAGGAGGTCAGGGCAGAAGTGATCACTCGCCTGGAGACGATTGGAGAAAACGGCGGCCTCATTATCAGCCCAACTCATCATGTGCAATTGGACACACCGATGGAAAACTTTTGGGCCATGGTAAATACTGTTACAGAGACAGAGTATTCCTCCATCTGATTCCCATCCAATTTCACGCCCGTCCGCTCATGACAGAAAGACTGAAGGCCTGTTTTTTGAACAGGCCTTCATGTTTTGGGCACAATATTTGCCGAAGCGTGGATACTCTCTAATTTCTCTCAAGCAACGATTCGATCTCAGCCATTTGATCCTTTGCCAGCGGACCAAACTGCAGCGCGCCGCAATTCTCTTCCACTTGCTGCACGGTCCGAAAGCCAGGGATGGGAATGGTCTGTTCACTGCGCGCCCATAACCAGGCGAGCGCGCCCTGTGCAAGTGTGCGTCCGCCACTCGCTCCGCTCGTGAGGATGGCGCGCACAGCCTCCATTTTGCTTAGCCATTCGGGGTTGGGCTTGCCATCCTTGAAATACTTCATCCAGCCGGGGCTCTTCTCGCCACGCACATCATCGGCGGATGGCTGGGTACTGGCGGTATATTTGCCGGTCAGCAAGCCCATCGCCAGCGGACCGCGGTTGATGGCGGCCAGATCATATTTTTCGCATACGGCGATGACTTCCGGATTATCGTCCAGGACGTTGAGTTGGAGCTGAATGCTGGTGCAGTTCGGACCCTGCGCGAAGACTTCGGCGCGCTCGGCAGAATCTGTGCTCCAGCCATACGCTCGAATCTTGCCTTCTTTGACCAATTCCTCCAAAGTATCGCGGACAGACACAGCCTGGTCAGCGGGGTAACCGCCATTGTGGAATTGATACAAGTCGATATAGTCCGTGTCCAGGCGGCGAAGCGACTCTTCGCAGGCCTTGCGGATATCGGCGGGCGCAGAACTTGAGCCGGTCACTTCGCGGGTGGCTTCATCGAACAAAGCATTGAATTTAGTGGCGATGACCACTTCGCTGCGCCTGCCAGCCAAGGCCCTTCCCAACACCCGTTCGCTGTGCCCGGCGCCGTACACGTTGGCGGTATCGAAAAAGTTGGCTCCCAGCTCCAGCGCGCAATGGACGGCGCGAATGGATTCCTCGTCGTCCACTTCTCCCCAGCCAAGAGGCGTTCCCTTTTCAAAGAACGGACCTCCAATGGCCCAGCATCCCATCCCCAAGGCGCTGATTTCGATATTTGATCTTCCAAGTTTTCTTGTGAACATTCCAACCATCCTTTTCTGTTTTTACTTCATCGCTCTTCCGTCTCTAACGGGTTAGAGTTCTCCGCCACTGATTTCACAGATTTTCACTGATTCTCTTTGTATAATCCGTGCGAATTCGTGAAATTCGTGGCAAGAGTTACTTGACTACAAACACGGCAGCCACTGGCGCCGGTGATCCCAATGCCTGCCCTCGTTTGCCGGGTGAACACCCACCCACTTCCAAACGGAATTCGCCGGGCTCCAGGGCAAGTTTGCCATCGTCGTTGTAGAATGACATCATCTCGGGGGTCAGGGTGAATTTCAATGTTCGGCTTTCACCTGCCTTGAGCATGACTCTCTCGAAACCAACCAGGTGATGAAGAGGGACAATTGTCGAGGCGTGGAGATCGCTCAGGTAAAACTGGGCAACTTCGGCTGAGTCCGTATCGCCGCTGTTGCGCAGGGTCAGGCTGACGTTGAGAGAATCCCCAAGGGCAAGATCCGTTTTATCGAGCTGCAATTCCGAGTATTCGAAACGGCTATAGCTCAGACCAAAGCCGAAGGGATAGAGCGGCTCCTCCATCATGTAGCGATAGGTGCGCTTCGTCATGCTGTAATCGTCGAAGGCGGGGAGTTGCTCGAGCGATTTGGGGAACGTGATCGGAAGTTTGCCCGCCGGCGATACATCGCCAAAGAGCACGTCTGCCACTGCCCGGCCGCCCTCCATACCGGGATACCACACAAAGAGAATCGCATCCACCATATCTTCAATTTCACCCAACGCAATGGGACTGCCGCCCGTGACGACCAGCACGATCTTCGCGCCGTGGATCGCAAGTTCCTTGATGAAATTCACCTGGCTCTCCGGCAGAGAGATACTCTCGCGGTCGCCGTTCTGCGCCGAGAGAAGGGCCTCACCCTCCTCGCCTTCGAGGAGGGTGGAGGAGCCTGCACAGAGGATCGTGAGGTCGGCGGACTGCGCCATCCAGGGCGACCATGACTGCTTGACCTCACGCGGATGTTTCAACAGCGCGCCCGGATGGTATTCCATGCCCATGCCTTCGGGGAGGCGTCCGGTGATGCCCTCCAGCATTGTGGTCATCTGGTTGTTGAAGCCGTAATAGTTGCCGAGCAACACTTCCAGGCTGGTAGCGGTGGGACCTGTGACAAAGATCTTTTTGGCAGAGGGCTTGATCGGCAGGATGTCCTCCTTGTTCTTCAACAACACCACCGATTCCACAGCCGTGCGATACGCCAGTTGACGATGTTCATCACAGGCAACCACATCCATGGAGATGGACGTGAACGGCACCTCTTCGGGTGGGTCGAACATGCCGAGCTTGAAGCGGGTGCCAAGCGTGCGTTCAAGGGCGCGATCCACCTCCGCTTCGATGATGAGTCCGCGCTGGATCGCTTCGGGAACCTCGTCGAAGACATGGTCGCAACCGATGTCGCATCCATACCGCAGTGCCAGCGCGGCAGATTCAGCCGCGTCCTTCGTAACCCTGTGGTGGAGGTGGAAATCTGACAACGCGCCACAGTCCGAAACGACATGCCCTTGAAAATTCCATTCGCCGCGCAGAATATCCTCGAGCAGAAGTTTGCTGCCACAACAGACTTCATCGAGTGTTCGGTTATACGCACCCATGACCGATTCAACCTTCGCCTCGGTCACCAGTTTTTTGAAGGCGGGCAGATATGTGTCGTACAACTCGCGTTTGGTCACGATGGCGTTGAAGGTGTGACGATCCTTTTCGGGTCCAGAATGGACGGCATAATGTTTAGCACACGCCCCCGCTTTGAGATATTTGGGATGATCGCCCTGCAGACCATTCACAAACGCGGATGCCATTTCGCCCGTAAAGAACGGGTCTTCACCCCATGTCTCCTGCCCGCGACCCCAGCGTGGATCGCGAAAAATGTTCACGTTCGGCGACCAGAAGGTCAGTCCCTGGTACTGATCGGTATATCCCTTGCGTCGTAATGCCTCATGATATTTGGCGCGCCCCTCGTCGCCGGTGGCGGAGCCAACCCGTTGGATCAACACCTTGTCCCACGTAGCAGCCATGCCAATCGCCTGTGGGAACACGGTGGCGCGTCCACTGCGGGCAACGCCGTGAAGCGCCTCACTCCAAAAGTTGTAGGCAGGGATATTCAGGCGCGGCACCCCCTTTGCCGGGTGATTCATCATGCTTACCTTTTCTTCGAGCGTGAGACGTCCAACCAGATCTTTTACCCGCTCGGCAAATGGAAACGATGTATCCAGATACAAAAGTTTTTCTGATGTAGTGTTTATGTTCATGAAGCGCTCTCCTCAAAGCAAAGTGTTATTTGGTCTTGTATGGTGTCATCACAAAATCCTACTCGTTAGATTTGAGAGTAGGAATCACTTGCGGACCATTCGGAATCACGCACAGGCGATTGCCATAACGGGCAAGCAAAGAGCTCAGTCCATCAGGCAATCGCAGAGGTGCAAAGAGCGCGCGGCAGATTTCATCGTCGCTGAGTCCGTCTGAGTGGACATAAATATCTGCACGAAGTTGGATCTGCGCCTGGATCTGCACCTGCCACTGGTCATGCGCGTGGAAACCGGGTTGTGCCAGCATGTCGAGCACGCCCTGCGGCGAGCCGCCCTGGTGGAGCAGCTCGGCATATTTGCCATGGTTGGGCAGGCCATCATTGCAGGCCGCGCACATGAGGATCGCCCCACCCTTCCGGACGACGCG
>DASTOH010000091.1:0-7537 GCA_035720235.1 Anaerolineales bacterium | reverse complement strand
TGTCTGCCATAATATTATGCGATGTCCACGGCGCGACCAGGACGATGGCGGGCAGGTCATCTCCAATATGGCGCAGATACCATTGACACAGACCACCGCCCATGCTGTGTCCCATCAGAATGGGCTTGCGTGGCAGACGGTCCACTTCATCATGGACAAAGGCAAGATAATAATCATAGGTGCATAACCACACCGGGCGTTGAACAGGAGATTTGGCATGCCCCGGCAAACTGTAGGCGACGCTTTCCCAACCCCACTCGGCGAAAAGTTTTTGCCATGCTTCCCAACACCATGCGCCATGCCACATGCCGTGTGCCATGAGAATCGGCGTTTCATGACGGCGCTGTTTCGGTCTGTACACGATGCGCTCGATGCCATCAATCACTGTATGAGAGACAGAATAAGATTCGGCCTCATGGATTTCTTCGAATGCTTTGCCTGTGCCCATTAATTTGTTTTGCGGCGTCTTCAGCCTGTGCATGTCGCTGGCAGCGATCAACTGCCATAAGATAAAAGCGAATTGAATGAGCAGGTAGAGGATGACAAATCCGATCACGTAGTGAAGCCACATGGTTTGCCTCCTGTCAGGATGGGATCATCATTCAAGTGTAGCATTATTTGCGAATCGCAACAGATGGCCCATACCTTGGACGCAAAACGAGGAACGTTTTTTTCGTTCCTCGTTGTAATTGAATTGGTCCTTACTTCTGCCAACTCGGTTGGACACCAGTCATTTCAAACGTATCCTTTTCGGAATCATAGCGCATAAGCGGCTGCAGGACATATCGTCCATCCTGCAGACCTTTTAATTCAACCATATGCACGATTTTGCGCTTGCCGTTGGGCAGGTATTCCTGATAGACGATCAACCGCAGTGCCGAGGCAATAATCTCGCGGATGTCATCCAGGCCAAGGCCCAGGTTGGCCATCAGACACATGGCCTCGAGACGGGTGAGGGCGTTGTCGGCGCCGGTGGCATGCATGGTGGAGATCGCACAATGGCCGTTCCCCATGAGTTGCATGGCTCGCAGGGCTTCGGCGCCGCGCAGCTCGCCGATGACCAGCCAATCGGGGCGCAACTTGGAGCCTGCTGTCAAGAGATCGTTCAACGTGACTGGGATGGTTCCGCCAGCCTCCAAAAAAACGCCGCGCGGATGGGTAAATTGCAGTTCGTGAGTCTGTTCAACCGCCACCACCCGTTCTTCGGGCGGGATGAGTTCCGCGATGCGATTGGCGATGGTGGTCTTGCCGCTGGCTGTTCCACCTGCCACCAGGATGCTGGCATGGGCCTGCAGCGCACTCTTAATCAGATCAAGTGCTTCGGGAGAGATGGACTTGTATTCCAGCAATTCCTCCCAGGTGATCTGATGCCTCATCCACTTGCGGAAGATCACGCTGTGACCGTGGATGGATGTGGGTGAGAGGATGGCGATCATGCGGCTGTTATCGCCCAGGCGAACGTCGTACAGGGTCTTGTCTTCCTCGAGTTCGGTGCCTGCCATCTTGAGCGATTCGCGGATGACCGCTTTCACTTCATCGTCCGATTTGAATCGCAGGCCGGTATCTTCGATCTTGCCGCGTTTCTCAACGGTGATCCTCTCGGTGCCGTCGATCATGATCTCCGTGATCTCGCCGTCTTCCAAGAGGGGAGTGATAAGGGCAAATGGATTTTGTTTCTTTTTCGTAGGCATAAGAAGTTCCTTTCCGGATGATTCCCATCTTATATAAATAATCTCTTTTCCGCATCGGCTGTTACCACAGGTGATTGGCATGTCATTGCGAGCCTTTGGGAAGCAATCTCATCGCAACAGGAGACTGCTTCGCCTAGCGGCTCGCAGTGACATCGATCCAGCCATTCCTCAATGCCAACGCAACAGCTTCGGTGCGGGAATTCGTGGTGGTCTTGTTGAAAATGGAGTTGATGTGGAATTGAACGGTCCGTTCGCTGATGCCGAGGCGGTAGCCGATTTCCTTGTTGGTCAGGCCCTCGGCGGCGAGAGTCAGCACTTCGTGTTCACGCGGCGAGAAGGGATGCTGGGATGTCCCTTGAGGCTGTAAAGTATCCGCCAGGGAAAGCGCTTCGTTTTGGGCTTGCCGCGCCAGCCTGGTAAGCGCCGCCACTGCAGCCCGCGCCGCATAATTGTTTGTGGGTAAGGCGCGTTCGTATGCTTGGGCCTGTTCCACCAGCAGGTTGAGCGCGTTCTGCAAAGCGATTAGCGGCTCATTTGAGTTGGGCATGATTTCATTGTACAACGCAGATGATGATTTGAAACCTGTTAATTCCCACAGGGAATAAGGGGACGTTGTTCTTTGAATTGGCATGTCACTTGTCCTACAAGTTATTGTGGGTTGGATTTATACTTGAGAAAAACCAATTAACCACAAAGAACACGAAGGGGCACAAAGGTTTTTAATCTTTCCTTCGTGACCCTTTGTGACACTTCGTGGTGAAAACAATGACACTTCAAGAACAATACAATAAATGGAAAGAATCCACGCTCAAGAAATCGCTGGAGAAGTTCAAAGAGAGGCGGGAGCGATTCGAGACCTCCGCAGGCATCGAGGTCCCGCGGGTGGCGCTGCCTGTAAGTGAGAATGATCTCAATAATGGCGCTTCGACTACGCCTACGGCTCCGCTCAGCGAGGAGGAATCCTATATAGAAAAAATAGGTTTCCCGGGTGAATTTCCGTACACGCGCGGCGTCCAGCCGACGATGTACCGGTCACGATTTTGGACGATGCGTCAGTACGCAGGCTTTTCTACGGCGGAGGATTCCAATAAGCGTTACCGTTATCTTTTACAACATGGACAAACCGGCTTGAGCGTCGCCTTCGATTTGCCAACGCAGATCGGCTATGACGCGGACGATCCGATTGCGGCAGGGGAGGTGGGCAAGGTGGGCGTTTCGATTTCGTCCATCCATGACATGGAGCAGTTGTTTGACCAGATTCCGCTTGATAGGGTGTCGACCTCGATGACGATCAACGCGCCGGCGGGCGTTTTGCTGGCCATGTACATCGCGGTGGCGAAGCGCCAGGGCGTGGATATGAAGCAACTGCGCGGCACGATCCAGAATGACATCCTCAAGGAGTATGTGGCGCGCGGCACGTATATCTTCCCGCCCGCGCCTTCGATGAGACTTATCACGGACATATTTTCTTTTTGTGCCCAGGAAGTTCCAAACTGGAATACGATCTCGATCTCGGGCTATCACATCCGTGAAGCCGGTTCGACTGCGGTGCAGGAGGTGGCGTTCACACTGGCAAACGGGATTGCTTATGTGGAAGCTGCTTTGAAAGCCGGACTGAATGTGGATGAATTCGCAGGTCAACTCTCGTTCTTCTTCAATGCCCACAACAACTTCCTGGAAGAGGTGGCGAAGTTCCGCGCGGCGCGACGACTGTGGGCACGGATCATGCGCGAACGCTTCAAGGCACAGAAGTCATCGTCGTGGCAGTTACGCTTCCACACCCAGACCGCCGGCTCGACCCTCACCGCTCAACAACCGGAGAACAATGTGGTGCGCGTCACAGTTCAGGCTCTTTCCGCCGTCCTCGGCGGGACGCAAAGCCTGCATACCAATTCGATGGATGAAGCGCTTTGGCTTCCAACCGAAAAAGCTGTACGCGTCGCGCTGCGGACTCAGCAGATCATCGCCCACGAATCAGGTGTGGCAGATTCGGTGGATCCGCTGGCGGGCTCGTATCTGATCGAATATCTCACCGATGAGATCGAAAAGGGCGCGCAGGGATATCTCGACAAAATTGACGAGATGGGCGGTGCATTGCAGTCCATTGAAAAGGGATTCATGCAGAACGAAATCCAGAATGCTGCCTACGCCGCGCAACAGGCGATTGAGAGGAAAGAACAGATTGTTGTTGGTGTGAATGAATTTGAGGTGAAAGAGGAAAGAAGTCTGGAGAGGCTGGCCGTTGACCCTGCGATTGAGATTCGTCAGAGGGCTAGGCTGAAGGAGTTGAGAGAGACCAGAGACCAGCGGCTCGTGGATGAGTTGCTGGGGAAGTTGACTGCTGCCGCAAGTGGCACGCCTTCGGCGAATTTGATGCCGTTGTTTATCGAGTGCGTAGAGAATGACATCACACTTGGCGAGATTTGCAATACTCTGAGAGTTGTGTGGGGTGAATACGTGGCGGAGGGGTTTTAGGTTGGGTGTAAAATAAGAATGTATACTGTACTGGATTTGTATTGAGCAAACTTAAAAGGTGAAAAATGAAAACTGACATTTCTATTCCTAATTCGATTTTCCACGCAGCGGAAAATCTTGCGAAGAAAATGGGCATTTCATTAAACGAATTATATGTTGCTGCTCTAACAACCTACGTCACGGAACACCAAAAGGAAAACATCACCGACGCACTGGATCAAGTTTATGCCAATGAACCATCTGAACTGGAACCCGAGCTTGTAAAAATGCAGGTTATATCGTTGGAGGGTGAGCAGTGGTAATTCAACGCGGGGAAATTTGGTGGGCAGACCTGCCCGAACCTACAGGCTCTGAACCCGGATATCGCCGTCCTGTTTTGGTAATTCAATCAGATGATTTCAATCGTAGCCGCATTGCAACAGCAATTGTGATGGTAATAACATCCAATCTCAAATTGGCAGGCGCGCCACGCAATGTGCTCCTACCGTAGAATGCTACAGGATTATCCAAAGATTCTGTTGCAAATATTTCCCAAGTGCTTACCGTGGATAAACGTTTCCTGACCGAGCAAGTTGGCAATCTGCCAAATTATCTTCTGGAACAGGTCGAAGATGGATTGCGTCTGGTCATGGACCTTGATTGAATGAAATCAAAGGATATTGGAGGTCCCCATGACTCTTTTGGAAGAAATCACAAAACAATTGAGCGCCCTGCCTCCTGAACAACAGACCCAGGTGCTGGATTTCATCGCCTCCTTGCAAGCTCGCACCGACGTACCAGAACGCGTTAAATCAGACTCGCTCAAGGGGCATAGTGCTTTTGGCTCGTGGAAGAACCGCCAGATTGATGCAATCAAGTATCAGCAAGAAATGCGCGATGAGTGGAACACGCAATGATCGCGGTCTTTGATACGAACATCGTGATCGATGCTCTGAACGGCGTTCCCGAAGCGGACGAAGAATATAGCCGTTATGACCGCGTCCTCATCAGCGATGTGACCTGGATGGAAATCCTGAGCGGCGCCGACGGCGATGACGCCCTCCTGCGCGATTTTTTGGAGGCCCATTTTCAGATCATTCCATTGGATCTAGCAATTGCAGATGAAGCTCTTCATCTGCGAAGAGAATTTCGCCTGCGCCTGCCAGATGCCATCATCTGGGGGACAGCGCGCTATAACGATACACTGTTGGTCACACGGAACACAAAAGACTTCAACCCTGAATGGGAAGGGATCCATCTGCCTTATACGTTGTAAGCAGGTATCTTGGTCAGGTCGTTGACTTTTGCAGGAGAAAAAGAGAAATATCATGTCCGCCATGCGATAGCCGTTACGCTACATATAAGTTGAGTATCATGTCCTCGACTTCTTTGATGATGGTCTGGGTCGTGAGGTGCCGTCTTCGAGTACTTAGGATATGAGCTGGAATAATCCAACTGGACCGTTGATCGAGATCAAAAACCTGCGCAAGGTATATCAAACTCCCGCGGGCGATTTTACGGCTGTGAACGGCATCAATGTGGAAGTGCAGAGAGGGGAGTTCGTGGCCATCATTGGGAAATCCGGAAGCGGAAAATCCACTTTCATTAATATGATCACAGGCATAGATCGTCCCACCTCCGGGGAGATCGTGATCGACGGCGCGCCTGTGCATTCGTTCAATGAGGCGCAAATGGCTGCCTGGCGCGGTCGAAATCTGGGCATTGTTTTTCAATTCTTTCAATTATTTCCCACACTGACCATTCTGGAGAACGTCATTCTGCCGATGGAGTTGAACAACCTTTATTCCAAAAGGGAGCGCAGGGAACGTGCCATGCGTCTGCTGGAAAAAGTGGAGATGGCAGATCAGGCGGATAAGTTGCCCTCTGCGATCTCAGGCGGACAGCAGCAACGCGTGGCGATTGCCCGTGCCCTGGCGAATGACCCGCCCTTGCTCGTGGCAGACGAACCCACAGGTAACCTGGATTCCAAGACTGCCGAGAAAATCTTTTCACTGTTTGAAAATCTGGTCGCTTCGGGTACCACGATTCTAATGGTCACGCATGATAGTGACCTGGCGCGCCGAGTAAACCGCACCATTTTGATTTCAGATGGCGAGGTGGTAAACGAATATCTGGTGCGCGCGCTTTCCACGCTGACGCAGGACCAACTGGTGGAAGTCTCGCGCAGCATCAATCCGCAAATTTTTCAACCGGGCTCCAGCATTATTCGCCAGGGGGAAACCGGTGATAAGTTCTACATTTTGTTAAATGGCCAGGCGGATGTGTACCTCAACATGCCGGGTGGGGGCGAACTCCTGGTCAATCATCTGAAACCCGGGCAATATTTTGGTGAAATGGCATTGCTCGGCGGCGGAGTTCGCGTGGCCACCGTGAAGGCCTCCAGTGATGGTCCCATCTCTGTAGCGGCGTTGGATGAGAAAGCCTTCAGCTCGCTGGTTTATGATTCGCGTTCTCTGCGTGAAGAGTTAATTGACCTGATTGAAAAACGAAATACGTACAATCATTTGCACGCAGTTTCTTCTTTAAATGAAGAAACGCTGGCTTCCATCCTCAAAGAAACAAAGCCTGTCATCTACGAAGCGGGCCGCGATATTATCAAGCAGGGTGATGTCGGCGGTACCTTCTATTTACTGCTGGATGGCAAGGTAGATATCCTTGTCAAAGATGATCACGGTGGGGAGGTGCTGGTCAATCAAATCTCCCAGGGCAGCTACTTTGGTGAGATGGCTTTGATGGGCGATAAGCGCCGCGCGGCAACCGTGCGCGTGAGCAAGGGGTATTCGGCAAAAGTCCTTGAGTTGAGCGCGCAGGAATTTGAACAACTGGCAGCTTCTTCAGAACAGTTCAAAACCGGTGTGGACAAAGCAGCCAGGATCAGGAAGCGGGAGATCGAAAGCACGAGCAGGCGCAGGGTCCAAAAATGAGCGTGCGCCGTACAAAAATCCTG
The DNA here is from genome assembly GCA_035720235.1 of Anaerolineales bacterium. Classification (GTDB taxonomy): domain Bacteria; phylum Chloroflexota; class Anaerolineae; order Anaerolineales; family Villigracilaceae; genus Defluviilinea. The sequence continues at coordinate 424 of DASTOH010000091.1, read as the reverse complement.
CGCGATCTGCTCGTCAACAAGTCGCGGAGTCTGCTGGTTGTTCTGGCGGTGGCGGTCGGTGTGGCTGCCTTCGGTCTGATGATCACGGGCCGTGTGGTGCTGGAGGAAAACCTGCGCGCGGAATATGCTGGCACGCAACCCGCCCATGCGATATTGTCACTTTCCCCTTTCGCTGACGGTTTGTTGAACCATGTACAGGCGCTGGACTCTGTTGCCTCCGCGCAAGCCAGACGCGTGGATCGGGCACGCGTCTTATCCGGACCCGATACCTGGCTCAGTTTCGAGATTTATACTCTGCCCGATTTCAATTCCATTTCCATCAACAAGTTGACTCTGGATAGCAAGGCGCTTTTGCCGCCTCCCATCCATACGATTTTGCTCGAACGTTCGCTAAAAAACGTGATGGAAGTGGGTGATTCGATAC
>DASTOH010000090.1:0-7438 GCA_035720235.1 Anaerolineales bacterium | reverse complement strand
CGCCACGGGATCATTTCCTTCTGCCTCAAAGATGGCTACTAGGATATGACGGATTCCAATCGGTTGTAAATATACAGGCAGGGCATTGAAGATCTGATTTTCGTCCGTTGCCATGAACAGGCGTGAAGTTAGGCGGCCGATCTGATCCGCAATGAAGCCCCTGTTGTAGACATATTGCCGATATTGCCGGCGTATTGAGACGCTGATGGCAATACGTGCCTGAGACATCATCTCTTCAACCTGCTGCTTTACGTCATCATTCCCGCCAATAATGAGCCAAGGCACGCTTGCTTCAAGGCTTGAAAGTGCTGTATGCCAGACATGCGGATCATCGCCAGCTTCTTCCACTTGCCGCAGAATCTCGGCAAAGACCTTACGAAACGACCACGGATCTCTTTCTTGGAGAGAACGGTGAAATGTTTCAACTAGTCCTGTGGATAGAAGGGCAAGTTCATCCGCCTCGATGAAGCGTGTCTCATCCCTTACCGCTTCGTAGATGGACGTGGCAATGGCAGGCAGTGATGTGATCGAATCGTGATGTTGTTCCGCTGACCCTGAAATGTCCTTGCCGATCAGATGGCCAGGCAGGCAGCCACAGGACTCCCGCACGACGAGTTTCACCGGCACCTGGATGCATGTATCCGCCGATGACTTTCTGTTGATGATCGCAAGCAAGAGAGCCAGTGCCCTTCGGCCTGCCTCCACGACCGGATAATGGACAGACGTAAGCGGCGGATTCTGACCGGCTGCGTCCGGCCAATCATCAAAGCCGATCATGGCAATATCTTCCGGAATCCTCAATCCTGCTTTTCGGATCGTCTCGATGGCGCCGATGGCAGAATGGTCATTACTGGCAAGCACTGCCGTGAACCCAACCCTGGATTCCAACAGTTCCTGCATGGCCTGCCTGCCCATGACGATGTTATGGTAGCCATGCACAATCAGGCGCGAATCATCTTCCAGACCAAAATCCTGCACAGTCTGGCGATAGGCCTGGAGCCTGAGCATGCTATCGGCATCGACTTCGTTGTCCTTATGCCCGGCGATGAAAGCGATACGCTTGTGCCCATGCAGCACCAGATGCTCGATTGCCTGTCGTATCCCTGATTCGTTATCAAGGGACACTGACGCGCCCTGTTCCCCCGGACCCACGAAGACAACCGGATGACCTTCTGTAATAACTTGCTGAATATACTGCGAGCGTTCGGTAGTGAGCAGGGGATTAATCGCTATCAAACCATCTGTATTCCACGGGCCCACAGGAACAAAATCATTTTCAGGAGAGAGCACAGGCCAGGCAGGCTGAAGGCGGACCTGGCCGCCAGCGTGCCCCATTCCGCAGGCCAGGAGCAGGTTGCATTTGCGATTCTGGGCTTCGGCATGGATGCCGCGCAGCACAAGGTCAAGAAATCCATGGACATACCCCTCATACACTTGCCAGCCAGCAAGTACTCCAATTGTTGGAAGACTTTGGATGGGGCTTTGCATGTATTTCATCTCCATTCGCCTGAAAGCAACGGGTGGACTGGTTAGAGATAAAACTGGTTTCACTCCTGATCCTGAATGAACCCAGGGCATTGAATCAGCTGGTCAGGATTCAGAATTGAACCGTGGAACTTTTCGGCAAGCCATCAGGCATGAGGCATGGTCACCTATCGATCCTCAGTGAGCCAGTTGACTGATTGAATCATAAGGCGTCGATAGGGCGAGAGATTCCACACTTCAGGGAAATGCCCCGGCGCAATGTGTGCCACGCGTCCTGCGCCTTCTCGTTTACTCCAGACCATTGGGTGTGCCACATCCTCATGCACCGCGATCATGTGAATATCCACGTTCGGCTCACAATGCTCGATATAGAATTCATCGTGCACGTCAAAGGCTGGAATGCCTTCCGTGATGCGATGTTCGCCAAAAAGAGGATAGACCGTAAAGTTGAACGGCGCAGGGTGAGAAATGAATCGACCGCCCAGAAGCCTGCCCAAATCCGGATCGGATTCACCAACGACTGTCCCGCAGTGGGCAGTCAACAACGCGCCGCCGTTTTGCACCCAGGCCACCAACCCGCTCACCTGCTCTTCAGTCAACCTCTCGGGGGTGGCTTTTTCCTGCTCCGGCCCGTTTTTCGACAGGCACGTGTAACTGAGCACCACTTGATAGTTAACCCGGTCAAGACGCGTCAGAACGTCCAGATCATAGGTGGTTTCGACCGACCAGCCTTTGGTCTCGAACAATGAGGTCATGGCGCGCGCGAAACCGTCAAAGTCATGGTACAAGCCGCCCAGCAGGATCAGGAGGCGTATGTCGGGAACGTCCATTCAGTCCTCCTTACCAAGGCAGAAGATTGCCAGGATAATCTATGTAGATCGGATCTTCCACTTTCCATCAGTGGGATGAGTGCCAGCAAACTGCCACATTCTTCGGCAAGAGCGTCCAGATCCATCGCCGATTGGTAGACTCCTGCGAACACTTCATAGCCTCCCTGAAGAAACTGCTTCACGAGCGTCAACCCCCTCCCCATATTTGCACCGGTGATCAATACCGTCCTGTTCATTTTCGTCTCCACGACAGTTTACTTTTCCAGCCGAATTACTGTGTCCATCAGATCGCGTTGTTGTGGCAAGATCGTAAGAACCGTATCCTCTGCTCTGGTGCCAAAAGTAATCGGTGAACCATCTTTGAGCAAGCTCGCCCGGGTCACGTCGACTGGCACGCCGCGTAACATGACGCAATCGCTGATGTATTGCAACGCGTGAACGTAGTGCACTTCATCTCTGCGAGTGCTGACAGTTGAGCCATTAGACGCAGGTGCAATGATGCCAGCCTGTGTACCATAGATGGAATCGCCGTGAATGGCCAGCCATTGGCCCATCGCCCGCAAGCGCTCGGCATGGACGGGCAGGATTTCGCCCAGCGCGGTCGGGCCGACATTGAGCAGGTAATTGGCGCCAGCGCTGGCTGCCCTGACCAGGGTTCGAACTAATTGCTGCGTCGACTTGTGATTCTCGTCCTGCTTGTTCACGCCCCAACTGTCGTTGATGGTCATGCAGACCTCCATTGGCAGGCCGAAGATTTGTGTGGTGTTGAAACTGGCCGTATTCTGCCCTGGCAAATCCTGCTCGAATCCCTGCACATCTTCACCCGGCAATGGTTCGGCGTGGCGGTTGTTGTGAACGACAGCATCGGGTTGAAGGGTGTGGATCATCTCGTACAACTTCTCGTATTCGAACGAACCGCCCGCGGCAAAGTAGGCATTATCATCGTTCAATAAATGATTTGGCCAATCCCCATCGAACCAGATGCAGGCGATCCTGCCGAACTGGGTGCACAGTTCACGCACTTGTCCATGCAGGAACTCCAGGTAGTCATCCCATGCCAGACCGCTCTCCTTCCGGAAGCGATAGGCGGGATGATGCCAATCGAGAAGGGAACTGTAAAAGCCCAGCCTGATATCACCGCGCCGCGCGCAGGCATCGGCCAGTTCCCGCAGCGGATCGCGCCCGAACGGTGTGTTGGTCACTTTGTAATCGCTCAGCGCGGTATCGTACATGCTGAAACCGTCATGATGGCGACTCGTGATGACGATGTACTTTTGTCCCGCATCGGCTGCGATGCGTACCCATTCGTCCGCGTTGAACTTCACCGGGTTGAACTGCTGCACCAGCGGCTCATACTCTGGCACGGGAATCTTCTCATTGTGCATCACCCATTCCCCGCGCGCCAGGATGGAGTACAAACCCCAGTGAATGAACATGCCGAACCTGGAATCTTGAAACCACTTTAATCCTTCAGGAGAAACTTGTTTCATTGTTGGTATGAAGTTCCTTTCAAGAATGAATCTTACTCATTGTGCGACTCTTTCTCAGTATCGGTTTTGGGGACGCTGAGAAACGCTGATCTCGCTGATTCAAGAGAAAAAGAGTCTGCGTTTTTCTGCGTTCATCTGCGTCCCGCAAAGTCTAAGATCTGTTGGGGCAGACAACAAACTCAATCACCGAAAGTTGCTCAACTCAGGCGCGCTACATATTCTGGTATGACAGTGAAGGATACCAGACGTAATATTTCTTCCCCTTCGAACTCCATGCGATTAGCCATCGGCGTGGAGATGTTCTGCATCTGGCCCTTGCGCAACGGCCAGAAGCGCGCCACCAATCCTTGGGCCAACGCCTCCGGCCAAAAACGCTTCAGACCGACCCGCCAGGGGGTACCGTTATTGAAATTGTCGGCAATTAGACGCCCACCCAAAAACAGACTACCCACATCACCGATGTAATCGAATTGCAGGAAGATGTCATTCAGCCCGGACATTCCATCCGGGTCCAAATCCAGTTGAAAACGTCCTGCTCCGCAATCCTTGAGCTGGATATCCGGTTTTCTGGCCGGGATGCTCACTCGCAGCCGCGAGAGCAATTCTTGTTGATCAATGGTCAATGTAGCGCCATGCGCTTTCAAAGGCCAGTCTGTCACCGTGGGGAAGACGGTCAAGCTGATATCGGATTCGCCCTCCGAACGCAGCTCCACAGAGTGGTCGCGAAAAAACAGGTCAGCGTTGCTGATGATCAGGCGCTCGCTGCCCCACGCCACACCGCGCCAGGCATGTTCCGCTTCGTGGCGCATGAGCGTGGTCACGCGCACAGTTTTCGCTTCCCCGGTGGTCAGTGTGAAACTACGCTCCGCACCCGGCTCGACCTGTACATAAACTTTGCCATCGACCTCGGCCATGATATGGGCGTCACCCTCCAGACGACTGTAGGAATCCACTGCCAGGCAATACTCCGGCGTCATTCCTTCCGGCGCGAAGAAAAAGTAGTGGACCTCATCATCGGTGTGCAGCACCGTCAACGGTTGGGCCGTGGCATAGACCAGCCGCACACCAGCCAATGAGAAATTGAACGGTAACAGGCAACTCACATCTGATTTCAGAGTCAGTGTGCTTTCCCGCGGGATTCGAAGTTGCTCATGAGGCAGTGTCAGTTCCAGGCTGAATGGTTTATCGGGCATCTCAAGATGGTCTTGAAAGTTATTCAGGAACACGTAACCGGCACCATCTCTGGCACGCGCGCAAAAACGCAGGGATCCTGTATCGGTGGACTGGATTACCTCGGCCTCTTCCGGCAAGACGGTACCCATCGGTGCCAGCTCTTCGCCAAAAGCCTCCAGGAACAGATGTAACGTCTTCAGATAACGTGCTGAATCGCGGACCTCGCCATATTCCCCGATCGGCGCCTGAAAGTCGTAAGACACCTGGGGACATATGCCCTCGTTGGCAAACCCACCTTCCAGCCAGGCATGCGAGCCGCCATGATACATGTAATAGCCGAGGAAGTTGCTCCCGCTGCCGAGCACCACCAGCGCCAACGCTTCGGTGCTGTGTGATAACACAACGGGGCGATTTGGATACGTATTCTGTATGCCTCCCTGCATTTCGGCATTCATGACCGGGTAATAATTTCGCTTGCGGTCTGGCGCTGCTGCAAAATTGGCATGGGCATCCTGGAAGCAATATAAGTCGCTTGGACCGGGATTATCAACCCAGGTTGGATAAGCATAGCCGCCATAGACTGGCAAGCTTTCATCCTCGAGAATTGGAGCCCAATTGGGATCCCCCCACGCCGTCAGGGTGACGAGCGGCGCCTCCATACCAGCCTTCAACGCCAATCGTTTCAATTGCTCAAGATGCGCTTCGCCATCCAACCCGCGCGGAATCCATTCCACCTCGCGGCCGCGACCGGTCGTCTCCCAGGGTGCGCCGCAGTGGCCATATTCGTTGTCCAACTGCATGGCCACGATCGGACCACCATCCTTGAACCACAGCCCACGCAGTTGCTGCCCCAACTGCTGATAATAGCGCTCCACATGTGCCAGATACCCGGGTGCATTCGTGCGGACTTCAAATGGCTGGCCGTACAGCCAATCGGGCAGCCCGCCATTTCGACATTCACCATGCCCAAACGGCCCGACGCGCACAATCACATCCAAGCCACACTGGGCACAGAGGCGTATGAAATGGCGCGCGTTCCGGTTTCCGCTCCAATCGAATTGTCCTGGAGATGGTTCATGATAGTTCCAGAAGAAGTACGTGGAGACCAGGTTGATGCCTGTGGCTTTGATCTTGCGCAGTTCCTCTTCCCAATATTCCAGTGGAAAACGGGAAAAATGAATTTCACCGCTGATGCCGATCCACGGGCGGTCATTGCGGGTCAGGTAATAATTGGTGAGGCCAATCCGTTCCCCCAACGGATTGAGGCCACCCAGCCGTAAATGACCTGAAAATATTTCTTTGTGCTTTGCCGATAGGTGCAGCCGGCCGATCAAGGGTTCTGTGGTCATGAGCTTATATCTCGTTTGAAGGAATATGACGGTTCTTCATTTCACCAAATGCAAATGCAGGGTTGCGCCGAGATGATTGGCATCCAGCGCCAGCACAGCCTCGAGATGCTCCCTGGCGGCAGGCAAATTGCCCAGGCCCAGATAACCCAGCCCCATCATTTAGTGGCAGTGCCCTTGGTTGCGCTGTTTCAGATCCGCGTCAAAGACCATAAAATCAGGCAAGGATACAGCAAAGTAATCCGCTGTGACTTCGTCGTTCAGATGAGACTTACCATAATCCACGAGCCGGGTAAAAATGGCCCGAGCCTCTTCACCGCGACCTAATTTCAGTCGCGCCAAGCCCTGGTAGAAAATCATGTCGGGAGGTTGGTCATTGTAATAGAGTGCTGACGTGGGTTCACTCAGACCGACGGCGGCGCGCTCGAACCAGTGGTGGGCATCTTCACTTTCTCCCAACGCTTCATAAGCGCAGCCAAGGAAGTAGAAAATATTGTTTTCCTGTGCGCCATGCAACTTGCCTTCACCCAGGCTATGCGGATACACCTGTGCCTGCATCAGCAGCTCAATTGCCCGTTGAGCCTGGCCATTTTCGATCAAGGCCCTGGCTCTCTCCACTAAACTGGTGATGTACTGTCCGGATACTTTTCCCTCACCGCCCTCCCACGGATGGAAATTACGACGCATCAAATGTTGGTACGCCTGGTCAGGGCGTCCCAGCAGGTTGAGCAAGGTGACATATTCAATGGTCAAATCGTCGCGTTGATCCACCAGGTCAAGATGCTTTTGCAGAAGGGTCAAACGCTCGACTGGCGTGCGATTGAGGCGCTTGTAGAGTTGGTCAAGCTCAAAGAACACGCGCGCGTCCACGCGGTTGAGTCCAAACGCTTTTTCAAAGGAGTCAAGCGATCGCCGAGGGTCATTGCTCTTGTTGAAATAGGCCAGCGCCAGGTTGCGATGCACGGTGGCGAAGTTCGGGTCAAGTTCGCGGGCGCGTTCCCAGCAATCGATCGCGTCGGGATAGCAGCGATGGGCGTACCAGAAATTCCCGAGGTAATAGGGCGCCCGGGCATCGGATGGATTTGCGCGCTGCGCCGCCTCGAGTATGACCACG
>DASTOH010000089.1:0-22604 GCA_035720235.1 Anaerolineales bacterium | reverse complement strand
GAGTCGAAACTGCCCGATATGCAAGCTGGACTCGAAAGTGGCATGGGCGCGCTGGTCGGCGCGTTGAGCGGCATCAACATGATCTCCGGCGCGGGCATGTTGGATTCGCTCCTCTGTCAGAGTCCTGAAAAACTGGTCGTGATGCAGAGGGCATTGCGATGGCAAAGCGAATGCTCGCAGGCATGAAGGTTCACACCGAAACGCTCGCCACCGGTTTTTATGAAGGCGTAGATTTCAAAGGCGGCGATTTCCTCAAACAACGCATCACCCTGCAGCTCTTCCAAAAAGAACAGCACATGCCGGGCAAAGTCATTGACCGCGACTCGATGCGCGGCTGGAAGGCATCCGGATCGCTGGACACCTTCCAACGGGCGCAGGAGCGTGTGAAGGAAATCATCGCTTCCTACCTGCGGCCTGAACTGGATCCTGCCAAAGAAGCCGAACTGCACGCCTTTGTTTTGACTCTCGCCAAACAGGCCGGCATGGAAAATTTGCCCGTCCTTGAGGATCTGCATCTGGCATAGTCACGCTCCCCCTCATCGAACTTCTCCGAATCCCGCGCGTCGACGCGGGATTCGATATATCTTCCGATGACTCCAGCTAGCGTGGTCGCGGGTAAGTAGGCACGTAGGCACGAAAACATGTACCCAGGTCGGGGCAACACCTGTGTACTTGTCTCCTTGTGTGCGGGTATACTTCCCCAAGGAGTTGACATGGAACCATTAAAATTCCTGTCCGATAAGGACATACAGGCCATGCACGAAGCAACGCTTCGGATCCTGCAGGAGGTGGGTGTGATCTGGACGCACAAACCCAGCCTGGAAGTCCTGACCGATGCGGGCTGCACAATGAATGGCAACCGGGTCTGCTTTCCTCCTGACCTGGTCATAGACAGCATCGCCAGAGCCAACAAACGTCCGGTCATTCGCGGGCGCAATGGGCAGGTCAGCGAATTGGGTAATGGGAAACTGTACTTCCACAATCTCGGCGGCGCGCGGGATGTATTCGATGCACGGACAGGAACACGTCATGTGGCGACGGATGAAGACGCTTGTAACGCCATCCGCCTGCTTGACGCATTGCCGAACTGTCACACGGTTACGCCGTTCTTCACCCCGCCGGATATTTCCAACGAACTCATGGCACTGCACATGTACCGTTATGCGCTTTCGAATACCACCAAGCCCGTGCAGGGTCCGGGCATTCAATTTGGGCATGAGGTCAAATATGCAGTGGAGATGGCCGCGGTAGTCGGCACATCCGCGCATGAACTGACCCTGTCCCTTTCCCCTGTCAGCCCGCTCACGATGCACGATATCGCCGCCGAAGCGATTGTGGAAATGGCGAAGGCTGGCGTGATCCATGCCAACCTGCCCTGCCCCACCGGCGGTGCGACGTCCCCTATGACGATCACAGGCAGCATCGTTCAGCAAAGCGCCGAATCGCTTGCTCCGCTGGTGCTGGCACAAATCATCAATCCGGGCTGCGGCGTGGTTTATTGTGGAAGATTGGGAATGCTGGAGCCACGTACTGGATTGATCTGGAGCGGCGTGGAATTGGGCATTTCCTCTGCCGCTACGGTTCAACTCGGACACTATTACGGCTTCACGGTCAACGTGTATGGATTCTCGACAAATGCCCACACGCTCGATGCTCAAAATGCGTTCGAGCGGGGACTCAACGCTTCCATCCCTGCTTTGGCCGGCGCCGACGAGCTTTCTGGCATCGGCGAAATGGAAGCGGGCGTAATGGGTTCATTCGCCCAAATGGTCTTGGATAACGAACTCGCGGGAAGTGTGTTACGTTTACGCAAAGGCTTGTCTACGGATGTGGACCATCTAGCAGTGGATATTATCGGCAATGTCATGAACGGCACACGTAATTTTCTCGGTCAGAAGCACACGATGAAACATCTTCGGGCGGGCGAAATGGCACTGACCAAACTCGCCGAGCGCAACTCGTGGGATACCTGGGAGGAAAAGCTGGGTCGCAAACAAATGGCAGATTACGCCGCGGAGGAAGCAGCTCGAATATTGCGAGAGCATGTTGTTCCGCCACTTGAGCCGCAACAGGAGCAGGAATTGGATAAAATCCTGACTGCGGCTGAGAAGGAGTCGGTGAGGAAGAAGTAGCCAAGGAAACAGGTACACAAGTACACACGTGTTTACGTCTGAAGGAGAAACATGCTCAAACAATCACATGCATTATCAGAAGAACTCATTGAATGGCGGCGGGATTTTCATATGCACCCGGAGATTGGGTTTGAACTACACCGCACATCGAAGATCGTGGCGGAGGAATTGGAAAAGATGGGGTATAAGGTGAGGCGCGGGATAGGCAAGACCGGGGTGGTCGCAGAGATCGGCGAAGGTGGCAAGATGGTCGCTATCCGTGCCGACATGGACGCGCTGCCGATCCTGGAACAGAATGATTATGAATATATTTCGCAAAATGCAGGTGCAATGCATGCGTGCGGGCATGACTCGCATACTGCGATGGCGCTTGGCGCAGCCTTATTATTATCAAAAGAAAAACTGCCCGGGCGCATTCGTTTTCTCTTTCAACCCTGTGAAGAGACCACCGATGAAGAAGGGAAGAGCGGCGCGCAACGCATGTCTGAGGAGGGCGCGATGGACGGCGTGGATTACGTGATCGCCCAACATGTTGACCCGCTGAAACCGGCCGGCACCATTGGCATCAATCCTGGTCCGGCTTCGGGCGGAGTTGATTCGTGGTATGCAGTGATCGAGGGTAAAGGTGGTCATGGAGCGCATCCCGATAAAACCATCGATCCGTACTATCTCATGGCACACGTGATCATTGCACTCAATGGAATTGTTTCGCGCCGTATCAATCCGTTTGCCCCGGCGGTTGTCAGCATTGGTTCCATCCATGGCGGGTTTACAGAAAATGTGATTCCGGAAAGCGTAAATATCACAGGTACTTTGCGATTTACAGATGAGAAGGTACACCAGCAAATCCATCAGGAAATGAAACGGGCTTTTGATATCGTCAAGGCGCTGGGCGGCGATTACAAACTGAAATATGCGATTGGCGGTCCGCCAATGATCAATGACAGTTTTGTGTCGGAGATGATCGAAAAGACTGGAAAGGATTTATTAGGGGTGGACAACGTCCACGAAATTGAGAAGACACTCGGCGCGGAGGACTTTGGAGAATTCATAAAGCATGCCCCCGGCGCCATGTTCACCCTAGGCACCCAGAAGGAGGGACACGAGCAATATTTGCTCCATCACCCAAAGTTTGATCTCGATGAACGCGCTCTGCCCTTGGGAACTGCGATGCTCGCTGAGACGGCTAAACGGCTGCTTGAATAATATTCAGGCGAACCACATAATACCTAACGCAAACATCCCGTGTCACGGCAGATACGGGATGTTTGTTACTTGTATTCGTACTGTCAAAGTTGTTATAAAATACAGACAGGGAACCATCACTGGGGTAAGTTATGCTGTTGAAATACCTGCGTGATTTGTGGTACTGTCTTCCTCTACTCATGCTGATTTTGTTCTTTTGTGTAGGGCACGCTTATCGCGTCAATGCACGCCGTTCCATTGACGATCCCAACAAACGAGATTTTCATTTAGGCTCGGTAATTCTCGCACCGATCAGTTGGCCCGTGTTATTAATCCTCTCCGTCGGGCTTTTACTGCTCCGGGCAGTTGTATCTGCTGTATTGCTGCTTGCGGTTACCTTTGCGCTGGTAGTAATCAGAAAGCCATTCCTGATAGCCTGGCTGGAAAAGGTCTCCACGAAAATAGGAAACATTGTGCTGGAATTGAATACAGCTTTGATCTACGCGTTTTTAGGGAAGGATCCTAAAAAACCGCCTTCCTGATTTCCCAACGGGATTTAGGGTTGTTCCTTCTTAAAGAGCACGGGATATGGGATCGTCATCAGGAATCCAAGCGCAATGATGACCTGACCGATCAAAACTCCACCAGCCTGCCAGGGACCGAAATATGGGACGTTCGGCAACGGCTGGGAACCCAGACCAAATACATCTGCCATGCCGGTGAACACGGCAATCACATATCCCGTACCAACCAGGCGCAGGCCAATATCGGCCAGAATGCTTCTTTGTTCCCTGCCCCACAAGGCTAGAAGGCCCACGTAGCCACCGATACAGATCAGCGCCAGGCCAATCAGAAAGACTGCGATCTGGATGAACCCGACCACCGGGCTGCGATCCCAGCCAAACCAGCTGGGTTTAGCGCCGATCACGAAAATAAACAATCCAAAAAGCGTGGTGATAAAGCTAAAGCGCACCCGCAGATAGGAAATGCGAAATCCCAGATCCACGGTCATGATGGCAAATGCTCCCGCAGGAATCTCAACCAGTTGCCACCCAGAATTTTTTGCGCGTCAGAGTCGCTGTAGCCCCGCTCGATCAGCTTCGAGGCGATGATCTGCAAGTCAGCAATCGAATCCAACTCCGAGGGAATGGATTGCAGACCAAAGCCACCATCGAAATCCGAGCCAATCGCGGCATGTTCGGCGTTGCCTGCCAGTTGGCAGATATGATCAATGTGGGCTATATATACATCCAAAGGTACTTCTTCTCGGCGGCTGCCAGACTTGCGCATCCATCCTACTTTGAGGAAGGAGTTGAGTGGCAGCAAGCCATTGACCCCACCTCGTTCGATCAAGCCACGCAGGACGCGATCAGTAATATGACGGTTGGTATCTGCCCCTTTCATCAACGCGGCGCAGTTTGAATGAGTTGCCATGATCGGCCCTTCATAGTGCTCCAGCGATTCGAGCGCGGCGGTTTCGTCCATGTGGCTGAGGTCGAGGATGAAGTTATAGTCTGCCATCGCAGAAAGAAGTTTTTTTCCATCGACCGTTAATGGGCCTGGATCACCGGTGCCGCCACAATAGCGCGTCCCAACCCATGCCAGACCGATCAGCCGCAGTCCCAGCTCATACCATTCGGCCAGCTCGTGGGGGGAACGGATCCCGTCAGCGCCTTCCATGAGGTAGATCAGGCCCACCGGGTGGCCCTCGTCATTCTGCGAGGGTGTAGACCAATGTTCAATGACAGAATCGATTTCTTTTCGGGAGGCGATGAGGCGGAATTTGTCCGGGTAAGAATCGGCTAATTTGCGGTAGAACGCGATTTGGTCACGGTAGAGTCGGTGGGCTGTGTCAAAATCCGGATACCACAGCGTGTCCCATAACTCCCTCTTGCGGGCGGGGGCGGCAAATAACGTCGAGAAGATGACCGCCACGTGGCCGCGTTGGTATTCAGGCCAGCCTAGCAGACAGTCACCGTTACGCTCGGGAATAAGAGTATTCGTTTCCAGACGACGTGTTTCTGCAACCGAACGCAGATAGTCCCGTTTGAAAGTAAGCATGTTCCAGGCTAAATCCTGGTGAGAGTCGATGATCAGGTGCATATCATAAAAGAGCGCACCGTAGTGCGCTCTTTGATTTACTGTTCGCTGGGAGTTTCCGGCGTATCAGACTGTGGTTCTTCTGAGGGCTGGTTATATTCGGCGGTGAGCAGCTTGAAGTCTTTATCTGCGTAGGCGGCCGAATCCACTTTCCTCAGGCTGAGGCCAATGCGGTGCTGGTCCGCATCGATGCGGATCACACGCAGGCTCTTAACATCACCTTCCTTAAGGACCTCTTTGGGGTGCTCGATGCGATGGTCGGCGATTTCAGAGATGTGGATCAGACCTTCGATGTCACCTTCGAGCCGGGCAAAAGCGCCGAATTTCGTCAGACGGGTGATTACGCCTTCTACGAGTTGACCGACGCTATATTTCTGGACACGCGCCCGCCAGGGATCTTCCTGCAGGGCACGAACCGAAAGCCCAATGCGCTTCTTTACCCGGTCCACGTTGATGACCTTGACCTTGACTTCTTGCCCCACTTCGAGCACTTCGCGCGGATGGGTGATGTGATCCCAGGAGAGCTCAGAGAGATGGACGAGACCATCCGCGCCGTTGACATTGATAAACGCGCCAAAGTCGGCAAGGCTGGTGACGCGGCCGGTATAAACCTTGCCTTCCTCGAGTTCATCCAGAACACGTTCTTTAATGGACTGGCGGGTTTCAGTACTGGCAGCCCGTTCAGATAGGATCAGGCGGCGGCGTTCCTTATCCACTTCGATCACGCGCACAGAAATGGGCTGCCCGACCATTTTCTGCCAGCGCTGTTCGGGGGTATCGCCGCTGACCTGCGTGCGGCGCAACGCGCTAATCTGCGAGGAGGGCACAAAGCCACGCAGACCCTCCACCGTGACGATTAGGCCACCCTTGTTGAAACCCGTGATCTTGCTTTCAATGATACTGCTGTCCTCCAGCAATTTATCCACGTTATCCCAGGAGATTTGTTCCTGGGCACGTTTGAAGGACAACACGACATTCCCGCCGGCATCTTCAGGACTGATCACAAAAACCTTAATCTCCTGGCCGATCTTGAGTGCTTCGCGCTCCTTCGCCGACAGTTGCTCCAATTCCTTACCGGAGATGATCCCTTCCGATTTGGCACCAATACTTACGAGAATCTGGTTATGACTGATGCTCGCAATAATGCCTGAACGGATTTCGCCAGGCTGAGGCAGGTCAACATTAAGTTCCTGCTCGTTCAGTAGGGACTCCATGGTTTGATTATTGTTCTGATTGACTACTTCTCCCTGCTGATTTGCATCGCTCCCTTGGGTGGGCAGGGTCTTATTCTGATCTGTCACTTGACGCTCCGGTTAAGCAAAATGTAAGTGGGATTATACAGTCGATTGTGGAAGTTTGCAACCCTGCGGTCTCATCATGCGTTCAGATGGTACGTATGGTAGATGTTTTGACATGGATTCCCCCATGCAATATGCATCTCTCGGGCGGTCAGATCAATGACCAGGGCTGTGATCGTGCTTTCACGATCCAGGGGGTCAATGCCTGTGATGTTGTGATTGCAGATCGAGTTCGGCAAATTGACATGGTCTTTCTGAATGGCCTGCAAGCTCTTAATGCTATGCGCATTATTCTCACGCAGCAGCCGGTTCGCGCGGAAGTACCGCACGCGCGAGGAAATCAGTTCCTCGGGATCTTTTTCTATCTCTTTCATGGTGGGGGAAAGATAGTGATTCGTATGGGTGAGGTACCCATCTGTTCCATGCAGAATATCGAAACGACGCGAGGAGACCTCCACTGAATACATCTCTCCGCTTTCATGGACGATCATATGGGTATACCCGGCAGCACGATGAGAAATCAAGGTACGGCCGAGCGCTCCAGAGATACGGCGTGAGGCGAGGACCGCCCGCGCCACCACCAAACGCGGAATGCCGATGCGCGAGTCGTTTGGGTACACTGAGTCAATTAATTGCGCGATGCCGTAGGCGTTGAATCCCACATTGGGCAGCAGCCCACCATACGTCATGGCCAGAAATGGGGGCTCATCCCTGGGCCTGGCCGAAATTACGTACACATCGTTTTCGTCTTCAGGTACCCAGTCTTCGTTGTGCGCCACCAGTACATGACCATCCGCGGTGCAGGTTTCGTTCACAGCAAAGCTGGTGCAGCGCGTGAGGTGCAGGGCATCCATGGTCACGGCTTCCATCGCATTTACGACCATCAGATCATCGAAAGAGACATTAGCCCCTTCGGCAATACCACGCAACTCCTCCACATAGGGAGCATAGCGCTCCTCGGCAAAGGGCAGATATTTGCGAGCCTGTATTTTTGCCCCCTCCCAGGTGAGCTCTACAGCATTATACGATTGCTCGATCAGTGCGTGGGCATTTACAACACTATGCTGCACCTGTTCACGACTTGCCTCGCCAATCTGTTGTCCCATTTCACGATGCGTCCCGGAAACTTCTACCAAAGGGGGCGGCCCATCATGTACGATGGTATCTGGAACAGGAATCTCTTTCAAAGCCATGGCATCCTCCTAAAATCAATTGGCCCCGGGCTTGCTCGGGGCCAATTGATTATAACATGGGGATTTTGAGGCTTACGAAGCGGGCGGAAGCTGGTCTGGGGTAGCAGAACCGGAGGAGGGCTGGGAAGACAGCAGGGAGCCCAACGCCGTCCGATTACCGAACCAGGTCATTAATGCCCCACCGCTTCCAAGCAGGCCCAGCAGGAATTGAACCAGGGTTCCAAGGCAAGGAATGAAACCTATCAGCCCTCCAACCAATACCAAAAAGAAAGTGCCGAAGCCTGTCTTTTGCATAGGCGACCAGGTCTGGTTGAGGACTTTGGAGCTTCGCTCCCCGACCTCTGTGCCCATGGCAATGAGGCCAAATAACCAGGCAAACGCCAGAACAACGGGCGGAATGACGGTGAGGATCAGGAACAAACACAATATGAATGCCAGCAGACCAATTGCGCCGATTTGCAGAGGCTGCGCAAAGATCAGCTTACCGGTACGCTCGATCTGTGATTGCCAGAACAAAGCCAGCAGCATCGCAAAACCAGCCAGTGCCACAGCCCAAACAAATACCACTGATAGATCGTACAATGGATTCGGGAATTGAAAGCGAAAACTGTCAGGATTGGGAATATTCGGGATTTCAGGCGGAATTTGGCCAACGGGATTCCGAAAATCAGGGGCCACATTGTTCAAAACGTCACCTTCCACGCGCGCCCCTTCGGCCTGCTCAACCTGTCCACCAATGGTCACTACATCGCCGGCCACGACAGCTTCTTCATCCAGTTTTATTTGCCCACCG
Source organism: Anaerolineales bacterium (assembly GCA_035720235.1). Lineage (GTDB taxonomy): Bacteria > Chloroflexota > Anaerolineae > Anaerolineales > Villigracilaceae > Defluviilinea. The sequence goes on along the minus strand of DASTOH010000089.1, from coordinate 13,903 downwards.
AAGATAACAACATCTCCGTTGACGTTCCCATTGCTCGAGATCGTGCCGCCGAACACAACCAGATTCCCATCCAGATCGGCACCCTCTTCAATGGTCACATTGCCGCCGAAAACGACCAGGTCACCATCGAGCGTTTCGCCAGTTGCAAGGGTATAGTTATCACCAAAGATGATTTTTCCCGGCTCACCGCTCTGGGCATAAGCCGGGCTGGCCGGCACAAGCATAAGTGCCAGCAGAACCAGCAGGGTAAAAGATCGAAAAATTCTATTCATACATCACACTCCTTGCGGCACACCCCGCTGGGCAAACCGCCAAATTGATACGGACCATAACAAACCCACCCCGGCCAGCGTTGAAATCACAACCATCCAGGCAAAAGGCGGCAAGAACTTTGGAAGCACGCTGAGTATCACGAAACCAGCATCCACTAAAGCAATGAGGGTTGTTCCGACATAGATAAGCCAGCCTGCGATCGCCGAAATCCAGGTCGCAGGTGATGCAAAGAAGGATATTGCGTACGGGGCGAATATCCACATAAGCAATGCCAACCCGCCCAACGTAAATAGAACGGAGCCCCATAACCTGCGCCGTCGGTCAGCGATTTTGCGTTCAGCCAACCGTGCCTGGAAGCGCACAGTAAACCCTATCGCCGGGGCTGCCATTTTTGCAGTTTTTAACAACCGGCCTGTTTCTGCCAGGGCAGAGCAATAGGAACAATTTCGCAAATGCAGTTCAAGTTCGCGTTGTTGCTCAGGGTTGACAGGCACGTCATTTAACAGCCAGTTTTCAAAAGGCAAGTGATTCACGAGATCTCCTTTCAGGGTAAGCGCGGGACCTATCTGACTGCCACATTTCTGCCAGCGCCCGGCGCGAGCGATGCAAACGGCTTTTCACTGCGCTCACCGTCAGGTTCAAGGATTGGGCGATTTCCACTTCAGAGTAGTCATACCAGTAACGCATCACGACCGCGGCGCGGTCCGTCTCATCAAGGTCTTTTAGCAGGAGGTGCAAGCGGTCGCGATCCTCCTGTTTGGCTGATTCAGCTTCCGGGTCGGGAGAGGCGGGATCGGGTATTTCGTAGGCCATCCCATCCTCATCCTCCGCATCTATCGAAAAGACTGAAAATTTCCGCTTTCGTAGCCGGTCAATGCAGTAGTGCGCAGCAATCGACAGAATCCACGTTCCAAAGGAACGGGAATTATCGTACCGGTGCAGGTTTTGATAGGCACGCAAAAAAGTTTCCTGCGCGGCATCTTCCGCTACTTCAGGCTCACCTAACATGCGGTAGCACAGGTTATAGACCGGTTTTTGATAGGTCTCTACGAGTTGCGTAAATGCCTCATCACTGCCTTGTTGCGCCCGGAGGACCCAGGCATTTTCATCGTTCACTTGCGCTCCTCTTCGACTTTCTACTCACACATACGCTCTGGACCGAAAAAAGTTGCAGCTTCTTCATAAAGGCATAGACAACTCTCGGCATCTCCCATCAGGACGGTGTGCTGCAGGCCATCTCGCCCCCGGGTACAGGTGTCGACTCGCCCAGGACGCCGGGAAACACTCAGGTTCATGCTGCTAGTATACACTGCAGCAAAACAAAAAGGACGCAACCATATCGTCGCGTCCGTTCTGTCAGTGCCAGACAGAGAAATAAAACAATGGTCAAAACAGAATTGCGTCTCATTCCTCCAGTATACATTGCTCTTTAAACAAAAGGGACGTACCATTTAAGAAGAATCCGGAAAGTCCCTTGATAACCATATTTGCTCGAGCCGCCATCCTCGGCAGCGGGGACACCGCCAAGAGCGAGCTTATTTAGAGTAGGTTTCGATATCTACTTAACAGCACGTCCTCATGGGACAATCATTTCCTTAGTTCCCGGTCTAAAAACAAAAACACACCTCTAATAGACAAAGTAGTGAGAAGTCGTACAATAGCGGAATGGCAAAGCGAAAATTCATACTGACCGAAGAAGAACGGAAAGAGCTATTACGCGGCTATCGAACAAGTAAAGATGCAAATACCCGGACACGATACCCGGCAGTTCGGCTGTATGGCAAAGGCTATGCGGAAGCCGAGATGGAGCAGATCAGTGGGTGCAGCCAAACCAGTTTGATGGAATGGTGTCGAGCCTATTGTGCGGATCCAGGGCAGGGGCTGGTTGACAAGCGTCTAGGTGGCAATCGAGCCAAGCTGAGCAAATTACAGATCGAAGAGCTACAGCAGATATCGCATCAATACACACCGAAAGAACGATTAGGTTCACGAGCCAGCACAACCGCTGGGCAATTTTGGGCAGTCGAAGACCTGGTGCTGGTGGTTCGGGAGCGATATGGAGTTGAATATCAAAGTCGCACCTCCTACAGGTATCTTTTGCATCTGTGCGGATTTAGTTACCACAAGACCGAGAAAGTCTTCAAGTCTCGCAGTGAGACCAAGGTGGCTGAGTTTGAAGAACAGCTCGAAAAAAACTGATGGAGGTCGCCCAAGATGCACCGCATACGCTCTTTCTGGCTGGAGATGAAGCCGGACTGTACTTGCAAGCCACCACCTGCCAGGTTTGGTCTCCGACCGGACATACGCCCGCGGTCCGAGCCGAGCCGGGACGAGTCAAGACCAATTTCTACGGCACTTTGAACCTGCACACAGGCCAAGAAATCGCAATGCGCTCCGACCTGATGAATGCTGAAGTTTCTGCACAACATTTGGAGTTGATCTTGGATGCCAATCCAGCGGTCCCGATCATCTTGTTTTGGGATCGCGCTCCCTAGCATCGTGGCAAGCCGATTGACAAAGTTTTGGAGGCACACCCTCGTCTCGAGATCATTTTCTTTCCGACTGCCTGCCCAGACTTGAACCCGCAGGAACAGGTTTGGAAAGCCATCCGTCATGAGGTAAGCCATAATCACCTTGAAACCAGGCTCCCGGAGTTAGCGGATCGTTTCCTGAACCAGCTACATTCATCCACTTTCAAATCTTCTTTCTTGGATACATATGGCTACTCTGCCATTTGTTCGATGTTTCTTTGATTTCTCTATAAGAAAGATACGTTTCCCCAACTTCAAATTTGCCCGTGTTGATATGAGTATTATGTTGTGGGGCGTAAACTATGGAAGCGAGAATAACACCATACCTGCCACGAGAAAAAAGTGCGCAATCACCACACCCCAGATCGAGCGCGTGCGCAATGTAAGAAAAGCAAAAAGCCATCCCACCAATCCCATAAATAGCGCATAAGCCAATGAGCCCGAGCCAATATGCAAGACGCCGTAAAGTAGCCCCGAAGCAAATAAGGCAAAAGGATCGCTAACTTCTGCGAGAACGCGCAAGAAAATACCTCGAAAAACAATTTCCTCCGCAAATGCAATGCAAACAAACAGTACCAGAAGATTGGTAGTCCATACAACCAGACCAGAGCCTACAAAGAGTGGGGTGGGACGTAATAGCAGATAACCAATAAAACCTAATGGCAAACCACTGAGGGCAATAGGAAATTGAACCCGCCAATTTGGACGTTCCAGTCCAAGGTTGACCAGGGGGATTTTCCGATAATACATCAGCATTCCCACTGTGACTAGGAGAGGTATAGTAATAAGCAGGTAGTTAATTTGGATAGGCCAACCTGCGACCGGCAGTATAACGCTCAGTAGACGCAAAAAAGGTATCAAGGCAATGACTGGCAGGATTCGATAGCAGGCAGTATTATGCATCCAGACCGCCTGATTAATGGCCAAGAATATCAACAAGGCGTTACCTATAGAGCCAAGTATGATACTAACATAAGTACCAAGGATCTCCAGAAAAGCTGCCAGGCTGAGGTAAATGACTACAGTGAGAAATACAGGTCTATCTAGTTTAATTTTCCAAAAATCGGTATGAGGGGTGTCTGCTATCATGCCTTAATTGAATATAAAACCCAGAAAACGCACTGCCATTAAAAAGGCAAAAACTCCGAGCAAAGTCCAGGAAAAGATATTGATGGTACTGAGCCAACGACGAATATTTTCGGTACCATATGAACGGATGAATTCTTTTTCAACCAGCAGGGCGAATAATAAAGCAATGACGATTGCCGTGAGGACCACAGTCTGCGCTTGGCTCAGTGGGGGTTGCCGAAAAACCGGCAATAAATATGGCAGAAAGGCAGTCATTTCTTCTTTTTCCGTTTTTTTCTTTTGAGGGGTACACTCGGCTCGTTCTGCTTATTTTCGGCAAGAGATGCACTCAGCTCGTTCCGTTCATTTTTAGCAAGGGGTATACTCATCTCGTTCCGTTTATCTGTAGCGAGGGGTACACTTATCTCGTTCTGTTTATCTTCATCGAGGGGTACACTCATCTCGTTCCACTTATCTTCATCGGAGGGTACACTCATCTCATTCCGTTTATCTGTAGCGAGGGGTACACTTATCTCGTTCCGTTTATCTTCATCGAGATGTACCATCAGCTCGTTCTGTTTATTTTCAGCGAAGGGTACACTCATCTCGTTCCGCTTATATCTATCAAGGGGCACACTCAGCTCGCTGGTGGGCCAGGCAATGATTCTAAGATTGAGCAAAGCTTGAATAATCACTCCAAGCACGGTAATGGCGATTAGTATCCCTAGCCCCAGAACAGAGGACCAGGTTGCCATATAGATCATTAAACCAGAAACAAAGCCGGCAAGTGAAATACTCAAAGCCAGGGCGAGCACCCATTCGAGCAAATGGTTCTGCACATCGAAAATCCGCACAATGGACATACCCGGGCAAATTAATAGAAACCACAGAACAAAGATTGGACGCAGAGGTGTATTGAGATTGGCCGCAAACAGTGCAGCGATCAGCACAACTGAGACCGTCAGAGTGCCTGGCCAAATCCATTTTGAGTGCCAAATATCACGGTATTTTGAGAAGTTTATATACTCTGGCATCTTCATTGGAGTAAATCAATTCAAATCGGCCCGATGAGATCATCTTGGCCTCAAAATCCTGCCAGTTCTTCGACAGGTAACTATAGAAAAGCTGGAAATAGGATTCCTGACTGGTGGTAATAATGAAAAAAGATTCACGGGCTTGCTTTGCGTCCATGGCCTGCACCAAAATATTGACATCACCAGCCAGAATCGCCTCATCGTAAAATTTTACCGAGTATAGCTCATATCCTTGATACTTAATCGGATAATGAGGGGATGGAGCAGCAATCAATGCACCCGGTTCGGCAATCTTGTAAACATAATTAACCGCTTCAACCTCTTTTTGGGTAAACTGGTCAATTTTTTCGTTCCCATACCGAGAAAGGTAAAAAGTACTAATCAATAAGATACTCAGCATGCCTGCCAACCACGGCTGCCAGTTCACCCATTTCTCCGGAAGATCGGTATAAATCAAACCCGAGACAAAAAAGACCATGAATGGCAAAGTGAAAAGGTAAACACGCAGTAACATTTCACCACCATAAAACTGCAGTATCAGTAAAGTAAATGGTGGCAACGCCAAAAGGACAGGTATAAGATCAAAATAATTCCTATTGAGACGGCGGAGGCCACCAAGAAAAGCCAGCCCCCAGAAAAAGGCAGTTTCCAGCAACCGCACCTTGACAATAATATTATGCCCCGAACTCCCGCTGAGGCGGTCAGTTACATTTGCGGTCAAAGCTTCGTCAACACGCCCAACATCCGACAACAGCTTGTCGGTCCGTTGCTGCATATAAGGCACGGCCATAAACGCCAGCCAGGTCAAGGTCATCACGGCGATGATATAACCCAGTCCACGCACAGAAATCTGATTAAATACTGATAACACAGCTATGCTGATAAGAATTGCAAAGGGAGTAAGCTGGTGGCTGGCTACCGAAAACAGTGCTGCGAATAAAATGACGATCAGGCCTATCAGACGCCGACGACGGGCGGTATTTCGTCCACGCACAATCGCCTGTTGTTCCTGTGTCTCACTCAACACAATACGCTGGCTGACGGACTTGAATATTCGCTCAAGCCAGGGCAGTGCCTGACTACCTCTGAAACACCATAAAAGTATGCCTAAAATTGTAATATAAATAAAAAAATTCAAAGCCTGTGGCGCAAAATAATCCTGACCGATCCAGTTCGCCAGGAAAAACAGCCACAAACCATACCAAATCAGTTTGCGATTCTCAGTCACTGAACGCAAAATGAGTATCAATGGGCCTATATATAACAAACTATTAAAGACCGATGGCCAAAAGGCAAGCTGAATGGGATCCTTAAGACCCATTAGCTCCATAACAAAAGCCGAGAGGATAAAAAATCCGGGCCAATTGAAGTAAGCATCGATACGTGGGTTGACAGCGTGATTGCGCAGAATATAGTCGATAATTCCAGCATGGCGCCAAGTCACATTGAAGCGTGGCAACTCCTCTACTGGAACGGTAATGCCATGCAGAATGAAAACAAGCAGGATGACATGCAACAACAGAATAAAGTTGCTTTGTTCAGAGCGATGTAAACACCAAATAAAGCTAAAGGTCAACAAAAACAATGAGAGGTAAATACTCACAGGAAGGATAGAAACAATACCGATATCCGTCATCGCTCGCAAGTTAATTTTGCTCACTGTGAACACGAACAAGCCTGTTGATAGTATTAGAAGAAAATATGGCTGAACCAAGTGCCATAGATGAAAACTTAGCGAACGAATTCTTGGGACTTTCATGACTAGTTTCTGATATGGAGTAAGAATATTATTCATATGTATATCATTCTCAAAGACGGTACTACGTCTGAATTTACGCTATTGTACAAGTCACGGAAAAGCAGTCCAAGATTGCACACCATCCCCATTGACATCCAGTCCCATGAGATCTGCGCACTCTCCGTGTTGAAGTGCGCCGACCTTTTCAATCACTTCTGTATCACAACCTCATCCACAAATATAGTAAAGGTTTGTCTTGACGTCTCATTTCCAATCTGAATGGTGAGCACACCTGAAGTGCCCAGATTGGCGGTCGCGGTTTGTATGACCTGCACGCCATTCATGTATACCTCGATCGTGCTGGCTCCCGTTCCATTTGTAATCACGTGCACATCGAAATGTACCCAGGTGTTGAGTGGCATCAGGCTACTGGCCTGGATGCGGTTGGTGCCATCATAGCTCCAAATTTGACCATTGGTCGTATTCTGCCGATAGATGGTCAACAAGCGTGTGCCTGAGGAATCGAAGAGCCGGAAGATGGGTACATTTCCACCTGAGACGCCTTCCTGGGTGACCATGAATTCGCCACTGATGGTCAGGTTGGTTTCAGGTGCTAACAAGCTCTTGCGGGCGTGGGCCAAGGAGCCAGTATTGGCCGTCTCAGAGAGTTGCGCAGAGAAATTGCCAGCGTAGACAATGCTATTTTGAACAACCGCTGAACCATCACCACCGACGGTTACCGCAGTCCACGCTGAGAAATCACCACTTTCAAACCCATCAGAAAACAGGACGGTTGATGAGGCTGTGGCGGTTGGGGTGGCTGTATCCACCGGCGTTGCTGTAGGAGTCGGTGTATCGGTTGGCAAAGGCGTATTGGTTGGCTCCAATGTAGCGGTCGGAGTGTTGGTCGGAGCAGGCGTATTCGTTACTGTAGCAGTGTCAGTTGGTAATGGCGTATCAGTTGGAACAGATGTGTTGGTTGCAGTAGCGGTGTTTGTTGGCAGAGGAGTATTGGTTGGAGTAGAAGTAGGGCTTGAATTAGGCAGGTCGATCACATTATGAAAATAGTAATGACTGGTGTCATCGCCTGCCATAGCCAGCAAATTTGAAGTACCATTCAACGGCTGCTTCGTAGACGAAATATTGTTAATATGGGTATCCGTGGAAAATTCAATAAATGGAGTACCTAATCCAGTAGGGAATTGCATACTGTTATCATCAAAGCTAGCTACCTTATAGTAAATGGCACCGCTGGTCTGAGTTCCGTACTGGTAAGTCATGAAGACATAAGCATTACGGTTTTCAACATCCAGCAGCACAATAGGACGAGTATGGTTGTCTGAAACACGCGCTACCGTGCGGCGACTCCAAGCACCTTGATTATCCAGATGGAGCAACAAGATCAAAGGCTCGTTCGAAGTCAATGGATTGACATCATTTAAAGAGGTCTTTACAGCCGCCCAGACCTGGCCTGCCGAATCAGCCTGAAGAGATTTAATATTCAAGTGGTCGTCAGCGTAGCGTGGACCCTGCAACGCCGGGTTTTGTGTCCAAAGGTTGTCCGCAGTACCATCGATGTGTGTGGCAAAATAAACCGTATGCGTATTTTGGTTGCTCCACATCACACCGATCTTGCCGTTATAAGCAACGATGGTGGAAATATCATCACTGGATAGGTTATCTGCTCCAGTGCTTTGAATTGTATAAGGAGAAACCCAGGTCAGGTCATTGGTGGTCGAATGTGTGACCAAGGCCTTCCGTCCGCCACTTCCATTCGCATTTGTATAAGTCACCCACAATTTGCCAGTGGAATCCTTAGCCATCACCACTGTTTCAATGGCAGAATTTGCCAAAACTACGGGGAACCCACTATCTACGCTATAGGTTTGTGTGGCAGCATTATAGCTAAAACGCATCACCTTGATACCAAAATCAGTAGCTGTAGTTCCAGGCGCAACAGCGCTAACGGTATATAATTTCGAACCATCCCACAACACATCAGCTGCGGATTGCCTACGACTATCTACCATGGTTCCAGTTGTGGCCCATGTTTGCGTAGACCAATTAAATCGATAGATTTCAAACTTGCCGGTACCCTTATTAAACATCACCCCCCACCATTGATTGTTAATATACCAAAGTTTGCTCTGAGGTTTCTGGCCCGTCGGAGCAGAGGCGCCGTTATAAAGAAAATCCTTATATCCAACATCTCCAGCAGCAACTACGCCAAAAACATCAATAGACGAAAGAGCAAATGCCACGATCATTAAAACAAAAAACAACGATTTCGTATAATAAGACTTAGTGTTCAACTGAAACAAACGCATATTTTCTCTCCAAGTCTAAGTGACAAAGCTATGACCCTTCATTATCCTTACAGGGCTGTAAGGAATCTCAATTACGAGACGCCCCAAAAATAGAAAAGTTACATTCTCCCCAGCCCCTCGATTTCTCATTTTCCCTTATCAAATGGCCACTCACATCATCGCCGTGAGCGATCTGCACCTCTCTGCTACACAGACGTCTGTCGGCGAAAACCCAAAAATTAGGGAGGGATTTTTCTATGATGACATTTTTGCACGCTTCAGCCACCATTTATTGAGCTGCGCCGCAGAGGCTGCTGGCTCTTGGCGGCTTCTCATTCTTGGGGATGGAGTAGATTTTCTACACACACGAACCATACGGGAGCAGAATCCGCTCTGCCCGAGCTCAAAATTCGCGGAAACCCACTCCAAACTGGACCTTATATTTGATGCACACCCCCAGTTTTTTGCCTCCCTGGGGCAGCTGCTGGCCAACGGCTTCTATATTGACATTGTCCCCGGAAATCATGATATCGAGTTCGTTCGGTCCGAAACCCAGTCTCACTTCAGAAGACTCATGCAAAGGCATGCTCCAGTGGATGCCATCAATGAACACCTAGCCTTTTTCAGCTGGCTTTACCATGTGCCTGGCATTCTATATGCTGAACATGGGAATCAGTACCATATCATCAATAGTTTCACTACCTTACTCGTTCCTCTCGTAAACCAACATACAGGTGAGGTTGAGCACCCGCTGGGAACATATTTCGATCTCTATCTCTCCTACCTTCGTGAACATGGTGGTCCTCCAAAAGAGGACACCAGCAATCTTTGGGGACACATCCTGCGCGAATTGCTGAAGCGCCCTTTTGCTTTTATGGCACAATTTCCGGCTCATTTACATTTTTTTTGGCAGGCAGTGAAATTCCTCTTCTATCGCCTTAGCCCCTGGATGACTGTCAAACGAAGAAAATATCGCCGGGATAACTTCCCGGCCTATGCAAAGCATGTTCAATTTAATCAGCGAAGTTTGGCTAAGCTAGACAACATTGCCGCTATCCCCGGCACGGAGTTACTAGCGCGTGTGCTAGGCAGACTTATTTTTGGAAGAGCAACGAATGAAAGCCACCTTCAAAAGTCAGCACAAAAAATCCATGCTGCATTAAAACGGGAGCGCGAAGAGGTACTCTTTTATCTATTTGGTCATTCACATACTGCTGCCAAACTCCCGATTGACGAAAAGTCCTTCTATTTAAACGATGGAGCGTGGGCCCCTGAAGAGTTTCCAGGACACCCAGACAATAAAACGAACTTTCCATATGTTCATATTCATTGGGGAGATCAGGCTGCGCCCGAGGCGGAGCTAAAGAGTTGGCGATTAGATGTCTGAGCGATCATCTTGTATGCTGGGTTAATACCCTCAGGCGCAGTAAGGCCCATGCGCCAGCGGCAAATTGGGTAACCAACCAGGTGCTAGCCATACCTATCAGACCAAAACGTAACCCAATTGTTACCGCGGCAACCAGGCTTACAGTGCCACTAATCAAGCCAGTGAGGATGGCTTCAGTTAACGTAAGCCTGCCACGGCAAACAGCAAAGTAGGTTTGAATGGAAATTACCGGGTAAATTGCCAACACTAGAATGCGCAGTGGCAAAACGCCATGATTAGCATACGTGGGTCCAAGCAGGGATAGCATGAACCAAGCTAATGAAATTGTCCCAATCGCGGCCATGGTTCCCAACCATACGGAGGTGCGATTACTGCGTTGGAGAGACGCTCGCAACTCATCGGGGTCGTGAGCTACGTCTGCAAAAAGATTCTGACCTACCGAAATAGGAATAATGAATACCACCCAAGCCATCATCCAAACGTTGTACCAGACGGCATTATCGGTCGGTGAAAGCAACTCCGTAACGAGGATGGGCATGATCCAGTTTGGGGCACGCTCGGTTAAAGTGAGCAAGTAATTCGGGAGTCCGACGCGGATCAACTCTCCCCCCAAAGCTCGATTGATCTCAAAGCGATAGGCATAATTATCCAGCGAATGATGCAGTTGAACCATTCCCACAGCGCAAGCTGTTAGTCCGGCCAAACACCAGGCCAATATGATGGTCATGGAATCCCTTTGCCCGGTGAAAATCGGCATCAATGAAACACCCGCAATGGTGACAAGTCCAAATATCATATTTCGTACTAGCACCTGACTGGTACGCCGCAGGACAATCCAAACATGGTCAAGATAAACATTGACCGTACCAAACAGAGTGATACCAAAAAACAAAAGGCTATAGGGTAGAGTCCGGCTGATAATGCTCAGTTCACGGAAAACAAATAGCGATAATATGAAAAAAGCCAGCGCGGTCAACAAGGCTGTTAAAATGATAATGTTTAGACCAACGTTTATCACCTTGGACGCCTGGTCTTTATGCCTGGGGTAGACCGAAATCACTGCCGCGCCAACTCCTACCAGGGCAATTTGCACGCATAACATCATCGCAGAGACGATCCCGGAAGAAATACCCACCTCGGCCGGGGCATAGAGACGGGCAGTAAATAAGTTGGTTATAAACCCCAAACTCGACGCCAAGACCCGTCCCATGATGAGGGAGAGCGAGTTCCACAATCGGTATAATTCGGTATTGTCAGAAAAAATTGCATTGACTTTGGCACGCATAGTAATCCTAAAACTTGATAATAGTAGCGCGAGATTAGAATCTCGCGCTATAGACTTCTAAAATATATACTGCGGAAATTACGACATCTTGTCGCGCAGGCCGGCAGGCATGGCAACGTAGTTATAAGCAAGGTACACCAAATAATAGGGAATCCATTGCAGCTCAAGATGCAATAGGCTGATCAGAATTCCACGGACACATCCAACTAATGGAATAAAGAGCAGTTTTAATGCTGGAATACCATATTTTGCGTACATACGGCCAAGGCCTTTGCCATCCTGGGTAAATTGATCAAGTGCCACTTCATATGTATCACCGAAACGATGCTTGACGATGGTTCGTTTTGATACACCCATTTTGAAATTAGCCTTTTGAAGACGCCAACGCAACTCAATATCCTCGCCGGAACGGAAGCGTTCGTCAAAACGGTAATCAAGCAACACCTGATGATGGAAAATGGTTGCCATGACGCCCGGCCAGTTTTTGCTACGGCCACGATTATGATGCGTTGCCAAGGCTCTACCCCAGTACCCATTACCGGAGATGCTTTCAAGCCTTGCCTGAAGTCCATCATAGTTGCCTTCGACAAACTCAGCATACAACGCTTCCAACGCACCGTCAGGAAGCACAATATCTACATCGATTAATACAACATCTTTGGAAGATGCTGCTTCAACACCCAACATACGAGCTGCTGGGACACCTCGGCCATTATCTGACAGCACTTTTGCCGGATACTTTCCCACAAGTTCCAGCGTACGGTCGGTGGAATTGCCATCCACCACAATGACCTCACACGGATTTGCGCGAAAGATAGAGGCAAGGCATTCATCCACCATACTTTCAGCATTACGGACAGGGACAATAACAGTAACGGGTAACATGGCCTTACTTGACGCCCGCTATCTCCAAAACTTTCTGGATGTGCGAGACGATCATATCCGATGCCTGATCAGGTGCAAGGGCTTGTGGAACGCGCAGATAGAAACAGCATTTGCCCTGAAGAGCCGTATTGAGTACAGCAGATTTCTCGATAAAAGCCTGATCAATCGGCGAAAGGGCCGAAGCGCCCAAGGTTGTCATCACGACGCGAGATTGGCGCGGCAGTTCCGAGAAGAAGTTGCCCACCAGTTGGCTGGTCATCCAGCGCGAGTCTTTCTCTACAAAGACCGGGTCAGTGGAAGCGCTATCAAAGCGCTCCACGAACAAGGCTGCCGCAATCGGCGCGGCGGTGGAAAAACGCGCTTGAGGGAATGCCACTTGCGGGGCGACCATCATATGTTCGGGTGACCAGCGACGGGTCATAGATGCCAACCGGGGATATTTGGTGATATATGGGTGCACTAACGTGGTCACGCTATGGATGCTTTTTGAGAGTTTGACTGGCACAAGAGGCTTACGCACCTTGTTGAACAAGTGCGGGTAGAGCGAACGGTGATAGGGTTTAATGAACATCGGCTTGGGATATGCGAGCAAGTTGGCGTCCTTTGTTACAAATGCCCAATCATCACCCATAAAGGCAAAACCTTCCATCTCGACCAACTTCGACATAGTGCTGGTCTTACCCGTTCCACCCCAAGCCGGCATCAAGAGAGCATGGCCTTTATACTCCACGGTCAGAGCATGAACCATAGCTGCATTCTTTTGCACCATCAGACGGTCGATTAGCGGCAAGGCCATGACCAACAATTCACGATTGCCATTCAAACGAAAACCACCCTCAGGCGTACGGAAAACCTGAACCTCGAGCGCATCAAGATGAACACCTTCGGCATTGTAGTGAAACTCAGTTTCACCATGGGCTTCACCAAAAGCTCCATCCTGTAATGGTTCCAGTTCACCGCTGATGGTCAAGTCGAAGTGTTGAATATCTTCATCCGTTAGAAACGGCCGAAACATATCCTTAAACAAAGGGGCTGTGGCTGCACTGGCGTTAACCCGAAATTTGACGATATTATGCAAATTAAATTTTACCCATTGGGTAGTTGTATGGGTATTTGACATGATTTAGTTTCCTTTTTCTGAAATTAATGAATAAATTAAGTACCGATCCAGCTCCAGATCGGAGCTTGATCATAAACAAGGGTGATGGTTTTGCCGGCCGGGAGTTGGAAAGTGCCAGAGTTCAGTCCTGTAGACGTACCAGCAATGAAAACATTCTGAACCTGACCACCGTTCAGGTAAATTGTAACAGCTACTGGGAACGGATTGAGCAGAGACTCACCGCTGGCAGGTAGAGGTGGTGCTGGTATTGGGATTCCACCAAAACTGTCAACGACC
>DASTOH010000088.1:0-4463 GCA_035720235.1 Anaerolineales bacterium | reverse complement strand
CGGAGTCTTGCTGGCGACGGGCGGGTTAAGTCCCAACCCCACGCACGTCATCTCCTCCGGCGGCAAGATCACCATCACCGATGGCCCGTTCACCGAGGCGAAAGAAGCCGTCGTCGGGTTTGCGCTGGTCGAAGCCAAATCAAAAGAAGAAGCGATTGAATTCTCGCGGCGCTTCTGGCAGGTCGCTGGCGACGGCGCAGGCGAGATTTACGAAGTGTTTGGTGGGTAACGCGTGAGTCAAAAAACTTTACCGCGAAGCACGCTACACCTGCCTGATTTGCTAAGCAAATCATACGGCTTAAGCCGCACGGTGCCAGGGAGAGTGCTAAGGTTTTTACAAAGATTTTCTTCGCGGGCCTGGCGCTCTTAGCGGTTCAAATCAACCATGGCCACTCCTGATATCCATCGCACGATTGACGCAGTCTGGCGGGTTGAATCCGCCAGGCTGATCGCGGGCCTGACGCGCCTCGTCCGTGATGTGGGTCTTGCGGAAGACATGGCTCAGGGCGCGCTGGTCGCGGCGCTGGAGCAGTGGCCTCAATCAGGCATTCCGGATAAACCCGGCGCCTGGCTCATGGCGACCGCCAAACATCATGCGATCGACCAGATCCGCCGCAACGTCCGCTTCGAACGCAAAACGGAGGAAATGGGCCGTGACCTTGAGATCGAGCAGGAGTTGGAAGCCCCGGAACTCGATGTAGATTCGGATGATGATATGGGCGATGACCTCCTGCGACTCATCTTCGTCGCCTGCCATCCGGTACTCTCGAAGGAGGCCCGCCTCGCTCTCACCCTGCGCCTGCTCGGTGGACTAAAGACCGATGAGATCGCCCGGGCATTTCTCGTCCCCGAGCCGACGATTGCTCAGCGCATCGTCCGCGCCAAACGGACTCTCTCTGAAGCAAAAGTTCCATTTGAAGTCCCCGTAGGAACTGAACGCGTGGCGCGCTTGTCATCGGTGCTCGAAGTCATTTACCTGATCTTCAACGAAGGCTACTCAGCGACAGCTGGCGATGACCTCATGCGCCCCACACTCTGTGAAGATGCGCTCCGTCTCGGGCGTATCCTTGCAGAGCTGATTCCAAATGAGTCAGAGGTTCACGGTCTGGTCGCCTTGATGGAAATTCAGGCCTCACGGTCACGCGCCAGAATCGGTCCTTCAGGAGAACCCATTCCACTGCTCGAACAGAACCGCGGGCGCTGGGACCAGCTCCTCATCCAGCGTGGATTCGCAGCGCTTCTGCGTGCCGAGGCAGTCGGCGGCGCGTTGGGGCCGTATCGTCTGCAGGCCGCCATCGCCGCCTGTCATGCCCAGGCGCGTAATCCAGAAGATACCGATTGGGAACGGATTGCCGCCTTATATGACGCGTTGGCCCAACTAACGCCATCACCCATCGTGGAGCTGAATCGCGCCGTGGCGGTTGGGATGGCGTTCGGCCCAGCCGCGGGACTTGAGGTCGTGGATACGTTGACAAATGAACCATCGCTCAAGTCTTATCACCTCCTGCCCAGCGTGCGCGGCGACCTGCTCGCAAAACTCGGTCGTTCTGGTGAAGCCAGCGAGGAATTCAAACGTGCGGCTTCACTCACCCGCAATACACGCGAGCGCGAACTGCTGCTCGAGCGCGCCGCCGAAGTGATGAAAGGAGCATCCGCATGAAAAAGGGAAAGACCTCCACGGACGGCATGGAACAAGTCAATGGATTCATGGATAAACTCGAGCATCCGCTCAAAGCCGAAGTGAATATGCTGAGGCAAATCATTAAGAATGTGAACAAGGATATCACCGAGCAAGTTAAGTGGAATGCGCCCTCCTTCAGCTATAAAGGGCAATATCTTGTGACCTTCAACCTCCGGCCAATGGACCATATCCATCTGGTATTCCATAACCCGATGATCTCGAAGGTTCAAAGTAAACTGTTGGAGGGAGAATACAAAGATCGCAGGATGGCCTACTTTACCGGCACAAAGGACATCCAGGCCAAAAGATCCACCCTTGAAAAAGCATTGAAAGATTTGATCAAATTTCAGAAAGAATAAAAGGAAATATCATGAAAAAAACAGATTCGAAAGATGGTTTGACTCCAGACCAGCATATCGACCAGGCAATCAAAGACCTACCCGATTGGCGCGGCGAATTGCTTGCCCGCTTACGCAGATTGATTCAGGATGCCGTTCCGGAAATCACCGAAGATTGGAAGTGGGATACCCCGGTCTGGGCTTTTAAAGGTAATGTTTTAGCCGCTGGTGCCTTCAAAGATCATGTCAAACTCAACTTTTTCAAAGGCGCTTCCCTGGATGATCCGAAGGGCCTGTTCAACGCCGGGCTGGATGCGAAAGCCACGCGAGCCATTGATTTTAACGAGGATGATGAGATTGATGAACCTGCGCTCAAAGATCTCATCCGCGCCGCTGTGGCTTATAATGTTTCTGGTACTAAGAAGAAATAACGCGATCAGCCTGCTGGAAAGAAAAACAATTACCGGTACATATGAACGATCCCAAGTCTGTAGATGTTGGCAAGGTATGGTGGTTCTGGTTCACAACCAACGCATTTGCGGTTGATAAACGCTTACGCCATATTCTGCGCGCTCTGCCCCGTGACCCTCGCTGCAAATTTTGTAACGCGCCCTTCCAGGGGATTGGCGGGATGATCGTGCGGGTCTTGTTCGGCAAGCAGCGCTCCGCTTTGAATCCGCGCTACTGCAACCTGTGTGAGATCGCGGCGCGCGAATTTCCAGGGGGCGCCGAGGTCAATATGTCGATGCTATTCATTGACATCCGCGGCTCCACGGCACTCTCCGAGAAAATGAGTCCCACCGAGTTTAGCCAGATCATCAATCGATTCTATGCCGCCTCGACAAAAATCATCATCGAAGAGGATGGATTGGTGGAAAAGCTGGCAGGCGATGAGGTGGCCGCCTTCTGGGGCGCGGGATTCGCAGGTCCAGAGTATGTCCGCCGGACGATCAACGTGGCGCACAGACTGTTGCGCGTCATGAAGGAGCAGGGGATCTCGGTTGGCATTGGCGTGCATTCAGGCGTGGCCTATTTTGGGTCGATGGGTACAGCCGAAGGCCTGACGGACATATCCGCCAAGGGCGAAGAAGTGAACACAGCCGCCCGCCTGGCGTCGAAGGCTGCGGTGGGCGAGATCGTTGTCAGCGAACAGGCGATTAAGGCAGCTGGTATCGATAGCAAAGAACTGGAGTCTCGCAGCCTGGAGCTAAAAGGGATCAGCGAGCCGGTCCTCGTGCGCGTGATGCGCGGCTCGTGATCGAGCCATTCCCTATGTTTGTTCATTCCCTGGTGAGGTACTGACATGAATTATATGATTCTTGATCGAGATGATCTACCGCACGATGGGAATACGCATGAATTTGAGGGGATTAAATATCAAGATACCGAAGTCTCCTTCATTTGGGTTGATATGCCGCCCGGCGGCGCTATCCGCCTGCATAAGCATCCTTACAAAGAGATTTTTATCATACAGGAAGGCGTTTCTACCTTCACCGTTGGCTCAGAAACCCTGGAGGCCCGCGCGGGGCAGGTTATCATTGTCCCGGCAGAGACGCCTCACAAGTTTATGAATTCAAGTGATAAGCGACTGAAGCAGGTGGATATTCACGTTAACAAGGAGTTCATCACGCACTGGCTCGAAGAATAAACATAGACTGTCATTGCGAGTCTTTCCTGACGCCGTCCGCCAGGAGTCAGGAGGGTGACATTTTTGAGATGACCTGTAGAATCATGAAAAGTTATGCAGTCAGATTTGCACAGGGGAACATCGCTGACAAGGAATCGGCCAGCGATGACGTTGCAGGGTCTGATCCATTGGAGGTGGAACCATGCTCTTTAGTTTTGAGGAAAGACCATCGGACTCGCCCTTTGTCGAAAGGATCTGGTGTGCGCAAAGTGAGCGCAGCGGCGATTTTCTCTCGGTTGCCGCGAGCCAGTGGGAAATGGTTGTATCGAAATACCGTGGTGAGACAATCATGACAGTGCGGGGACCGGAGACAAAAGCCACGCCTATGCATGTCACTCTTGTAGGAGGTGAGTTTTTTGGCATCATTTTTAAGTATGGTGCGTTTATGCCTCATTTCCCTGTAAGCCATCTCGTAGACGCAGACGTGGACCTGCCTAACGCGTCAAGCAAATCTTTTTGGTTGAATGGTTCCGCCTGGCAATTCCCAAACTATGAAAATGCAGACACTTTTGTAGATCGGCTTGTGCGTGAAGAGCTGCTGGTTTGTGATCCAATCATCGAGGCTGCATTGCGGGGTGAACCACAAGACTTGTCGCCGCGCTCCGTGCAACGCCATTTTCTGCAAGCCACCGGGCTGACACACGGTTCCATCCGGCAGATCGAACGCGCCAGGCATGCGACGATGCTTTTACAACAAGGCGTCTCGATCCTTGATACCGTGGACCGGACTGGTTATTCTGACCAGGCGCACCTGACG
>DASTOH010000087.1:0-26614 GCA_035720235.1 Anaerolineales bacterium | reverse complement strand
TGTCCGATGAGAGCATGTTGAGCGCTGCTCGTGCAAAGGATTCCCTGGCTGGTTATCTGGAATTGCATATCGAACAGGGTAAACGGCTGGAGCGCGCGGGGATCGATATTGGCATCGTCTCCGCGATCGTGGGGATCTGGTTCTATCGCCTGTCGTTCATCGGGCGCGCGGATCACGCGGGAACCACCACCATGGACGACCGGCTCGACGCATCGCTGGGCGCGAGCGCGTTCACGCTTGCGGCCCGCGAGCTGGTGATGAAGGATTTTCCAAATTGCGTGGTGAACGTGGGCAAAATGGAATTTGCGCCGGGCGCGTTCAACATCGTCCCGGCGCGCGTGGACATTTCGCTGGAGTTTCGTTCACCGGACGAAGAGCAGTTCAAACGGCTTGACGTCGCGTTGCTGGAACTGGCTGGGCACGAAGCGCTGCGTTTTGGGCTGGAATTGAGAGTGGAGTCTCTTGGCAAACATTCGCCATCAATGATGAGCGATCTTGTGCAGCAGGCCTACGCTGAGGCCTGCGAAGATTTGGGATTAACCCATGTGTCGCTCACATCAGGTGCCGGGCATGATGGCCAATCTCTTGCGGATTTATGTCCCGTGGGCATGATCTTCGTCCCCTCAGTAGATGGAGCCAGCCACTCGCCGCGCGAATTCACAAAATGGGAGGATTGCGTCAACGGCGCGAATGTCTTGTTACAAGCCGCGTTGAGATTGGGCGCGTAGGTCACGTTTGTCGCAGACTGTCGCAACAGCGACGTGCGTTAGCGGGGAATCGTGACTGGCCGGGTAAAATAGAACAGACAGGCTTCCATGAAAAACTTCGACCCGAAATACAATGACATCCCCAAGACCGAAATCCATATCCATCTGGAAGGCTCCATCCGCACGCAGACGATCATCGATGTGGCCAGGGAATACAACTTACAACTGCCTGCCTACGAAGTCACCGAACTGGACAAGCATGTCAAGGTCTACGACCAGATGCGCGACCTGCACGCCGTGCTGGAGGCGTTCGATATCTTTCAGCGCAGCATTGCGTCGCCGCAGGTTGTTGAACGGATCGCCTGGGAATTATTCGAAGACTCGGCCAAACAAAACATCAAGCTCTTCGAAGTGCGCTTCTCGCCCGATTGGGCCTTTCATGGACACGACCTGGATTGGGATGCCTGTCTGGAAGGACTGGTGCACGCCCGGGAACGCGCGGAAAAGGAATTCGATATGGCGATTGGCTTTATCGCCATTACCTCCCGCAGTATGGGACCGCCATCCGCCGTTAAGACCGTGGATTGGGCGATCCATCATAAAGAGCACATCCTCGGTATAGACCTGGCAGACAGCGAAAGGGATTTCCCGCTGCGTGAGTTTATTCCGCCGGTGATGAAGGCCAAAGCGGCGGGATTGAAAGTGACCATCCATACCGGTGAAGACTCGCCGGCCTCCTTTGTAAAAGAGACCATCGAACTCGCCGACCCCGATCGTATTGGGCATGGCATTCATTCGATTGACGATATGATTGTCGTGGAATTGCTCAAGGAACGCGATATCACGCTGGAGGTCAACCCGTGGAGCAATTACCTCACCAGCGCCGTGCAGGCGATTGAGGAACATCCGCTCAAGAAGTTGTTTGATCTGGGCGTGAAAGTGACCATCAACTCAGATGACCCCGAAGTGCTGGAAACGAACCTGAACAACGAATATCGCATTGCCCACGAAGTATTAGGCATGAGCCTGGCTGAGATCTACACTTGCAATCGTTATGCCTCTGAAGCATCTTTCATTCCCGAAGCAGAGAAGAAAAGAATCTGGGAGAAATATTTTCAATAATATTTATGCTCCCTGCGCCGCGCTTGCGTGCGGCGCAGGATTTACTCACAAAACGCCGCCGAGGACGGCGGCTGGAGCATAGCATAGGATATGCGCGCCACATTCCCTGTCACGGTTCATTTATTCTTCCTCCGCGGAAATCAGATCCTGTTGTTGCGCCGCTTCAACACCGGCTTCCGCGATGGGGAGTATAGCGTCCCAGCCGGGCACCTGGATGGCGGCGAAACCGTGATGCAAGCCGCGGTCCGCGAGGCAGGGGAGGAGACCGGCCTACAGATCGCCGAGAGCGATATCAGCTTCTCGACGGTGATGCATCGCATCGAAGATGATGAGCGTGTGGATTTTTTCGTACAGGTTCACCACTGGCAGGGCGAACCGTTCAATGCCGAACCCGAAAAGTGTGATGAATTACGCTGGGTGGATATCCATGCATTGCCCGCCAATACCATTCCCTATGTGAGGCAGGCACTTACAAATCATCTGGCCAGCCTGCGCTTCGACGAATATGGGTGGTAGGTCGGCGCTAAAAGTCGTCCCGGCGGCGGCGGTGGTAAAGTCCTTTGTTCCGATACATGGCATCATCCGCCAGGCTGATCACCTTTTGCAGCGAAAGCCCTGGCGCGCTCGTGGCCGAACCCAGTGACAGGCTTAGCGCAGGCTCGCGATAAAACTTGTTGTTCATGACCTCCAGCGATTGGACCCGCTCGATCATCTCGGCAGCCTGCTCTTCAACGGCACCGGGCATGACGATGACAAATTCGTCACCGCCAATGCGCGCCGAAAAATAACCCTCTTCTATGCTGGCCCTAAGAACCTCTGCAGTGCGGCGGATCAATTGGTCTCCGGCGTAATGACCCAATGAATCGTTGGCTGCCTTCAAGCCGTTCAGATCAATAATGATAAAACTAATTGGATCATGGCGGTCAGCTTCCATGTCTGATAAGGCCTGTTCAAAATAGGCGCGGTTGTATAAACCTGTCATCACATCGTGCGTGCCGAGATACCGCAGGTATTCCTCCGCCTTTTTGCGGGCGGTGATATCCTGCAAGGCCACCAGCACCCAGTCAAAATCCGTTTCATGCCCGGGCATCAGGGTCCAATGCAGGTGCACGTTGACCGGTTCGCCGGATAACGAGTAATTGATCCCTTCACGCTCGTAATAATGTTTTCCCTCCCACATATCCACAAGTTCATTGGCGAAGTGATTGCTCATTTCATCGCGAAACACTTTACTGAGATTCTCCAGTAAGGTCTCTTTATTGCTGGCTCCGAACATGCTGAGCGTCTTCTGGTTCACATCCAGCACGCGGATCAGGCTCATGAAATGTCTCACCTGTTCAGGGTCCTCAGCCAGCTCCGCCTTCAGATCCGTAACCCCTTGCGATCGCAGATTGTCGAAATCCTTCTTCAGCGCGCTGTAATCCTCCTCCCACAGCGAGATGGGCGCGTGCTCAAACAGGTTGTGGAAACGATCCTGGGCCTTTTTCAGGGCCGTGATATTTTCGATGGATACCAGCACACATTCCCAATTAGACTCACACTCAGGCAAAATGCGCCAATGTAATCGGATATCGAGCGCTTCGCCGTCCAGCCGGTAATTGATCCCCTCTCCGGACCAGTTTTTCTCCCCGTTCCATAACGCGACCAGCTCTGACCGCCAGTGGGCGCGCATCTCATCACGAAAAATCCTGCCCAGACTGGAAAGCAGCTCCTGCTCCGATTGGGCTCCAAACATAGTGAGGGTCTCACGGTTCACATGCATCACATGGATGAGTCTCAAGCTCTCGTCTATGACCGCGGGATGTTCATCGAGATATCGCTCCAGATCAGCGACCCCTTGCATGCGCAATTCATCCAGGAATTTCTTAATGCCGCGGAAGTCCTCCTCCCACAGGGAAATAGGTGCATATTCGAAAAGACTTTCAAAGTGATCTGTTGAGGTGTTCGGCATGGCTGGCTCCTCAGGTGCGCTAAATTATTATATAACTGCCCCTATTTGTTCCCCCATACAAAACTGAAAGAAGTCTCTTGTACACGGACGACACGGACGCATCGCGCGTGGACGCTTCGCGCACGGAAAAACCTTTTAAAATCTGCTCTTTTTCCGTGCCGTCCGCGCAATCCGTGTACTGAAAAGGCTTGATTATGGCATTTCCCAGAGAGCCGAAATCTGGCAATCCAGGCAAAAAGCGGTAAGATATTCCAATGGGCTATTTGCTTCTGGAAGGCGGCGCGGAATTCGGCGGGCGCATGCGTGACCCGGATCTGCGCGCCATCGAACTGGCCGGCGGATTCGACGCACCCATCCGTATCATCCCCACTGCCGCCGCACCAGATAACAACCATCAACGCGCCGGCAATAATGGCATCCGCTGGTTTCAGAGCTTGGGGGCCAGGGATGTTACTTCCGTTCCAGTAATTGACAAGGCCAGCGCAAACGATGAAAAGCTGGCACAAGCTTTGCGCCAGGCGAAGCTGGTCTACATGCTGGGTGGGTTCACTCACTATCTCGGCCAGACGTTGCAGGATAGTCTCGCATGGCAGGCGGCCGTGGAAGCGTTGCGGAATGGAGCCGTCGTTGCAGGTTCGAGCGCCGGCGCCATGGTGATGTGTGAGTTTTATTATGATCCCAGTGCCGGACGTGTGCATGAGGGGCTGAACCTGGTCTCCCATTCGCTGGTCCTGCCGCATCACGATGCATTTGGGAAAAACTGGGCGCCCCAGCTTTTGAAGCAAATACCAGATGTGACGTTGATCGGCATCGATGAGCAGACCGGCATGATCGATGACGGTAACGACGATTCCTGGAACGTTTACGGGCGCGGCGCGGTAACTCTTTATCAAGGTGGCGAGGTTACAATTCACCCAGGCGGGAAGGCGTTTTCGGTTTAGAATCTAGAAATCCCGAAGGCGTCGCCCCGCAGCGCGGGATCTGCGACGTGGCGCCGTGGCGACAGATGGCATAATCTGTGCAGGCCAATGTCACCCCTTCGGGGTTGAAAACGATCAACGCCCATAACTATAATCATCTCACTTGTTTCGACACGGCTTCGCCAGTCAACACATCGCCTTCGGAGTTATAGCCATCATGTTCGATATTTCGAATGCACGCTTTGCCTTTTTGGATCTGGAAACCACGGGTCTCTCGCCGTGGTTCGGCGACCGCATCTGTGAAGTGGGAATTGTCATCAGCGAAGGGAAACGCATCCGGAAGCAGTACCAGCAACTCGTGAATCCCGAACGTCTGCTTTCGCCGGGCGCGGCCAGCACGAATGGGCTGTCCGATGAGGACCTGAGGTCCGCGCCGTCTTTTGCTGAAGTCGCCGATGAAGTGCTGCACTGGCTGAAAGGCGCGGTGGTGGTCTGTCATAACGCGCAGTTCGACATCCAATTTTTGGATAGCGAGTTCAAGCGCCTGGGACGTGAAATCCAAATCCCAAACCTGATCGATACCCTGAATCTGGCGCGCCAATTCTTCGATCTCCCCTCCTATAGTTTAATCTCCATCGCTGAGTCGTTCCATATACCCATGACAGGCGTGCATCGGGCCCTGAACGATGCGCTCACGCTGCGCGGCGTTTTCTTTGCCATGATGGATGCGTTGAAGCAATTCAACAAACCGCTGGATGATTACATCGGCATTTACAACTCGCCAGCCTGGCCCAACGAAGGGATTCAACTCCCGACCGAATTGGGGGAGGCGATCTACAGCAACAAGCGCTTGTACATCAAATACATCGACGGCGATGGCGAGCAAACGGAGCGCTGGATCACGCCCAAGCAGGTGATGGGCCTGGCAGATTACATTTATTTGCAGGCGCACTGCCACTTGCGCAACGCGGAACGAAGCTTCCGGTTGGATCGGATCGTCCAGGTGATGGTCGAGGTGGAGGGGTAGTTTTCTGATGAGCTCTTCCTGCTCAAGCCGCCGTCCTCGAAGATACCGTGCAGCGGTACCGGCGGCGTATCCCCAGCAAATTCCTGCGCCGCACGCAAGCGCGGCGCAGGGAGCAAACTGACGAAATGTGTTACACACTGCTCCTCAGCACGACCTCCGGCGACGACCTTTCGCAGTTCAACAGCGAAGCGCTTAAGTTCGAGAGTACCATCCCCGATGGTCTCTCGTTCAGTGATCTGCTGCATCCCAACAAGTGGTACGTTGGCTCGCGCACTGGCTGCAGTTGTTCCTTCCGGCATCTTGCCGGCCCCGAATTTGATTTTGGCGTTCCTCAGGATTGGTTCCCCGAAGAACAAGCAGATATTGAGGCCACGCTGCTTTTTATTCGTGTGGTCAGGTCCCTGCTCGCCAGCGGCGCACGCGTGGATTGTATTGACGTCTGGCAAGGTCATGCCTCAGAAGCCATTCCCTGGGTGTCGGTGAATTTGGGACTGATTCCAGATGAAGAATTCAGGTTCTTTGAAAATCATCACTTTGATTTCATGGAATAGCAGGGCGAAAGAATTTTACAGTTGAAGTTGAATATGAACAGATAAGGGACGTCGCGGCCGCATCTGGGTGGAAAGCGACGCAGGCGAAGGCGCCATCTTTCACTTCACCTTCCCGTTCGCCACGGAGGAACAGCTCGCCAGTGCAGATGATTGAGACGGTAGGTCAGGTTTTTCGTAGATCCCGTGTTAGCGGGGCAACCTGACGCTTTCCTAAACGGGGATTTAGCGCGGAGGGATGAGGTAAAATGAAATCATGAACCGAAAAGTTCCACTACGTATCAGAAAACTGATGAAGGAGTTAAAGGCGGGGCTTGTCCGCATTTATGGAGATCAGTTGAAGGGCGTGTATCTGTACGGGTCCTACGCGCGTGGGGATTATCGCCCCGGCTCGGATGTGGATGTGATGATCTTATTAAAAAATTACAGAAGTTATTGGGATGAAATAAAACGGACAAGTGAACTAATTTCAGGTGTCTCCCTTAACTATGACCTCCTTGTCAGCCGGGTGATCATGTCAGAAGATAAGTGGAAGCGTTCTGATACATCTTTACTGAAAAATATCCAGCGTGAGGGGCTGCCTGCATGAACGAGCATATTCGCAATTTGCTTGATAGATCATTGGATGCTATTGAAGCCGCAGAGGGTTTAATGAACATGGGCAAAATGGAGATCGCGGCAGGACGAGCCTACTACGCAATGTTTTATGTTGCTGAGGCACTGCTTGAGGCGAAAGGATTGGGCTTTAGCCAGCATGGGCAGGTGATTAGTGCATACGGCCAGCATTTTGCAAAGACCAAAGAACTTGACCCCAAGTTTCATCGCTGGCTTGTAGATGCTTTTGATATTCGCATTACTGGGGATTACAACGTTGACGAGACCATTAATCAGCGAATTGTGGCAAGCTTAATCAACCAAGCCCGCGAATTCCTCGGAGCCGCCCAGGAATATTTGGATAAACAACATAGCTGACCTGGCGAGGATTTGATGGTCTTTATGACGGGCCATTTGTTACTGGTGGATGGAGACAATACCCCGCCGTGAGGACAGTGGTCGGTGCAAGCAATCGTATTGGGTGGAAAGCAGCGCAGGTGAAGGTCCGATCTTCCATTTCATCTCCCCATGCGCGAGCGGAACAATTCGCGAGTGCAGATGATTGATAAGGACGCTCCACTAGGTTTATCACAAACCTATAGTATAAATTACCCAAACCTGGGAAACGGTGCATAAAACACAAGTTGTATCTTTTGATGTTCCTGGGGAAATATCCTTGACCGGTACCAAGATCAATCTGGTTTATTTTGACCCACAATGGTCATGACAGATGTATAGTATAGACATAAGATTCAACGCTTGTATTTGTCGTTGTATTTTGATACCCTCACTTTGAAGAAGACTGCTTTTTAGAATGAAAACCAGACAGAGCCGAACAGATTATTCTCCCAAACCGCGCGGACAATGGTTTTGGACAGGTTGTTTCATACTCCTGTTGGGACTGCCAGTACTGCTCTATTGCGGCTACTGCTGGGGCTGGTGGGGACGACACAGTTTGCTATTGCAATATCTTTTTCAATGCAATTGCCCGCCTGCCAGCGAGGAGGCGCGCTACCCGGATGAGGTGGATGTGATTATCTCTGCCTGTAGGTATGTAAGTTCCAGACTCTCGCCTAGCGGACGCTTGCTCTATGTGAATGAAAAAAGGAATGGGCTTACTTCAACATATCTATTGGATTTACAGACCCATGAGAAAACCCCATTTTTCCTTCCAGAAGGTTCAAACCATTTTCTAACGGATGACTTGTTTTTATTCTCATCGGCATATGGAAATGATACATACCTTCTAGATCGAATGACTGGAGAACGATATCCGATTCGAGAGTTTTCATATTGGCGTCCGAGTACAGATATAACAGGTGAAGTGAATCTAAGTGTACTCGCCGATGTGTTGCGGTCTATTAAAGATGTCTTTCTGATTGATGATGATGCTCTAGTTGCTTTAGCACAAGATTTTCGAACTTACCCGGAACATAAATTTTTTGTTCATCGAGCTTCTTTTCCGGGAAGTAATCCAAATCGCGTGGAAGAATTTTTACAACAAAACAATATTTCTTATCACTCTGTTTCGGATGGGTTTCCTGGTGAGGCTTTTTCTCCAGATGGTAAATTCATAGGTCGTGATGACGGAATATATCTGGTCGAGACAAATCAAAAGATTGTCGACGGGTATGCGACTAGTAAATATTATCGCTCGTATAGTGGTAAATATTTTTCAGTGCGGGGTTGGATTTATGATGGTTCTGGTGTGATTTACTCTAAATTTCTGAAACCTTGCCTGATTGAGCTAGAACTTCCTGTCACAGATGCAGTTGAATGTTATATTGCGGTGCCTCAACCTTTGCTAAAACTCAATGTGCCGAAAGAGCATTTATTGCCCCAGGAAACACCTTGATAGGTGCAGTATGTTCAAATCACGCAGGTCTAGGATGTTTTCTCACTTTGAGTAGGAGCAAGAGCTATTTCATCGCGATAAGATAAGACTCGTAAAGCCAATCAGGGGATCGAACCTGATTGCAGAAACAGGAGGAAGTATAAAGCTCTTGCGGGTGCTTAGCCCCTGCAAGAGCTCCTAACCGCCTATATGCGACATTTCCACTTTGGGTAGATCAATCGTATTCTCAGAGCGCAGCTCTGAATAACGGTCCGTACGTTTGCTCCAGAGGCGCACAATGGCCTGAGAAAGCTCCTCATCGGTGGCGCCGCTGCGGATCAGGCTTTTGAAGTCGTGACCCTTGATCGCGAACAGGCAGGTATAGAGTTTGCCTTCCGCGGATAACCGGGCGCGATTGCAGTCGCGGCAGAACGCTTGTGTGACCGAGGCCACCATGCCAACCTCGCCGCTGCCGTCCTTGTAGCGCCAGCGTTCCGCCACTTCGCCGGTATAGTTCGGGTCCACCGGCTCCAGCGGCAGCTCGGCATTGATCAGCGATACAATTTCCCTGGCAGAAACCACGTCATCCATGCGCCAGCCGTTGGTGTGTCCCACATCCATGTATTCGATGAAACGCAGGATGTAACCCTTCTCGCGGAAGAAGCGCGCCATTGGCAGGATGCTGGATTCGTTCATGCCGCGCTTGACCACCATGTTGACTTTGATCGGCTGCAGTCCGACCGCCGCGGCGGCATCCATGCCCTCCAGCACCTTCTCCACCGGGAAATCCACGTCGTTCATGGCTTTGAAGACCTCGTTATCGAGCGAGTCCAGGCTGACCGTGACACGTTTCAGTCCTGCGTCTTTCAATGCCTGCGCCTGCCGCGCCAGCAGGGCCCCGTTCGTCGTCAGCGTGAGGTCGAGATCGGGGATCTCGGCCAGCATCCGGACGAGCAGGTGTAAATCCTTGCGGACCAGCGGCTCACCCCCCGTCAGACGGATCTTGCGCACGCCATGCTGCACGAAAATGCGGGCCAGCCGGGTGAGCTCTTCGAAGGTAAGTACCTCTTCACGCCGCAGATACTCGTAATCAGGCCCAAAGATTTCCTTGGGCATGCAGTACACACAGCGGAAGTTACAGCGGTCGGTAACGGAAATCCGCAGGTCGCGCAGGGGACGGTTAAGCGTATCAATCAGGGTCATATGGTGCAATTATAACAATTTTATGAGAAGGACAGATGGGTGCGTTGACTATGCCACTTAGCCATGCTATCATGTAGTCAGCATTTATTCTACGTCAGGAGTTATTTATGCAAAACCAAGGAAGTGTTACTTTTCGTATCGTTGAATTCATTTTTCGCATTATTGGCTTGATCATTGGCGGCATTTGGGGCTGGAATTTTGCTGAATGGGCACTGAATCTGTTTGGGACACCAGCACAAAATGAGTTGTTGAGCGCCCGCATTGTTTTCCTTCTGGTGGGTGGGCTGGCAGGCTTCATCCTGATCCCATATTTCACTACCCGTCCGGCGAGCGCCATCCGTCGCAGGCTAGGTCACCTTTCAGCCGAAACTCTGTTCGCGGGCCTGGTGGGTATGGTCGTTGGACTTTTGGTGGCGGCTTTGCTTTCCTTTCCATTATCTTTGCTCCCTGCGCCGTTCGGGCAGGTCCTCCCGTTTGTGGGTGTGGTGGCTTTTGCTTACTTTGGCGTTTCGCTTTTCGTGATGCGGCAGGGCGATATCATGGGCCTGCTCAGCGCCTTGAGCGGAAGAAGTGAGGGTGGTTCCTCCTCCTCATGGACAAACCTTAACCGTACCATCTTACTGGATACCAGTGTGATCATCGACGGACGGGTTGCTGACATTGCCAAAACTGGATTCCTGCCCGGCACACTTCTCATCCCTCGTTTCGTGCTGAACGAGCTCCAATATATCGCGGACTCACCGGACGGTTTGCGCCGTCAGCGCGGCCGCCGCGGCATGGAAGTGTTGGCCGAACTCCAGAAGCTCCCGAACATCCTCGTCCGCATCAGCGATATCAACGCCGAGGGCGTGCGAGAGGTGGATGACAAGCTGGTGGTGCTGGCCAAGCAGTTGAAAAGCCCCATCCTTACCAATGATTTCAACCTGAACCGGGTGGCCGAACTGCAGGGTGTGACGATCCTGAACATCAATGAACTGGCCAACGCGGTCAAATCCGTGGTGCTGCCGGCCGAGCGCATGACCTTGAACATCTTCCAGGAAGGCAAGGAACATGGTCAGGGCGTGGGCTACATGGACGACGGCACGATGGTGGTCGTTGAGAATGGACACGAGTACATTGGCGAATACAAGGATGTGGTCGTTACCAAGGTACTGCAGACCGCGGCCGGGCGCATGATCTTCGCCCGGGTGGAAGAGGAAAACGGCAGGAAGAAGAAATAATTTCGGTTCACCATCATGTAATGATGCACACGCGTTAGTTAGTGCAAGGAAATGTAATAATAAGAAGTACTGCTCTCATGCAACTTCCGTGCAAATGAGAGCAGTATTTTTGCCATGAAAGTAAGATTTTGTTTTTGATTTCCTTGGCTGACTCTAGCACGCGAATGAACTTGGTCAAATTCGCAATTGCTTGCCCATTAACCATATGGAAATTAATAACGCCACTTCAACCAAATACACGACTGCATAATTTAGTCGTAAGACCGAATATGTGAAAATGAAAATGAATGATACGCATATGGGAAGCAAGACGGCTGATTCTGTCGACACCTTTTGAGCGGCAATCAACCAATGTATTGCAACCAGTATTGGCAAAATTAGAAGCGCCAAGTCATGATAATGCAAGTGCGGAGAAAAAAATACTGCTATGATCGTAGCCAGTGAAATATGTCTATTAGTAACGATGGGGACGCTCTTCCAAATTAAACTCAGAATTGCTAGCCCAACGAGATACCCTGTCCAGCCAATCAATCGAATCGTCACGGCATTTAGATCTGGCAACAGGCGATTGATTAAGCCGATTAAGTTGACCATCGCTCTTTCATTCATCTTATACCCCTCCCCAGCTGCACTGATAGAAAGAATGTTCAATAAGTTCCGTATTCCTTCCCATCCCACCATGATGATGCTCGCAACTATTAATACCACTCCACCAAGACAAAACCACCACCATACCTTGCGCCAGCTTGCATTGAAAAAGAATGGGACAGCCAAGACCATTGCGATTTGTGGGCGGATAGTTGTCAGCGCTAGGCCAAGCCCGGCTGTCCGGCTGGAGCCTTGGGTAAATCCGTAATACCAAATCAAGGTGCCGAGTAATAACAAAGCTGAGTCCTGCCCATTCACTATACTGATGAACAACGGGAAGAAAAGAAAAACACCTATCCAAAGGGCAATCTTACTTATGCCCCTGGCTTCGGGGAACAACTTCACTCCAGTGTGGGCACAGAAACCGCACAGGATCAACAGGAAACCGGCCCATATATGGAACGCCGGCACATACTCAAAATGGGCGGCTAGCCATAGGATTGGCAGAGTAAGGGGAGGATGATTAAAAGACATGACCTCTTCCTCCGCTATGCGATACCCTAATACTTTTTCCTCATATTCCTTTGTGTATGCCAAATCATAAGCTGCTGCAGGTGTATGTTCAACCACACTCCTGCCCGCCGCATAGAAAGCCATAAAATCTGCTTCAGTTCGCTGATTGGGATCGGAAATAACATCCACCCAGGATAATATATACACGATGATCAGCGACAAACTCCCGCCCAGGAATAAAATACGGTGTAAATCAAGTTTTCTTGATAGCATAGGTGTTTCATTTTAACAGCCATCAGGTGTTCACACTAGACTTCTATATAGATGAAAATACAGACGAACGAGTCAAATTTTAGCAGGTGCGACATGGGCTTGCTCGACCAAATTATTCACTTCCTGCTCAACCGCGGCGAGTGCTTGAGCCAGGGGACTGGGGATAGGCAGGTCCGGATCCAGGGCAGCCAAAGCGGGTTGGAAGACCGAGCCGTGCAAGCGTGTGAAGAACAAAGCTACTTTGCAGCCATAGGGTGTGATCCGGTAGCGATGGGAATTTGGAATACGCCAGATGATGCCCTTCAGGCGCAAACGACGCAGGTCATAAGTCAGTTGGTGAGTCGCGTAAGGTAAGCCTAGTAAGTCAGCCACATGAGAAAGGAAGTCGCGATGTCGAAAGCCGCAGGTGTTATGCACAAACAAAGTGAGCGCCGCCAGCAAGGCCATGGTGCGGGGCACACCAAAGCGCAAGCCAGGGGCGCGTTGACCCTCTGCGGTGAGGGTAGGCTGCACAACACGCTCAACACTTTCCTGGGAGAGATGACAGTTGTGACTGACCCGTTGGACGTCCAGCAAACGTCGATTGACTTCTCGACCGATCTTTTGCAAGAAGGGCAGATTAGAAAGATCCAGACGGACTCCGAAGTCCCTGGGATCATTGATGATGGTTTCCGTGCGCAAGGCCCGGTTTTCCTTGAAATATTGTTTCACCAAGGATTTCTTGTATTCAATGTACAGATTGGGATTGACTCCCGCCTCGATCACACGGGTGCGAAAGCGACCGGGAGTCGAGCCGATGATCTTGCGATCAAAAACAAGTTGCACGCGATCGGGACGACCCAGATCCAGGTTCTCCTTGATGACCGCTTCGAAGAACTCCCGACCGCGCACCGGATCGTCAAAGACCTGGGTGCGGCTGACTTCCACCTGCCAGACCGACAGCCGGTGACGGTAGCCGGCCTGGCGATCTTCTGCGGTCAAGGGCATCGGCAGACGCTCGATCCATTTGTCGAAGAAGGCTTGGATGTGCTCCGGTCCCAATTGGTCGCACAGCGCTTGCAGTTGATCTGGCTTCTCGCAGGACAAGAAACCATTGTCCAACGCCTCGAAGGCAATCCCGGCTTTGCGCAACTGCTGTTTGACCCATTCATGCCCGTTCAAATAGACCTTGATGGCATAGGGCACATAACTGCAGATCTTGATGAAGGCTGGACCGAAGTCCACATCCTGCAAATAGAAATAATAATGATTGACCCGCACCGATTGCCGCGACCATTCGAAGCTCACCGCAGGACCTCGCTGCTCTTTCCTGGATTTGAAGGATTGAGCTCGCTCCTGAGCTACCCCAATGAAAACCACTCCTTCCACCTGGCTGAACTTCGAGCGATACTCCTGAGCCAGTTCCCCATCTTTCCGCTCTCCGCTTTCAAAATGTACCAACGGGATCTCGTGGCTCTCCACATATTCTTGAATGGCTTGTTGAAACTGTTGTCCAATCTTTCCCAACAGAATTGGCGAAGGAATGACATTGCCACGATGTTTGGTCAGAAAGTTGACCAACTGCCCAGGCACTTGCAGGTTTGGAATATAGCCGTTCAAGTAGATACGATCCATGCAATCCACCACCAGGCTTACATGATCGCGAAGGATTTCATTGACATTGGTCATCTTACACTCTCCTTCGCAACCGAATCTATCACATCTGGATACTATGCCTCCAGCCCTTCTACTCACTGGTCGGTTTGAGGCGAAGCTTCGCTAATCATTGCCCACAAGAAAACAAATTGCGCTTCATTTCGCTTCCATCAACATCGTGGGTATAATAAGACTCATGATCCGCCTGTACAACACCCTCACTCGCAAGAAAGAAGACTTTGAAACCCTCGAGCCGAACCTGGTCAAGATGTACGTGTGCGGCGTGACGGTTTACAACGACGCACACGTAGGTCATGCCATGTCTGCCATTGTGTTCGACATCATCCGCCGCTATCTGGAATATCGAGGCTACAACGTCAAACACGTGATGAACTACACCGACGTGGATGACAAGATCATCAACCGCGCCAATCAACTGGGTGAGGATCCGCTGAAACTCTCTCAACGCTACATCGAAGATTATGCCCGCGATTTACAGAACCTCAACGTGCTACCTGCGACGTCCTATCCACAGGTCAGCAAGACCATGCCGCTCATAATCCAATTCATCCAGGGCCTGATCCAGAAGGAAGCGGCCTACGCCGCGCCCAACGGTGACGTGTACTTCAGTGTGATCAGCGACCCTGACTACGGCAAACTTTCTGGCCGCAAGCTCGACGACATGCAGGCCGGTGCGCGCATCGAAGTCGGCGAAGCGAAGGATCACCCCATGGACTTCGCCCTGTGGAAAGCTGCCAAGCCCGGCGAGATCTCCTGGGATAGCCCATGGGGCAAAGGCCGCCCGGGCTGGCACATTGAATGCTCGGCCATGAACCTGGCCGAACTCGGCGAACAGATTGATATCCACGGCGGTGGCAACGACCTGATCTTCCCGCACCACGAAAACGAGATCGCGCAGACCGAATCCTATACGAGTAAGCAGTTTGCGCGTTACTGGATCCACAACGGCATGCTGCAACTGGGCGGCGAGAAGATGTCCAAATCACTGGGCAATATCGTCAGCATCAAGGATTTTCTCAAGCAGCGCGATGCCGACGTGATGCGGATGCTGGTCTTGATGGGATACTACCGCGCGCCACTGATCTTCAGTGATGAGACTCAGGACGCCGCGGAAAAATCACTGGACCGCCTCAAGGTCGCCCTTCGACCTGCTTCACCATCGGCTAAAGGACTCTCCGCTGAGGCCGCTTCTGCCCTCGCCGCCCAGGCTGAAGCTACGAAGCGAGCCTTCGTCGACGCGATGGACGACGACTTCAACACGCCGCTGGCCCTCGCGGCGTTGTATGAACTCGTCAAAGCCATCAACACCGCCCGCGATAACGGCGCCACGGACGAACAGCTTCCGCCTGCACAGAACACCTTGCGAGAACTGACTGGTGTACTTGGCTTGCAATTGAAGGAAAAGCAAGGCTCCGGCGATGCGGACAAATTCATTGACCTGCTTGTGGAAGTGCGCAGCGAAGTCCGCAAGCAGAAACTTTGGGCAATGTCAGATCTGATCCGCAATAAATTGAAGGAACTCGGGGTGGCGATTGAAGACACCAAAGACGGAACAAAGTGGAGATGGAGTTAGTCCGTTAGTCGCGTAGCTGGATGGTCTGATAGTCAAAACTTCCGAAGTGAAATTCGGAAGTTTTTGTCAGCGGGGCAAACAACGCAAAAAACTTCCGATTTAATCGAGAATAGGTGTCTTCGTTTTCGTTGGGTGCTAACAGCCTGCTGATATTCACAAAAAACGGCAGGCTGGCAGCTACATCGATCGCGGCGATATACTCGCGCAAGAGTTTACGAGGAGCGCCCTGAAATTCACGGATTTGAGGGAAGGTGGAGTGAGCCATTCTTTAGGTGTGGATGAATACGACAATTATAAGAGGTAATTCTGAAGCATAATCCCCGTTGCGGGAAGGGAAAGGTTTTACTTCCACGTTTCCGGCAGCACCAGCGGAATATCCATGAACGTATGCTTGACCACCTGTACCGGCAGGCAATAGGCATCGGCAATTAATTTGGTCTGCAACACTTCCTTCGGTTTTCCGATCGCTTTGATGGTCTCCGCTCATATCTTCAGGAGAATGCATTCAGCACTGCGTATAGTGGTCGAGATGTTCGGACTAGTGCTGATGACCGATAAGGACTTTTGGGCTTGTGTTTGTGAGCCTGTGTTAACGCTGTTTTAATTGGCAAATGCTATATAGAGATAAATATTCAATAGCCTGATATCCCCTATTGTTTACGGGTCTCATGCTGCAAATACAGAAACATTTTATTTGTTCTCTGGATTGATTACCTGTTGATTCAGATTTGACTCTTGAATGAGCCTGATGACCATTTGGTAATCATGGCATGTCAGTTTCAGCGTTTTTATTTGCGTTGACTTTTTGGCAATTTGTCACTCCCATATCATCGTCGAACTTATCATCTTTTTGTGCCGTCATGCTATCGCTGAAGTGTGAAGTTTCTGTCTACGCGATTCTGCTCACCTCTTTCCATCTAAATCTCTGATGGAGAGAGCGTAGGAGTATATCCATGAAAATTAGAAGCAGGGCAAGTCAATCTTTAATACTAAAAGGTGCCCTCCTCCGGAGTCGCTTTCCAGAAGCGAGGATTCTTAGTGCAGCTATCCTGATATTTACGCTGATTTCGAATGCCTTACCCGTTACAGCGGAACCCATGCCTCGAGCAGGAGGGGTCAACCTAGATCGTGCACAATTTCAAACCGCGACCACCCTTAACTTTGTTTCCATAACAGACGCGCATGTGGAAGAACTCCATCCCACAGCGAATAATGGCAACTCGGACTATCTTCAGGTAGAGAGCGCCAACAATCGTAATGCGGAAAGCTATATCCGCTTTACGGTGAGCGGAGTATCGGGTACGGTTCAAAGTGCTCGATTGCGTGTCTATACTATAACGAATAGCTCAACGAACGGTCCTGCAGTTTATTCTACAAACAATACATGGACTGAGACAAATATTACCTGGAATAATCGTCCAGCGCGCACAAGTGGTGTGATCGACAATAAGGGCACCATTGATAAAAACACCTGGGTGGAATACACCGTCACTCCACAGGTGGCTGGTAATGGGACCTATAGCTTTGTATTGGTAGGAGATAGCAGCGATGAGATTCGATTCTCCTCACGCGAAGGTGGCAATCCTCCGCAACTGGTAGTTATATTTAATCCCAGCCCTCCTACGGCTACCCGGACAGCTACATCAACATTAACCCGTACAGCAACGGTTACCCAACTACCCGCATCGACTCTCACGCCCACTCGTACCCCAACACCTGGCGTTGTTTCCACAACGCCAATAGCGACCAGGACGAATACACCCACTCGGACCAATACACCTGGCCGCACGCCTACCTCTTCATCATTAACCTTTACGCCAGTTGATGATGCCTCGATTGTGAGTGGTTCTCCTGCCATAAACTATGGTGCTGCCACCACCCTGCTGGTCGATACTAGTCCACTCCAACACTTCCTGCTCAAGTTCAACGTGATCGGAGTTAATGGTCAACGGGTGACCAGTGCAAAATTACGCCTTTATAATGTGGATCCTTCTAGCAAAGGCGGAGACTTCTATCGTGTGGGCGATAACTCCTGGCAGGAAGAAACAGTAACCTGGAACAATGCGTCTGCCGCAGATACAACCCTCCTGGCATCCTTAGGATCCGTCAACACGAATATCTGGTATGAAGTGAACCTCACCGCCTTGATTACAGGCGATGGAACCTACAGCCTGCGTATCTCTTCCACATCTTCAGACGGAGCTGATTACTCATCGAAAGAGGGAGGTAACCCGCCGCAATTGGTCCTTACCCTGGGAGGTATTCCCGTTTCCACTGCCACACCGTCCCCCACCTTTGCTCGTACACCGACAGGTACAACGTCTGCATTGACGCCAACTACGACAAAAACATCTACATTAGTACCCTCCCCCACGCCTTTGAGTGGCTCAGTCGTAGTCGTGGCGGTCGGAGACATTCACGCAGAAGGGAGCGACTCTCAAGCAGTCGCCAATCTCAACATGGTTAATAGCATCAACCCGACAGCGATCCTTGGGCTGGGCGACTACCAGTACAGCTCCGGTACCTGCTCGAACTTCACAGCTTCAGGACGTTATGATACGGACTGGGGCAGCCAAAATTATCGTATGTATCCCTCCTTCGGACCCACCCATGACTATGCTGGGACAACCAGCGGTTCTCGAGCAGATCTGTACTTTTCCGGTGACTGTCCCGGCCAACGTAACCCTCAATCGGCGGCCGCGGCGCTCCTGGGTGGAACGATCGGCCCAATCCAGCCTTATTCGTTTGATATCGGCTCGTGGCATATCGTGTCGCTCCCGTCACTGTGTTACCGCTACAATTGTGATGCGACGGCCATCACTACTTGGCTGACCAACGATTTGAATACTCATACTAATCAGTGCACGATCGCCTACTTCCATGAAGCCTATTGGACTTCGACCACAACTGGCCATCCGCCGGCCCTCTCCACCAGGCCTTGGGTGCAAGTCCTTTATGATCATGGGGTGGAACTTCTCCTGCAGGCCCACAATCATGTTTACGAACGCTTTTACCCGCAAAACATGTCCAATGTACGCGATGATGCGAACGGCATCACGGCTTTTGTAGTGGGCACCGGTGGAATTGGGTTCTATAGCTTTACCAATACGGCCCCCAATTCCGCTGCCCGTAGTGACAGCACCTATGGCGTGTTGAAGCTCACATTGGGAACTGGATCCTTCACGTGGCAGTTCGTCCCCACCTCAGGTGGAACCTTTACCGATACAGGAAGCGCTCCCTGTCACTAGTCAACTAGCTAACGCCAGAGCAACCCCTGGAGTTCGATTTTATGACCGCTTTGCATTGGGTAACACCAGTGGCACATCAACAAACGGATGTTTGACTACCTGCACAGGCAGGCAATATGCATCGGCGATCAATTCTGGTTGTAACACTTCCTTCGGCCTTCCCGTCGCCTTGATATTCCCCGCGACCATAAGGGTCATGCGGTCGGCGTAATGGGCGGCGAGATTGAGGTCATGCAACGCGACCAAAACAGCCAGATGATCCTGGTGTGCGAGTTCACGGACCAATTCCAACAAACTGACTTGGTACTGTAAATCCAGATGCGCGGTGGGTTCATCGAGCAGCAGGATCGGCGTGGATTGACATAAGGCACGTGCGAGCAGGATCCGTTGCTGCTCTCCGCCCGACAGTTCGCCCACGCGCCGATCGGCCAACGGAAGGGCGCTCACCCGTTGCAGGGATTGGCGGGCAATGTTTTCATCCTTCTGTGAGGGTTGACCGAGAAACCCGAGATATGGTGTGCGCCCAAATAAGACTGTTTCCCAGACCGTGTAGGCGGGCGGCATGGATACCGCCTGTGGAACCGTGGCAATATACCTCGCGCGCTGGATGGGAGAGAGCGATGCAAAGTCATCTCCATTTGTGCGGACATGACCTGTATAAGGAATGACGCCGCTCACCGCGCGGATCAATGTCGATTTGCCTGCGCCGTTCGGACCGATCAGCGCGAGGACTTCACCGCTTTGCACATTGAGGGACACGTTGTGCAGAACCTGGCGAGGGCCATAGGAAACGGAGAGGGATTGAATTTTGAGCATAATACTTTTATATCGGTGGTCGAGTAGTCCCGAATGGTTTTAGAGGGGCGTATCGAGACCACAAATTGGATTCAATATTCATATTGCTTTGCTTATTGCTGGTCTCGACTGCTTGCGCTCGACCAGCGATTGTTCCATTTAAAAAATCAAATACCAATACAAGGCAATCTCAGATGGGTTATCGAGGTTCTTGTACGCGTATAAATCAAATCCGCTAAGGACAAAGCCACATTTTTCGTAGAACTTGCAGGCCGGAACGTTGTTATCCTGTGTCTCGAGCGTAAGGCCAGGGAAGTTTTGTGCCCTGGCCCATTCGATGGCGCGGGTCATCAAAGCGCGCCCGACGCCTTTCCCTCTAAAGTCAGTGTCCACGATAAGCTCTTCAACATAAGCGAATTTGTTCCACCAGGGCACGAGTTTGATTTGCCCGGCAGGCTTCCCGTCCATATCGGCGAAGAAGATGACTTTTTGCGGGTTATCAATGAAGGTGGTGTAATCCTCCGGGTCAACGCTGAGGACTTTTTCATAGGGTTCCACCGGGATGATGGAATAGGATATTTTGTTATCCTGAATGTGAAGCATGAGGTGCGAGTTCACCATGGAGTTGCGCTCGAAACCGTCAACCTGGTGGAGAGATTGCGAGTCCATCTGGCGGATTTGAATTTCCATAACTGCCTCCTATCCTTTGACGACCATCGGAATGCCAGCTACCATAAAGAGGACTCTCTCCGCCTCACGCGCCAGGCGCTGGTTCGCCCAGCCCAGCCCATCGCGGTATACACGCCCCATCTGGTACGGTGGCACGAGACCCAACCCAACTTCATTCGAGATGACGAGCCAGTGCTGGTTCCTTGTACGAAGCGCGGACAACAATTCATCCATTTCCTTCTGAACGGCCTGCATGAATGGTGCTTCGTCCACCAGGTCATCCTTTACACATTGCATCAGCAAATTGGTAACGAGCAATGTGACACAGTCCAGGATGACCACGTCTGACTGGATCTGCTCCAGATGAGAGGCAATCCCCAGCGGAATTTCAAGCGTTTCCCAATCATCAGGCCGTTCGGCACGGTGCTTCTGAATCCGGGCGCTCATTTCGTCATCGAGCGCCTGCGCGGTGGCCAGAAAGGTCACGGATTTGCCCGTCTCTTCTGCCAGCCTCTGCGCGTAGGAAGATTTGCCGCTGCGTGCGCCGCCGAGGATCAAAGTGATGTGACTGGTCTGCATTGAACTCATTGCATCTTCCCGATAACTTCCAGCGATGAAATGAAATCATCTTCCGAGAAAATTTCAAGCGTCAGTACGCCTGCATACTCCGCGCGAACGAGTTCATTCCATACGACGCGAACTTTCTCCTCGGGCATAGTAGCCAATGAGCGGTGATCGCGGTCAGCGAGTCCATGAATATGGACCACGCGTGTTCGCGGCAAGGCTGCCTGCAAATAAGGAATCGGATCATGACCATCCAGCCATAAGTGACCAATGTCCACACAACGGCTGACGGGAATCTGATCCAGCACCGGCTGAATGAAATTCAGCGGATACCTCTCCAAATTCTCAACCGCCAGTTTATCCGCTCCGCCTGCCCATCCTGCCACAATCTGCAAGGCTCGCACCGATTGTTCCTGCCAACGCGCGATCAATTCGGCGTCAGTCGATGTTCGCACAGCGTTACCATCCAAATGCAGGACATAGGCCCATGGGTCGAGCGCTCGCGTGCAGTCAATCACGCCTTTGGCTTTGACCAGGGATTGATCACGCTCAGAACCATCCTCGCCCAACTTAAGATCAAGCGGCAAATGGACGGTATAGGTCAGGTCATGTTCATTTGCAAGCTGCGATAGTTCATCGATCACTTCAGGGGATGGCAGGTTGTTGGGACCATCGTCGACTTCGAACAAGATCAACTCGATATCCCTGACTTTGTCTGCCAGATAACGCGCGTTGGGCAGGATGTCATCGGGAATAATGTAGGAGCTTGTGCCAAGGCGAAAAGGGTAATTCTTCATTGCGCTCCAACCAAAAAAGCCAGCAATACCACTGCTTCAACGATTTCGATCACCAGGCCAAATACATCACCTGTCACACCGCCGATTCGTGACTTTGCTGCCCATAAAACCAAAGCGGCTGCGCCTAAACCTGTCAGCGTGGATAAAATTCCACGCGTCCCAAGCAGGATTGCCGTCACGAACGGAATGATCGCGCCCCAAACAATGAATGAACGTCGCAGACCCAGTGCAAAATCCGCGCCCATGCCAGAGGGGCGCGCCAGGGGAAGTAACCCTGCCGGCAGGATGCTCCAGCGCGCCAGGCTCGCTGCAAGCAGGATGCCAAAACTTGACTGAGGCGTGAGAGATGCCAGCGTCGCGGCTTTGAGCAATAAAACCAGGATCAAACCCATAACGCCGAACGCGCCCATGTGAGGGTCTTTCATGATTTCAAGCCTGCGTTCTACCGAGGTGCTCGCCAGCAAGCCATCACAACAATCGGCCAGACCGTCGAGATGCAATCCGCCGGTCAACACGACCCAAACGACAAGTGTGATGATCCCTGCCGCCAACGGAGGAAATGCAACCATTGCACCTTTCCAAGCCAGCCATGTCAACGTGCCAATGACCAATCCAACCAGCGGGTACCATACAGACGCACGCCCGCTATCGCCCGCCGCCCAGTCCTCGGGGAGCCTGACCGGAAGAGTAGTCATCAAGCCAAAGGCGCTGCGCAAGGTCCGCATATTATTCTTTATCGCTTACCCCCGCTTCACCGAATGTTGCCATCTCACGCAAGATGCGCGTCGAGGCCTCGATCAAGTGAAAGGCCAGCGCGGCACCCGTCCCTTCGCCAAGGCGCAGATTCATATCCAGCAGCGGATTCAAACCAAGCCATTCCAGCATCAGCCGGTGTCCACGTTCCTGCGACGCATGGGCCGCGATCATATAATTGCGTGCGGCCGGTGCGAGCGACGCGGCAATCATCGCCGCCGCAGTAGAGATGAATCCATCCACGAGGACCGGTTTGCGATTCGCCGCCGCGGACAGCATCACGCCTGCCAGACCTCCGATCTCAAAACCGCCTACTTTCGCCAGCACATCCAGCGCGTCATTTGCATTGGGTTGGTTCACCTCCAGCGCGCGCACAATCATCGAAATTTTTCTTTTGAGTCCAGCATCGTCCACGCCCGTACCGCGCCCGGCGATTCTTTCCGGAGGCTCATTCATCAGTGCGCATGCGATCGCCGCGGATGCTGTGGTATTGCCAATGCCCATATCGCCAGTCGCCAGGATGTCTACGCCGTGTGCGATTTCCATCTCTGCGACTTCGATTCCGCTTTGGATGGATTCCTGCGCCTGTTCACGCCTCATAGCCGGACCCTGGGCCAGATTCGCCGTCCCCGCGCCGACTCTCCGCTGAATCAACCTTCCGCTCGCATCTGCCACCTCTACCGCGACGCCCATATCCACGACTACCACGCGCGCCCCGGCCTGCTTTGCCAGCACGTTGATCGCCGCGCCGCCATGTAGAAAATTCAACACCATTTGCGGTGTGACCTCCGCCGGGTAAGCACTTACGGCCTCGCGCGTTACACCATGGTCTGCCGCCATTACAATGACAACTTTGCGTTCCACTGTTGGGAGCGGATTCGCCGTCATCCCTGCCAGTTGAATGGACAGTTCTTCCAATCGCCCCAAACTACCGCGTGGCTTGGTCAGCGAATCCTGCCGCGCCTGTGCTGAGCACATTGCGGCTTCATCCAGTGGCTGGATGGTAGAAAGTAATGAATCAAGAAACATAAGTCTCCCTTTCTTTTTATTGATCTGTACCCATTTCGTTCACCACAATCCCTGATTCTTTGACCGTCGCAGAACCCAGAGAAAAAATGGAGCGCCTGCCAACGCAGTGACAATACCAACCGGCAGTTCCTGAGGAGCCAGTACGATACGCGCCAACACATCCGCGAACAGCAAAACAGACGCGCCGCCCAGAATACTGAGAGGGATTAACCGGCGATAATCCACTCCCCACCAGATGCGTACAATATGCGGCACCACCAGCCCAACAAAGCCGATGATCCCTGCGAATGAGACTGCCGCCGCAGTCACCAGGGAGGCCGCAATGATAATGATGAACTTTGCGCGCCGAACATTCAACCCCATTTGGGTGGCCTGGTCATCGCCGAATTGCAGGAGGTTCAGAGCGTAGCCACCGAGTACCAGGGTCGCCATTCCAATCGCGAGATATGGAATCAGCGCCAGCGTCGTATCCCAGCCAACGAGGCTTACCCCACCCAGCAACCATCCAATCGCCCGGCGCACTTCACCCGTCGAACGCAGCATGAGAAAGGATGTCAGAGACACGGCGAAGGATGAAACCGCAACACCCGCCAGGATGAGATTTGTGGTGGGTACGCTGCTGCCGATGCGTGCCATCATGTAAACAATGTACACGGTGAGCAGGCTGCTGAGGAAAGCGGCCAAGGGTACCGCCAATAGACCCAGCATGGTATACGGCCACCGGATCGACATTGCCAGGATGGCGCCCAACCCTGCACCGGATGCAACACCGATCAGATAGGGGTCAGCCAATGGATTACGGAACAATCCCTGGTAGGCTGCGCCGCTGCCTGCCAGGGCCGCACCTACCAGCGCGATCAAAACTGTGCGCGGTAAACGGATATCCCACAGGATCGTACGAAATGTATCATTGGACGAAACTCCACGGATCACGCGCCATAACTCATCCGGCGGAATAAACACCGATCCAATCGCCAGGCTCAGGATGAGCATGACGAACAATGCAAGCAGGGCAATGACAAAAGGGTTCCGCATCTGGAAGATGTACACAGGTAAACAAGTACTAAACTTGTCTACCTGTGTACGTGTTTACCTTTACTCGAACAACTCTGGATGCAATAGTTTTGCCAACTGCTCAAGCCCATCCACCAAACGCGGACCGGGACGGCTGACCAGATTATCATCAAACGGCACCACCTGTCCGTTTTTCACGGCGTTCAAATTCTCCCAGCCAGGTCGGGCTGCCACCATTTCGGGCGTTATGCCCCACATCGAATCCCCCAGAATGATCATGGCCGGATCCGCTGCCACGATTTGCTCGAGACTCATCTGAGGGTAGTCGTCCAGGTCGGCCGCGATATTATGACCTCCGGCACGCTCAATCAGCAATGTGATGAATGTGCCTTTTCCAGCCGTGAAAGGCTTGGCCGGATCGGTGCTGTCCAATTCGTAAAAGACGCTGACGCGTGAACTACTGGGAGCCATCTTTTCATCCACCGCGGCCACGCGCTGCTTGAGTGATTCGATCAAAGTAGCCGTTTCCGCTTCATGCCCGGTCAACTGAGCAACGATGTTAAGGTTGTCGTACATCTCCTCCAAAGTATGCGGGTTGCTGAGGTAATAGACCGTGAGCCCCAGGTCTTCGAGTGTCTTGACCTGTTCAGGGCTGTTGATCCCGGCAGCGAGGACGAGATCGGGCTTGAGGGAAACGATCAACTCCGTGTTCAGAGCTTCAAAAGCTGGGCCAATGCTGGTCACATTTTTCGCCGCTTCAGGGTAATCGGAAAACTCTTCCC
Organism: Anaerolineales bacterium; assembly: GCA_035720235.1. GTDB lineage: Bacteria > Chloroflexota > Anaerolineae > Anaerolineales > Villigracilaceae > Defluviilinea. Next base: position 1,234 of record DASTOH010000087.1, on the reverse strand, counting down.
GTCCTACCACCTGCGAGCCTGCGCCCACCGCAAAAAGGATCTCCGTATTGGATGGGGCCAGCGAGACCACGCGCTGGGCGGGCGCTTCGAGTTTTACTTCTCGACCAAGCCCATCTGTAAAGGTCAAATCTCCCGACGCGGGCGATGCGGATCCGCAGGCTGTGAGCAACAGCGTGAATAACAGGGTAATCAGCAAAGTCTTGCGAAACATGATTTTCTCCTAATCGTGTAGTAACGACTTAAGTCGTTACTACGGTTATTGAATCAAAATCCCCAGCCGAGGCCGGGGAGGTTGGAGAGGCAATCCGAACTAGCCGTCCTCCACCTCCTTTCCACGAGAGTGTGGTGAACCGACCAGTGCGGGCGACCTGACTTATTAGTCGCTTAGTCAGCTAGTCGCTTGGTCCGCTAGTCGTTTTGACCAGGGGACTAAGAGACTAAGAGACTATTTGTCTAATTCACAGTTGCGGGACAGTGCCGGACTCACACCGGCTTCGCCGCGAGCTGATCGTATGGTTATTGAATGCTGGTATTGTATGACGCGAGCGCTTCCGCGTCAACCTGAGCTTTGGCACGTAGAAAAATGAAGATTGTCAGCAATACCGCAGCGATGAGTAAGGTGATATTGCCGCCGCGTCCCAGAAGCGCGAGCGCAACCGTTGGCACCAGATGACAGACCAGCACAATGATTTTCTCAATAAAACTGCCACCTGTTGCCAATATCGCAAATGGGACAAGCAATAAGATGAAATCGTAATTGTAAAGATATGGGCTGGCGAGTAATGTGATCAGCAGCACAGATGTCAATAACAGCTCTGGCGCCTGGATCAATGCTTTTCTTCTGGTGAGAAATATTCCGATCAGCATGAGTAACAGGAGAATTGAGAGAATTGCCGCCCGTGCCAGTGAACCGTCAAAGAACCAGCGCGAGGCAAATACCGGGATGCTGGCACATTCTGAACAGGATGTCACGTTTCCCTCACCCTGGTAATTCAACAACATGTTTGGATAGTTGATTGGCCAGGCAGGATCAGCAAGGAAGCCAATGGCAAAGAGGGAGACTCCTGCAAAGATGATCGACCGCAGCGCGCGCCGCCCAAAGAGGCTCCGGCTTCCGATCAGCCACCCCACATCGGACAGCAGAATCAGTGCCCCAATATGCGGCTTGAAAGTGAGCAGGACGACGCCTAGCGTAGTCAACGGCACATTTTCCTTCCGCAGGGAGTAGATCAGC
>DASTOH010000086.1:0-3308 GCA_035720235.1 Anaerolineales bacterium | reverse complement strand
TGCCACTCCAACTCCTCCCTGGCTTCGTCACGGGAACGCGGCGCGTCAGGGATGTACCTTGTGATTTCAGGATCGCAATACAAGGCCCACAGGTCGTCCAGGTCTTCAAGGACTTGACGTCGAAGGATAAGTCTCTCGGTCTCAAGGACAAAGAAATAAGGCTGTGTCATATCTCCAACTTTCACCAGATGCGCCCGGTCTGGCACTCAATCGTTAGCAGTGAATCCAGATCTAGGCTGGGAGTTCTTGCCAACTCCAATATCATGATTCCATGCTGTTCCGGTGTTGGGATCAATCCCTGTTCGCTGCGTCCAGCCAGCGGCCCGCGCCAGGTTTGCCAGCCGAGACGTTCATAGAATCCGATCTTGTCTGATTCCAGGCACGCAATGACGTACTCAGAGTCAATATCATTTGCGAGCCGGCGCATGACGGCGCTCCCATATCCTTGACCCTGATAAGCTGGCAGAGTGGCCACCGCGTCAATATAGGCGGTCTTCAGGAGCGGCAATCCTTGAGGCTGCAGCCAGCGTGTAGTCACCATTGCGTGACTTACCAACGCTTGATCATGATATGCAATAAAATGCCATCCGCCTGATGGGATATACGTGAAAAGATTTCTGAAATCTTCCTCTTGATGTGCGGCAATACAAACCTGAATGATCGCGGCGCGGGTGGCTTGATCCAGGTCTTCAGTTTTCGTAGAGGTTACGAGAAACGCTTCAGGCACAGCGAAACCTCCTGGAGCCTCGTGTTTCATCCCTATCATGAACCCTCGTGCCGAAGCGATCTTCCCATCCAGATGGATCAGTCACTTTTGTTTTTTAGTTGACTGCAGGAAATCAAACGGTGGTCGTTGATTGTACTTCATGAGGTTCGCGCTCATTGCGCCGATGAACAATGCGGTGACCGAGCCCGTATCACAACTCAATCTCTGGAAATGATCGAGAGGCATCCCGAGAAAATGGGCCACAGCCAGCTTGATCGGATCGGCGTGGAAGACCACGGCGAGGATGTCCCTGGGTTTGTTATGTCGGCCAGCGATCCGCTCGAGCGCAGTTACATAACGCGCCTGAGCTTCCAGGAACGACTCGCCTTCCGGGAAGCGAAATCGGGAGGGCGCGCCCTGCACGATCTTCCATAAATTGGTCAGCCTGAGCATCTTCAGCGATTTCCCTTCCCATCTGCCAACATGTGTATCCATCAGGTCTGGTTCCTGCACAATCGGAAGTCCATGCGATTCCGCGATGGGTTGTGCCGTCTGCATAGCCCTTTCCAGCGGACTTGAATACACGGCTTTAATTGGGACATCCTTCAGCGCTTCACCCAACGCCTGAGCCTGTTTCTGGCCCTTTTCATTGAGGTTTATACCAGGCAGACGTCCGGCCAGCTTGCCCGTTTTGACATATTCGTTTTCGCCATGACGGATCAGGAGAAGTAAAGGCATGTTGGCGGTGCATTCCCTTATTTTAAGAATGATAAACGCATGATATCTAAGTACGGTATCGATTCGTTATAGTAGCTACACAATGAGTCCCATACTGGCTCGTGTGGCATGGATTCAGGATGGTGGCGTTTTACTTCCTTGAATGCCTCAAACAAGGTAAGGCCCTCCTCTTCTTTGAGAGCGGCGGCTGAGAAAGTGCTCGAGCGGTTTATGCCTGCGCCGCAGGCAACCAGGATGCGGTTGCCCTTCTGCTTGTGCTGGCATATGAACTCCACACCCATGCGGATATGCTTGTCGGAAATTGGCGCGAGATCTTCGACCGGAAGATACAGGGAAACAATATTCGGTTGTTCGACTCTTTCGGCGAGCTGAAGCATTGCCCCGATGGATCTGAAATCCAGATAGCTTTTGTTCAGGGTATCTCGATACGCCCCAATAAACAGCCACGGGCGGATTTGATCCATGCTATTTGATTCTTCTCTTCATTTCCTGTATCTGCTCTTCGTTCATGGCAGGGATATTTTCCACCCTGGTGATGCCCAATGCCTGGCGTTGTGCTTCACGCCACATATCCAAGCGTGTAGCCACTTGAGTTTCATAGCCCTCCTGAGAAGGAGAATAAAAATACGTGCCGAGCAGGCGCTTTGGCAAATACTGCTGAGGGATAAAATGTCCTTCAAACTCATGCGGGTATTCGTAACCCTTACCGTGTCCCATGGCAGCAGCATCGCGGTTACCATCCATGAGGTGACGCGGCACCGAGACCTGGCCTTCCTCTTCGATTTTCTTCATCGCCTTGAAATACGCGCCTGCGCTGTTCGACTTGGGAGCCGTCGCAAGATACAGTGTCGCTTCAACGATGGGGTAGATGCCTTCCGGCAAACCGATGAAGTCAAAAGCCTGCGCGGCGGAAGACGCCACGACCAGCCCCATGGGGTCAGCGAGACCAATGTCTTCTCCTGCCAGAATGATCAGTCGGCGGATGATAAAGCGCGGGTCTTCGCCGGCATAGATCATTTTAGCCAGCCAGTACAGCGCAGCATCAGGGTCTGACCCACGCACCGATTTGATGAACGCAGAGATCGTATCGTAGTGCGCGTCGCCGTCCTTGTCATAAAGCACCGCGCGGCGTTGAATGGATTCCTGCGCCACATCCAGCGTGATGTGAATCACACCCTTCTTGTCAGTCGCCGTGGACTCGACTGCCAGTTCAATGGCGTTGAGCGCGTTGCGGGCATCGCCGCTCGCGACGTCAATGAGATGGGCGCGGGCATCGGGGTCCAGAATGATGCGCTTGGTTCCGTAACCGCGCTCCGAGTCCGTAAGGGCGCGGTCGATCAGGATGCCGGTCTCTTCCTGGTTCAAATTCCTCAGTTGAAACACGCGCGAGCGCGAGATTAGCGCTTTGATGACTTCGAAGTACGGGTTCTCGGTCGTCGCGCCGATCAGGGTAACCACGCCGGCCTCCACATGCGGCAACAGCGCGTCCTGCTGCGCCTTGTTCCAGCGGTGGACCTCATCCACGAACAGGATCGTGCGTTCGTTGTGCAGGCGCCGGCGTTCGAGCGCCTCCGCGATCACCACGCGCAGATCAGCCTTGCCTGCAAGGATCGCTGAGATGGTCACAAAGTGACTTTTGGTAGTGTTCGCGATGACCTGCGCCAGGGTGGTTTTTCCGGTTCCGGGCGGCCCCCATAAGATAATAGATGAAAACAGCCGGTCCGATTCGATCGCGCGGCGAAGGAGCTTGCCTTCGCCGATGATATGTTCCTGGCCAATATATTCATCAAGCGTGCGTGGCCGCATGCGGGCGGCCAGCGGCGCTTCACTTTTCATCCGTTCCTGCAAGGCATGGTCGAAGAGA
>DASTOH010000085.1:0-44537 GCA_035720235.1 Anaerolineales bacterium | reverse complement strand
TCCATGGACTCATTGAATATCGGCGAAGTGGCAAAAAGCGTGGGGGTCAACACCTCCGCCATCCGTTACTATGAAGGTATTGGTTTGTTGCCAAAGCCGCCCCGACAAAGCGGCTGGAGAAAATACGACCCTTCCATCTTGGATAGATTGAAAGTGATTCATACCGCGCGGGAGTTTGGCTTTACTCTTGAAGAAATTCACATCCTATTGGATGGCTTCCCGAAGACAGCCGAACCGTCCACTCGCTGGCAGAAACTCGCCAGGAAGAAACTGCCCGAGCTTAATGAGACCATTGAGCGCGCTACGGCACTCAAATTCCTGATAGAAGCGGGTCTGGATTGTGATTGCGAAGATATTGCCTTATGCATCAATAGCGAAGGAAAAGCCTGCCGCCCAAAGAGCCGCACGATTCCAATATCTGAGATTAAGACGATGAAATAAAATTGGCAATACAGTTAAACTGCCCAACAAAGCGTGCAGCCTAAAAGGAGTACACTACGCGCAAGGCAGTCCCGGCAAAGAACGCCGGGATGGTGTCCAATTCCGTCAAAGCGGCGCGGTTTCGGTCCCGGCCACCACGGGCAATGCCAGCCGTTAAGCGGCTAAGTCGAGGGAAATCTTCAGATGAAAAAACTGAAAATATTTGTGATATTGGGGTTGGCCTCAATGATATGTGGGCTGGCTGGATCATCTCCACTCTGGATGAACCAGTGTTCGCATCAATTCAGCGAGGCTGAAATAACATATCTAATGCAACGGTATTTTACGAATCTCAAAGATTATGAACAAATGCTTATAGAGTCTGGGAAATACAATGAGGAGGAACGCAAAGAAAAGGTTGAAAGTCATCGACAATATCTTCAAATTGAAGAAGCTCAACAACGTCTTGAGAAAGCTTATATCCCATGTGGAACAGACGATTTTTCATTAGAAGAAAAAGAGGCTGCAGCAAATTTGCGGCTCGGAGTATTGGATGAATTACAGGATCCACCATGTGTATTCTTTTTGCCTATTCTTCGATTGGACATAGAATATGCGCGCCGAGCAGACCGAAATCAGGAGATAACGCATCGAAATCCTGTGCAAACATACCATTTTGTTGGCTATACACTTTTTTATCTCCCAGTTTTGAGAGCCTATCATGGATCAGCTGGCGGTGGAATGGGCATCTGTCCATTCTCATCCGAATGTGATGTTTTGCCATAAAGGCAAACACTGATTTTGACCGCTCATCTACTAATAAACCGCCGCCTCGCGGGGCTACGATGTGAAAAATAGGAGTACACTACGCACAAGCCAGTTCTGTCAAAGCGGCTGGGGCTGGTCCCGCTATGCTGCCGCTCTGCGCGTCGCGATTGATTTTTGCAGGGCAGGCTCCTATAATGTCATTATGGTGTTGGAAAAAAGGGTTTGAATTCCGCGTTTTAGCCGCAGGGTCCAGGAAAAAGATGAGGAAAGGTCTGTGGATTGTAGGATAAAGGATCTCAAGCGAAGACACTTTGCATAACACTCCAAATGGGAGTCTTATGTGAAGACACTCGCTTAAGCCCTAGTTGGGCAGTAAGATATCAAGCATATATTAAGAGGAGATATCATGACTCGTATTCTTGTAACCGGGGCAAATGGACACATTGGCGCAAATGTCGTCCGTAGTTTACTGAAACATGGCTATGAGGTTGTCCCATTTGTCCGTACTACTTCCGATTTGAGGGGGCTAGCTCCGTTGAATTTGACGTATGCCTATGGTGATGTGATGGATGAAAGTTCATTGCTGGCTGCGACTGAAGGCTGTGACGCGATTATCCACACAGCGGCTGTATACCGGTATTGGGCAAAAGACCCCGACGAAATTATGAAGCCTGCGCTTGTCGGCACGCGCAATATGTTCAATGCGGCAAAAAAGACCGGTATAAAACGAATCATATACACCAGTTCGGTGTGGGCCGTTGGGTTGAGTACCGCTCCGGGCACATTACTCACAGCGAAAGATTGGAATACGGATTCCAAAAACCCTTATGCGGTGGCGAAAACACAATCGGAGCAAGTTGCCTGGCAAATGTCCGATGAATTTGGCATTCCGATGATTGCCATTTGCCCGAATGGTGTATTAGGGCCATACGACTTTCGCCCTACCCCATCTACAGCCTTCTTTCGAGACTTGCTCAATGGTACACAAGCAACACTTAATGCTGGTTTTGCTTACGCTGATGTTCGTGATGTGGCTGAAATTCATATGCTGGCGGTTTCCGGTGGCGAAGCGGGAAAACGATACATCGTCTCCGGCGAGAATATAACCCTTCGTGAGGTAGGTCAATTGGTAGGAAAATTAACCGGATTTACATCAAGACATCTTGGCTTGGGACGAACCTCATCTGCGCTCTTAGGGAGTATGCTGGATTTACTCTCCAAAGTAACAAAATCAGAACCACTTTTCACACGTAACTTTGCTGATGATGTATTTGAGCGGTACATGTTCACGGATTGTCAGGAGACATGGGACACATTTGTTTACCAACCGCGCTCAACTGAAACAATGGTCTCTGATACAATCCGTTGGTTGCTGCATATTGGCGAAATCAAGACAAACAGGGCGGCTCAAATCGCAGACAAATTTCCGCCTAATCCTGAATGGGTTATGGCTTAACGTCTTGATAGGCTGTATTTTTCGGTTGCCGCCCAATTATGGTCGGTGGGGTAGTCACCCACCCCACCGCCACTCCCGAACCGGACATGAAACTTTCGCTTCATCCGGCTCTTCGGAAAACAGGCTCTTGTCATGAGCACTTTGTCCGGTGGACTTCATCATGGCAGTGACCGTGAAGTAGGGCCAGATTGGCGGGCGTGTTGTCGTTGTGAGTGCCGTTACACTACGCTCAAGCCAGTCCCGGCAACCCCGGCACCCAGCAACCGGGGCAGGCGAACGCCGGGATGGTGCCCAATTCGGTCAAAGCAGCGGGGGCTGGTCCCGGCTACCAGCGGGTACCCCGCTCGGGAAGAACACCCTCGGGGGCGCTTCGCAGACGCAAGCCGTTGGGCCGCCAGGTAGTTAGACAAGATATGTCCTTTCTTTTCTGTTCAGGAGAACACACCCATGCGTAGAGAAGTGCTTGTTTTCTTAGCCGTGACCTTTGGCGTATCCTACACAGCCTGGATCACCGCTTTGCTGTTGCCCGAAGGACGAAGCACCTATCTGTATGCAGGCTTATCCTTCTTTGCGATGATTGGTCCCCTGTTGGGGACTCTGGCGGTGAAGCGGTTGGGATGGAAAGCGCCCCCATCGCTTGAGCCACTTTCGCGTACAGACCGGCTTTGGGCTGCCCTACAGGGGGTCGGCGTTCTTTATCTGGTATTGTGGGTCACTCAATTTGGACTCCAAACCCTACTGGCCCAATGGCAGGGAGCAGCTTCTATTGCACTCACGGGTGAGACCTTGGTCAAGTTCTTCATCCGGACCTTATTCATGCCGATCTTCTGGTTCCTCTCGGTCTTTCTGGAAGAGTTTGGCTGGCGGTACTTTCTATACCCCGAAGCGAAGAAACATGGGCCTTGGGCAGCTACGTGGGGCGTCGGCCTCATCTGGGCGGTGTGGCATGTGCCCGCAGCGTTCGTGCTTGGCAAGGCCAATGCCCCTTGGATGATTGTGAATTACCTGATCTATGTGCCAATACTCCATCAGTTCTTTGCGTATTATTACGACCGAACGCAATCGCTGTGGACGAGTGTGATTCTCCATGCAGTCTTCAATGGTTTCGGTACGGCCTATTACTACACCAGCGGCGTAATGACCCGTCCTGATCAATTAGTGATAGGGAATATGCAGGTAACCCTAGGGGTCAATGTGGGTGTTTTGATTCTGCTGTTGCCCTTTTCATGGCTCCTGTTCCAGCGCATCCAGAAGGGACGGTCTGCTACACAGGCGGTGACCATTCCTGCTGTTGGTTAGGCGGCCCAACACAGCCCCGCTGTGCGGGATCTGCGACGTGCAGCCGACAAGTGGGACTCTGCGCGTATTACAAGCCTTTTTCTGGCTTCGGGTTTATACTGCTCTCAAGCATTGTCTCGTCCCGCCCACCAGCCCCCGATAGGGGATAACACGAGCCGTTAGCCGCCAGCGCCCAATTTATGGATTTTTCACTTCTGATCCTACAGGAGGCAGAAGCTTGAAGAAATTTCTTATTACTTTTTTTCTCTTTTCCCTTACTGCTTGCTCTACTTCCCAGATCAGCGCGGAAGCGACATTATCATCTTCTCCCGCATTGCCTGCTCTCACACTATCCCTGACAACTACTCCGTCTGCCTTGCCATTAGTGACCAATACATCAGCTAACACGCAAACTCCGATTTCAACCAATTCCGGTACCAAGATCTCTACCTGGCCAACACAAACACCATTGCCACCCATCCAACCTGGTCAGCCTTTTGTTCTGAGCAGAATCAATATGCTTGACGAGTACAACGGATGGGGTCTTGAAATCACCGGACATCTGCTACGGACTATTGACGGCGGATCTACCTGGAAGGATGTCACTCCACCAGAAGTTGGTTTTTATTCGACTGAAGATGTCATGCACGCCTGGGATGTCGTAGAGACGCAGGAAGCTTGTGATGCTTGCCCGGGCGGTTGGTCCGTGGGTCTTGCAACATGGCATACCGCCAATGGCGGTCACACATGGCAGCGGGGATCGCCTTTTATTGCCGATATGATCAATTTTCGACCGATCGCTATGCAATTCATTGACGATGCAAATGGCTGGTTCCTGTTTGTAGAGCATGTTGGGATGAATGGCTTCACCTTCGAGAGCCTCATGCAAACGACGAATGGTGGTGAGTCTTGGATGCAGGTCTCTCCCTTTTCAGATGGATGTGTCTCTGGCGGCATGATATTTGGTGACGAACAAGAGGGATGGATGGGTGATGACTGCCGCGGATTATCGTATATGCTCGATGGGATCCCTGTGGAGGATTTTCTTAGCGGCAAAGCAACACCTTCCCTTCATCGAACTACTGACGGAGGCAATACTTGGAGCCCATTTCCAGTCCCTGCTCCGACAGCTTTTCCGTTAGATTTCATGTCACCTGATATCGATCCAACTACTTGGGTATATTGCGGGATAGAGCAAATGGATCAGATATCGCAAAAAGCATTTCTCCTGCAGTGGAGTTGCAACACAGCCCATTCGGCAACATTAGTCGAAGCCTCCTATGCCTACCTAACAGCTGACAGGGGGCAGACTTGGCATTCCTGGCTGTCTACAGGGAATGAGACTTTCACTAATCCCGCCACTGGCTGGCGACTGTCCTCTGTGAGCGATGGTCAGCCTAGCTCCTTACAACAGACCACTGATGGAGGTATAACTTGGAAGATTATCAAAGAGGTTGCTTGGAAGACCGCTCAATTCGATTTTGTCAGCGAGCAGGTTGGTTGGGCTAATGTTAGTGATGGTATGAACTCTACCTTAGTACACACCTTTGATGGTGGCAAAACATGGATAGAAATAAAACCTGCGATAGTCCCATAAATTCTCTATTAGATTTGTTATTAATACTTCACGCCGAGGAAGGCGGCTAACACAGCGTGCACCCGAAAATAGGAATACAATACGCCCAAGTCAGTCCCTGCAACCATGGCACCCAGCAACTCCCGGATCCCGCGGCAGCGGAGATGCAGGTTCCCTTCGGGGAGGATTGCGGGACGGGGCAGGCGAACGCCGGGATGGTGCCCAATTCCGTCAAAGCGGCGTCGTCTCGTCCCGCCGACCAGCGAGTACCGATTACTGCACTTGTCAAGTGCTAAGAATGTTAGAATAATTGACAGCCCACTATGGAGATGCTGAGAATGATCGTGAAGGCGAACTCAAAGAACACACTTATGAGGGTGAATTTTGCACCTGAGCGATTATAGGCATTGAATGAATGCCTGAATCCATAATACACACTGAACACCTTTGCCGCTCGTTTGGAACAATTAAGGCGGTTGATGGCCTGTCAATGGATGTACCGGCCGGAATTGTTTTTGGATTTCTCGGTCCAAACGGCGCTGGTAAAACCACTACCATCCATCTTCTCCTAGGTATACTGGAGCCATCGCAGGGGTGGGCCCGAGTACTGGGTTTTGATACGCGTACACAAGCCGATGAAATCCGTAAGAAAAGCGGGGCGCTGCTTGAATTTTCAGGTCTCTATGAACGCTTGAGCGCAGAAGATAACCTGGATCTGTATGGGCGCATCTACCGTATGTCTTCACCCGAAAGGAAGGCACGCGCCAAAGAACTGCTCACCCACTTGGAACTTTGGGATCGTCGCAAGGAGAAAGTAGGCAACTGGAGTCGGGGGATGAAACAAAAAATTGCCATCGCTCGAGCACTCTTTCACCGCCCGCCCTTGGTTTTCCTGGACGAGCCAACCGCCGGTCTGGATCCGGTAGCGGCCGCGGCCTTGCATGCAGACCTGACCAGCCTGGTCGCTCACGAAGGCGTCACCGTTTTCCTCAATACGCATAACCTCGCAGAAGCCGAAAAACTATGCGCCCAAGTTGGCGTCATCCGCAATGGAAAACTTATTATGATTGGCAACCCGGACGAACTACGTTTAAGGAATGGCGGATACAAAGTTGAGATCATTGGACAAGGTTTCAATGAAAGGGCCCTAACCTTATTGCGGGCCCGTCCAGAAGTAAAACAGACTGAAATTCAAAATGGTCGCCTAATAATTGAGCTTAATGGTGAGAACAAAATAGGGCCCCTGGTAACCTTGATCGTCCAGTCTGGGGCAGAAATAGAGGATATCTCTAGGGGCGGGGAGAGTCTGGAGGAGCTATTTTTGACGTTGATGCAGGAGGAAAATCAGTGACCGATTTGTGGACGATGATTTGGAAAGAATGGAAAGATTTTCTCTGGTCGGGTGGGCGCTCTGATTTACTACGACCTCTGCTGAATATCGCTGTATTGGGGATTATCTTGCCATTATCCTTTAGCCATGGCTGGATCAACCTTGAAGCGGCACCCATTCTGATTGTCCTTTTTACACCATTTATGTTTGTCATCCTTATCATTAGCGACGCCATCGCCGGGGAGCGCGAGCGCCATACTCTGGAAACCCTGCTCGCCAGCCGCATCTCTGATCGAGCGATTCTATTGAGCAAGGTGCTGGTGGCGGTTGGATATAACTGGGTGATGACACTATTTTGCCTGCTGATTGGAGACGTGGTAGTCAACTTGTCCCAAAGGCTGGGGCAATGGGAATTTTATAAACCCATCAGCCTCTTTGCGGTAGTCCTTATTTTGTGCTTCCTCACCACTCTCCTTGCCGCCAGCGGTGGAGTACTGATCTCGCTGAAATCTGCTACCGTGCGCCAGGCATCGCAAACCATGCTCCTGGGTCTCATAATACTTGGCTTGGCAATCTCTATAGTCGTCCGGCTTCTTCCGCCTGGGTTGACCGCCTCGCTGACCACGCCCCAAATGGTGTTGATAATCGTGCTCGTTCTGGTTGTACTTGACGCGATTTTATTGATCGCCTCGCTGGTGAGTTTTCAACGTTCGCGCCTGATCCTGAGTTGACCTAGTCAGGCATCAAATTCGGGCATATGATCTGGGCGAAGTCACAATGCCTTCCTCCAGGCCATAAACAAGAAAAAGCAGTTTTGAAAAGAAAACGCCACCCAACCCAGCCCCGCTGCGCACGTCGCTATGGCGACAGTCTACGACGTGCAAAACAGGAGTACACGACTCACAAGCCAGTCCCGGCAACCCCGGCACCCAACAGCCGGGGCAGGCGAACGCCGGAATGGTGCCCAATTCCGTCAAAGCGGTCGGATAGTAGTGACCCGGCAGGTCTCTAATAAAGAGTTGGGTGGCTTGTTCAGAGATCAACAGAAGACTGTGAAACATGAAATCATTGACATTTGATGTACTTAAACAAATCGTTGAGACAAATGGCAAACTTGATGGCTGGAATTTCTCTCGCGTACGAGCTAGGTATGACCCAGTCCTATGGAATTATGTCGATGTCGTACGCCAATATCTAAAACCGCAGGATCGGGTGTTAGATATTGGCACAGGCGGCGGCGAAATTTTCCTTTCGCTGGCACCATATTTTGGTGAAGGTATCGGCATTGACCAAAACACAGCAATGATCGAGGCAGCCAAACGCAATCAATCCGCACTGGCGCTGGATAATATTTCCCTGTTGGTAATGGAGGGAAGTGCTTTGCGATTTGATGTGGGTGAATTTGATGTCGTCTTGCTACGACACTTAAGGGTATGTGTCAGTGAAATTGTGCGGGTGTTGCGTAAAAGGGGCTATTTCATCACCCAAATGGTAGGGCAACGGAGTTCACTAAACATACTTGATGCTTTCGGCTGGACGCCAAGCAGTTTCGGGTCAGATTGGTGGCAAACGGTTGCCCAATTGGCTGACCAGTTCCTGCTCCATGGCTGTCGAATTGTTGCCCAAGCAGAATATAATGTTCCATACTGGTTTTACGATCTGGAGTCTTTCATGTTTTGGCTCATGTCAGTGCCCTGGCCGGAAGAAATTGAACTCGAAAAACATTGGCAAAATATCAACCGGGTGCTCGAAACATCTCAGACTGAACGAGGAATTGAAACCAATGAGCATCGAGGGTTATTGATTGTTCAGAAGCTCTGAAATAAATATTACAAAAAGCCACCCACACAGCGTGCCCCCTCTGGTGGCACTTGCCGTGCTAAAAAGGGAGTACACTACGCACAAGCCAGTTCTGTGCTGATTGAAGTTCTGTCAGTTGTAATTTGTTTAATGGAGTAATACGTTGAGATCAAGAGCATGCGCCGCCATCATCCGAGACGGGAAAATCTTGATGGTCAAACATCAGGATCATGGAAAGAATTATTGGACATTACCAGGTGGCGGAGTAATTGAAAGTGAAAGTTTAGAACAGGCAACTATTCGAGAAGTTTTGGAAGAAACTCACCTTGATATCAATGTAGTCAAACTTTTATTTGAAGAACCATACGAGTATGGAATTTCATATTGCTTTTTGGCAACAGTAAAAGATAGTGTAGAAGCAGAATTAGGGCATGACCCAGAAGAAAAAGATGTTCCGCCTCAGCATCGCATGTTACAAGAAGTCGGCTGGCATTCATTAGAAACCATGAAGCATGACCGGCAAGTATCTAAGGTTATGGCAACATTGACTCTGTAATTCCCGTGCGATATTTTGGAAATTGCCAAAGATATTTGCAATGATATTTGGACAGAAGCGGAAACGGTTTGAACGATTACCAGAATTATGCTGTCTTCTCAAAAACGGTCTGCCCAACAAAGCGTGCATGAAAGTACACCACGCTCAAGCCAGTCCCGGCAAACAACGCCGGGATGGTGCCCAATTCCGTCAAAGCGGCGTGGTCTCGTCCCACCTGGTGGTTGACGACCCCTTCGATTGCGTAGCACTCAGGGTAAACTCCGGGAGTGTCGAAACCCACCAGTACCCCGCTCGGGAAGAACGCCCTCGGGGCGCTTCGCAGACGCCAGCCGTTGGGCGGCGAAGTGGAAGAGGCCATAAACGATTCAGTGTGTTTGAGCGCTCGCGTATCATGAGTATGATAGACAAGAGAATAGATTATGAGAATGTACTACAAGAGTGAAGAGAGTGGAGACGGTCCGGCTTGGATCTGTGGTTATTGGAACGGCTCGCCACTCGAGATTGGCATAGGGCTGCGATCCGAAGTTGGTGCTGGTGAGGTATACCATCATCATCCATATCGAGAATACTTCGTTGTGTTAGAAGGCTCGGCGGAACTGGAGGTGGAGGGCACACGGGTACCGCTGCGCGCCGGAATGGTCGTGATGATTGAGCCGGGTGAGCGTCATTGGGTGACGTCCGTCGGTGAGACGGGCGCACGTTGGGTTGTCATCAAGGAGCGATCGGAGTCCGGCACGAAGTATGTGTCGTAATGGTGCAATTTAGTACGAGGCCAGTGAAAGTGTCAGCAGCGCGAGTGCAGTGGTCGTATCGGTAATGGTGCGTCGTCCCGTTGAGCGCTCCAGGTAGAGATCGTAATGCATCGTGACCATCGCCACCCCACACGTCGGTATGGCGACAGTTTACAACGTGCAAAATAGGAGTACACTACGCTCAAGCCAGTCTTGGCAAACAACGCCGGATGGTGCCCAATTCCGTCAAAGCGGCGTGGTCGCGTCCCGTCCACCAGTCCCCGATAGGGGATAACACGAGCCGTTGGGTGCTGGCTCAAACTTCGTAACATTAGGAGAACTGCATCAGCAATGTTAAGAGGACAAAAAACACTTTTGCGTTCCATCACCAGAGAGGATTTAGAGCGTTTGTGGCAATTCAACAATGATGTTGAAGTCGAAGTGGCTGGTGGTGGAGACCCTCCCATACCACAATCTTTAGCACGCCTCTATGCAGAATATGATAACGACACCGCAAAAGGTGGAAGAGATGGAGCAAGATTTGCTATAGAGGCAGATGAGAAATGTATTGGACAGTGTGCCTTATTCAACTTCAACGAAACGGCCCAAACTTGTGAACTGGGAATCACAATCGGGGATAAAGCATATTGGGGGCACGGATATGGGCGTGACGCAATTCGGTGTCTTCTGGATTATGCATTCCGCCTCCGGAATATTCGCCGTGTGCATCTGTCTGTCAACGGAAACAATCATCGTGCAATCCAAGCCTATAAAGCTTGTGGCTTTTTAGAAGAAGGGCGTTTGCGGGCGCACGTTTGGAACGATGGACAATACATAGATTTAGTAATAATGGGTTTGTTAAAGGAAGAATGGTTTGAATCAAAAGATAATCTGAAGTAAAAAGTGATTCACCCTTCGGCTGGCAAGCGAACCCCAAAAAGGAGTACACTACGCTCAAGCCAGTCCCGTCAAAGCGGTCCGGTATTAGTGACCCGACGGGTCTCTAATACCGAGTTAGGCGGCAACCGTGAATCGCGAATGGAGGACGAAGATACGAACGAGCCGCTGGCCGGGAAGCCAAAGGAAAGAATTTCCTGTACCGCAGATAAACAGGATGACGCCTCTTCGGCGTCATCCTGTTTCGTCGCTGGTTGATATGATCAACTTTGAATAGAGTTAGTGTCCGGCCGCGATCATGGAACCAGCAATCACATCGGACTTTTGCGCGCTAAATGCATCCAAGACTTCCTGCTTTTCCTGCTTCGGCACATTGAAGTAGTCGAGCGCGCTGGCAAGTTCAGCAGCCACCTCGTCGAATACCTCCGGGGTGATTTGTAATTCGAAATGAGCGTCGTGTAGATCCTTGGCTGTGTATTCATAAGGCCCGCCGGTGATCGCGGCCACCCAGAGTGTTCGATTGAACTTAAGTCCCGGCAACCGCGTCTTGTATTTCTTCGTGTGCCATTCCTTCAATTGTGGATTTGCACTGACAATCTTCGGGTTTTTCAGGATCTGGTCACTGAAGCGGTCTATCACTGCGGCGATGGCGTAAACGCCACCGAGACGTTCGTAAAGACTTTTTTCGGCTGACATAGGTTACTCCTTCGTGAAATGGGTGCGCTTTGTAGCAAGACGCACCTCAGATTAATAGGCATCAACGTAAGCGTTCAGCGCTTTTGTCAAACAACTTGCAGACAAGTTGTGTTCGAATTTGCTGACCAATATTCTCCCAATATATATACAGGAAATTGCCCTTGCTGTTATGAATGTAGGGATCAGTTGCGGTCATGCTGATTGCGCCGATGCAGGATGTGCACAGTCTCGGCGGTGGGGCGCGTAAAGGTCAAAGATCTCTACAAGTGCATCCCCACTCATCCTTCTCGCACCCTCTAGAAGTGTTATTTCAGACATCATCAATTACATTTTTCATTACAGGTTTTATGGCTTTTCGGTCAGGGAACCCATATGTGCAATCTATTGATTACAGCTACAACACCCTCCTGTTGTCGTGCTAGAGCTTCTGCGGCTAACTTGTCTTGCTCAGATTCGACAGTCCCCTTCAGCGTGATAATGCCCTCATCGTCTCTTACCTCAATTACTGCCTGGCTCATGTTCGTCGTTATCAATATGGCTTCACTCACCAATTCTTCCAAATTACCTTCACTTCTTGACATTAAACTCCTTTCGAAACGATTAGATTCAGTTACTGGTTTAGATAATAAACCTAACATGCAGGAAAACTGACCGCAATGGGGAAGATGCCGCTTTTTCGTTGGGGAAATCCCTGATGCCAATACTAAACAATTTAGCCACATGTGCAGTTGTAATGGTTGTCTAAGTTTCGAAATCCGAGGTGACTCAATATCACCAAATGACACATCATGGTTTACACTTGCTGTAAAATGGGTCGAATGTCAATGGAAAAACATCATTTTTGATGATGAATAATCTAGCTCCCAGCGAGTCTTGCGCCCCATGAGTGCGCCTAACACAGCGTGCACACAATCCCCAGCCAAGCACGTTGGGACCCTAGTGGGACTCGCCGCACGAAAGAGGAGTACACCACGCTCAAGCCAGTCCCGGCAACCCCGGCACCCAGCAACTCCCGGATCCCGCGGCTTCGCCTTCGGGGAGGATGGCGGGACGGGCAGGCGAACGCCGGGATGGTGCCCAATTCCGTCAAAGCGGCGTGGTCTCGGTCCCGCCCACCAGTCTCCGTAGGGGATAACGCGAGCCGTTGGCACGCACGTTCCAAAATGGAGATCATAGAATAAATGCGAAAAATCACCGCCACCATCATTGTTTTCTTTGCCATTGTTCTTGCTTCTTGTTCTTCTCAACCTAAATGGGTTTTGCTACATCCGTCTATCAATCCTCCCCCGTTAGCTCACAGTGGCTTTGTCTACGATACGAATTCAAATGAAGGGGTAGTGTTCGGGGGAATATTCAAAGACATGTGGTCAGATGAGACTTGGATATGGAATGGAAACGATTGGCACAAGGCAGATGTAGCCCACAAACCTCCCGCCCGTGAAAAAGTCGCAATGGCATACGATGAAGTAAGGGATAAGATAATTATTTTTGGCGGGAGTATGGATAAGACTGTATTTGATGATACCTGGGAATGGGACGGAAAAACCTGGCAGTTATTAAAGCCCGTCCATACTCCCCCAGCCAGATGTTGTCATGCTATGGCTTATGATAGCATGCAGAAAAAAGTGTTATTGTACGGGGGCTGGAATCATATTACGGGTGAATTTTTCAATGATACTTGGGCTTGGGATGGAAAAGACTGGACGCAACTTCCTTCTGGTAATGTTCCCTTGTCAGCAGCGCACATGCTGGTCAATTTCTCATCAGTAAACAAATTGGTAGCTGTTCCATCATCAACTTTTGCTAACACTTGGGAATGGGACGGAGATAGCTGGAATGAAACTCTTTCCCATCCTCTTCCATCTCGCGCAGATGGCAGAAGTGCCTACGACAGTCAATATAAGAGGGTAGTTCTCTTTGGCGGCATCGAGAATAGCAATTTTCTAAATGACACTTGGGTATTCGATGGACAGACATGGAATTTGTTAAACGTCTCATCTGCACCATCTCCTCGTTATGCCCACATAATGTTCTATGATGTAAAGAGGCACAGTATTATTTTGTTTGGTGGTGCAGGAAAAGAAAGTCTATTAGGTGACACTTGGGAACTTAGATTGCCCCAAGATTTATCAGCCGTGATTATTGTTGATAAAACAGCTACGCCATAAGGGCCAAAAGCGTGCCAACACAGCCCCGCTGCGCACGTCGCCGAGGCGACAGTCCACGACGTGCAAAATAGGAGTACACTACGCTCAAGCCAACTCCGTCAAAGCGGCGTGGGCTCGTCCCGCCGATCGGTGCCCTGCGGGGGCATACCCCCTACAGGAAGAACGCCCTCCGGGGGCGTGTCGCCCCGCAGCGCGGGATCTGCGACATGGCGCCATGGCGACACTTCGCAGACGCAAACCGTTGGGCGGCGTTACTACCTTAGGAAAGGAATCTATATGGCAATCAGAATAGACCCGGAAAATAATGAAACCTCTGCCTTATTCGATATGGTGAATTTTAGTGGGCAGCGCGTGCTGGAGATAGGGTGTGGCAATGGTCGCGTGACCTGGCGCTATGCGGACAAAGCCGCGCATGTCACAGGCATTGATCCCGACGCCAAGCAGATTGCGCTGGCGAGGGAACAACTACCGAGCCAATTACAAGACCGAATCGAATTTCACAGCACCGCGTTCGAAGATTTCGCCTCTGCCAGCGAAGCGTCAGCCTTCGATATCGTGATTCTGGCCAGGTCATTGTGTTGAATGGAATATGGTGGCATGGTTCATGCCCTTGAGGAAATTCACCGCCTGTTGAGGCCGAACGGCGCGCTAATCGACATCCACCCAGTGTCCGAACCTTCGCCGATCGAGATCCATCAGGGCGGAAAAGTCAATCTGGTAGGCCTATTGTCGGTTCGCCAATGGTGTTTCGAATTTGAACAGGCAGATATCGCGCTAGCCGAAATTATACAACGGGGCATGTTCACTGTGGAGCGTCGCGCACTATTTGATTTACCAACCCATTACGCGTCCGCAGCCGAGCTGGGCACAGATCTGAAAGAATCCGTTGAAATTTTCGCCAGAGACGCACAGGCTGCAATCGAGCCGCTACCTCATATCGAGGCGCTGACCGCGCGGGCTGAGGCATTGATGCGAGCCGTGGTCAGCGGCGCTGAGTTGATAGTGCATGAGCGGACTCACATCAGCCGCCTAAGGCCAACCTGATTGGCAACGCCGCCCAACACAGCCCCGCTGCGCACATCGCCGTGGCGACAGTCTACGACGTGCACCCTAAAAGAGGAGTACACTACGCACAAGCCAGTCCCGGCAAAGAACGCCGGGATGGTGCCCAATTCCGTCCAAGCGGCGTCCTCTCGTCCCGCCTGGTGGTTGACGACCCCTTCGATTGCGTAGCACTCAGGGTAAAATCCGGGAGTGCCGAAACCCACCAGTCCCCGATAGGGGCATACCCTCTCGGGAAGAACACCCTCGGGGCGCTTCGCAAACGCAAGCCGTTGGCTGCCAAAGGAATAAGCCATGATTGAAATCGATAAAATTCTTGAGAAGCAACGAACCTGGCAAGAAGCCTCTGCTGATGACGAATCGCTGATGAGTGCGATGGCACTTGAATCCCTGTCAAAATGTGCGGATGCAATTACGATTTTGAGCGGGAATCTTCGAAAGATTGGTTACGTATGGGTATCGTCAGAGCCTATTCCTGTGAATGAGGTGGAAGGAAGCATTCGAATTATTGAAGCACAGACAGGATTATCGATCCCCAAAATACTGGTTGCGTTCTGGAAAATGATTGGTGGTATATCGTTTGTGGATTTGGAACACTATCGCCATGTAGGTTTTTGGCATAAACACAAAATCACTGCCCCACAAGGTTTTGCGGATGGGCTACATGTTGATGCTTGCAGTCGTGGATGGGCTGCTTACATCTGCGAAGAGTATGATGACTGGCAAAATGATGATCAGCAAGATGAAGCAGAGCCATTCCTTATGAGTCTTTCCCCAGACGGCTATCACAAGGATAATATCAGTGGGGGTGAACCGTATGGTGTTTTTACGGGGTCAGCATGGAAGCCCATTTGGCAGTATTTCGAATGGTCGGGCGGGGTAAAGCCTGTGACCGCCTTAGCAGATCCGCCCGATTTTCTATCCTATGTGAGAACGACGGTTCTTGAATGTGCGGGGTTCCCAGGTCTTTTAGGAATACCTGCTTTCGACAGATTAAGGGATGAATTGCTGGAAGATGTTCCACTGTTTTGAGTTTGGCAAGTCCAGGCAGCCAACACAGCCCTGCTTCGCACGTCGCTATGGCGACAGTCTACGAAGTACACCCTAAAACAGGGTACAGTCCGCTCAAGCCAGTCCCGGCAACCCCGGCACCCAACAGCCGGGGCAGGCGAACGCCGGGATGGTGCCCAATTCCGTCAAAGCGGCGTGGTCTCGTCCCGCCCATGCTGGGCCAGCAATATTGATTTCTGGAGGGCAGGCTCCTATAATGTCATTATGGTGTCGAGAAAATGGGCTTGAAGTCCCCGTTTTAGCCGTGCCAGGGTCCAGGAAAAAGATGAGGAAAGGTCTATGCTTTAGTTGTACAATCTTGGAGAGTTTATGGATCTCGCGACCATCCAAAAGTGGCTCCAGGCAATCGATACGAAACAGCCTTATCCATTCCGCTCCAGTGCTGAGTGTCTGACTGCAATGGTTGAAGAACTGGGCGAAGTGGCAACCGAAGTCGCTTTACTCGAGCAAATCGGGACAAAAGCAGGTTGGAGCAAAGCTCCAAGTACTGAGCGCTTAACGATTGAGCTCATTCAATTGTTCAATACCTTGATTGCTCTCGCCAATCGCTACGACATTGATCTGGAGCGCGCTTATCGAGAATATATGCGGCAAGCCACTGAAACAGACGCAACCTAAATCAGGTTTGTTATGGTAAAAGGATTCCCTGAGCTGGCGCGAGTGAAGAAGCCGCCCCACATAGCCCCACTACGCGGGATCTACGACATACACCCGGCAAAGCGGCGTCCTCTCGTCCCGCCCACCAGCCCCGCAGGGGCAGTGCGTGACGGGTCCCTCACCCTTCGACAGGCTCAGGGACCGCTCGGGCAGAACACTTCGCAAACGCACACCGTTAGCCAAACTTGTGCTGTGCTAATGAGTATCGTTGGTAAAGAGCGTGCCTGGGTTTACAGACTCTAACTACAATTCGATGGAACCTACTTTGAAAATAACTGATGATGACATCTACGCTTATACGTTCGATGCGTATGATATAAGCATTATTGCGTTTCGGAGTAATTTTGAGCTCATCTATGAGCCTTCGCAAACACTATCGGTCCATGAGGTAGGGCAAAGCTTCAAATATCGCTACGTTGTGAACGGTTCGTTTTTTGAATGGTCAGGCAAGCATGCAGGTTGGCTTTCCATCTCAGGAAACAATCTCATGCCCTTGAAACATGATCGTCAACTCACACATATTGCCATTCTCAATACTGCAACCGGCGAAATGCTCTTCACACCTGCCGAGTTATGGGGGCCATCCATCAGCGACCAGGCAAACATAGAATTCCAGACAGGACCACTGGTTATTCGGGCCAATGGGCTCGATATGCAATCCGTTCGCCAGTCAATCAATGGACTTCGTTCACACCAACGGACACTGCTCGGCTATACCGAAGAAGATCTGATGAAGTTTTTTATTACTGTCAGAATGCCCGAACGTCTTGACAAACTAGGAGAATATCTGTTGAAGTTGTCAATTTTTGAGGGAAAAACGCTCTCTGTAATCAATCTTGATGGAGGCCCTTCCGTGGCTCTGGATACCCGAGCTTATCCTGAAATGAATCACAATGGAGGCGCCGTCTTACCAATTCTATTCGCTCTGAGATAGTCAATGCAGCCGCTTTGGTTGTAGAGAGTTTGTACAGAAAATGCAGAGCTGTCTAAGTGGCGTTGGCTCGCCCACCCACCAACCCCAGAGGGGCAGTGCGGGCCGCGTAACGCCCCTGCGGGGCCAGCACTATTGATTTCTGGAGGGCAGGCTCCTATAATGTCATTATGGTGTCGGGAAAAAGGGCTTGAAGTCCCAGTCTTAGCGGCCCGAAAGGGAAGGGGCCAGGAAAAAGATGAGGAAAGGTCTGTGATTTGTAATACAGAAGTATCTTGGGCGAAGACAATGTGCATAACACCAGATTGGGGTCTTATGCAGCTGCACCTGGCATAAGACTTCGTTGCACGGCACTGACAAATATTGGAGCCATCATGAACGATTCATTCACTTTATCTTCTATTCCAGTAAGCCTGACTTGGAAAAACCAGCCTTTCCACAGCACGAGCGACGCCAGGCAACAGCTAAGCATTACGACAGGTAGTAATACAGATTGGTTCATTGACCCCGCTGGAGCACCTGTCAAAGATAATGCGCCTATCGCCCTATTTGTGCCGCCAGACTCTACCTTTGGCCTCCAGGCTAAAGTCACAGTAGAGTTTGCTGCTACGTATGATGCCGGCACATTATTCATCTATACCCATGATGCCCTCTGGGGCAAATTGTGTTTTGAATACTCACCCCAGCAACAACCCATGATTGTTTCCGTTGTTACGCGCGGCGTCTCCGACGACTGCAATTCAGTGAGCGTTAGAGATCATTCTGTTTATTTGCGCGTCTATCGGCAGAGTGAAGCTTTGGCTTTTCACTACTCACTAGATGGTCATTATTGGCATTTCGTCCGTCACTTCTCGTTGGGGAATTTGGATCAACTGCGTGTCGGGTTTTCAACCCAATCTCCGATGGGTGAAGGGTGCAAAGCGATCTTTTCAGAAATTCGATATACGCCCAACCCGTTATCGAATCTGCGAAATGGAGAGTAGGGTGCCACCCACTTGCGGGTACTCCAGCGGGTAGGCAGCGGGAAAGGAGTCACATATATGATGCTGCCAGATTATTGGCTGACACGCCCACGCGTGAACTTCGACGAAAGAACTCCGATTGGTTTTGATGAGCTGCTACACACAACTCTGAGCATCGGCGGGTGTCCCACCATTCAGTTCACTCTGCCCTGGCCAAAGTGGCAGTTCCTATGCCATGTCGCCGATCATCACGACATCGCCTTGCACGGTTCCGGCGATCCCAATATCGCCCTTTTCGAGCCGCGCCAGGCAAATGACCTCAACGCCTTTGGCAATCAGAAAGCCGTCTATGCCGCATCGGATGGCCTGTGGGCCATGTTCTTTGCCGTCGTAGATCGCGACCGCACAAGGTCCATCACCAATGCCTGTATTCGCCTTGCAGACGAAACTGCTACACTTCACGGTCCATACTATGTCTTCTCGGTCAGCCAATCGGCTCTTCCCAGTCAGCCGTGGCGAACTGGTACAGTCTACCTCTTGCCACGTAGAACATTCACTACTCAGCCGCCCCTCACATTTGGCTCCAACGAAGTCCATATTGCACAGCTCGCAAGCCCCGTACCTGTCCAACCATTGGCGAAACTCACGGTGACGCCGGCAGATTTTCCCTTCTTGATGCAAATCCGTGGGCATGATGACGAGCGGCTTCAGGAATATGCAACAGCGCTGCAAACGGGTGCACCCTGGCCGAAAGACCTGTGAATGAAGGGCCAACCGAATGTGGCCTGACACGGTGTACTAAGAACGTCACTCAGAGATAGCGCCGGGGCCGCGGTGGTGGGATTCATCTGCCAAAACAGGAGTACACCACGCACAAGCCAGTTCTGTCAAAGTGGTGTCCTCTCCTCCCCCGCCCATTACCATTGGGATGCACGCAGCCGAATATGCTTTCTTGTAGTAAGGTTAGTAGGGAAGATCGATAGTGGATAACTCAAGCGGGTATAAAAAACGCACTATGGAAGCGTATGATGCGCTGGCCGGCGAGTTAGCTGTGGGATATGATCACCATTTTGAGGTCTATGCTCGATTGGAAGCCAAACATTTCCTGGCCAGATTGAATAAGGGATGTAGAATTCTAGATATTGGCTGCGGCGTAGGATCAGCATCCAGGTATTTCGCTGAACAAGGATATCCACCAGTCAGCGCAGATTTGAGTGCAGAAATGGTAAAGGAATGCCACAGAAGAGGGCTCACCCATTTGGTTCGGTTGGATCTGGAAGTGTTACCATTTCCGAATTCCTCCTTTGATGGTATTTGGGCACATACCTCGTTGCTTCACATTCCCAAACATCGATTGGTCGATGTTATTGGATGGCTTGGGAAGATACTCAAGCCTGGTGGGGCTTTGTTCATTGCACTGCGTGAAGGAGAAAAGGAAGGATATGAGGGGAAGCCTGGTATGGAAAGGTGGTTTGCTAATTACCAGGCAAATGAGTTTGAGAGTTATATCCCGAGCGCATATTCTATTGAAAGATTCAGTAGAATTGAACGTCAAAGCGTAATCTTTCTCAACTACCACCTGGTGAAGAATAACGGTGATCGACTTTGATGTGCAGTTCAAACACTGCCCAGCCAAATACAGAAGCTTTGAAACGTTTTCAAAGTTGCCCCCGGAAAAACATAAAGACGCCAGCCGTTGAGCTGCTTGCGGTGTCATGAACAGGAATTAGTGCTTTCATCCGGGAAGAACACCCTCGGGGTGCTCACCTGCACTCCCGATTTTGAATTTTGAAATGCGCTAGCGTTTCATGGCAATTCATGACAAATCGGGAGTGTGCGCCACACCTGTCCCTCCTACTCCGCTTCGCTTCGAGGATTGTAGTGATGTCAGGGAGGTGCAAGTGTCGCAAACGCACCCCGTTAAGCGTTTCGTTACTGTATGCGCAAAGCGTGCACAATGCGTGCAGGGTAACATCTGAAACATTGAAAGGGAGTATCGATCCTGATGAGAATGTTATTGATTGGTGTTCTCATGGCCTCTGTCTTATCGGCCTGCAGCAGTTTGGCACGCCGTCTCTACGAGCGGCAGTCTCTGCCCGGTCCCACAGATG
Source organism: Anaerolineales bacterium (assembly GCA_035720235.1). Lineage (GTDB taxonomy): Bacteria > Chloroflexota > Anaerolineae > Anaerolineales > Villigracilaceae > Defluviilinea. Next base: position 24,067 of record DASTOH010000085.1, on the reverse strand, counting down.
CACCGACTTCCCTTTCCACTGACACATCCAGTCCGTTGACGTCCACTCTTGAGCCTGCCTCCACCGCTGCCCCACGCCCCGAACTACCGGGTGGCGTTGAGTTTCCATCCGTTGCAGAGGCACTGGCTGACTTGAAAACCAGGGACGATGTTTCCATTGAAGTTTTACAAGGCTGGATAATCGTACGAGCAGCCGATGGATTGACCAATTGGTCTTTTCCGCCATCGAATCACCCGGCCTATCCGGCCGTGGCAAAAAGAGTTATATACAGAGATCAGGATGGTTGGCATCTGAAGATGGATGTCCTTTGTGAGGCTGAACCGGCAGCCTGTGATGAATTCGTAAGGTATTTTGAGGTCATTAATGCACCCATGCATCAATATATTGAACAACACCAATAACCGTAAATCAGAAACGCATCACAAAGCGTGCCCCTAAAAGGGAGGCACACTACGCTCAAGCTAGTTGCGTCATAGCGGCGTTGTCTCGTCCCGCCTACCAGCCCCACAGGGGCAGTGCGCGATGGGCGTCGCGGTAACGTACGCCGGGCCTGACCGAGAGATAATGCGTAAGCGCCGCCATGGAGATTCTGTAAACGTTTATCTGAAGGGAAATCACCAGATGATCAACTACCGCATCATCGAAAAACCTGCCTTTGAGGTGATTGGCAAAAAGACCTGGATTTCTGGCCAAAACAATGAACTATTCGGTCAGTTTTGGGTCCAATGCCGCCAGGAGAAATTGTTCGACTTGTTTGAGCAGCTGAGCGGTGATCGACGAGGTCAGCAAACGCAGAGTTCGCTCTTAGGGATTTCCTGTGTAGAGAAAGACCCCGCCAACCGGGCGTTTTATTATATGATCGCTATCGAAAAGCCGGAAAAACACTCGGAAGAACTGGAGACTTACCAGGTGCCAGCTTCTCAATGGGCGGTTTTCGAGTGTATTGGAAAAGTGCCGGAAGCGATCATGAAATCTGAAATGTATGCGTTCACCGAATGGTTGCCATCATCGGAGTATGAACATGCAAAGGCACCTGAAATGGAAGTGTATTTTCCAGAGAACGATGGAACGAGCGAAGACAGTTATTGCGAGTTTTGGTTGCCAATCATTGAAAAGTCTGGAACAGCAGTTGGAAGATAATAAGGTAACCCTATCCCGAAACAGCCGCCCAGCACAGCCCCGCGAGGCAGTAATCAAATGACCATCTATATTGCATTCTTACGAGGCATCAACGTCGGCGGGAAGCATCCTCTGCCGATGAAAGAACTTGCCGCCATACTCGAAGAGCTCGGCTCCCAAAACGTCAAGACATACATCCAAAGCGGCAATGCGGTGTTCAAGAGCAGAGACAAAAACCCGGCGCGGTTTTCAAAGCTCATAAGCGCTGAAATCAAGAAACGGCGCGGATTCGAGCCCCATGTCCTGTTGTTGAAGCTCGAAGATATCGAACAGGCAATTACGGAAAATCCGTTCCCCGAAGCTGAGACCGATCCAAAAGCTTTGCATGTGGGCTTTCTCGTCGCCTCACCCCAGAATCCTAATCTGAAAATTCTCGAGAGCCTCAAGAGCGACTCCGAACGGTTTCATCTGATCGATAACATATTTTATCTGCACGCCCCTGAGGGAGTGGGCAGATCCAAGCTCGCTGCCAATGCTGAGAAACTGCTCGGCGTCCCAATGACGGATCGTAATTGGAGCACGGTGCGCAAAGTCTGGGAAATGGCGAAGGGGATAACTTAATGGCGCCCCACCCGGCCCCACACAGCACCAGCGTTACGATGACTGCGAAGCGTGACGCCGCCTTCGACACGGGTCAGGGTTAAGCTCGGGAGTGTCGAGACACACCAGTGCCCCAGGGGCAGGCCGCCAGCCGTTGGGCGAGCACCTGGCCTTGCCAGTCTATCTCATTGACAGCAGTTGCACCATCGAGTTGACATCATCCCTGTACCGCTTCTTGCAAACCTCTGTTACGATGCTCACACCTGTCGAACGCTGAACGACAACCCAGTCCACAACCCGTGTAGGTGCCTCTTGAGAGAAATGCTATGTCGATCATCCTCCAGCCAATCACCTCAGCCAATTGGGTGAGTTGTGTCAACCTGACCCCCACCGAGGCGCAACGCGAGCGTGGCGATGTTTCTCCAAATATATTCTCGCTCGCTCAAGCCTATGTTGAGCGCTGGTGGCGGCCGCTGGCAATCGCTGCTGATGCCACCAACGTAGGCTTCCTGCTCTATGGTCGCTGGCCAGCGACGCCGATTGCGCCTTACTATGGCCGGCGTGAAGCCGGCATCCACCATGTCCTGCGATTCATGATCGATCACCGCTATCAACGACAGGGATATGGACGGGCCGCCATGGAACAACTGATCCTGCGGGTGCGGCGGCAACGCAACGCGCGCGCAATTGAGCTCAATTATGATCCGGCCAATACGGCAGCCGCCGCTCTGTATGCCCGGCTTGGATTTCAACCGACCGGCGAGATCGATGAAGGAGAACTGCGGGCGCGCTTGTGGCTCACACCGTGATCGATGTGTTCTTGTGCGCTCGGCTACCGATACTCTGGAGGTATCGATGACACTGGCAGATCAGATTTTTGATCAACTCATCGAGAATGCAAACCACGACCCGGATGTGCTCGGCGGGGATGCGAGTGCCGCTAGGATTGGTGACTCGCGGGCAGCCTGGCAGCGGACGCTCGCAGCCGCGGACTGGTCTCAAGCCTTCATCGAGAAGTATGGTGACCCCGAGGAGACATCTCGCGGTTGAAAATAGTGCAGGTTTTACTACTTACCAAACCTATAGGAGCTTGTCATGACCCAGCAATTTCCCTACGTGACCAATCTTGATGTTAAATTCAAACACTTTGAAATCATCGATATCCCTGTAATGGTCAGGGAGTGCAAGGATAAATGGTTCAACCAAACGCTGACAAAAGTGAATAACAGTGTTGTCAGAATTGGGATTGTTCAAGGTGAATATCATTGGCACAGGCACGATAATGACGATGAGTTCTTCTTCGTCCTTGAAGGACAGCTACTGATTGACCTTGAAGACAGGACCATAGAACTGAATCCCAATCAAGGGGTGACCATATCAAAAGGTGTTATGCATCGCCCGAGAGCACCTCACAAGACGGTGATGTTGATGGTAGAAACGAGTGAGATACAACCTACTGGAAACGAGTGACCTTTTCGAAAGAGATCATTCTCCATCAAGATCATGACGGGCCTGCCCTCTCAACTCTTGTTTCAAAGATGTAGAGCGCGAAGAGGCCATGACAGCAAGGTCAAGCAAGGAGGCTGCAATGTTCCGCTACTCATACATGGATGTTGTGGTCGTGCTCAGTCTGATCCTGGCCGGCTGTGCAGAGCCGCCGGTATCCGTCACTCAGTCTCCAACGGCGACGGAAAGTCCGCTTCAGTCACCAACCCTGGAGCTGGACGATCCATCCTCGAAAATTGACCAGACCCTGAACTTTCTCACCGACAGGGAATCGTTTACGGGCGCCGTCCTGGTCGCACGAAATGGTGAAGTATTACTCAGCCAAGGATACGGCCTGGCGGATCGGGACAAAAATCTTCCGAATACCCCACAAACGAAGTATCGTCTTGGCTCGATCACCAAGCAGTTCACAGCCATGGCGATCCTGATGTTACAGGCTCAGGACAAGCTCAAGGTCCAGGATCCCGTCTGTCGCTACATTCCGGAATGCCCCGCGCTGTGGCAAGACATCACGATTCACCACCTACTGACCCATACGTCCGGGATCCCAGATTTTACGGATCTCCCCGACTATGAGAGGACCAAGGACACGCCTGCCTCTCCGTTGCAAACCATCGCGCGCTTCAAGGATGGGCCCCTGGATTTCAAACCGGGCGAGGAATGGAGTTATAGCAATTCCGGCTACATATTGCTGGGTTACATGATTGAACAAGCCTCCGGCCAGTCGTATGAGACGTTTCTACAGCAAAATATCTTTGAGCCGCCGCAGATGAAGAATACCGGCTACGATCATAACAATGGCAGCCTGGCGACGGGGTACACCGGGTTTTACGACCATTGGGAAAAGGCCGATTACATTGATATGACTATTCCCTACTCAGCCGGAGGGCTTTACTCGACTGTCGAAGATCTCTACCGGTGGGACCAGGTTCTCTACACCGAGCAATTGACCTCACAGGAACTGTTGCACCTGATGTTCACCCCGCACACGAGGATACCCGATACTGGCCTGAGCTACGGGTATGGTTGGGTTATCGGAGAGATGAATAACCACCAGGTCGTCAGCCACGATGGCGGGATTAGGGACTTTACCACCGAATTCAGACGCTATACCACTAATTCTGGCAATGGACCCCAGGGCAACAATCTTGAGGGCTTTGCCGGCGAAATCAGACGTTACACCGATGACAAGGTAACGATTATTGTTCTCAGCAATCGTGATACAACGAACGTTGGAACCATCAGTGATCAAATCGCTCAAGCCGTATGGGGGGAACAGTAAAGACCGCCCAAACCGTGCATCCAACCCAACGCAAAGCGTGATAATCACCCGTCTGCACCCAGCTCTCCAGTGATTCGTGACAAGTAATGTCCATGCTTCAGACGCCCCGTAGCGCATTTCAAGCTACCTTGACGTATCGAACATCTGTGCTATACTGTCGCCTACACACTCAATCCGTCCTTTACCTTTGTATTTGGAGAAAAAATCATGTCCCCTCGAAAATCAAAAGCCGCCGTTATGGAAGAACAGGCCCACAGCCAGCCAGTGGATGGGGCCAAGCGGGCCGTCCTCGATAAAGCCGTTGGCGATATCCTCAAGCGGTATGGCGATGGTTCCATTGTGCGCCTGGGTGAGGCCCAGCACATGCAGACCGAGTCCTACCCCACTGGCTCCCTTTCGCTCGATATTGCCCTGGGCGTCGGCGGCATCCCGCGTGGACGCGTGACCGAGATCTACGGGCCTGAATCCTCCGGTAAGACCACCATCTGCCAGCACATTATTGCCGAGGTCCAGAAGATGGGCGGTGTGGCCGCATTTATTGACATGGAGCACGCGCTCGACCCTGTCTATGCGGCCCGCGTCGGCGTGGATATCGATAACCTGCTGGTCTCACAACCCGACACCGGCGAACAGGCTCTCGAAATCACCGAAACCCTGGTCCGTTCCGGCGGCGTGGATATCGTGGTTGTCGATTCGGTCGCTGCGCTCGTACCGCGTTCTGAAATCGAGGGTGATATGGGCGATGCCACCATGGGTGTGCAGGCCCGTCTCATGTCGCAGGCGCTGCGCAAACTGAGCGGCGCCATCAACCAGACCAAGACGGCGGTTGTCTTCACCAATCAGCTTCGCCAGAAGATCGGCGTGATGTTCGGCAATCCTGAAACCACCACAGGCGGCAATGCGCTCAAGTTCTATGCCTCTGTCCGGCTCGATGTGCGCCGCATCCAGGCCATCAAGATGGGTGAGGAAGTGATCGGCAACCGCACCCGCGTCAAGGTGGTCAAGAACAAAGTTGCGCCGCCATTCCGCACCGCCGAGTTCGATATCATGTTCAACGAAGGCATCTCCAGGGCTGGCGATATTCTCGACCTGGCCACCAAGTTCGAGGTCGTCCAGAAGCGGGGGGCATTCTTCTCCTATGGCGATATCCGCATCGGTCAGGGACGCGAAAATGCCAAGGAATACTTCCGCAACAATCCTGATCTGATGAATGAAATTGACGGCGTCATCCGCCAGAAGGCTCTCAGCGGTGAAATTGCCATCCCGCTCGATATAGGCGGGGAGGATAGTGCTGGCGGTGGTGAAGACGAAGAGTAAAAAATCAGACGTAATCACCCGGACACGGAATCACGGAGTTTTATCATCTTTGTGTTTCCGTGTTTTTGTTATACCGCCGGGGAACAGTGGTTTAATTGGGATATGGCCACCCGCTACCGCCTCCGCTTCGCAGCCAGCCGTCCTCACCTGCACTTGCGCCAGGTGCAAGTGTCGTCCCTGCTCAGGATGAGCCTGATCCTGCTCATCGGCATTTGCCTGGCCCTGGCTTCGGCCTGCTCCCCTTCCGCCAGGCCGACCCCGTTCATCCCGCCCACGGCACAGGCGCCTTTCATCGAACCCACGCTGATCATGCAGCCCACCGAACCGCTCCTCGAGCAGAACACGCCCCTGCCCACCATCGCCCTCCCCACCGCCACCTCCAACCCGGAGGACTGCGTGAGCAACCTGACCTTTCTCTCTGACCTGACCATTTTTGATGGGACTTCGATACCTTACGGCGCCAGCATCGATAAACAATGGCTCGTGCAAAACAGCGGCACCTGCAACTGGAACGTCGGTTACCGCCTGCGCTATATCGGCGGGGCAACCCTGGGTGCACCAGAGGAGCTCAACCTGTATCCTGCCAAGTCTGGCACACAGGCCGTCATCCAGATCACGTTCACTGCGCCCTTCACAGATGGCGTATACGAAAGCGCATGGCAAGCATTCGATCCGTTTGGGCTGGCGTTCGGCGACTCGATTTACCTGCGAATTGTTGTGGTTCCGCCCTAAGGAAAGATTATGGCCAATATACCTTCCATGACCGACCATTTTGTCCACAAAGACCCGTCCGTGCGCGCCCTATATGATCACCTGCTCAAGACCCTAAAGAGATTTGGTCCCGTTGAGCAGGACCCCAAGAAAACTTCAAATCACATCAACCGCACTTCGGCTCTGGTGGGTGTAGAGACACGGAAAGATTGTTTACTGCTGACCTTCAAGGCAGATCACAAGATCAACAATCCCTGCATCGAAAAATTTGAACAAATCTCGGCGCGTCGCTTTCACCATAAAGTGCGGATCAGGTCTTCACAGGATTTTGATGCCGAACTCAATAGCTGGCTCGAAGCTGCCTATGCGTTAGCGGAGTAAACATGCCGGCAAAGAATGACTTTCCCGTGGTCTTCGAACAGCTAAAACAGATCCTTGAGCCCTACGCTGCCGAACTAACGGTCACCGCAGATACGTCCAGCTCATATTCCCTTGATGGTCCCTTCAGTGAAAAATGGCAGAAACCAATTTTCTTCGGCGCAGTGCAAATTAAAAAAATTTACGTTTCGTTCTATTTGATGCCAGTGTATATGTTTCCGGATCTCCTGAAAGACATCTCGCCCAAGCTGAAGAAATGCATGCAGGGAAAATCGTGCTTCAACTTCAAAAAGGTCGAGTCTGAGCTCTTCGAAGAACTTGCCACTCTAACCCGGCAGAGTTTCGAAGGCTTCCAGAAGGCAGAGAGCATACAATAGGGCGGCTGGATTTCGAGAACACCAGGAACAGGCATGAAATACAAACTCGAACTTCCCATCCATAAACCCCGGGCCGAAGTCTGGAAGATATTCGATGACCCCGACAATATGAATAAATGGCAGCCTTCATTGATCAAGATCGAGTGCGTGAACGGAACTGCCGGTCAACCGGGTGCAGTTTCCAGATTGACCTTCAAAAGCGGCGAACGTGAATATGCATTGACTGAAACGGTGCTGTTCCGCGCCGAGCCTGAACGGCTGGATGGGGTGTATGAAAACGAATATGCAGAGAATGTTGTGAGGAACATCTTTCTCGAGCAGGGTCAGGAGGCAACGCTCTGGAAAGTAGAAGTGATATTCAGATTCAAGACGCTCTTCATGAAAATCCTGGGCACACTGAAGAAAAAGAACTTCGTCATCCGCACGCAAAGGGACATGGAACGCTTCAAGGCACTGGCGGAAAATTCATGAGAGCAGGACGAGATACTATCTCGTCCTACATGATGGCGCTTTGAAGCAGATCGATAGCCTGTTGCTCCACCGCGCTAATCTTCAACACAATCTCCCGCAGAGTCGCACGGAATTCCGCCGCCTGTGGCTGAGATAGGGGAAAGTTTGTCTCGGATTCCTTCAACAACTCCCTTAAGCGCACATTGGCCTTTCTGATCTCCGGTAGTGCGGCGTCCCCCTGCTCGATGAATAGGTCATGCTTTTTCTGGATCAAGTTCCTGCTTTCACCAAGCATGGGGACATCCTCTGGCAATAACGCCTCTGCAAATTTCAACCACAATTTGTGGCTCTTACGGAAGCTCTCCGCGGCATCTCTCAAACCAGGCTTCTTCAAAATTTGCGCAGCTTCATCCAGGAAATCCGCGTACAGTCCACGGTCGGCACCATCGGTGGAGACCCAGGTATTTACCCAGTGATACGCCCCAGGTTGGACAGGAGAACCCGCCAGTGCATGATACATTCGAATGCCCGGCGCAAAGTATCGTTCCCAACTATGTTTGTTACGCGTGTTGACCAGCATCTCGGCAAATTTCTCATATGCGGCAAAACCAAAATTGTCGCGCGCACCGCGTGGCGGCTCTTCAGTGAATAAGGCTATCGCCTGGGAAATACCCTTGTGCACTGCGCCAGCCAGTTTGGTCGTTTGGGGCGCATCCAGGGTCATGAGCCGGTACTTATCCTCTTTGACGCGCCCACGCGCTTTCGTCAAATCCGCCATGGAAATCTGCAAAGGCTGAGTCGAGCGATCTACAACTGTGACGTTTTTTCCGTCTGTTTCCACGGCGAGAATGGGAAACATGCCCCACATTGCGTTATTCGAATCGAGTCCGTTATAGGACAAACTAAACTGGTCTGCCAGCAGTAATGGATACAGACCGCTGTCCAACGCGTTTTGCAGGTTCTTCTCGGCGATCTCAGCCTTGTTGGTCTGCTGCAGGTCCTGCACAATACCCAGCCGCTCAAGGGTGGTCGCAAAAGGATTGAACGTATTGCGGGTGAGCATGGCAACATGTGGCAGGTAGCCCTTGTATTCGAACGTGAAATATCCGAAAGCAATGCCACCGCTGATTCCGAGCAGCAATGCCTCAGAATATGGTTTGCCTGTGTGAGGGGCCTTCACGCCCTGCATAGCCAGTGCATTGTGAATGCTCCCCGTTTCCCAATGCCTGCCGGTAAATCGAGCCTTTGTTTTCATCTCTGCCTCCAAAAATTATTCTCTAAGTGTTTGCTCAAGCCGCCGTCCTTCGCGAAGCATCCCTGTGGGACGGCGGCGAGCACGCCGCCCAGACCGAACTTATTTATAGTAATTTTCGATAACTACTTAACAGCATTATACGGAGGGAAAATTGATTTTCGGAAAATTAGCGACCTACTCTGCACTTTCACACGGCAGGTACCAATGGGTTAGAGCCTGCCAGAGCATGAACCCGGGGGTCAAGTATAATCAACGTATGCAACCGGGAAGCTTCAAGAAGAAGGTCTTCCGCACATGCGCGGTAGCAGAGAAGAAAGGTGACAATCACCGTGGAGGTGACTGTCACCTATATTTTTTATATAGAGGCCCCCATGACTCACATCACCATCAGCACCAAACAGGAACATCAAGGCATACGAATCGTCACCGCAGTGGCACCGGAAAATATCTCACCCGATACACCCGGGAAGGAAGTGGGTGAAATCCGCTATAACCCGGCAGAACAAAAAGCGGTCATTTCACTCGGACCAAAGGAAAAGATCAATCTGGAAACGTTTCGCCGCGCGGGCGGCGCGCTGGCAAAATGGATCACGAAGAACAAAGTGAGCGAGGCCGCGGTCGAAACCGAATCATTCACGGACTATCGGCTGACTCCTGATCAAATTGCCTTTGCCCTCGCCGAGGGGTTGCTGCTGGGCTCCTTTCGCTTCGACAAACACAAGTCAAAGAAGGATGAACCTGTCGCTGCGACTGTCTATTTCCTGGATGAATCGTTACGGCCAACGCTCGAGCAAGCTGCCATCATCTGCGAGGCCACCAACCTGGCGCGCACCTGGGCGCATGAACCCGCGAACGTCATTAACCCCGTCTCACTGGCGGCGCGCGTGCAGGAACTTGCCGCACAGGTCGGCCTTAGATGCACCATCCTTGATGACAAGCAACTGGCAGAAATGGGTGCGGGAGCCATCGTCGCCGTGGGACAGGGCAGCGCCACCCCGTCGCGGATGATCGTTTTGGAGTATCGGCCCCCGGCTGGGAACGAGGCACCGCCAGTCGCCCTGGTTGGCAAAGCCATCACGTTCGATACGGGCGGTTATTCCATCAAGACCACCGACGGCATGGTTGGCATGAAGCATGACAAATGCGGCGCGATGGCAGTATTCGGAGCGATCGTCGCGGCGGCACGTCTCAAGATCAACACACCGGTGGTGGCGGTGCTGGCTGCCGCAGAAAACATGATCTCAGAAGTATCCTATCGGCCCAACGATATTCTCAAAACGCTCTCAGGAAAAACAGTTGAGATCATCAGCACCGACGCAGAAGGACGGCTGGTGTTGTGCGACGCGCTGGCCTATGCGCAGCAACAGTTCAAGCCGCGTGCTATGATCGACCTCGCCACGCTCACGGGCGGAGTGGTCGTCGCACTTGGCTCAACGCGCGCCGGGCTACTCTCAAATAACGATGAGCTCAGTACAGCATTGTTCAGCACGGGAGAACAGGTTCATGAACGTCTCTGGCGTTTGCCGCTGGATGAGGATTATTTTGAGCTCTTGAAAAGTGAAGATGCCGACTTCAAGAATTCGTCGGGCGTTCGCAAGGCACATCCCATTGTGGGCGGCATCTTCTTGAAACAATTCGTGAATGAGGAAACGCCCTGGGCTCATCTGGATATTGCCGGCGTTTCTGATTGGGACAAGGACATGCCCTACTGCCCCAAAGGCGCCAGCGGATTCGGCGTGCGTTTGCTCGTTGAATATTTACGCAGGTTGGAAGTGAAATAAACCGCCAAAATCTATAACAATTCTTCTAACCACCTAACATTCCCTTAATCACAAAGGGTGATTTGCTGATAGAATAAATAAAGAAGAAGCCCTTCACTGGGCTTCTTCCTTGTAAACAGTAGTCACGACTCTGCGTAACGCCAGTCGTCACTACGAAAGGATTCCTCCCTTCATGCACTATAACCTCCGCCTGTTCTGGCGCACGTTCTACCGATCCTTCTTCGCCGCCAAAGACACGCCCGCAAGACTGACGCGAAAAAGAACTATCTTTCTCATATTGTTTTACCTGGTCTGGCCTATCGGGTCGCTGATGCATTGGCTCTGCTTCTGGCTCGATGACATCCTTTTCCCTGGTCACAAAACACAACCCGTCGAAAAACCTCTTTTCATCCTTGGCAATCTGAGAAGCGGCTCAACATTCCTCCATCGCTTGCTCTCACGCGACTCCGAAACATTTACCAGTCTGACCATCTGGGATATCTATCTTGCCCCCTCCGTTACATTAAAAAAGCTCACGCAGTTCGTTTCCCGCCTTGATCGTAAATTCGGCGGGCATTTGCATCGCGCTTTGTACGCCTTTGACCGGGCTACTCTACAAAAATTTAAAATTCACCCGATCTCGTTCTTCCAACCCGAAGAGGACGAGAACATCCTGCTCCACATCTGGGATTCATTCTGGGTCAGTTTCCTCTTCCCATTTATGGATGAACTGCCCAACTATCAGCATTTCGATGAAGCTTTATCACCTGAACATAAACGCCGCATCATGACCTTTTACAAATCCATGTTGCAGCGTCATATGTATGCCACCGGAAAAAAATATTTCGTGGCGAAGAACCCGGCCTTCAGCGCCAAGATCGAAACGCTGGTCGAGTTCTTCCCGGATGCGCGCATAATATACCTGGTGCGCAATCCGCTCGACATGCTTCCCTCTACCGTCTCGTGGATCAATTATGCGCGCCGCCAGTTCACCGAACCAAAAGAAACTTGGCTGTATCTCAATGAGATCGTCGACATGACGCGACACTGGTACAGTCACCCGCTCCACTACCTGGACACGCATCCCTCTCCCCGGCACCTGATCCTGAACTACGAAGACCTGATCCAACGCCCGGAAGCGGTCCTGCGCGCCTTCTATGAGCAGTTTGGCTATCCTGATAAACCCGGCCTGGATGAGATTGTGGACAAAGCTGTCAAAGAGACCCTCTCCTTTAGCAGCGATCACGTCTATTCCTACGAAGAGATGGGCTTCGCCCGCCAGCAGATCATCGAACTATATGCTGATATTTTCGAGCGCTTCGACTTCGACAAACGTGCCCCACTGCCCTCAAAAGTGGAACAAGGGTCCGCTCGATTCACGGCAGCAGAGTAAACCTGTCAGGCCTCAGACACTGGAAGATTCTAATGACTCTACAGTTATTAACGGGAAAGGTCAAGGACTCAGCCACGGATAGTTCGACACCTTCGGCACCTTCGGCAGGTTTCACGAATTCACACGGACTGTAAAAACAAATTCGTGCGCGCAGCGGCCGTGGCAAAATCTTCTTTCCGCCTTGTTCAATATCGTCCAGCATGGGAGAGCCTTTTTCATTCACCCTCTGCAAAGATAATGCAAGACTTTTAAAAAAGTCGTCCGGCTGCAAGCCGGACCTACAAAGCGGGACTACGGTGTACAGCTTTATTGGGCTGACCAGGCCCTCTCTAAAAAGCTCACGAGCTGTTCCATGCCCTGTGCAACGGGTGCCGTCTTGATAAACTCCTCCCTGGTATGCGCGCCGCCACCCTTCGTGATTCCCAGCACCAGCGCTGGAATTCCCTTGCTTAAGGGAATATTCGCATCGGTGGAGCCGGTTGTTAGAATGGCATCCAGGCCCTGTTCGCGGACACAATCTTCCGCCAGCCGAATCAGCGGATGATCCGGGCTCAGCTCGCCTGCCGGTCGGGTGCCCACCATTTTCGTTTCAAACTGCAACCCGGGCTTGTGCGCCTCACGAATGATCTTTTCCACATCTGCGATCAATTTCTCCAGTACAGCCTGGCCTTCGGAGCGCAAATCCAGCTCCAACCAGGCCTCTGACGCAATGACATTGACTGAAGTGCCGCCTGAGATTTTGCCCACATTCATGGTCGTGCGCGGTTCCTGTGGCAGTTCCAACGAAGTGAGCTGCACCACGAGTTTCGACAATTCATGGATCGCAGATAACTGACCAAAGTCAGACCACGAGTGCCCGCCTTTGGTCCGGCTCGTGATGCGATACCGTCTGACGCCCACCGCACGATGATACACGTGTCCGAGCGCCATGCCTTCAAGGACCAGGTAAGCCAGGACATTTTCCCCGTAACGATCTACAATCGCCTTCATACCGCGCAGGTCGCCCAACCCTTCCTCACAAACGTTGGCCACCACCCACAGGTTGCCGTTCAACTCGATCTTCCGCTCGCGGATCAACCAGATCAACCCGACCAGGGCTGCCACTCCCATGGAGTTATCCCCAATCCCGATACCATGCAACAGGCCATTCTCACGCCGCACCGATAGATCCATGTCCAATGGAAAAACAGTATCCAAATGTGCAGAAACAACCAGTGGTTTGACGTTCAATTTCGTTTTTGCGGAATCTGTCGCGTTTGATAACAGGCCATATACATTTCCCACTTCATCCATGGCAACACTTTTCAAACCTTCACGCTCAAACAATCCACGCACGAACTCCGCCCGCTCCGACTCGTGAAACGTGGGCGCAGGGATTTGCTGGATTTGGATAGCAAGATCGACGATACGTTGAATTGTGGCGGACATGGTCTTATTGTACCAACTCACAGGCTGGACGCACCGTATCTCCTCACACTTCCCGCACCATATCACGCAACACGGTCAACCGCGCCTCCGCCAACCCCGGCATCACATCCAACGGATAGAATGCTCCACTGCCCTCCAGTTTTAACGAGGCCGATATATTTCCATGCAGCACGCCCTCCAGCGGATCATAATTCCTGCAAAAGCCTGCCATAAAACCACCGCCAAAGGCGTCGCCAGCACCGGTGGGGTCGGCCACACGCGCCGGGTAAGCAGGAATCTCCCATTTGCGTTTATTGCTCGCGATGAATAATAACTGCCCGCGCGCGCCACATTTGATCACGATATATTCCATCCCATACCGCGAGATATCCGCTGCCATTTCCCACAGGTCATGCGTCTCGGCCTGGAACAGGTTGCGCATCTCCTCCTGTGACGCCAGGAAAGCCGTCACGCCGTGGAGCAGAGGCAATTCGCGCCGGGTGGTCGGTGTCATGGTAGCAGGCGCCGGGTCCAGGATGAACGAGTGTGTCAGCCCACGCTTGAGGCCAGCGATCATCTGTGCCTGGGTCATCAAATCCATTGGGCACAAATAGGCGGCGCGTGCATTCAAATAATCCTTCGGGATGTCCGTAATCAGGAGTTTGAGCGAGTCATCAAACGGCCTGTCGGGCTGATATCCTAGCAGGGTTTTGGGAAAGGTCATTTCGCGCCGCGCAAACTGCGATACGGGATTGATACGGCTGGCCTCCAACGATTCGGTATACGCCAGAAACTCACGCACGTCCACATTCCGATCCAGGATCTTGATTCCGCCGATATCAATGCCACGCGATACGCAATCCTCAAGCCAGGCACGCGGATAATCATTTCCCACGCGTCCCACCAGGCCGAGGCCTGATTCCCATACCCTGAATCCTGCCGCCGCGTACAACGGACTCCCGCCTGCGATATCGAGGCGCGCCGGTCCAGTAGGCGTCAGTAAATATTCGCGTGTGAGTTGACCGAAGATCAGGTAGTTGGGAGGCATACTATACCAATGTCAAAGCGCTTTCAGGGGCTTCTCCTGCGGAGTGCTTCGCGAAGCCCCTGAAAAAGCGACATAAATCTATTTCATCTTCAATTCTTCTTCACGTTCGGGGATGGTGAAGTTCCTGATGGTTGTGTAATCGACCAACCCATTCAAATTGCGGTTCATCCAAACGGTGAAAGACCACGCCCACGGCAAAATCCACATGGCGCGCGGATGGCGCACCAATTGCATGACAGCATTGCCTACCTGCTCGGCGGTCAGCAGCAAGGCTTTGGGAGTTGTCGCTTTGGTTTTGCGTTTGATTCCCGCATGTGATCCAAACTCTGTGACCACACCACCGGGATAGATCATGGAGACATCGATACCCCATGGCTTCACTTCACGCCGCAGGGCTTCTGAGAAGCCATGTACGGCATGTTTGCAGGCGGCATAGATGCTGTACGTGGGCGTTGCAACCAGGCCAGCCATGGAGCACATGTTGATGATATGACCTGCCCTCTGTTTTATCATCAACGGCAAGGCCTGACGTGTGGTTTGAATCACACCCATCACGTTGACGTCGAACTGCGCCTGAATGTCTTTTACTGGATCGAGATTCTCAAGCCAATCCAACCGTCCAAATCCGGCGTTGTTGACCAGTACATCAATGCGACCAAATCTATCGAGGGTCTGGTGGATGAGAGACTGTATATCCTCGAGTTTGGCAAGATCGGCCTGTACGACCAACGTCTCCGCGCCGGAATTCATAGCCATGATCTCCGCCGCCAGAGCTTCCAGCCTTTCCACGCGGCGGGCCGCCAGCACTACCTTCGCCCCTTCCCGGCCAAAATGACGCGCGGTCGCTTCACCAATTCCCGATGAAGCGCCGGTGACGATAACAACTTTACCTTTAATGTCCATGGGGACCTCCTGGTGAATAGTCGTGGATGTCGAATTGTCACAAGATATGGGTGCTCACGGTCCCCAGCGCGGCTGATAATCACAATAATCATTGTTTGTCAGTCTGCGCAGGTCGGTGCCGTCAATGCGGATGATGTAAATTTCGCAGCCATGCTCATCGCCAAAGTGGTCGAAATAAGCCGTGAATGCCACCCATTTGCCATCCGGTGAGAAGGAGGGACCCTGGCTGTTGCCTCCGCTGGGAGAGAGCTGCCTCGCGTTGGAACCATCTGAACTCATGATGTAAAGTTCACGCTGCCATGCCTCACCAGAGTAAGTAACGATGTACTGCCCGTCAGGTGACCAGTCGCTGCGCCCGCGAATCGCGGGCAGGTTGGTAATGCGGGTAAGTTTTGAGCCATCCGGCCGGACGGTGTAGAGTTGCGTCGTGCCGCTACGATCAGAGGCAAAAAGGATGGACTGGCCGTTCGGCGACCAGGTGGGGTCCCAGCCGTCGACCTGCGGAATATTCTCCGCGTTGCTTCCACTTCGCTCCATCACCATGATCCGCGACAGGTCGCGAGTGGGCGCGCTATGCATAAAGGTAATGAGTTGGCCATCGGGTGAGAATTCGGGGGCGTTGTCCACACCATAGGTAGAGGTGAGACGGTTGACCGCACCCGTGTTGAGATCCAGTTCATAGATCTCAAGATTATTCTCGCCAAAAAAGGCAGAATACAACATGCTTTGTCCATTCGAGTCCAGCGATGGATAGTAATGCCGGATGTTATCTTCAGTAGTTAATCGCCTGAAGCCCGAACCATCTGCGTTCATAATACAGATTTGATCGGCGGCCTGAACCTTGAACATCTGGCACGTATATACAATATGTCCCTGCGGCTGGTCTGCGGCGGATGGTGAAGGGATGGAGGTACTCGCCGAAGCGGAGGTGGCGGCAGGCGTGGCGGACGGAAAGTTGAAATTAGTAGTCGCAACCGGTTGGGTGGGTTGCGGCGTCACGTTCGAGGGAGTGGAAGCCTGAAGCGTGGCGAACAAGTCCACGGCTGGAGTAGAGGCGGGCCGGTTGCATCCGGCAGTCAATGTAAAGATCAGGAAGAGCAAGAGTATTCTTATCCTGTCATTCATGTTCGGTCTCGATGGATTCAAGGTAGCACTCCTCGCCGGTCAGGATTTTTGCACCGAAACTCCCGCAAGAGGGACACCAGATCTTTTTGTCAATGGGATGATATTTCTGGAAGCAAGCCATGCACTGCACTTCGGCAGGTATAAGACGGATGCGCAATTGCGCCTGTTCCGCGCCTGTACCTTGGCCGTATTCACGCCATTGGGTTTGAATGAAGGTTGGATCAAGATCGAAGAGTTCACCGAGGGCAAGCTGAAGACGAGTAACTCGCTTTCCTCCACCTTCCTGGACGCTGCGAAGTATCTGATCGAAAATGGAGCGAATGAGCTGCAATTCGCGCATATACCACTCTTCGGTGATAACGAATAGCGCAAGCTGGCCCATCGAATGAGACCAAATCTTGCGCTACACTTCATGAGGTACCTCGGGTCCGTCTATAAGCCGCATTCTGTCCGGCAAGTCGCCCCTTCAGGGGTGCTCGCCTGTGCGATCATCTCTCTGGGCGGTGCGTCGCCGCGCCGCTCAATGCAACCTACCCGGGACTGACTCTCCCATCGCATGAGAGAGTGCGTATGAAGACGAGCAGTCTCCCGCCATCCGCGGATGGCTTCGTCCCTACTTGGTCTTGCTCCCGGCGGGGGTTACCTGGCCATCTGTATTACTACAAATGCCGGTGGTCTTTTACACCACCTTTTCACCATCACCTGCCCTTTCCCAAAGGAAGAGGGAGGCTGTTTGTTTCTGTGGCCCTTATCCGGCAGGTTAGCTCCTCACGGAGGGTTCCCCGCCCCGGGTGCTATCCGACGCCGTGCTCTATGGAGTGCGGACTTTCCTCGATCCCGACAACGCAGAACCGCGATCGCCCGACCGACCTGAGGCGATATTATGATACACGCAAGCTGCGACAGCGTCAACAGCCGGAGCCCAAGACTAATTGTTTTCTCAAAATCGGAGTCGGCTCCATTGATCTCCGCTGATTTCCGCCCACAGTTTCGCGAATCTCGAAGCCTTGCTGCTGGCTTACAGTGCAAAATAGGAACTTTACTTATTAATCAGACAAGCGGTACAATAAGTGAGGTTCCCTATACCAAATCCCCCTGGAGTCATTGTGAGCAAGTGGCCTGGTAAATACATCATCGGTCTCACTGGCAATATCGCAACCGGCAAGAGCGTGGTCCGCAAAATGCTGGAGCATCTGGGCGCGTATACGATCGATGCGGATTCGCTGTCGCACCGAGTCATTGCAAAGGGCGCGCCCGGCTATCAACCCGTTCTGGACAAATTCGGGACCTGGCTGCTCAACAGCGACGGGCAGATCGACCGCTCCAAACTCGGGCGCCTCGTCTTTTCTGATGGCGAGGCTCTGGCGCAGCTGGAGGATATCATCCATCCGTTCGTCATCCAGGCGGTAGATGTACTGATCAAGCGCTCCTCGCAGTACGTGATCGTGGTGGAGGCGATCAAGCTGCTCGAATCAGATCTACGCCTGCAATGTGACACCATCTGGGTGACCGATGCGCCGCAAGCTGTACAGATCGAGCGCCTCATGCGAAAACGCAGGTTGAGTCACGATGAAGCGCTGCAACGCATCCATTCGCAATCGGCTCAAAATGAAAAACTGGCCATCGCGAAAGTGATCATCAACAACAATGGCTCCTATGAGGATCTGTGGAGGCAGGTCAATGAAGCGTGGAAGCGCATCTTCCCTACACAGGAGGCTGGCCAGGCAACCCAGGTTTTGTCCAGGCCTGTGGGCGCCTTCTCACTCCAGCGCGGCAAGCCGCGTGACTCACAAAAGATCGCCGACCTGATCACCCGCCTGAGCAAAGGCAAGCACGCCATGACATCTGATGAAGTGATGGAGGCCTTCGGCGAAAAAGCCTTCCTGCTCCTGCAAATGGATACCGAACTCGTTGGTATTGCGGGCTGGCAGGTGGAAAATCTGGTAGCACGCACGCTTGACCTGTATCTTGATCCGAAAGCCCATGCAGATAAAGCCCTGCCTCTACTCGTTGCTGAAGTGGAACGGGCTTCTGGCGACCTGCAATGTGAGGCCTCGTTGGTCTTCCCGCCCATGGAATTGGTCGGCTTCGACTCGATTTGGAAACACCTCGGCTACGAACGCCGCACACCCGAGTCGCTGGGCGTTCAAGCGTGGACCGATGCCGCCCTCGAATCAATGCCAAAAGGCAGCGCGCTGTTCTTCAAACAACTGCGTACAGATCGTGTCCTGAGACCGATATAACAAGATCGGGTAATTGGTAATTTGCAAATTGGACAGGGGCGAAAGAACACCTCCTCCGGCAGCTTCCGCCGGATGATTTGACTCACTGACCGTCCATTTACCAATCCCGAATTACCGCGTATAGTACCTTCATGGCGAATTTTCTAGACAACGTCCTCTTTATCTTTCAACGACTTAACTGGTTAAGTGTCCTTGACATACTGCTGGTAACGTTGATCTTCTTTATGGTGATGTACTCTCTGCGCGATACCCAAGCCATGGTGCTCCTGCGCGGGGTGATCTTTCTGGTAGTGGCACTGGTGTTGCTGACCACAGTCGTGGAACTGCCAGCTTTTTCCTGGCTCATACGGAGTGCGTTGCCCGCCCTGGTGCTCTCGATCCCGGTCATCTTTGCCCCTGAGATCAGGCGCGCTCTTGAACGGCTGGGGCGCGCTGGCACGATCAACATCAAAGGCACCTCCGGGGTACAGGCCGACCGCGTGGATTTCCAAAAGGTGATTCATGCCATTGTCGAGGCCGCGGCGCGACTCTCGGCCCGGCAACATGGTGCCCTGATTGTCATTCAACGCTCCGACAGTCTTGAACAATATATGGAGACCGGCGTGCAGATGCATGCGGAGGTCACACCGGAATTGCTGCTGCAAATCTTTTATCCTGATACACCCTTGCATGACGGCGCGGTCATTATCGCGGAGGGCCGCGTGGTCAGCGCCGCCTGTGTCATGCCGCTCTCGGCCAGCGGTGTGCTCAACAAATCGCCCGAGCGACAGATGGGACTGCGCCACCGTGCCGCCCTGGGCATTTCTGAGGTCAGCGATGCGGTGGCGGTCGTCGTATCAGAACAGAGCGGCTCGATCTCCATTTCGAATGCCGGACGCATGATTCGCCGTATTGACCCGGAACGACTTGAAAACATTCTTGGGGCGTTCTTCCGCCCGGACACCACCACTCCCCGTTACGTCTGGATGAAACGGTTCTTCCCGCATTTGTTCAAGGGCAAGGACGAGTAATCCACGGCGCGGGATGCCACATCATACTCGAAGAGTGTCCCGCCTCACAGGTTTGAAACAAAATGCGCTGGTTCGCTTCCAACATCCGTACTTTATTGCTGGCACTGGTCCTGGCCATTGCAGTCTGGATCTCGGCTGTCACGTCGGCAGACCCCGATGAAGTGCGAAAGTTGCCCGCGGTGCCATTGAGCGTCATCGGACAGGACCCTTCGCTCATTAATATCAACGAGGTGCCGGCCACAGTGGAGGTCACCTTGCGCGCGCCGCGCTCGGTTTGGGAACGGCTCATCGCGCAGGAAAACTCCGTGCAGGCCACGCTGGATTTATCGGGGCTTGGCTCAGGTGAATATACGGTGGGCATCAAGTTGACCATTACTGAACGACCCTATCAGATCGTCGTGGCCAACCCAACCTCTCTTACCGTTCAACTCGAGCCGCTTGCCACGCGCACTCTGGCTGTGGAGCTCCTGCTAAGTGGCGAACCCGCCCTGGGCTACCAGGCGGCTCGGGAAATGGTAAATCCCAAAACGGTTACCATCTCCGGCCCTGATTCGATTGTCAAGGAAGCGATACGGGCCAAGATTCTCATCAGCCTGGCAGGGGCGCGCGGCAGCATCGATCAGTCCATCCGAGTCCAGGTGGTGGATGAAAAAAATAATCAGTTGCGTGGAATTTCGGTCTCGCCGGAATTGATCCACGTCAACATCCCGATCAGTCAATTGGGCGGCTTCCGTGATGTGGCCGTCAAAGTCGTTGTTCAAGGAGAGCAGGCTGCGGGTTACCGTATCGTGAATGTTTCGGTCTTTCCGCCGGTCGTGACCCTGTTTGCCTCAGACCCTGACCTGGTGAATGAGTTACCAGGAGTTGTCGAAACGCAGCCACTGGACATACAGGATGCAAAATCTGACATTTCCACCCGGCTGGCGCTCAACCTGCCGGAGAATATCAGCATCATCGGCTCCAAGACGGTGCAGGTGCAGGTGGGCGTCTCGCCGATCCAGACCAGCCTGACCCTGGTAAATCAAAAGATCAATGTGATTGGCCTGGCCGAAGGATTGGCCGCCCGGGTTTCGCCACAAACCGTTGATGTGATCATCTCGGGCCCTTCGCCAGTCTTGGATACACTAACACCGCAGGATGTGGTGATTAATGTGGATGTAAGCGGCCTGGAAATTGGTATCCATCAATTGGTTCCAAAATGGAATGTGGTCATCTCGAACGTGCTGGTAGAATCGATCCTGCCCGGTACCGTGGAAGTGATCATCTTCATCCCCGACACGCCCACACCAACAGCCGTACCGTAACCTACCCCGCGCTCCCGAAAAGTCGTCGGGACTATCCTGGCACCGTGCGGCTTAAGCCGTATGATTAGCCAAGCAAATCAGGCAGGTGTAGTGAGCGGAGTGCCGAAAGCAAGTAGTGGCACGCAGTCGAAGCGCATGTTTCAAGAATATTGCATCTATTGAGGCTTGGCCTCATTTCTCTTGCCGCCGGTCTCTGGCGGCAAGTTCAACGCCATCTTTGGCGTCGAGAACTGAAAGAAAATGACGAAACCCATTGTCGCACTCGTTGGCAGACCCAACGTCGGAAAAAGCACATTATTCAATCGCCTTGTGGGCGAACGCATGGCGATCGTGCACGATACACCAGGCACCACGCGTGACCGTCTTTTCGGGGAAGCCGAATGGAATGGACGCGCCTATCATGTGGTGGATACCGGCGGCATCGATCCCACACACGGCGGCAGGACTCCGCTCTCGGTTGGCTCGGCAGACTTCATTGATGAGATTCGCACCCAGGCGAAAGTTGCGATCGAGGAAGCGGATGCAGTCCTCTTCGTCGTGGATGGCGACGCCGGTGTCACCGACCCCGACCTGGAGGTGGCAAACATCCTGCGCCGTTCACAAAAGAAACTGCCAGACGGTTCTTTCTTCCCACCGATCTTTGTTGTGGTCAACAAGGCTGAATCCAAAGAGCGCTGGGACGCGGCGCCGCAGTTCTACGAATTGGGGCTGGGTGAGCCGTATCCCGTCTCTGCGGTGCACGGCACCGGGACGGGAGACCTGCTCGATGTGGTCGTGGCAGCCTTCCCTGAGCCTGAAGCGGAGGAGGAAGATGACAGCATCAAGATCGCCATCGTTGGCAGGCCGAACGCTGGCAAATCCAGCCTGCTCAACAAACTGGTCGGCGAAGAACGCGCCATTGTCAGTCCGATCCCCGGCACGACCCGCGACGCTACCGACACAAAGATCGAGGTGAATGGGCTGCCGGTCACGTTGATCGATACGGCGGGCATCCGCCGGCGTGGCAAGATCGAACCCGGCGTGGAGCAGTATAGTGTCCTGCGTTCATTCAAAGCCATTGAAAGGGCGGATGTGGCTTTATTGATGATCGACGCGACGACCGGCATCACCTCCCAGGACGCGCACATCGCGGGCTTTATTCTCGAACAGTGGAAGTCGTGCGTCGTGATCGTCAACAAGTGGGACCTGGTTGAAAAAGATTCGTTCACGATGGAGGAATACACGCGCAAAATCCGGGCGGACCTGAACTTCATGGATTATGTACCGCTGTTGTTCATCTCTGCCAAGACCGGCCAGCGCGTGGATCAGGTGATGCCGCTGACGCTGCGCGTGCAGGAGGAACGTCTCGCACGCCTGACCACATCGAAGATCAATGAAGTGATTCACAAAGCACAGGATAAGCACGCGCACCCGTCGCACGCCGGACGAACGCTCAAGATGTTCTATGGCACCCAGGTCCGCAGTGACCCGCCGACCTTCATGATCTACGTCAACGACCCCAAGTTGATGCACTGGGGTTATCTGCGTTATCTAGAGAATATGATCCGCGAAGAGTATGGTTTTCTTGGAACTCCAATTCGCATCGTAACAAAAGGCAGAAGAGATAAGTAGATCAGAATGGTAGAGCCGCATAAGAATACACTGTAATCATGCCACAATACTTTTCAACTTTCATAACGGGCTTTCAGGAAGTCGTTCGCCATGCCCTTCAAAAGCAGTTCAAAGATGTGGAAATAAAATTGTTGCTTGACGGTCTGGTTGTTTACAATACGAATGCTCCCTTTCAAAATATCAAAGCCATTCGCTTTTTTAACAACAATTATTATATGCTCAGGTACTTTAATCAATTGAAAAACGAGTCAATTGAGTACATGATGCAATCAATACTGAATGACAAAAAAACGATTTCCAGCCTGCCGAGACAAGTGATAGGCAAGGCAGCGAGCTTTCGAATCGTTGCATCTAAAGAAAATCAAACTGTTTCTCCCAACAGCAACCTGCTTATTCAAACGGAAAAATTATTTTCCCATCAGTGGAACCTCAAAGTCAATCGAAGCCTCCCGGATGTGGAAGTCTGGTTCCTTCTAAGAAGTGAAGGAAGCGGATTTATAGGCATCCGCATCAGAGAAAAAAATAATTACAAAAAAAACATTGCAAAGGGCGAACTCAGACCAGAACTAGCCAATCTCCTTTGTTGGATTTCGGACCCGGAAAAAGATGATGTTTTTCTTGATCCTTTTGCTGGTTCCGGGGCAATTCCCGCGGAACGAGCGAAATCATTTCCTTATCAGAAAATCATTGCAAGCGACCTTAACCAGGAGCTTTTCAACCAACTCAATCAGCGTTTGCATAAAGTAACGAACAGAGTCATTTTGGGGAAATGGGATGCCCTGAATCTGACCGAGATAGAAGATCGATCTGTTGACAAAATCGTGACGGACCCTCCCTGGGGATTATTTTCTCACCAGGATGTTGACTTGCAGGCCTTTAATACGAATATGCTCGAAGAATTTAGTAGAGTTCTAAAAACGGGCGGGCTTTTGATTGTTCTCACTGCACAAAAGGGGTTATTCGAAGGAGCATTGGATAAAGATCCGAAATTGAAACTGATTAAAAAATTCGACATCCTGGTTTCAGGTAAAAAAGCTGCGATTTATAAAGTTCAAAAGTTGAACTGAATAGTTTGGTTCCTGAGGGCATAAGGAGTGACGATCACGGGGTGCAAAGTCACATCTACGTGCCAGCGGATGTGTGTCCGTTTCGAGAAAGGGAAATACGATATGAACAAATCACCCTTGCAAGTTCTTGGTATTTTTGCCTTGTTTCTCACTGCGTGTGGACAGTCTCCATCTGCAATTCGAACCACGCCATTTCCCGTC
>DASTOH010000084.1:0-4712 GCA_035720235.1 Anaerolineales bacterium | reverse complement strand
TAGCCAGCCGCACTCAGGCCGCGCTCTACGCGCTGCAAAAAGGGATTACGTCACTTGAGGATATACCAGGGATGGATGCGAGTGCCAGTTGATCTACACTACAGGTGGTAGAAAAGACACAAAGGGCTGAAATGCCACATTAATGATTGCCCAAAATCTGGCCAACAAACTCATCCAAGCTTTTTGACCCGACGCGCTGCTGAACAGCTTCAATCTCCAGTTCGGGAAGCTTGGATTCGAGTTCTGCACGCAACCGTGAGGCCAGATTCTTCGCTTCTTGAGAACTGGACGGATGCCGAAGAATGTAGAGGATTAGCTCAAGGGTCTTCTGGCTGGCTTTCTGGCGTGCTTCCAGTGTCGCCAGACCTGTCAGTGCATGAAGCGCAATCGGGATCAGGCCCCCTTGATGGGCCATTCTAAGCGCCTTATAGAAAGCATTTTTCGCATCGGCAACATCACTTAGCGCCAGGGAGTTAAACCCCTGGTGGATCAGCGATCGCGAAAGCCGGTGATCCCCCATTTCCTGAAACAGCCCGACGCTTTCCGAGAAAAAAGCCCGCGCTTCGTCATAGCTTCCCTGAGCGTATGCGACCTTCCCCAGGCCATCGAGCGCTAAACCAATGGCAAAACGATAGTTTATTTTCCGGGCAAGCTCAAGGCTTTCTCGCAACATTTTTTCTGCCTCGCGATATTCACCCAATGATTCCATCAAACGACCATAATAACTGAGCACGTGAGCCGTCATGCTCAGATCCCCCAACTGGCGGATTATGACTAACGCCTCGCTGAAATACAGCCCGGCCTGTTCATATGCTCCCTCTTCCTGTGCAATCCTCCCAAGAAATTCAACAGCCAGGACTTCATGCCATCGTTCTCTGAATTTCCGTGCAGATGCCAAGCTGACTTGGAAACTCTCCTTCGCCTCGGAGAACCTTCCTAATATCCAACAATCGACACCTAAATACCAGTGGGAATAGGAGACAGTGGATGGTTCGGCATTTGTTCGTAAGAACGCCGCACTTGATGCCAGAATGGCATAGGCTTCTTCACTCCGACCCTGGCGAAACAAGAAGTATCCATAGTGTGCAAGCATCGCGTGCAAGGCATTCTGCTGTCCAACATTGTCTGTCCCAGTATCTTGCAAGGTTGCCCGAATTGCCTCTACAGTCTTCGCAAAAGTAACTTCGCCCTCTTTGAACCAGTCGTGTAGTGTCAATAGGTATAACATCGCAAAGGAGATCCGGTAAAGGGCAATAAATTTCTGGTTGGCAATCGACCAGTCCCAGGTTGCCCGGATATTATCTATTTCACCGGTCAACTCGGACTTGGCCTCCAGTTGATAATTGCTGAACAGCTTTGGTTCTTTTTCCTCCAGCAAGCCAAGATAATAGAGGCTGTGCCGTTCATGAGCCGCATGCAACTCCTGGGGATCTTCGGCCAGTTTTGAAGCGGCATACTGCCGGATCAATTCATGCAGGTCATAGCGGCCGGCTACCGTACGACGCAGCAACGACCGCATCACGAGCGACGACAAGATTGACAGCGAAGCATCAGCCACCTGCTCAGCCGCCTGGCGTTGAAACCCACCCCGAAAAACTGAGAGCCTGCCAAGTACTCTTTTTTCTTCCGTAGAGAGCATTTGCCAGGAATAATCGAATACCGCTCGCATGCTCCTGTGTCGTTCCGGTAAATCGCGCATCTGGACGTTCAGGAAATCCAGACTGTGTTCAATCTCTGTTGCAATCTCCGCCGGAGACAAGATCCTCACCCAGGTAGCCGCCAATTCGATCGCGAGCGGCATCCCCTCTACTAGACGGCAGACGCGTATGATCCCCGTCTTGTCCTCTATATTCGGTTCAAACCCGTTTCGGGCCCGCCGCGCACATTGAACAAATAAGGTCACGGCGTCAAATTCATTCCATTGATCCGTTTGCTCCGCTTCAGGAAAAGGCAGCCCCTGGACTTCGAAGCACCATTCACCTTGCAGGTTTAGGGCTGCTCGGGAGGTGACCAATAGCTTGAGCCCCGCTGCATCCTGGAGAAGCTCGATCAAGAGTTCTGCAATCGTTCCCTGGAGAGGTCCGCCCCCTAATAAATGCTCCACATTATCTATGACCATCAGCATTTGTTTTTCGCGCAAATAATTGAGGAGTTGTAACTTGGGGTCAGCCGGTCCATAAAAAGCAAAACCAATTCCATTTGCAATGGCGGGAATCACCGATTCCATAGATCCTACGGGAGCCAGAGGGATAAAAGCGGCGCCATGAGCAAATTCATTCCTGCAACGATAGGCGGCTTGCAAAGCCATGCAGGTCTTACCGCTGCCGCCAATCCCGATCAGCGAAATTAAGCGACAGTCCGGGTCCGCGAGTAGCTGTTCGATCTTTGCCAATTCAGCTTCACGACCAATAAAGGGAGTTGTCTGTGTGGGTAAATTTGCCCGCTGAACGGTTTTGAGTAGAGGAAAGACTGCTGGCAAACCCGGAGCGACCACTTGATAGATATGCTCAGGATGGATCAAATCTTTTAGATGGTGCCAGCCTAGATCACGCAGCGCAACATTCTTCGGAAGTTGATTGCGAATGAGTTCATACGTCGACTGATTCATCAGCACCTGGCCTCCGTAACCTGCACCAAGCAGGCGGGCCACACGATTTAACTCCGGACTTACGTAATCGTCTCCCCGTTCCTCAGTCACAGCAGTATGGAGCGCCATGCGTACTTTGAGAGCTCCAATCTCCCCCCAGTCTTCGGAAAATAAGCCCATTTGAGCCTCCAGCGCGGCTGCCAGCGCCTCCGGTGCAGTTGAAAAGGCTACCTGGAAGGCATCCCCGATCATTTTATAGATATACCCGTGATGTGCAAGCATGGCTGCCCGCAGAATAGCCTCCTGGCGAGCGAAAGCCTGCTGCATTGCGACTCGATGTCGTTCCCACAGCTGGGTGCTGCCCTCAATATCGGTGAACAGAAAAGTGACCGTACCAGTAGGTCTCGGCTGGCTCTGAATAGTGCTAGCCTTGGGCTCTACCTCAACTTGCGAAGCTGCCAGGGCAGGCGTATTCATCACAATCGGCCGTTCCCGGATCTGTTCGTATAGGGCGGTCGTCTCCGGCGCTGGAGCTACCCCCAACTCCTCAGCCAGTACCTTCTTACAGTGCTCGTATTGAGCGAGCGCAGCACTACGCTGTCCATCTAGAGCCAGGACGCGCATGATCTGGTAGTGTGCTTCCTCGCGCCACGGATCCAGCTCCAGTTGCCGCGCGGCATACCGACGCGCGTTTCGAAAATCTCCGCGGCGTTCATACTCGTTCGCCAGGCAGGTGAGCGCGTCCATCATATGTTGGCGCACAGATTCTCGTTGTATCAAAATCCAATCCTCAAACTCTGTACTGCCTTCAATATAGAACTGCTTGATAAATTCCCCACGATACAGCCTGACCATTTCTTCCAACTGGGGCAACAAGGTTGAGAAATCTGCATTTGCCTGACTCCGAATTTTGTCCCAGGCATTGAAATATGCATTGAATTGATCAAGGTCAAGCCAATAGTTACTCTCATGGTTGAATTGAATTGAACTACGTGTAATGAGGAGATAAGGGGGCTTGGCAGTATGGTCGCCAAGCGCCAGGCGCAGGCTGAAGAGAGCCTGGCGCAAATTATGTCGGGCGGTTTCTGTTGTGCAATCGGGCCACAGTAACCCAATCAATACTTCTCGGGAGTGAGGACGGTCTGCTTCTACAGCAAGATAAGCCAAAAGCGCACGAACCTTATCCGATTCAAATGATTGGATCGAAACATCGTCAATTGAAACTTGCAATTCCCCCAACACACGTATAGTCAGGCGGGCCATGCTACCCTTCCTTTTTGTGGGCGGATTATACAATCGTCAGGAGAAATTGACCATCTTCCTGACGATAAGCTGATATTCCCCTGACAGCCACTCTCTATACTCCAGATATATGAACAATAACACGAATCACCCCACCAAGGATTTGAAGTCCACAGATCGTTTTTCATACTTACTACGCCTTTGGCGTACTACTGAACAATGGCGAGCCTCTCTGGAAATCCCTGAAACAGGGAAACGGATCGGCTTCGCCAACCTTGAGCAGCTCTTCGCCTACTTGATGGATTTGACCGAAGGCAATTTCAAGTTGCAACATAGTACCGGAATAGAGCGAACGGATGAGACTGGAAAAAGGAATTAGGAGTGCGGATATCTATCTTGCAACTCCTATCAAAACTCTATTTATCTTGAAAGGAGAGATTTCGATGAATACTACTGCAACGAAAATCACTATAGATCAGATCGATACCACATTTGAAGTAGACAACTTCCAACAAACATCGTAGGACCAAACGCGCCATTCTGCCGTTGGATGTGGAAAAGCCACGTGTTATTTTGATAACAACATAAAGGAGAGATTTCGATGAATACAATTCTGACCAAAACCACTGTAGATCATATCAAGACGGCTGGTACGAAAGTTTCTGACCTGCGGCAACGCATCCTTGCCTCGAGGACCATGCGCTTCCTCCTGCACTTCCTTGAAATGCAGATCCCGATGGTGCTGGGGATGATCCCGTGGCACCCGGTGGTGCGCGCGCTGCGCGCCTCGCCAACCTATGCGGAAGCGTTCCAGCGAGGTTCGGCCCTGTCAATCCTCGGTCATGGCCTGTTCATGACCATCCCGATGGTGGCCTGGATGGTT
>DASTOH010000083.1:0-13120 GCA_035720235.1 Anaerolineales bacterium | reverse complement strand
TCCGACGCGCTTTCTGGCAATCGTAGGAATCGGTTTATGCAGCCAGCCCACGAACAGACCGGCATACACGTCGGAGGCAAAGTCACGCGGGGCGAATCCATGAATAACGTGTTCAGGGGTCAAATCTGCAAAGGCAAAGTTGACCACATGGTCAGTCGGCAGATTCTTGAAACGATGCCAGCCAAAACTGCTCGCCCAGTCTCCCTGCCACGGGGTACCGCGGCGAGGCTCGATGCTCATATTTGGAATGTGAGTCTGAAGCGCCTCATCATCCTCCGCGAGAAAAAGTACCTTTCCACCACGCAGCAGGAACTCACGGCAGGCGTCATCGAGTGTCGAAACCACTGCCAGCTCCGCTTGAGATAAATCGTCGACCACGATAAAGCCCAGGCTCTCGAGCATGGGTCGAAACTCTGGTGAGTACACGCGTCTCTTATCTGCGGAAGAAGATATTTTTGGAAAGATATAAATTTCCTGGTGGCTGGATGCAATCCCATTCTCACCGTTCAGCAGGCGCAATTCCAACCGCGCCTTTGTCGGTTGCTCAACATGTGGGACGTCAAAAGCTATGACACCCACCTCCGTCACACCATGCCTCGTCTTCGTAGCGCCTTGCGCCACTCCGCCCGGCGCGACGTACTCGCCCACTGGCAACTGGTCACGGATCACTAACAATTGCTCTCCGGTCACCATCCACTCCAACACCGCCTCTTTCATCTCAAGCGCCGAATAGTGCGAACACAACGCCTTTATCTTGCACGTCTCGCCTACAGAAAATACCAGCCGCTCCCAAAGTGTGATCAACACATCATCGGCATTGATTTCCTTGAGGCGCGCATGGTAGGCCTTCGGGTTTCGGTACATATCCAGCAAGCCGTTACATTCCCAGTGCACGTCCGTGAATTCCGTGATCACGTATCCCTGAATGCTCTCATGGCGGCGCATCTGCTCGATCTCATATTTCAGCGCGTCGAACTGCAAATGCTGGCTGGCTTCAGAGAGCGCGGGCAAAGAGGGAAATACTTTATCGAGGTGATATTCTCTGAAGCGCTTTTCGACGCCGTGTGGATAAACAACCCCATTCCCCCACTCCAACCCCGTATCGAACCACCAGGGCGCGCTGCCCCGGTTGCCCTCATAGAGGCGCGTTACATCTGGCAGACCCCAATTGCCAAACTCTGAAACGAGCAGTGGCTCGTCACCGCGCTGGCGAACCTCTGCCGCATAGGGGCGCTCGTCCGCGTGCCAGTGATCGCGCGCAAACTCTCGCCAGGCAGCATGATCCTGGTATGCAGGCGCGAACAGCCACCACGGACGCCGCGCATAATTCTCAACCCACTCACGCCATTGTTGATAATGATCGGGCATGGCGTAGTAGTTATGAAAATCAGCGATATCGGTTGCAACATGATAATTTCCCCAACAGGCGGAGTTGCCAACCACGAGTCGCGTTGGATCGAGTGACTTCATCCATTCGTAGGTCTCTGCCAGCCAAAGGCGCTGCGACGCGTCGGTGAGGTCGATGCCCCAACTCTCGTTGATGATCGTCCAGATCGCAATCGATGGATGGTTCCCGTCACGCTCCAGCATGCCTGCCAACGTCTCACGAGAGTGGCGTTTTGCATCGTCGCTCAACAAATCATGATTGGGTAGTTCCGTCCAGATCAACAGGCCAATTTTGTCTGCGGCACTATAGTAGCGCGGGTCAGCGACCTTGATGTGCACGCGCAGGCAGTTCAACCCCATCTCTTTGGCTTTGCGAAATTCATCCTCGATATATTCCTGCGAGGGCGGCGTACAGATCAGGTCGGGGTAGTAATCCTGGTCGAGTGCGCCGCGCAGATAGAATGGGCGACCATTCAGCAGGATTTGTCCATCTCGCGTTTCGATGGTGCGAAAGCCGAAGGTCTCAGAAACTTCATCGGCAGCGGTGAGACCATCATACAGAATGACGCGTGCTTGGTACAGACGAGGTGAATCAATGTCCCAGGTTTGGGGATTGGGTATTGGTAATTGGTAATTGAGGGACGAGGTTTCGGCGCGAGCCGCCAGGACACCATCTGGCGCGAGGATCTCAATCGCAATTGTCTGCCCGGAAGTGATGGGATGGTTTAGCGTGACGGCTACTTCCACTAAGCCGGCATGGGGAGTGATTTTGACGCGCTGAATGTGAGTCGCGGGCCGGGACTCGACCCAGACCGGCTGCCAGATACCGGAGAGCAGCCCATACCACGATTGCTTGCCGTGTGGGATTTCGGCAAAGATCTCGAGCGGGTCATCCACGCGAACGGTGAGCGTATTTGTTCCAGCAAGCGCGGCTGCGGTGATATCCAACTCGAAAGGTAAATATCCACCTTCATGCTCCCCAACCTTAACATCGTTCAACCAGACTTCGGCAAAGTAATCCACCGCGCCAAAGCCGAGAATTACGACGCGATTCGCCTCCAGCCATTCAGTGGGAATATCAAACTCGCGCTGATACCAGGCCATGCCAGTATGGTCACGGAAGCGTGCATCGGCCTGCCAGGGGGCAGGGACAGTGATCAGTGATAAGTTATCAGTGTTCGGTGAGGAATATTGAGTGATTGGTATTTCGGTCGTAGAGAAGTACCATCGACCGTCGAGGGAGAGGCATGTGCGAGTGGACAAGGGGGCTCCGGATTGGTTGAGAGGGTAGAGAGTAGAGAATAGAGATTAGAGGATTAGAGCGTGGAGAATTAGTAGGCGGAGATTGGTGGCATGGGTTGTGTCATATGCTGTTGGTAACGCTTGACGAGCGGCGTCCGGCGGCGGCGTAAAGTGCCTTTCGAGTCGAAAGCAGAATCGTATAAGCCGAGATGGATCAAATAGTCTTTGAGCGGACGCCGGCCTTTGCGGTAGGCCCAATCCACCATCGTAAAGAGTGGAAACCAGGTATAGCCCAGGACGGGAATGCCTTCCCTGCGGAGGGCGCGCACGGTATCGAGCGTTTGGTCCATCCACAGCGCGCGGCCTGCAAGATCCGCGTTCGCTGAGGTTTCGGTGACGAGGATGGGCATCTGATAACGCTGATAGGTTTCGCGAAGCACGATCGCCAGCTTATCACCAGAGGTTCCGCCTGCAATAGTTTCAGTCGAGCCATCCTGCCGCAGTTTTAGTTCGCCA
Organism: Anaerolineales bacterium; assembly: GCA_035720235.1. Lineage (GTDB taxonomy): Bacteria > Chloroflexota > Anaerolineae > Anaerolineales > Villigracilaceae > Defluviilinea. The sequence goes on along the minus strand of DASTOH010000083.1, from coordinate 9,976 downwards.
TATGACCAGGGATAGAAATTCGCGCCAAAGAGATCGAAGGTCACCGCATGTGCGCGAAACCACTCCAGGTCAGCTTCAGTCGCGCCATGCCTGCATAAGTAATTCACAAGCGCATGATCATCGCCAACGCGGCCGGTGGTCAGATCAAAGCACAGATATTGACGGGCGTTCTCATGGGCCACTTGAGCTTTGAGTGCCTCCTCCTGCGTGAACGTGTGCCATAAAGCTTCCACCTGCACAGTGACAACATCGGATTGCTCGGCTTTGATGGCTTGCGTCGCAAGGATGATGCCTTTGGCGAGAGCAATCGTCAGTTTGACATAACCATCGTCACCGCTAAGGTACGGTGGCCATTCCGCCTTATTGCCGCACAGATCCGCGTTCACCATCGGCTCGTTGAGCGGCGTGTAATAACGAACAAGAGACTTGTAGCGTGCAACAACCGTATGAGCATATTCAGCCACACGTCCTGGATAACTGGAATTGATAAAGCTGTTGTCCAGCCACAGCGGCGTGCCATAGTGCATCAGGTCGAGGATCGGCGTAATGCCTTTGACATTGATCAGGGTATCCAGTGCCTTGTCGGTCCACTCCCAATCCCATTGGTCTGGCGCAGGCTGGACGCGGTACCAGGGAATGCCCCAGCGGAGGACCTTTACGCCGGTCTCAGCCACGAGATCGAAGTCGCTTTTCCATAGTTTGTAGTGCTGGGTCAGTTCGTATTCATCCAACGCGCGCAGGCCAGGCCGGGCATGCGGGATGAATGTATCCTCGATACCGGTTGCCCATGTAAACGGGGAGGAGAAAATATCATATGCCATGAGACTTATGGCAATAATTGCGGCGTAGACGTGGGTCCGTTGGTAACAGGTTTGTCGCCTTCAAATGTGACGAGATCAATGTGCAGACTGCGCTTTCCCTGAGGATAGCCCACGTCCGCGCCTGTCCAGGCGTGATACGCCATCCACAGATTGCTTTGGGTGTCCGTAAAAAAGGCCTCTCCACCGGGGCCCATCACGGGCGCTTTGAATTGGAACCACGGTTCGTTCAAGGGTTTTTCGCACGGACCGGTGACCGTTTCGCAGATGGCGTAACTGATAGCATACTGGTGAGATTCCCACCAGTTGCCCGAGTAGAACAAGTAATACCGTTCGCCATTCTTTACCATTGCGGGATTCTCAATCAATGGCCGTTCCCAGGGCTGATCCCTCATGATCAACTTGATCGGCTCGCCGAGCAGAGTCAAGCCGTCTGGGCTGAGCTCCTGAACCCAGAGCGCGACCTCCAAACCGCAACAGTTACCATCATTTTTCCAAAACAGGTAGAGCTCACCATCTTCATCCCGGAAGGGATAGGCATCGATCGAGCCGCCCAGTTCCCCTTGACAGATAAAGGCTTCGTCGTTTGGATCGATAAATGCACCGGCTGGGTCCTCACTCACCCCCACTCCGATGCATTGCCGGTCGATCTGCTTATCCCGTGCCACATAATACATCAGGAACCTGTCTTCGATCTGGATGACGCCCGGCGCCCAGGTATAGCCCGCGCTAAGCACTGACCATTTCGGCAAGGCAGGTAGGGCATCGCCTAGATTTTCCCAGTTGACCAGGTCCTTGGATGTGATCACATGAATATTTGTCGTACCGCCTGTGGTTGAGTAGGCATAATATGTATCCCCAACCAGGATGACATGCGGGTCGGGAAAATCTGATTTATAGACAGGGTTGGTAAATGAAGGGCCGGAAATTTCAGTCGCTCCGGGAGTAAGCGTAGGATTTTCGGTTGGCGTGGATAGAGGTTCCTGCTCAGGCGCGGTCGTTGCAGTTGGCGATGCGGTGGCATCCGGACCACAGGCACTGACAAGCAAGAGTCCAAGTACCAAAAGCATAAAGAATTCCTTCTGCTTCATCCTTTAATACCTGTCATGGCGATCGACCGGATGATATAGCGTTGGAAGAAGGCATATAGGATTAGCACAGGCACAGTCAGCACCAGGGCGCCCGCCATCAGCTTGCCATAGTCAAAGGTATATTGACCTTGAAGGGTCGCCAGACCCACCGGCAGAGTCAATGCTTTGCGATCGCCACCTAGCACGAGCAGTGACCAGAGGAAATCATTCCACGAGGCGAGGAACGTGAGGATGCCTAAGGTCACAATGGGGCCTTTGGAGAGAGGCAGTACAATGGAAACAAACGTTCGCAGCACACTGGCACCATCGATATAGGCCGCCTCCTCCAACTCTCTTGGAAGGCTTTGGAAAAATTGACGCATGAAGAACACACCAAACACCCCTGAAAGCCCAGGAGCGATCACCCCTATCTTTGAGCCGATCCAGTCCAGTCTGGCTATGGTCAAATAATTGGGAATCAGGAACATGATCCCCGGCATGACCAGGGTCGCCAGCATCAGCCCAAAAAGCAGATTCCTGCCGGGAAACTCAAGACGGGCATAGGCGTACCCGGCCAGGGCGTCGAGCACCAGGATCAAGAACGTGAACAGGCTAGCAATGATCAGGCTGTTCAGAAACCAATTGCCGACCGGCAAAGACTTATCCGCGAAAATGGATCGGAAGTTATCCAACGTTGGGTTCACCGGAATCCAGTTGGCGCTGAGCCACTCCTCAAATGGCTTGAGCGAGGTCACAACCATCCAGACAAGTGGTAATAAAAAGAAAAGCGCAAATAGGGTCAATACCAGATAGAAACCGATCTTGTTTATGCGTGATTCACCGATCTCAACATCCGTTTCCTGAATGCCCCTGGGTGTGGTGTCCAAAGTAGCCATGACAATTCTCCTATGCCTCTTGGGTAGATCCAAAGAATTTAAAATTGAGATACGTTAAGGATAGTAAGAGCACCGCAGTCACAATCGACATGGCCGCAGCGCTGCCCATCTGGCTGCGGAGAATGCCTTCGCCATAAATGCGCTGGATCACGGTCTCGGTACCCTTGGCCGGCCCCCCCGCTGTCATGATGTAGGTTTGTCCAAAAAGCTGTGCGGAGGCGATCAGGGTGATGGTCAACACAAACACGAGGACGGAACGCAACATGGGCATGGTGATCAGCCAGAACTGCTGAGTCGAGTTGGCTCCGTCGATGGCGGCCGCTTCATAAAGACTTTTAGGGATCTCCTGCAGAGCCGTCAGGAAGATGACCGTGTTGAAGCCAATCGTCCACCAGATCGTGGCAACGGTGACGGCGATCCAAGCTCCTGGCAGGTCGCCCAGCCAGTTTACAGGCTTTAACCCAATCATTTTTATGACCTCGTTGACGATACCTGTTTGTTGGAAGATCCACCACCACAGGACAGAGGCAACCGTCACGGAAAGCGTAAAAGGCGCAAGGTAGAGTGTGCGGAACATGCCCCGCAAAGGATAGTTCCGGTTGAGCAATACCGCCAGCAACAAGGCGATCCCTACCAATGGGATCACCGACCAGAGCATAAACTCGCCCGTATTCGACAGCGCGTTCCAGAAATCATCAAACTGGACGCTATCCGGGTTGAACAGGTTGGCGTAATTCTTAAGACCAACGAACGGCCTCTTTTCCGGGCGTAAAAAGTCGAACCTGAACAGGCTAATATAGATTCCATAGAAAAACGGCCATGCCAAAAATGCGGCAAAGAACAACAGGTGAGGCGCAATAAAAAGATAAGGGACGATGGATATCTTTTTGCGAGCTTTCTTGGCAGTTGGGTAGCTGAGGGATTCAACTTTTGTTGCCATGGTGGAATCTCCTTCTGAGCGTCTGGCGCTCATGCAAAAGAGTCGGGGAGGCACGATACGTGCCTCCCCGGATCAAAATCGAAGCAAACTACTCGAATATGGAAACGTTCTCTTCCATAACCTGTTGGGATTTGGCATTGGCCTCATCGAGGGCCGCCTTCGCATCCGTCACATCGCCGGCCAGGTAGGCGTCGATCACAGCACCAAATTGATCCCACAGGGCTGGTTCGAGTGCAGCCACCTGCGGCAGGATCACAACGATATTGGCAGATTCCGCCACTCTTGAAATTGGCGCCGCCAGCTCGGCCAGCTGAGGATCATCGCGAACACTCTGGCGGGCTGGAACCTGTCCTGCTTTGGCCCACTCCATCGAGTTATCGGAGAGCCACTTGATCCATACGGCACCAGCCGCCTGGGTAGTAGGATCGTCCGTCGTGAAACCAATCTGGTGCGAACCGCCCCACGTGGCGGGCTGATCACCGATGGTCGGCAGCGGCGCAAAGCCGACGAAGTCAAGCTTCTGCAGATCAGAAATCCACCACGGACCATGGAAGGTCATTCCAACATTGCCCTGCTTGAACACGTTCACTTCGGGGTCACCCGCGCCACTCACGTCCGGCGTGTATTTATCCCTGAGTTCCTTGATCTTTTCCAGGGCCTTTACACCGGCTTCCGAGTTGTAGGTAGCTGTGGTGCCAGCCTCATCGGTCAGCGAGCCGCCATATTGACGGATCAGGGCTTGCCAGAGTGCAGCAGCCTGGAAAGCGGTACCGAGAGAAAGCGGGGTTGCACCGCTTGCTTCCAGTTTAGACAAAGCATCCTCGAATTGTTCACGCGTCCAGGGTTCGGCACCGGGTTCTTCAATGCCTGCGGCGGCAAAAAGCTCCTTGTTATAGAACATCACGAGCGGATGGACATCTAACGGGAAGGAATAGCGCGCATCCTTATAGATGCCGACGTTCCACAAATCCTCGGGAAAATCGTTGGCAATATCCTCACCCAAGACAGCCATCGCTTCGTCGCTAAATGACTTGAGCACATTGCGAGCAGCCAATTGCGCAACGTTGATCGCGCGGACAGCGGTCATGGCCGGCAGTTGATTGGCCGCAGCCGCGGCCTCCAGCTTTTGAACATATTCAGGCTGGGCGACATGCGTGACGGTGATACCGCAGGCGTTTTCGCTACTAAAGCGATCCGCCAGAGCGGTCATCTCATCCCCATCAGGGCCCGTGAAAGGGCTCCACATTTCAAGCGTTTGACCTTCAACACCCGCCGGGCAACCGCCTTCACCAACCGGTGCTGTAGTCGCCTCTGGCATCTCTGTGGTGCCTGGCGCTTCCGTCGCTGCCGAGGGCTCGGTTGCCTCCATGGTAGCTTCAGGTGCTTGAGTGGTGGCTTCGCCACCACCACAGGCGGTGAGCAACATGCTCAGTGCTACCAGCATTGAAAGAACGATACGGGTAGTGTTTTTCATCTTTTCTCCTCTCGAAATAGTTTGATTAACACAGTTTCCAAACGGACCCTTGCGCACGGCACAAGGGAATTACCAATCTACACTCCGTCAGCGGAGAGGCCGATGATAAGTTTTCTTATGGGAGTGAACCACCTCCTTTCGAGGGCACAGCCTGGGAATCTGCCAGATCATGCAATCGGTTGTATCCAAATGCTTATTCTCTGGGAACACGCTTGAAATGCTGCCTCAAGACAATGTCCTGGGGATAATTGCCGAACTTACTGCCAAACAAGTTCATGCCGCCAACATGGACGGCATCCTCTTTAATTCCGATTCGAACTGCGATGGGCCTGGCTGGTTTAAGCAGGAGATCTTTCAACGTCACATGGGAAACGAGCACGCCATCCACAAAGCTGCCGTGATGGGTGACTTTCCAGACCTTGAGCAGACCATACTGCGAATTCTGACTGTCCCACCACTTGGGAGTGAGTGCCCCGCGCTCGCCGCCGAAATCTGCCGGGCTGGTCCAGGTCCCAATCTCCACATCGCCAATCCAGACCGTGATATCGGATGGCCAGTTGTCGTGATGCAGCGGTGCCTCCGAGCAGACCTCAAAACTGACCTCCACATCATCTAATGCCACACCGGGTGGCAGGCGGTTGGGGAAACGATAGTCCACATAACCACGCCGGAACCAGAGCAATTGAGCATAAATATGGTCAGGCTCATAAAAGGCGGATGGATCATCCAGGTGACCGATAATGGCCGTTTCACTGGCCAGCCCACAGGTGGGAGCTAGATTAGCATTCACATACGCGCCAATCGGCATAGATACTTCAACCGTTCTATCTTCCGGCTCGAATTCCGCGGGCAATTGGATGACGATACGATCAAAAACGCGGGCGCATACTTTCTGCAACCCGCGTGTCGCCGGACGTAAGTCGGTTTCAATCAATCCGGCTTTCTCAAGAATATTGATATGTAATGTGGCTGTGGAGGGGGGTAATTCCATGGCCTCAGCAATTTCCAGCACCGTACTGGTATGTGTGCTCAGAAAACGCAGGATTCCCAAGCGCGTTTCTGAACCCAGTGCCTTTGTCACTGCCTCCAATTTTTGGAGGTTATGATCGTCAGCAAGGAGTTCCAACATCCGCGCGTTCGGGAGTTTTTCCAGGCTTGGCATCATGAGGTTTTTGTAGATACAAACATAAAATTATGTTTTGCTACATAAAATTATATTTCATTTCAAATGAAAGTCAAGAGGCAGTTTTTGACTTGAGTGCACCATTCCTTTACTAGCCCGCCTTTGGAATGGAGACGTTTCATTTGTTAACTCGCCTAAAGCAAAACGTCCCGAAGGTTTCCTACATTAGCTTGTTGAGCCAACCAAACCCTCGGGACGATGCGTAGTATTGGAGTTACTGAGGCGATTTGATTAGCCTAATCCATGCGACTCTTCCTGGAACTCCACCTTGCCCTCATCGGTGGAGGTGCGTCCTTCCTCTAACAGGGATTTGAGACGTACTAAGTCTTCTTGCATGGCCTGGCGCGGATCGACACCGAAGAGTTGAGCCACCGCATGACCAACTGCACCTGCCGGCGGAACGTAGTTCATTTGAACGCTCACGCGCGTGGTTTCATCCGAGTTCTCATCGAAGCGGACAAAGCCGGAGTGATGAACCTGTGAATCGGGCAGGGTTTCCCAGGCGATGTATTCATTGGGGATATCCTGCGTCACTTGAGATTGAAACTCAAAGGACGAACCAGCGGGCCCAGCCACCTTCCACGTTGACACGTCGTCCTGTGTCGAGATCTCTTTTACATGATCCATGAAGCGTGGGAAGTTTTCAAAATTGTGCCAGAACCGGTACACCTCATCAATTGGCGCGTTAATATTGATGGTTTTGTTGACTCGGATGGCATTTTCGCTTATGCCGAGGCCCAAAAGGCTGCGTGGGTCCTGATTCGTCAGGCCACGCGCGGCGATCACCAGGCCGGCCGTGCTCAGGATAGGCTTACTCACACCTCTACGGGTCATCCCGTAGAGAGTCAATAGGCTGCCTCCGGCGCTGGTCAACAAACGCATGGCAGGCGACCAGTTTTGCTGCTGCCATTCAGGAACGGCACGCCGCCTGGGCGAGGGAATGCCCTGTAAGGCGGGAATATCCTCAGGGCTGTCGAAGACCTGCAGCTCATTCTCAACACCGTACACACCCCTTGTACGTTCCGCAGCTTTCACGATGGTTTCTACATCCTCTCTCAGGACTGGCCCAGTCAGGTAGATTCGGCCTCGATCAGCCCGGACCTCCGCTGCGCCCGCGCGGCCCGCCAGGCGTCCCAGGTTGCTGCGTACGCGCTCCTCCAGGATCCAATCTGGAGCACCCTCATCACTCAACCTGGCGATCATCTCAGATAGGACGCCCCTGGCCCGGTTGCGAGTATCTTCCATTGCTTTATCCAGGGACACATCGAGGTCATTGACCAGCTTGTTGGCTTTGTCACGCACCAATGCCCGTCTACGGTTTCCATACTGCGGATCGAGGAAGTACATTAATCCAGCCCCTAGTCCAAAACTCGTCAGTAAAGTTTTTAGTTTCATCTCTGCCTCCAAACATCGTTAAATATCAGTAAACTTGCGCTTACTCGAATCCTTTGAGAAGTAGTTAATCCGCTTCTCAGTTAATTTTGAAACTTTTGCGGTGTTCATAACCTTATCTAGGAATGGCCCATCCCGCAAGTGGGATTCTCCCTAATATGGGCTGTAGCAGAACAAAGTGACACATTAGATTCTCAGCCGGTTGCGGTGGCGCTCCCTCTCAACAGAAGAATGACATCGTGCCGCATAATTGGGTAAACTTCAGGTTTGATTCCAGCCTACAAATCAGTTTAAAGAGTTTATTTACTTATGAGACAAGCGGTAGATCCTGATCATTCCACCTTCAAGGGAAAGGTCTGTGCCTATTTTGGTTTTGCCCGCGTGAGTAGGTACATCAGACCCCAGTTAATAAAAAGATTAAGCAAGGTGGCACCGATTGCCAATACATATACACCGAGAGCGACCGCAATGCCAATGGCAGCAACCAATAATATGGACGCGCTGGTCGTCAGGCCCTCCACGACATGTTCGCCTTCACGCGTGTATTTAAAGATGGTACCTGCCCCGAGAAAACTGATTCCGACGACAATTGCCTCTATGACACGGACCGGATCAATATTAAGGAGATCCTGCCGCTCATGCGATGCAATCATGTGGGTGGCGAGTATGACAAAAAATGCTGCGGCTGCTCCAACCAGCATATGCGTTCGCAACCCGGCAGGTCTTTCGGCGAACTCGCGCTCCAGGCCCACCAGGCCTCCCAGGAACGCGGCGACAATGACCTTCCCCAGCATTTGAAGTTCGATCGATATGTCCATAATGAGACTCACGCTCCTGCCGATTGATGGATATCCTCAGATTTACGTTTGTGAGAAATACGGAGGGCTGGAACCTTAACAGTCAGCCTTATTCTCTAATCATAGATGAAAAAGACAAAGTTTTTTATGGGGATAAACCCCTCGTGCGGACAGGCAACTCCCTAGCTTGTCTGGCACAGGGGCAAAATTTTCTTTTGCTCAAGCCGCCGTCTTCGGGCGCAAGACCCACATCCACTTGGACAATCCTTCGAGACATTGACTATGGTGGGGCTGAGCGTTCTCTCGAAGTCAAATCTCGAGCAGGTCTGGTAAGATTCGAAACGTGAGTTTGAAAAGGTGTGATTCGATCGGTGTTCAGCATCTCGTAACGTCAAAACGATGGAGGCAGGTTTGGCTAAGAAAGTTTTTGTCAGCGGGTGTTTCGATTTGCTCCACAGTGGGCACGTGGAGTTCTTTCGTCAGGCAGCGCAGTACGGCGATCTCTATGTGGCGCTTGGCTCAGACAAAACCGTTTTCGATCTAAAAGGTCGCGAGACGGTCAACAACGAACACGAGCGTACTTTTATGGTGAAGTCAGTTTCGTGGGTGAAGGATGCGTTTATCTCACGCGGCTCCGGCATTCTCGATTTCGAGCGGGAACTGCGCGAGATGCGCCCTGATTATTTTGTGGTCAATGCCGATGGGCACATTCCCGAAAAACGGGAATTGTGCCTCGAGCTGGGCATTGAATACGTGATCCTGGAACGCAGGCCCTATGAAGGATTGGAAGCGCGTTCGACCACATCCTTGCGCGAGCGCGATTACCTACCCTATCGCATTGACCTGGCCGGCGGCTGGCTCGACCAGCCCTTTGTCTCGCAGCACCATCCCGGCGCAGTCGTGACGATCTCACTCGAGCCTACGTTGGAGTTCAACGAACGGAGTGGCATGGCTTCGAGCACGCGGCGGCATGCGCGCGAGTTATGGGGTGTGAAAATCCCGCCGGGCAACTACGAGAAGCTGGCAAAGATCCTATTCTGTTATGACAACCCACCCGGCACGAAGGTCATCTCCGGTTCACAGGATTCGATCGGCCTGGTCTTTCCAGGGTTAGCGTATGCCTATTACGAAAAGGACTACTGGCCTTCGCGCATCGAGCACCGCCTGGATGAGCCTTTGTTGCGCTTTGTGGAGAATGCACTCTATCTCGTGTCGCTTGGTCCGCGCTATGTGGATTACGATGTCCTGTCCGATACCGTCATCGACCGCGAACGCGCGAAAGCTTTGGCAGACGCGGCGGATGGTCACTGGGACGCGATCTTGAGGCAGGACATCCTTGCATTTGGTCGCACTATGCGTGAGGGATTCGATGCACAGGTTGCCATGTTCCCCCATATGATGAATGA
>DASTOH010000082.1:0-16884 GCA_035720235.1 Anaerolineales bacterium | reverse complement strand
AACCAGGCCGGGCCTTTACCGAGGAAGATGTGGAACTGCTCACTCGCTTCGGTCACCTGGCGTCCATCGCCCTCGAAAATGCGCGTCTGCACCACCTTCTTCAAGAGGAATTAACGGCACGCATTGAGGCAGAAGCCGATGTACTGCAGTTCAGAAAGCTGCTCGATCAATCCAACGACGCCATCTATGTCATAGATCCCGAAACCGCTTGTTATGTCGACTTCAACGCAAAAGCATATGATAGCCTGCAATACACACGGGACGAACTTCGGCAATTAAGGGTCATGGACGTTGCAACACGTGTTTCTGATTTGGAGCGCTGGAAACGAAGCGCGGAGCTTGTACACAGCCGATCAGACGGGCTGATCTTTGAGACCTCCTGCCGGCGGAAGGACGGAACCATATTTCCGGTGGAGGTAAGCGCCTGTATGCTTGAATATGACGGAAAGAATTACATGCTGGCTGTCGTGCGCGACATTACCGAACGACGCCAGGCTGCGGAAGAACTGGGCCGGCTCAACGCAGAACTGGAAGACCGGGTTCGGGAAAGGACTGCTGACTTGTTGACAGAAATCAACGAACGCCAGCGGATCGCAACAGCCTTGCACGAAAGCGAGGAACGTTACGCGCTGGCGGTGCGCGGCGCCAACGATGGCTTATGGGACTGGGACCTGAGGACCAACAAGATCTACTATTCCCCGCGCTGGAAATCGATGCTCGGATATAAAGAGGAACAGGTGGAGGATACCTTGGATGAATGGTTCCAACGGGTGCATGTACAGGATCTGGCGCAGGTCCAGTCGGCTTTGGCCTTTCACCTCGATGGAGAGGCCGCGCATTTTGAGATCGAATATCGTATCCTGCACGCGAGCAGCAGTTACCACTGGATGCTCTGCCGGGGCCTGGCAGTGAGGGATGAGAACGGCACGGCCTATCGCATGGCAGGGTCACAAACTGACATCACCGACCGCAAACAGGCAGAGGAACGCATGGCTCATGATGCCATGCATGATGTACTGACTGGTCTTCCAAACCGCACACTCTTCATGGATCGATTGAATCAGAGATTGGAGCATAGCAAGCGGCACAAGGATGATCTGTTTGCGGTGTTATTCATTGACCTGGACAGGTTCAAAGTCATCAATGACAGCCTGGGGCACGCCGTGGGAGATAAATTCCTGATCGCCACGGCGCATCGTCTTCAATCCTGCCTGCGACCGGAAGATACCATCTCCCGCCTGGGAGGCGATGAATTTGCAGTCCTGTTGAATGACATTGAGAGCGCCGGTGATGCCATTCGAGTGGCGGAAAGGATCCAGACACAGCTGCTCTCCACCACAATGCTCGCAACCGTCGAAAGATCGTCAACCGCCAGCATCGGTATTACGATGTATAACGTCCATTACGTCTCTTCGCAAGAGATGTTGCGCGACGCCGATACCGCCATGTATCGCGCCAAGGCGCTCGGGGGAGGCCGTAACCAGATCTTTGACTCGGCTATGTATGCGAGCGCCCTCGCTACTTTGCAATTGGAGACCGATCTGAAGCACGCCGTGGAAAACCAGGAATGGCAGGTGTACTACCAACCAATTGTTTCGCTGGCAAGTGGCGCCATTACTGGCGCGGAGGCATTGATACGCTGGAGGCATCCTCACCGGGGTATAGTCTCTCCGCTTGATTTCATTACCATCGCCGAAGAAACCGGGGATATCTTGTCCATCGGCGAGTACGTTTTACGCACTGCCTGCAGGCAGGTCAAGGCCTGGCGTGATAACGCTCATCCGGGATTGTGGGTGTCTGTCAATATATCGGGACGCCAATTTCAGGACCAAAACCTGCTCAAAATGATCAAACAAGTTCTACTCGAGACCGGGCTGCCTCCCGATGGCCTGCGCCTGGAAGTTACCGAGAGTGTGGCCATGCGGGACCTTGCACACAGCATCAGGGTCTTGCAGGACCTGGATAGCATGAAGGTACAGGTTTCGCTGGATGATTTCGGGAATGGCTACTCTTCTCTTGGTTATCTGAAGAGCTTTCCGCTCAAGATCCTTAAGATAGACCGCTCATTTATTAAAGATATAGAAGTGGATAAGAACAGCGAAGCGATTACCACCGCGATCATCTCCATGGCGCACACCCTCAATCTCGAAGTGATTGCGGAGGGAGTGGAAAAAGAAGAGCAGCTTTCCTTTCTAAAGGCGCAATTCTGCGATAAGGTGCAGGGCTTTCTGCTCAGCCCGCCGCTGGTTGCAGAAGAGTTAGGCCGGATGATGAGCAACCAGCCGACGGTTAAGTTTTCGAGGGGGAGTCAAGTCTTCGATCGCAGACAGATGTCAACCAGGCTGAGATCAAATTAGGAGTCTGGACTCAGCCTCAGCCCGGACCAGCGGCGGATTTTGTCATAGACACCCCAACTTTCGCCAACTTTCCCACCTCAATCCAAACTGTCGAATTGATGAATTCATGGAAAATATAGACATGAATAATGTACTTGGTTCCGGCAATCTGGAATCCCTGGTAGGCGTACTGGTGGTTGATGACCACCCAAACACTGCCCGGACCTATGCACGGGCTATCTCTCAACTGGGAGGTGGAATCAACGTCATCTCAGCCACCAGTGGAACACAGGCCCTGGAATATGCGCGTGACAACACAATTGATGTGCTCATCACCGATATGATGATGCCTGATATGAACGGCCTGGAACTCATTGAGCGCCTGCAGACACATCCCGCGGGGCGGTCCCTGCACACAATTCTCATTACTGCCTACGATGTGCCAGGTCTTAGGGAAACTGCCCGGCGATTAAAAGTCAAGGAAACCATCATCAAACCCGTTCCCACTGAACGCATCTGCCGGATCGTGAGCAACGTGATCGACAATCTGAAACAGGCCAAAATCCCGGCTATGGCGGAAAACTCACATCGCTTCAAGATCATGATCGCGGACGACCTGCCGGATAATGTCACTTTACTCTCGCGCTATACAAAAAGTGAAGGCTACGATTATGTTACAGCCGCGAACGGAGTGGAAGTGCTGGCCAAAGCACGCACGGAAATGCCCGACCTGATCCTACTCGATGTCAACATGCCAGAAAAGGACGGTTTCGCAGTGCTGGAGGAATTACGCGCGGATCCTGCCATCAAGCATATCCCGGTCATCATCCTGACTGCCGCGCGTCCAAACCCGGGAGATATCCAATATGGGTTGAGTTTGGGCGCGGATGATTACATGACCAAGCCATTCGACAAGCGGGAACTTTTTGCCCGCATCCGCACGAAACTGCGCGCCAAGGAAGCGGACGATCAAATGCGCCGCCGCAACCGCGAATTGAGCATCCTCCCTGAAATCGCCAGGGAATTGAGCGCCCGTCCGGACATTAACGAATTGCTCGAAGTAGCATTGCGCCGCAGTGTTGAAACGCTGGGGGCAATGGTGGGCCATATCATCATGTTTAACCCCAAGGGACCGCTTCATAAGGAATATCGAATTTGCACAACCGAGGCCAAGCACTCCGACGTGCAGCTTCCCCCCCTCAACGATCTGCTACAACAGGTGAGGGAAAGTCGTGAGAGCCTGCTCATCGAAAATACCCGCAACTCCCCTCTCTGGAAATCCTTGGCAGACGAACCGTCACACTCTGTAATCGTGGCTCCCATGGCTGGCCGTTTTGATCTGCTCGGCCTGTTTTTGCTGATCCATGAACAATCTGGTTATTTCAACCTGGAGCATCAAATGCTGCTTCAGGCCATCGCCAGCCAGGCCTCCATTGCAGTGGAGAACTCGCGGCTTTATGCTGAAAGCAAGAAGGAAGAACAAAAACTGGCTGCCATCCTGCACAACGCCGCGGACGCCATCCTGACCTTCGATGCAGACGGCTGCCTTTCGTTGCTAAACCCAGCCGCTGAAAGGCTGTTTACCGGTTGCCAGACAAAACTGGGGCTGCCTCTGGCCCGAAACTGTGGATACGATGCATTGATCGAGTCCCTCGAAGAGGTGCTCGCGTCCGGGAAACCAAACATCCAGGAAGTCTCCTGGCCTGACCAGCGAGTCTTCAGCGCCATGTTCACACCCATTGACGAAGGTGGCTGTGTCATTCTTTTGCATGACGTTTCGCAATTCAAGGCCTTAGAGCGCGTCAAGAATGAATTCATTGCCACTGCCTCGCATGACTTGAAGAATCCCATCACGGCAATCGCCGGCTTTAGCCAGTTGCTCCCGGTGGCGGGTCCGCTCACTGCACAACAACAGGAATTTGTCCAGCGGATTTCTTTCGCCGCTGAGAATATGAAAGAACTTGTGGAGAACATGCTTGATCTGGCCAAGCTCGACGCGGGCATTGAGCTCAAATGTGAAGTAGTGGATATGAATGATCTTGTGGCTGAAATCGCGCATGAGTTCGAGCCACAGGCAAAGGCAAAAGGGCAGACCCTTAATTTCAAAGCATCAGCGAGCACTCCCGAAGTGCATGGTGACCCGTTCCAGTTGAAGCAGGCACTTCGCAATCTAGTTGGGAACGCAATTAAATACACTCCCACTGACGGAGCTGTAAGCCTGGCTGTGGACGCGGAGCAAGATGCTATTTCGGTGCACATAAAAGATAACGGATACGGCATCCCTGCAGACGACCTGCCCCATATTTTTGACCGCTTCTATCGCGTCCGCGAGGGTGCCACGAATGACATTAAAGGCAATGGCCTGGGACTGGCGATCGTCAAGTCTGTCATTGAAGCACATGGTGGTCAGGTCACTGTAGAAAGTGAACTCAGCGAGGGTTCCACGTTTAGTATCTGGCTACCCAGTCAGCAATCGCCGGAATCTCTGGCGACATCAGGAGAATGAAAAGATGAATTATTTCCTGGCCCATCATTGTCAGTATTACTTTATGGAGATACGATGACCGATAAAAAACCTTCAGTCCCGCCCGCCCAGCCCAACGACTTGTGGAGCAAAATCGCAGTCTTCTTCAGCCTGTATATCCTGGTTTATATTGGCTGGTTGCATTTCCATTGGGGTGGAGAAGAAAATGTGATGCTCATTGGTGACCTTTTCTACCTTCCGCTCGATATGATTGCAGTAGTCGCCGCTTGGCGGGTAACGACTCAAAGAGAGCTTGGCCGACCTATTCGCCGGGTATGGCTGCTGCTGGGGACAGGCCTATTCTCCTACTTGGTAGGCGACTTACTCTGGGCCTATCTGGAGAACGTGCTTGAAGTTCCGCCGTTTCCAGCTCTGTCTGACCTCTTTTATCTGCTCTTTCCTCTATTGATGACAGCCAGCTTATTTGCCATACCAAGTGTCCCTCTTAGCGGGCGTCAACGCTGGCAATACACCTTGGATATGCTGATCATCATGATCACAACCGTCATGATGATGTGGCACTATATCATCCAACCTACGGCCGCTTCAAGCGCGGGGAATCTATTAGCCCAAGCCATCGCAATTGGCTACCCCATCAGCGATGTCATTGTGGTTGCTGGCATCATCGGCGCCCTGCTCCGCCAACCGGACCGAGATACCCGTTCAGCACTCTGGCTGCTCTTAACAGGTATGTTCTTCTTTGTGGGCTCAGACATAACCTTTGGATATGCCAATCTAGCTGGCACGTACGCGACAGGCAGTTGGATTGACGCCGGTTTTAGTATCGCCCAGCTATTTTTCCTGTTTGCCGCCTTAAGACAGATGTATCGTTCACCTGTTAATTCTATAGATTCCAAGTTGCTAAATGCACTGGATCGGATTGCTCATATACTTCCCAGTCTGGCTGTGGCCCTGGGTGGCACTCTGGCAGCTAGTGTCGCTATCATCAACTTTGGGACAGAAGCAGGTTGGCTAATTGCCGGAACCCTGTTAATTGTCATATTGCTTCTTGTTCGGCAATTCAGTCAGCCTAGAATTCAGACCCGCCTGACTGCTTTGATCCTGAGCACAACCCTTCCCCTGCTGCTGGGCGTCACTGCTTATATCAGTTCAACTGCGGGAGCCAAGATTGAGATGCAGGCCAACCATGACTTGCAGCAAAATAATGACGGGCTGGCAGCCAATATTGAGATTTGGCTGGAGCTTAATGTCCTTACCCTGCGGGAGATGGCCTCGCTTCCGGATATTGTCAATATGGATTCCGATCAACAACGTGCAGTATTGCAATCCATAGCTCAGGCACACCCTTATATGTATCTGGTCAGCACCACGGATTTGACAGGCATCAATGTCGCCCGAAATGACGACGCAGAACCCAAGGATTATAGCGACCGGGAATGGTTTCAGAAAGCCAAAGCTGGCGCGCCAGTCACATACCAGAGCTTGATTGGTAAGACATCCGGGAGTCCGGCACTGGTTGTCTCTACACCAATCCGGGATGCAAGCGGGGAAATCGTTGGAGTGGGAATGTTCGCGGCTGACCTTGCCAAGTTGAGCGAGGAAACGAGCGTCAGGACAGTCGGGGAGACCGGATACGCATACATCGTGGATGCCAACAATAAGGTGTTGGCACATCCAGACCCGACATATACAGCAGATGAACTGCGAAACTTGAGTGAGTACCCGCCAGTAGCTGCCTTGCGTCAGGGCCGGACGGGCCTGATTACTTTCACAGATGAGCAAGGTAAGAACTGGCGCGCCTATATCACTACACTCGACAACGGCTGGGGAATCATCACCCAACAGCCCGAAGCCGAAGTACTTGCATCAGTATATCAATTCCAAAGGGGCGCGTTCATACTCATCGCACTGGGGTCGGTAATTATGTTTGTCCTGGCATGGTTCACAATTCGCCGCACTCTCCAGCCGCTCGAGACGCTCACAAACACTGTCTCGGCCGTTGCAGCTGGTGACTTGAGCCAGTTTGCGGAGGTGAGGAGCCAAGATGAGATCGGTATTTTGGCTTCAGGCTTAAATCACATGACATCACAATTGCATGACCTGATCGCTAATCTGGAACAGCGCGTGACTGACCGTACCAAAGCCTTAGCCACCTCCACCGAAGTCAGCCGCCGTCTCTCGACCATCTTGGATCAGAGGCAACTGGTTGAGGAAGTGGTCGAGCAGGTGCAATCTGCCTTCAATTACTATCATGCACATATTTACCTGCTCAACGCAGCAGGCGATGAACTGGTCATGGCTGGCGGAACCGGCGAAGCCGGTCAAACCATGCTCGCCCGCGGTCATAAGATCCCCAAAGGCAAGGGCCTGGTGGGCCGTGCTGCTGAAACAAATACAACCGTGCTTGTCTCCGACGTTTCAAAAGATCCGCACTGGCTGCCAAACCCATTGCTACCGGAAACAAAATCCGAGCTGGCAGTGCCCATCTCCATTGGTGAGAAGGTGCTGGGCGTATTGGACGTACAACATAACGTTACTGGCGGCCTCGGAAAACAGGATGCAGATCTGGTTGGCGCAATCGCGAACCAGGTAGCGATTGCTCTACAGAACACACGCCAGTACCTCGAAAGCGTGCGATTTAAGTTAGGAATTGAGAATTCGGATGATGTAGTTTTCGCCACTGACCGAAACGGCACGATCACCTACGCCAACCCGGCATTCGAGAAAGCATATGGATATGCGCCATCGGAGGTAATTGGCAAGAATCCCAGATTTATCAAGTCGGGCCTTACATCTTCCGAATACTACCAGACGTTCTGGCAGACCCTCTTATCAAAGAATTCTGTTAAGGTTGAAATTATTAATAAACACAAGGATGGCCACCTGGTTCACATTTCAGGCACGAGTACTCCGATCGTGGATGATGCTGGCGAGATTATCGGCTTCATGGCAGTCCAGCGTGACGTAACCGAACAAAAACGTAATCAGGAGATCATCAGCCAACGCGCCAGACAACAGGAAGTCATCAACTTGATCGCTCAAAAAATCCAAAGCGCAGCCACCATCGAAGAAGCCATGCAGGTTACCGCCCGCGAACTGGGGCATGCGCTGGGCAAACGCCAGACATTGGTCGCGCTCGAACCGTTTGCACTAGCAGGTACTGGTAAAGATATTGTTAATAACGAAGGATGATCGTATGTTTTGTTCTCCAATCAGGAATAAATCATAAAGGAGTAATTATGTTACGCCAAAAGAATTCACAGAAAAAGTTTCAAAAAGTAAATGTATGGAAATTGCTTGCATGGGCAATCGTACTTGCCCTGGTGTTGGCTGCTTGCAGCTCTCCCGCTTCACCGGAAGAGACTGTGGAAGTCCCCACCGCGCTCCCCACTGCTGAGGCGCAACCGTTTCGTGTGGCAGTGATCCTGCCGAGCGCGGCCAACGATCTCGCATTCAGCCAGAGCATGTTCGACGCGCTCAATCGCGTCCAGAATGACATGGGTGGCGCTGACAAGATGCAGTTTGTATATTCTCAAGGCATGTTCGTGATCGAGGATGCCGCTACCGCTCTCCAGACCTATGCTTCACTGGACTATGACTTGGTGATCGCCCACGGCTCGCAATATGGCGATTCTTTAAAAGCCGCCGCTGCCGCGTATCCAAATGTCAGCTTTGTTTGGACCAATGCGGTTACACCCACCCATATGCCAAATGTATTTGACGTGGTAGCAGCCGCCGAAGAAGGCGGTTATGTCAATGGGGTTTTGGCTGCTACTCTCACCAACAGTAAGGTGATCGGCGTTGTTGGTCCTGTCGAGGTCGGCGAACCCAAGCAATATGTGGAAAGCTTCAAAGCCGGAGTTCTTGCGACCGACCCGGAAGTTCAGGTGCTCGTGAATTACATCGGCTCATTTTCGGATGTGGTCAAGGGTGCCGAAGCTGCCAATGAGCAAATTGCTGCAGGTGCTGACGTTATGACGGGTACGTCGCAAATGGTGGTTGGCCCGATTGGCGCAGCAAATGAGAAGAACGTGCTGTGGTTTGGTACGCAATCCAATCAATCTTCCCTGGCGCCCAAGATCGTAGTATCTAACCAGGTTTACCACTGGGAAGTAGCGCTCAAAGATGTTATTACCAAAATCCAATCGGGCGTCGCAGGCGGTGAGTATTTTGATCTCAACCTTGCCAATGGGGGCATCGTCATTGAATACAACCCGGACTATGCTCTCTCAACCAAAGCCAAAGCCTTAGTCGACGCTACTGTGAAGGGAATCAGTGACGGCACAATTGCTATTTCCCAGCCGTAGTTGGCAATATAAACTGCCTTATTCTGGATATTCAGGCCAGTAGGAGTAATTGATTATGACAGTTATTAATCCACCAACAACCGATACACGATCCGCTTTAAAGAAGAAAGGCGGTATTCGTTCTTCCATTCGAACAAAAATCACGTTCTGGACAGGGCTTTTGCTGACTCTGGTATCGTTGATCCTGCTCGGATATTCGGCAGTGTTGCTTCGTCAAAGGGCGATTGATAGTTCCACCCGAGAAGTCGCCACCATTGCAGAAGCAAGCGCGCTTTCGATCAAGAGCCAGCTTGATTTGCCCCATTTTGTTGCGCATACATTGGCCATTTCTTTAAGTACAGTGAAGGATCCCGCCATTCCGATTTCCCTCTCACGCGAGCAAGTCAATGCTATGCTCAGGAAAGTTCTGATCGAAAATCCATCATTCCTAGGCACCTACACCCTCTGGGAACCAAACGCTTTCGATGGGGTAGACTATCAGTATATAAGGGCAGTGGCACATGACGAATCCGGTCGTTTTATTCCTTATTGGGTGCGAGGCGATGACGGGATTATCCATACCGAGGCACTGGCGCAATATGAAGTCCCTGGTGTGGGTGATTGGTATTTGCTGCCACGTGCAACCAAGAAATCCGTCACGCTTGCACCGCTCATTTATTCAATTCAGGGCAAGGATGTGGTCATGGCTTCGTTTATCGTGCCAATCATACAGGATGATAAATTTTATGGGATCGCGGGCGTAGACGCACCCATCGGCTTTGTGCAGGAACTGGTAGACAGCATCGACCTGTATGATGGCAGCGCCAATGCTGTTCTATTTACCAATACTGGCACACTGATTGCTGTCCGCCAACAACCAGAATTAACCAGCCAGCCTGCAAGCTTGATCTATGAAGATTTTGATCTAATTCAACCTCGATTGAACTCACCCTTTACCAGATTAAGCTCTGACGGCCAAACCTTGCAGATTTTCTACCCAGTCAATATGAGCGATAGTGACAGTGCAAATTACTGGGTCATGGGGCTAATCATCCCCTTCGAGAAAATCACTGCCCCGGCAACGACTGCTGCCGTCAGGCAGGCTGCAATCAGTACTGGCTTCATTGTTCTGGCACTCGTTTTCCTATGGTTCTTTGCGGGCCAGATTGTGCGCCCCATGCAAGTATTGACAACCGCAGCGCAGGCTGTATCCGAGGGTAACTTAAATGCAACGGCAGATGTGCATAGCAACGATGAAGCTGAGGTGTTGGCAGATGCCTTCAACTCGATGACAGCGCAATTGCGGAACCTGTTCGGCACACTGGAACAACGCGTGGCCGCCCGCACCCGGGACCTGGAAATCGTGGCGGAAGTGGGCACTGCCACCGCCACCATCCTTGAATCCCAAAGATTATTACAGGAAGTGGTTGACCTGACCAAGGAACGTTTCAACCTGTATCACTCTCACATCTACCTGCTTGATGCAGAAGGCAAAAACCTGATATTGGCCGCAGGTGCGGGGGAACCAGGCCGCCAGATGCTTGCAAAAGGGCTCTCCATCCCACTCGACCGTGAACAATCCCTGGTGGCCCGCGCCGCCCGCGAACATAAAGGGGTCACCGTCAACGATGTGATGCAGGCGCCAGACTTTCTGCCGAATCCTCTGCTTCCCGATACGCGCTCCGAACTGGCCGTGCCAATGTTGGTTGGTGGCAACCTGATCGGCGTATTCGATATTCAATCTGACCAGGTCGGGCGTTTTACTGCGGCAGATGTCAATATCCAAACAACCATGGCCGCACAACTGGCGACCTCCGTCCAGAACGTGCGCTCATTTGAACACGCCAAAAGGCAGGCTGAATTTGAAGCGCAAGTCAGTTCCATCGGGCAGAAAATCCAGCAGGCCACTTCGATGGAAGACACCCTGCAGACGGCCATTCGTGAAATTGGATTGGCACTCGGCGCCAGGCGCGTCAGCGCCAGTATTGGCGCGGCCCAACAAGAACCCGTAATGCCGTCAGCCGTAGCTAAACATACCAGCAGGTAGCTCAGGAGTTATCGCATGTCGCAAAAAAATCGCAAATCCAATTGGCTTACGACCCTGTTTTCCAGGAACCGGCCGAGCAGCCACGCCTTCCGCCATATTCGGTCCAGTGTTTCCTACAAATTGATTTTGACAGTTGTCATCGTCTTAGTTGTCATCGCCAGTGTTCAGGTCCTGTACTCAGACGGGGCGACCAGGCAGAATCTCGAGCAGGAAGCCGAAGACGTGCTTGTCAGTCATTACCAGACCTATCAAACCAAGATCGAGGCGCAAAGTCTGGCAGCAGAATCCCTGGCGATCAGCATTGCCGAGCGCAAGGACGCACAGGAATTGTATCTGAGCGACAATCGGGATGAGTTATACAACCTGTTATCGCCCATGTTCACACAGTGGAAAGATCGACAAATTGTTCATCTGTACATCGAAAACCCGGATGGGACTGTCTTTCTGCGCGTTCACAACCCCGAGAATTTTGGCGATGATATTACCTATCGAGACACAGCCAAAACAGCCCTTGCGGAGAAACGCCCCACATCGGGTGTGGAAATCGGCCCCAGCCGTCTTGGCGTGCGAGGTGTGGCGCCCATGTACTCTTCAGATGGGCAATTCATCGGCCTGACGGAAGTTGGCGTCGATTTTGACGAGGGTTTTATTGAGGGTCTGAAGACAAACACCCACGCTGACTTCACCATGTGGGTTTTGCACGAAGCCGCGGCGACTCCAAATCTCAAGCCGGCCGAGGGAGTACCTGCTGCTCCAATTGAAGAGCTCTTTTATTACGCAGGCACCAATCCCGAAACCCTGCCAGTCAGCCCGAACGTCTATCGCTCCGTCCTGGAAACCGGTACACCGACATTCCAGCTTGTCACTCGAAATACCCCTGTTCCATCCATCGTTTATATCACCCCTCTGCTGGGTTACAACGGCAAGCTGCTTGGGCTGCTCCAAATTTCGGAGCCATACACGGACCACCTTCAGGCGCAGAATTCTGCGCTCGTGACTACCCTGGCTGTGACGACTGGGCTCGCCATCCTGGGTCTCTTCCTGATCTGGTTATTCAGCACACGCGTTATCATCCAACCCTTAAGGATCCTTTCCCAATTTGCCAGCCGCCAGATGGCCGGGGAAGCGGGGTCGAGAGTTTCGGTCGCCAGTGGGGACGAATTCCAACAACTGGCAGAAACATTCAACGCCCTGGCAGGCTCTGTCGAAGAGGAACGTATGAACTTGGAACGGCGTGTGGCGGAACGCACTCAAAGCCTGGAGCTGGCTGCTGAAGTGGGTCGCTCCGTCTCGCAGGTGCGTGCGCTGGACGTCATGTTGAAAGACGCCGTAGATCTCATCCGCTCGCAGTTTGACCTGTATTACGCTCAAGTCTATCTGACAGATCCGGGCCAGACCAACCTGATCCTGCAATCGGGTACCGGAACCGTCGGTGCGCAACTGGTCGGCCGCGGTCACCGCCTGCCGCTGGATACCGGCTCGATCAACGGTCGCGCCGCCACTGAAAAACGCCCGGTGATCGTTGCAGACACCGCCGCCAGTGCCACCTTCCGCCCCAACCCACTCCTGCCTGAGACCCGCTCCGAGATGGCCGTGCCATTGCTGGTCGGCGAAAAGGTGGTGGGTGTACTCGACTTGCAAAGTAAACAATCAGGAGCCTTGAGCCCGGAAATCCTGCCCGCCTTTGAAGCGCTGGCCGGACAATTAGCCATCGCCATCCAAAACGCGAAGCTGCTGGTTGAGACCGAACAAGCTCGCGCCGCATTGGAAAAACATGCCCGTCGCCTGGTCCGCGCGGGCTGGGATGAACACCTGGATGCCATCCATAAGCCGGAACATCTCGGCTTTGTGTTCGACCGCAAAGCGATCACGCCGCTCACAGATGTTGAGGGATCTCAACTCATTGAAAGTGAACGGGCCGTATCGGCTCCAATTGCCCTCACAGGTGAGGCGCTTGGCTCTCTTGTCGTGGAAATTGACGATGAAACCCGGCAGGAACAAGCCATTGACTTGGTCAACATCGTGTCACGTCAGGTGGCGCAACAGATCGAAAACCTGCGGCTGCTCGAAAGCGCCGAAAGATATCGCTACGAAGCAGAAAAGACCGCCCGCCTCCAGACTATAGAAGGTTGGCAACGATATATCGAATCCAGATCCCCGGAAAGCCTCGGCTACCTCTACGATACGAAAGAAGTCCACCCGCAAGTTAATAGCCGGGACGAAAACCTCTCCATGCTTGCCCTGCCACTCAAAGCCCGCGACGAAACGATCGGCAAATTGTCCGTGCAGGGTTTGACGTATGAGGACCAGGAATCGACTGAACTTATCAGCGCCGTTGCCGAACGGCTGAGCGCACATATCGAAAACCTGCGCCTGTTCGAGGAAACCCGCCTGGGTCAACTCGAATTGGATAAACGAGCCAGGCAGTTGGCGGCAGTTGCAGAGATTAGCACGATGTCTTCCAAGGAACTGGATGTCCAAAACATGCTCGAATCCGTTGTGCATCTGACCCAACGAAAGTTTGGCCTGTATCATGCTCACGTGTTCATTTTCAATGAAACGACCCAAATCCTTAAGATCGCCGCCTGCGGATGGAAGGAAGGAGATGTTCATGAAGGCACCCACGGCTCAGCGGCTATTCCCATTGACCAGGAACAATCTCTGGTTGCCCGTGCCGCCCGCACCCGGCAGGCTGTCATCGTCAATGATGTACACAAGGAACCGGGCTGGCTGCCCAACCCGCTGCTTCCTGACACTGCTTCTGAGATGGCTGTGCCTCTGATCATCGGTGAACAATTGCTGGGCGTGATGGATGTGCAATCTGACCGCCTCAACGCCTTCACCGAGGATGATGCCAACATCCAGGCCACGCTCGCGTCCCAGGTGGCCACTTCCCTGCAGAACGCACGCTCGTTTGCCCGGGCGCAAAAGCAGGCAGAACGTGAAAGCATGCTCAATGCAATCAGCCAGAAGATCCAGAGCGCCACCACGGTGGAGGCGGTGCTCCAGATCGCGGCGCGCGAACTGGGCCATGCCTTGCACGCGCCGCTGACGGTGGCCCAGCTGGGCATGAAGGCGAATGAGAATGGCAACGGGAATGGACAGCACCAGCCCACTCTCAAAGGATTGCCCGAATCGTGAACGCTCGACGTTCCAGGAGACGGTGACTCATGTACGAACAGGAACTGCGCCAACGGCTTGATGCATTGTTCGCAGATATTGATCGGCTCGCGGCCGACCCGGCAAGCAGCAGCCCCTCGATCCGCCAGGAAATGGATGAACTGCGTGCTCGTGTATGCGAGCTCGAAGCGCAGATTGCCAAATATGAAAGACCCACCTGTGAGATGGGTGCCATCCTCCCCTCCGAAATCAAGGAGGCGTCTCAGACCGTCGAGGTGGAGGAAACGCCGCGCCGCTCGATGCCCATCTTGTATGAAAAGGAATGGGTCGGCTACGCTTTCGCCGATGAGGCAGTCAAGCCGCTTCAGGATCCAGCGGAGGTCACTGAGGGGGTCGCCGTCCCGCTCCTGGCCAGCGGCCAACCAATTGGTAAATTACAGATACAGCCGCCTGCTGAACGCGTCCTTACTGACGAGGAAACTGGCCTGCTGCACCTGGTCGCGCATCAGGCTTCGCTCCAAATCGAGAACCTGCGCTTGCTCGACGCAACCGAACGCGCACGCGCCGAAGCGGAAGCTGCCACTCACCGCTTCCTCCACGATAGCTGGAACTCCTTCCTGGACGCCATCCATCAGAGCGAGCTCATAGGGTACGCCTACGATCAATCCTCTGTTACGCCGCTCCTGGCTCCCCTTCAGGTCAACGGAGGCGTTCAGGAGGTTGTTAAAGTCATGGATGAACACATTGGCATGCTTTACCTAGAGCCTGATCCAGCCCTTACCTTGACGAATGAAGATAAAGCTTTGGTTGCCTCCATTGCGAACCAGGTCGCGCAACAGGTGGAAAACATCCGCTTGCTGGCCGATGCCTCGCGTGCCCGCGCCGAAGCAGAGGAAGCCACACGCCGCCTGACACGCGAAGGCTGGCAGTCCTATACAGGTACGCAGGATGAATCTGGCCTGGGTTTCATCTACGACACCAATCGCGTGAAGCGGCTGGAAGATGCGCCCAGGGCCCAGGAGTTGAGCTTCGTTCAGCCTCTGAAAGTTCGTGGCGAAATCATTGGGCAGTTGGCAGTGGCAGGCGACAAGGAATTCTCCCAGGAGGATGCTGACCTAACCACAGCCATCGCCACTCAGGTGAGCGTCCAACTGGAGGCCATGCGGCTGACAGAGGAACTCCAGCGGCGTGCCTATGAACTGGCAACCGTCGCAACTGTAAGTACCACAGCCTCGACCTTGCGTGACCCCGATCAACTGCTGCAATCTGTTGTGGATCTGACAAAGGAACGCTTTGATCTTTATCATGCCCACATCTACCTTCTGGACGAATCGGGGGAGAACCTGCTGCTCGCGGCCGGCGCCGGAGAGACTGGCAGAAAAATGGTAGAGGACGGCTGGAGCATCCCCTGCGATCATGAACTGTCCATGGCGGCAAGAGCTGCCCGGACCGGTAAATCTGTGGTCGAAAACGACGTGTTTCACGACAAAAATTCCATCCATCTCTCGAATCGGCTGCTCCCCGACACACGCTCTGAAATGGCAATTCCGATCATCGTCGGTGACAAAGTGCTGGGTGTGTTTGACGTTCAATCTGACATACCAAACCGCTTCACCGAGGAGGATGCGAACATATACATCACGCTCACCTCACAGGTGGGCGTGGCCCTGCAAAATGCGCGGCTGTATGTCGAGCAGGCTGCGACCGTGGCCCAATTGCGCGAGCTTGACCGCCTCAAATCATCCTTCCTTGCCAACATGTCACATGAACTGCGCACACCGTTGAACTCCATCCTTGGCTTCACCGACGTGATGCTCGAAGGCCTGGATGGCGAACTCACCGATTACATGGACAACGACCTGCGCCTCGTCCAAAAGAACGGCCAGCACCTTCTCCACCTCATCAATGATGTGTTGGATATGGCCAAGATCGAATCCGGACGCATGAACCTGCATCCGGAAAAATTCAAAGTGCAGAGCCTGTTGGAGGAAGTTACCAGTATTACCTCCACCCTGGCCAGCGAAAAGAACGTTGCACTCTTCATCGATGAGAATTCAGATCACGCGATCGAAGTGTATGCCGATAACACCCGCCTGCGCCAGGTGATGATCAACCTGGTGAACAATTCCATCAAGTTCACAGAGAAAGGTAAAGTCAGTATCTGCGCCAAACCCCTGGATGGCGCACGCATCCTGATCTCGGTCAAGGACACCGGCATCGGCATCCCGCCCGACAAGCTCGAAGCGGTCTTCCAGGAATTCACGCAAGTGGATTCGTCCACCACCCGCAAAGTGGGCGGCACGGGGTTGGGTCTGCCCATCAGCCGCCGCCTGGTCGAGATGCACGGTGGTCGCCTGTGGGCCGAGAGCACGGGCGTGGAAGGCGAAGGTTCAACCTTCCTGGTGGAACTGCCGCTCGAAGCCCGCATTACCGATATCGTGGAAAAGAAGGAAAAATAAAATGGCAACGCCCAAGTACCTGGAGTGTAATCTCTGCGGCCATCAGCAGCCTTACGTGCCTTTTGTCCCGGCGGTTTGCGGGAAATGTGACTCACAGTGGCTGGAGGCGCGTTATGACTACGACGCGTTCAAGCGAGAAGTTTTGCGCGGC
>DASTOH010000081.1:0-23874 GCA_035720235.1 Anaerolineales bacterium | reverse complement strand
ACAGCACGCCTGAGTCTCAGGCGAACATAAGTTCCTGAATGAAAGGAGAATATGAGATGCAAATGCAAATGTTGGATCTCACTGACGAGCAGAAACAGATGAGGCAGTTAGCCCGCGACTTTGTCGACAAGGAAGTTATTCCCTTTGTGAGTCGAGACCGCGAACGGGAATGGACTGCACCGGCAAGTGAGCGCATGCCCTGGGAATTGCTCAAGAAGGCAGACAGGCTTGGTTTGCGGGGCTTGGGGGTGCCTGAAAAATATGGCGGGTTCAAATTGGAGGATCAGGCGCAAACCTTTGCAATCATTGCCGAGGAATTGGCGCGCGGCGACTCGGGTTTTGCAGACATCATGGGTCAGGTGTGGAAAGTGCCTGTTTTACTTGGCAACATCATGCCCGAACATTTTCAGGATGAATGGTTCCCACGTTTCGTAGACGATCCCACTTTCCTGATCGCGCATTGTCTGACGGAGCCGCGCGGTGCATCGGACCGTTGGCTTCCATACAACCTCCCTGAAGCCGCCATGCAGACAATGGCACAACTCAAGGACGGTCACTGGATCATCAATGGACGCAAACAGTTCATCACCAACGGCTACGACGCAAAACTGTATGTCGTTTATGCCAACACAAATCCAAAGGTGGGTATCTTGCAAGGCACGAGCAGTTTCCTGATCCCGCGTGATACACCAGGACTTATTCCTGTGCGCACGAATGAAAAAATGGGTGCGCGCTACATGAACAACGGCGAGATCGTGTTCGAGAATTGTCGGATTCCAGAGGACCATCTGCTCGTCAAGGATGAGGCGCTCAAGCATGCGGGGGTTTATTTCCGCCCGGGGAAGATCCTACAGGCGGCAAAAAATCTGGGAGTCGGAGTTGCCGCGTTCGAAGAAACCGCCGCCTACGTTCAACAGTATGTGCAGGGCGGCAAGATCATCATCAAGCATCAGGCAATTGCCAATACATTGGCCGACATGGCGATCAAGATCGAAACGACGCGCGCCTTTACACGCTACGCGGCGCGGGCGCTCGACAATAACACCTCCGATGCCCAGCAATTGTGCCTGATGGCAAAGGTCTATGCCGCCGATGCGATTTTTGACGTTGCCAAGAAGGCAATGGAAATTCACGCAGGAAACGGCGTGATGATCGAGGTTGGCATTGAGAAGCATTTCCGTGATGCGGCTGTCTTCCTGCACATGGATGGCACACAGGATATTCATCGTTTCAAGATCATCCGTACCATGTTCCCGGAGACGGCTGGTAATTACGCGGGCAATGATTAGGAAACCACCAGAGGAGAGAAGCATGCCTGATGAGAGAGTAGAAGCCGCCATCAAAAACTGGGCGCCGCGTTTCACCTCGCAGGGCGTGGATTACAACGATTTCTTCCGCACAACCGCGCGCGTTGAAAAGTGGGAGGATTGGTGCCGCGAATGGGTCGCGACGGGCGATGTGCATCACGATCTGGCTGTGAAGGCGGAAGCTAAAGGCAATACTGTCAGCGCGGGTGAGGCGTATATCGGCGCGGCCTTGTGTTATCACTTTGGCAAATTTCTCTTTCAGGATTTCCATGATGAATATATGTCCGCCGCAAATAAATCGGTGGCGGCTTTTTCCAAAGGTCTCAAACTGCTTGACCGAACGGGTGAGCGCGTGGAAATTCCCTTCGACGGCGCTAAGATGGTTGGCACTCTTCGCCGTCCTGCCCCTGTGGGTGCGGACAAACCGCCGCTCGTTCTCCTCCTGCCCGGGCTTGATTCCACCAAGGAGGAATTCTTCTACTGGGAAAATGTCTTCCTCAAACGTGGACTGGCGACTTTCTCGCTCGATGGACCGGGTCAGGGCGAATGCGGATATAACTCAATCATTCGCCCTGATTATGAGGCTGCGGTTTCCACTGCGTTGGATACATTGACCAAACGGGATGATATCGCCGCGAATCGAATCGGGCTCGCAGGCGTGAGTCTTGGTGGATATTACGCGCCCCGTGCGGCGGCTTTCGAACCGCGCGTCAAAGCTGCGGTGGGGATTTGCGGTCCATGGAATTTTGCGGAATGCTGGTCGTTCCTGCCCTCGCTGACCCGTGCCGCGTTCCAACATCACTCGGGTGCGCAGGATGAGAATGAAGCCATTACCAATGCCAATCAACTGTCGCTGGATGGCGTTGCACAAAAGATCAAACAGCCTCTGCTCATCATCCATGGCAAACTTGACCGTCTCATCCCCTGGGAACAGGCGCATAAGATTGTCAATGCTGTTGGCCCCAACGCGGAACTGGCTATGTTTGAGAATGGCAACCACGTTTGCAATAACATTCCCTTTGTGTATCGACCGCTCACAGCTGACTGGCTGAAGGAAAAACTGGGATGACCTATCCGCGTTTTTCAGATACAGAGTTTCAGCGACGAAATAATCTTGCGCGTGATCTGATGCAGCGCCAAGGTTTGTCCGCGCTGGTCATCTTCGGGAATTCTGGCATCAATCGTCACAACGAAGCCAATGTCTTCTGGCTGACGAATTATCTCGACCTCCATCACAATTATCTTGTCTTTCCCATGGATGGTGAACCGACATTGCTTACTGGTCTCGTCAATCATGTGCCCAATGCGCGGGCTGTGTCAGTGATTCCCGATACGCGCTGGGGAACGTATGATCCTGCAAAAGAGATCGTTGCAATACTCAGGAAGAATGGAATTGGCAAAGCACGCGTCGGCTTGATCGGTATCAACGCCACATTCGGCATGGGGATGCCCTATCAACATTTCGCGACGATGCGAGAGTCACTGCCTGAAATTGAGTGGATTGATGTCACACCCGATTTTTCCCATTTGCGTGTAATCAAAAGTGATGAAGAATTTGATTGGCTCGCAAAAGCGGCCGAATTTACAGATGCGACGGTCGCTGCATTGGAGAATGAAACTCGCATTGGCATGACCGAGCATGATCTGATCGGAATTATCGAAGGCTCCTATCGCCGAAAAGGCGGACAACCACATATCGCTTTTTTACGATCCATGCCGATGAACGCGCCGACTGCCTGTGTCCCCGCCCAGAATGTCACTGACCGCGTCATTCAAAAAGGCGATGTGATCATCATGGAGATCAGCGCGAGTTACTGGGGCTATTCCGGACAGATCCATCGTCCGATCGCGGTCGGTCGGGATCCAACTCCAGAGTGGCAAAAACTCTTGGATGTAGGTGAGCAGGCTTACAGTCGGATTTGTAAGGCGATTTGCCCAGGTGCAACGGAAGGCGATGTCATCAAAGCTGCCTCTGTCATTGGCGAGTCAGGATATCGAATCTATGATGATTTGATTCACGGCTATGGCGTGGACATTCATCCACCAATCATTGATCAATCGTGTTGTGAGTACTGGAATAGTGTGAAGCCAATACCTGCTGGCAGAATGTTTGCCGAAGATATGGCGATGGTCGTTCAGCCCAATCCCATTACACCTGATGAGCGTATGGGCCTGCAGGTGGGCGCGTTAACGCGGGTGACGAAAGGCGGCGCGGTGAGTTTGCAAAAATATCCGATGAAGTTTGTTGTGGCGCAAGGATGATGATGGAACAGACTGACTACATTCGAACTATTCGTGCAAGAGGCAAGTGGTTGGGTGGGCGCATGAACGATCTTTATGTGCGGGATTTTCCTGTTATGCGTTCGGATGAGCCGCCGCTCAATGAAGGTACGGATACGGGACCAACGCCGCTTGAGATCACGCTTTCCAGTCTGTGTGCCTGAACGGGTGTCTCTACAGCCAGGATGGCTGAAAAAATAAAATTCGATTTGCAGGATCTCGAAGCCTTTGCAGAAGGTGTGCTGGATATTCGCGGTCGCAAAGGGGAAGCGAACGTGCCTGTGCATTTTAGTTCTGTTCGTTTGCATGTGAAGATCAGATCGACTGAGTCCGATGATCGTGTCCAAAGACTGATCGAACTCGCTGAAAAATATTGTCCTGTCCAGAGTCTCATCCGCGCTGCGGTGCCAGATTTTGAAGTGACCTGGGAACGTTTATGAGGTTGAAAATCAAAATTCTTTATCTCGTTTCATTTGCCGCATTTCTGCGTTCGTTCGCGCAGGTGATCTATGTGCCGTCACTTGCCACCATGCGCAGTGACTTGAATACAACCACGGCGATGATCGGGCTCACGCTTTCCATTTATGGTTTGTGTCTTGCATTCGCGCAGATTGCGTATGGTCCGATCGTGGATCGATTTGACAGCAAACGCATATTGTTGATCGGTCTCGTGCTTTATTTATTCGGCAACTTGAGCGCGTATTTTACGCGCGGCATCGGTCTGCTCCTGGTGGCGCGCAGTTTGCAGGCGCTGGGTATCGCAGCCGCGGCTGGAGTCGGCATCGCCTTGATCACAGATTTGTTTCCAACGAACGAACGCGGTCGCGCCATGGGCATCTTTTCGATGTTCAATTCCGCCGGCGCGGCATCGGGTCCCGCGTTCGGTGGTCTCATCGCGGTGTGGTTGAGTTGGCGTGCTGACTTTATTATCCTGGCCGTTGTTACTGTCGTACTTTTGCTGTTTACGATTTGGCAGTTGCCCGCGCAGCCTGTTCACGGGCAAAAAGTCGGTTTGAAGGATATGTTGACGATCGCGCGTACGCTCCCGACTTTCGGCGCGCTCGTTCTGGGCTTTGTTCATTTTTATGGACTTTATACGATTCATACGCTGACCCCGATCCTGCTCGCCGATAAAATGAGTTTACATGAAGCCGGCATCGGCGCGGTGACCACAATGACTGCCATCGGCGTGATCATTGGTACGTTTGTAGGCGGCCGCGCTTCCGATCAACGCGGTATGCGTTTTACGTTGCTCGTTGGAGTGATGGGTGCCACAGTGGCATTTGTTGCACTCACATTCATCAGCGTGATTGCAACTTCAAGCATGTCGCCAGTTGTTGTTGCGGCGGCATTATTGGCATTTGGGCTAACTGCTGGCTACGGCTTTGCCGCACAACTGAACATCATGGTTGATTATTTTCCCGCCATGCGTGGCACGGCAGGCGCGCTTCAATTCTTCGCTCGTTTCATCGGCACCACCATTGCACCATTGTTAGCAGGTTATCTAGCTGATTGGCTAGGTCTCTCCAGCGGATATGGTCTTGCAACAGCCTTGCTGGCGCTCGGCGCGTTGATCGCTTACTTCACGGTGTCCAATCCTGTGCACACTCCGGAGGTCGTTACGCAATGAAAGCCCTGATTGTCAAAGAGTTTGGCGGACCGCTAATTCTGGAGGATGTGCCCGTTCCGCAGCCAGGTCCAGATGACGCATTGGTCTGCGTCAAAGCCTGCGCAGTGGATCAGTTTGATCTGACGATCCGCGACGGCAAGTTCCTGACCGCCAAAACGCCGATCATTCTTGGACATGAAATTGCAGGCGTGGTCGAATCGGTGGGCGCGAAGGTTGACAATGTCCAGGCAGGTGACCGCGTGACCAGCACGCTGTATTTGACTTGCGGAAGATGCCGCTATTGTCTCACGGGCCGCGAAACCATCTGCGCAGACTTCAAAGGTTATGTTGGAATCCATACACCCGGCGCGTATGCGGAATATACAACAATACCCGCGGTCAATCTTGTAAAACTTCCGGAGTCAATTTCCTTCCCGGGAGGAAGCGTGATTGCCAACGCGATTGGTACACCGTATCACGCACTGACCAAACGCGCGAAAGTCCAGCCTGGCGAGCATGTCATTATCACAGGCGCAGGCGGTGGCGTCGGTGTACATGCCATCCAACTTGCGAAGATGATGGGCGCATTTGTTATGACGGTGGACATCGGCGAAGAGAAACTGTCGCTGGCGCGCGGTCTCGGCGCGGATGTGGCCTTTGATGCGTCATCTGGTGATTTTTCGGAAGCCGCGCGCGAATGGACACACGGTGAAGGTGTGGAGGTTGTTCTTGAACTTGTCGGTTCGAAGACTTTCGAATCATCCTTGACGTCGCTTTCACGCGGCGGACGGATGGTCATCGTCGGCTCGCATACGGGTACATCATTGAGCGCCAGTCCACAGGCGATGATCGCCAACGAATGGGAGATCCTGGGCTCGCGTAATGTCACGAAACGAGAATTGGCCGAGGTTGTTTCCTTGGTCGCGGCGGAAAGAGTCAAACCGATTATCACAGGCACATATCCGCTTGAAGAAGCAGAGTTGTTACATCAACGATTGAGAAAACAAGAAATCATTGGTCGCGTTGTTTTGGAGCCGTGATAGAAGGAAAACATGCCAACTATTTTTGAACCCAAAGACTTGCCAGTCACTGAGAAGAATGGCGCGAAGATTGCGACACTTGCGAATAGCGCCCTGCTCGGAACAGACGCCCTGCAAGTCGAGAGTATTATCCTTTCCGCAGGCGCACAGTCAGGATCGTTTGAAGCAAGTAATGCTGAACGTTTTGCGTATGTGATTCACGGCAACGGCCAGGCCCATGTAGGGGAGCAGGAACTACTCCTAGATACAGAGTCTGTTTTGTGGCTCGAAAAGAGCGACTCCTTTTATCTCAAAGCAGGCGCGGAGGGACTCGAAGTTCTACTGTGTCATGCCCCCGCTGGTGGATAACTCATGCAGATCAAGGATTCTTTTGTGATCAATGCCCCGCAGGAAAAAGTCTGGGATTTTCTGTTTGATATTCCAAAGCTCAGCCAGTGTATCCCTGGAATCGAATCAGTCGAAGTCGTGGATGATAAAACCTATCGCGGAAAATTGGTCGTCAAAGTTGGACCAATCAAATCCGAGTTCAGGGGCAAATTGACGCTCATGGAGGTTAAGGCGCCAAATCGAATCGCAGGCGCCGTGGAAGGTGATGACAAATCCAGCGCATCTTCTGTCAAGGCGACGTTTACAGGAACATTGAAGACTGTCGAGGGCGGCACTGAAGCCGCGTTTGAAGTGGAAGCAAATCTACGCGGCAGACTTGCACAGTTTGGCGGACCTGTCATCATGGCTACTGCGAAAAAGTTAACGGCTGAATTTGCGAAGAACTTGAGAGTACAACTTGAGCATTAAGTTCCTTGAACCAACAGATTTTTCCGAAGCTGTGTCACTGCTTGATCAACATGCTGATGACGCAAAAATCATCGCGGGCGGTACGTCGGTCGTGTTGATGCTTCAGCAAAAGTTGATCGCGCCGTCTGTGTTGATCAGCCTTGGCCGCATTCCAAACCATAATTTCATTCGCGATGAAGAAGATGGCTTGCACATCGGCGCGCTGACGAAACTGCGGGATATCGAACGTTCAGAAATTATTCAGAAATTCGCTCCTGCGCTCGCGTATACATTCCATGTTGTTGCGAATGTTCGAGTGAGAAACCAGGCGACTATTGGCGGCAATCTATCCGCGGCAGATTATGCTGCCGACCCTCCAGCGATGTTGACGGCTCTGGATGCGCGCGTACAAGTTCAAGATCCAGAAAAGAAGCGTGAGATACCCCTCAGTGAATTTTTTCTCGGTTTCTACACCACTGCGCTTGAGCCAAATGAAATTCTTACCAAGATCATTATTCCCACATTACCGTCATCCGCGCGTGCTGTTTATCATAAATACACATCCATCTCTGCCGAGGGACGTCCCTGTGTCGCGGTGGGCGCGGTCGCTGATTTTGGTCCAAATGGAAACTGTTTGGACTTACGGATCGCGGTGGGCGCGGCAGTCGAGACTCCGCAACGAGTGCAGGAGGCTGAAGCGATGGCACATGGCCAGGCGTTGACCGATGAACTGATTGCTGCTATCGCGGAGGAATACTCCCGAACGCTTGACCCGCTAACCGATGTGCGCGGTTCGGCGTGGTATCGAAAGGAAATGATCCGTGTGTTCGTGAAGCGCGCATTGGAGGAGGTGCGAGATGGCAATCGGTGAATCCGTTCCGATGCTTGACTCAGTTGCACGCGTGACCGGCGCGGTGGATTACATGGTCAACTTGCGTCTGCCAAATATGCTCTTTGGAAAAATCGTGCGTAGTCAATCGCCTCATGCGAGATTATTGAAAGTGGATACTTCGAACGCCTTGCAGGTTCCAGGTGTGGTTGCAGTTCTCACAGGCGTAGACCTGGGAACGAATGCTTTTTACGGTGTGGCTATCAAGGATCAAGGTGTTGTCGCAATGGATCGGGTGCGCTATGTTGGCGAGCCAATTGCGGCAATCGCGGCTGAAAGTCTGGAAGCCGCTGAAGAAGCCGCGCTGTTGATTGATATTGAATACAGTGAAATGCCATCGGTGTTTGATGCGCAGGAAGCCATCCAGGCAAGCGCGCCGACCTTGCATGAAAAATTCCCGAATAATATTTTCAAACATGCCAAACTGCGATACGGCGATATCGAGGCCGCGTTCGACGAAGCGGATGAAATCTTTGAAGACACGTTTACAAGTCCCGTTGCGCAACAAGCATCATTGGAGCCACATGCGTCAGCTGCGCAATGGGATGGCGTGCATCTGACAATGTGGACCGGTTCGCAAGCGCCATTCATGGTGCGTAAAGCATTATCTGAAATATTTGATATTGCGCCCGAAGCAGTGCGTGTGATTGTCCCACCGCTTGGTGGAGGATATGGCGGGAAGGGTCATATCCGTATTGAGCCGTTGGTTGCGGCGATGGCGCGTAAGACGAATGGTCGCCCAGTTGAATTTATTCTCTCGCGTGCGGAGGAGTTTGTCACGGTCACAAAACACGCTGCATCCATCACGTTGAAAACAGGAGTCAAACGTGACGGTACATTCACCGCGCGTCAGGTCACGATTTATTGGAATGGCGGCGCGTATGCGGACGCCAGTCCACTGCTCGTGCCTGCTGGGATGGTGCGTTCGGTAGGTCCGTATCGCATTTCTGCCGTGCATGTTGATTCCTATGGCGTTTACACGAATCTGCCTCCGGCGGGCGCGTATCGCGGCGCGATGAGCTCACAGACCACGTGGGCGTATGAGTCGCAGATGGATATCATCGCGCACAAGATGGGTTGGGATCCGCTTGAGTTTCGGATGAAGAATCTGTTTGTTTCAGGCGACCGTTTTGCGACGGGCGAAGAATTGCATGAGGTGCATTTTGTTGAGTGTCTTGATTCGGCTGCAAAAGGTTTATCTTCTCCGCCGTCACCTCGGCCCCCTCTCCCCGCTTCGTCTCCGGACTTCGTCCTCCGCTCAGCGCGAATAGGAGGAGGGCGGTCAAGGCGCGGGCGAGGGTATGGCGTGATGATGAAGAGTACGGTTGCCACGTCAAAATCTCAGGCGCGCTTGAAACTTATGGATGATGGAACAGTCACGCTTTATACGAGCACGGTCGAGATGGGGCAGGGTGGTCACACAACGATGGCGCAGATCACGGCGGAATCTTTGGGTGCTCCTCTCAGTGCGATAAAGATCGTTGGACCCGATACCGCGGTCACTCCATTTGACTCGACCACCTCCGCAAGCCGCTCGACGAGTATGATGGGTAATGCGGTCATTGCCGCATGTGGTTCGATGAAAAAGAAGTTGTTTGAACTCAGCACACCTTTACTTGAAGTGCCTCCAGATCAATTGCGAACAGAGAATGGATTTGTGGTTGCAGACGAAGCGTCGATTTCCTTTGCAGATATTCTCAAACGTACCAGCCTGGAAACTCTTGAAGAAGGTGGCGAATATTCGACATCACTGGGCATAGATCCCGAAACGGGACGGGGAGTCGCAAGTCCACACTGGCATCAAGGCGCTGGTGCGGTGGAAGTGGAAGTGGATACGGAAACGGGACGCGTTACTATCTTGCGATATTCCGCTGCCTCGTTCGCTGGGCGAGTCGTGAATCCGCGCCTAGCTCAACTGCAAAATGATGGCAATGTCATATTTGGATTGGGTCCAACGCTGATGGAAGAAATCGCTTACGATGGTGGGCAAGCGACGAATCCGAATCTGGCAGATTATGCAATTCCATCCATTCGTGATATTCCTGTTGAATTGATCAGCACCTGCATCGAATCTGAACGAGGCGAGATGCATGGTATCGGCGAGATGACTTTGCCGCCTGTTGCACCTGCAGTAGCGAATGCGATTGAAGATGCAGTAGGCGTGAGGATAAAAGATTTGCCAATTACCGCGGAGAAAGTCTTGCGCGCTTTAAGGGAGAAGTCTGAGCAATGATTCTGAATGTAAACGGAAGCAGGCATAGTGTCCAGGAAAGGACGCGCACGTTGCTCCAAGTCTTGCGCGATGATCTTGGATTGGTCGGCGCGAAGGAAGGCTGTGGAGTTGGCATGTGTGGAGCATGTACCATATTGGTGGATGGTGAGCCCATTAGTGGATGTTTGACATTGGCAGAACAAGTTACTGGAAAAGAGATTCTCACTGTTGAAAGCCTTGAAAAGGACGGTCAACTCCACCCAATTCAACAAGCCTTTATTGATGAAAGGGCATTCCAATGCGCTTATTGCATCCCAGGGTTTATTTTGACAACGATAGCTTTGTTGAAAGAGAACCCAGATCCGCGCGAAGATGAGATTCGCGAGTATTTGTCGGGCAATTTGTGTCGATGTGGATCGTATCAGAATATTTTGTGGGCGGTAGCGAAAGCGGGCAAAAGCGGTTGAAATGTGACTATGATCATAGAGGGCGCGGATGGAGTTGGCGACATTGGTGCCTCCGGAGCATATCCTTATATCAGTACGCAGGAGGGAATGCAGGCTATCGTCGGTGATCCAGAAGAGGTAATTGTGTAACGACCTTTGTGAAGGACTTAACACAATGATGAATAAAATCCGGTATAGGCGGTATCACTTCATATACGCTCCGTTTGTTTCCATGTGGCAAGATTATGGGTACCGGAACGATCCGCCCTTGCCGCCTATGCTTTGCAGATTTGCGGGGAAACAGGACACAAAACGATAAGTTGTCAGGACGCGCGAGAATTGGGTTTTTAACACCCATCCCGAGTGGTCATCCAGGGTTTTCACTAGGTTGCTTGACTTTTGCACCCTAACCTGAGAAATCAACAGTCACTCTGTAAGGCAAAATTAGATGTTGATTGTGACCACTTTTTGCTCATCGCGGCCATGAATCCCTGTCCGTGTGGATTCTATGGTGACACACTGAGGCCATGTGCTTGTGCACCAGATGCGCTTGAGGAGTCTGTGCGCAGGATTCCGTACTCGGAATTGATAGGACTAGAAGAAACGCATGGGGGAAGAAGAGTTCGGACTCTTAGATACGATAGACTTGCCTACCTATATATTGCCCGGTGGCAGCGCAAATTGCCTTCTGACTCTTGGAAAGTTCAACATCACGCACGATTGTGGAACATTGTATGTGGTTAGATGAACCCAAACCAGGATTATCGGGCGAGTACGCAATACTCGACGACGCGCTATTCGCCTACCAAGTCGGTGCCGCGACACGCGATGATTTATTTTATATGTTTCTGAGTCCGCCCAAGCAGCATCGATATGTAACTGGGGTCCACCTGTTATATCAATTCAGCGGGCGAAAGGTTCATGCTGACCAGCTCCCACAACTCGAGCATCTCCCAATCATGAAGGAAATTGTCGACGCCTGCCGCCAGCGCATCCTGGAGGTGGAATGCAAGCGCGGCCAGTTGTCCACCGCGGCCAGTGGCCCGGCGTGCAATCTTCGTTCTGTTCCGGGGATGAGGAATCTCTTCCGGCTATTGGCCGCGCTGGGTGACGTGGATTCGAACGCGGCTATGTGCACGGTCAAAGCCGTTCGAGAGTCTTCAGCCATTTGATCAGAAACAGCTATCCCGTCGAAACCGACACGCTGGAAGATTTCGCCGGGCAGGCACGCCTCCATCGCATCCCCGAAAAAAGATTGGTCGAACTGGCTGTATATGCTCCCCAATGGGCAACATTCGTCCAACATGCGACCGGCTGGGAACATCTGACGGACGCGGTCTGGTGGCTGTACGCGCACACAAAGGACAGACAATGGAGAGTGGAGCCGGGCATTCGGGAAGAGTGGGCGACGCGCACCAGTGAACATACGCCGCTCTCCGTGGATGACCTGATGGACGGCGCAGTGGATGTCGCCTGGTTCCAACGGGTGTATTCCGAGATGGGCTAGGAGCGCTGGCAGCAATTGTACGATGCGGCGTTATATACATCAGGCGGTATTGGTCACGGACGCGCCCGTCTCTTTGCAGGTGCCATGCTGGGAAAGATCACGGTTGAAAAAGAGCGTGAACGCATCAGGAAAAAGCGAAACCAGGATTCGGTACGCGCGCTGGGGCTGATCCCACTGGCTGGCTGTAAGGATCCGCTAGCACCAAAGATTATATAGGAATACTTGTGAAGGTGGATGACACCCATGTTTGTGAGATGCCGATGCCGGCTCTTGGATCGGTGGAGGTACATTTCTGAAGTGACAACTCTCTTGTGATCCACAGGCCGCGTCGCTGGTGGGGGATCGTGCCTTCGATAGATTTGAAATTCCAGAACGAGGGAGAAAACAATCCAAGTCTACGAAGAGGCAAGATAGAAGCATGCTCCAGACAATTGGCTGGTGGTGTAAATGATCTGCTCCAAGTGATCGCGCTCCGCCTCGGTTGATTGGCGCGTTCACACAGGGTGACAGACGGTAGCAGCCGGATAGATCCACCAAACGGTGCAGCCGGTTTCCTCCCCTCTCCTGCAGGATTTGTCCTGCTGCTTCATGGGTTAGGTGGAAAGATCTTCTTATTTTCTTCAAGAAGAAACCGCTGGTTGCATTTCTGTGCTCACTTGGTGCTTGCAAGGTCGAAGCCATCGGACTAGCGGATCGGAACTCCGAAACAATTGAAAATGCAGAGTACAGCGGGTAAAATCCTCAGCTATATTCCCATGTTCCGTTTCGCGCACGCCGGTGCATGGGTGGAGCATACTGTTGAGGAAAATATTACGGCGATATGGAATTGCTGTCACGTCCCTGGGGCTGACCTGTCTGTCGATCCTGCTATCCCTGCTGATCGCCTCCAGCCTGACGGGCCTTCAGGGGGATCGGCTGGACGGCTCCGGGTTGTTGATCAGCATTCTGTCGCTGGCCCTCATTACCCCGTTGCTGAGCTGGCAGACTCTCAGCCTGCTGGCACGCCTGGACGCTGCGGAACACAAACTGCAGATCCAGTCGATCACGGACGAGTTGACCCAAGTCTATAACCGCCGTCACTCCGTTGAATATGCCGACCGGGAATTGAAGCGCGTGCGTAGGTTTGGGGGCACGTTCACCATTGCCAGCCTGGATCTGGATAATTTCAAATTTGTGAACGATACACACGGTCATTTGATCGCCGATCAAATATTGGTCAGCCTGTGCAGGATTTGCTGCAGTTGTGTGCGTGAGGCGGATGTGTTCGCACGGTATGGGGACGACGAATTTGTATTGCTGCTCCCCGAAACAGGTCGCCAGCAGGCGCAGATCCTTCTGCAGCGCATATTGGAGACCCTGTCAATCACGACGTTTCCATTGCGGGGCGCCGAAATCTGCATAGCCGTCAGCGTGCGTGCCGCCACGCTGGAGCCACAAATGGCTGATGTGGACGCGCTATTGAGTCAGGCCGATCAGGCGCTCTATCAGGCTAAGCGCAATGGTGGTGATCAATTTGCTTTTTATCACCCGTCGGGAGCGGCGCTTTCCACGGCCGGTTACCTGGAGATTGATGTGAGTCCCGTAAAGGCGAAGCTGGATGATGTGGAATTGCAATGTTCCACCGGAAATCCTGGTCAATAATTGTTCCCCAAATGCCTTGAATTACTCCCATCTCGATGATCATAGATACAATCCAATAGAATCACCCCATGCACGCTTCGGCCAGTTTGCCCCTCAGTACGATTAAAGTCCGCGTCCCCTTTCGGCGGCGGGAGTTGATAACCCGCACGCGGTTGATCGACGCGCTGTATGAACAACTGGAAAAGCGGTTGCTATTGATCGTGGCGCCGGCCGGCTATGGCAAGACCTCGCTACTGGTGGACCTGGCCCAGCAAAGTGACATGTCCGTTTGCTGGCTTGCCCTGGATGCGCTGGACCGGGAACCACAACGGTTCCTGCGATACCTGATCGCGGCCATCGCGGAACGCTTCCCGGATTTTGGGCGGGATGCCCTAGCGGCTCTGGAAAGCATGGCCTCCTTCGAACAGGATGGGGAGCGACTGCTGGTCACGGTGGCCAATGAGATCAACACACAGATCAGCGAACCCTTCCTGCTGATCCTGGATGATTACCACCTGGTGGGGGACGATCCCTTTTCCGGGCATGTCATTGGCCGGCTTCTACAACTGACCGATGAACGGCTGCATCTCCTGCTCGCCTCGCGCGGCCTGCCGGACCTGCCGGATGCGCCCCTGCTGATTGCCCGGAGCCAGTTGGGGGGCCTGACCTTTCACGATCTTTCCTTTCTGCCGGAGGAGATCCAACAGCTTTTTCAGCAGAACAATGGTGTCACTCTTGATTTGCAGGACGCCCGGGCGTTGGTGGAACAGACCGAGGGCTGGATTGCGGCCATTCATTTGACCAGCGGCCGGACCGGAACCATGCCCCGCATGCATCCACTCGAGTCGACCCGTGAACTGTTCGATTTTTTTTCGCAGGAAGTGCTGCAGCGCCAGTCGCCAGACATGTATCGTTTCCTGTTAATGACCTCGGTCTTCGATGTTTTCGATGTGGACCTGTGTGAAAGGGTGTTGTCTCCGCTGGCCGGGGAGGATCATTATGATTGGCCGGTGCTCTTCGAAACCGTTCGATCCAGCAATCTCTTCAGTGTCTCCCTGGATCGGGATGGCCGCCTGATCCGCTACCATCACCTCTTTCAGTATTTTCTCCGGGCGCAACTCCAGTATGAGGAGCCGGTGCTGGCCTGGCACATCCAGCAAATGCTGGCCCGGGTCTATGAGGAACGGCAGGCCTGGGAGGAGGCCCTGCAGGTATATGCCAGAGTGGGGGATCAGGATAATCAGGTGCGTCTTCTGGCCGAGATCGGCTCGGTGTTCATCATGTCCGGCCGGATCCTGACCCTGGCCAGCTGGCTGGAGAAACTGCCGGAGGAGCTTGTGCATGCGCAGCCAGCGCTGGTTTCGCTGTTGGGGATCATCCACACCACCCGGGGGGACAACCAGCGCGCCCTGGAGTTATATAACCAGGCTGAAGCCAGGCAGCGTGAAGCCGGCAATGAGGTGGAATGGACAACGACCTTGGTCCGCCGCGCAGAGGTCTTCCGTCAGCTTGGGCAATTCGACCAGGCGCTTCAGGATGTGCAGAAGATTCTTCAACTGACCCGCGACTCAAGCCATCCGGAGATTCAACAAACCTTTGCCGAGGCTCAAAGGATCCGGGGGCTGGCGGCATATGGACTCGGTCATATGAAGGAGGCGCTGGAATGGTTGCGACAGTCCCTGCATACCTGCCGGACCCTCGGCATCCAGAAGAATATCCCGATCCTGGAGGCGGAACTAGGCGTGGTCCATCGAAAATTGGGCGAGCCGGAAGTTACCGCCCGCTATTATGCCAGCGCGCTCAAGGCCTGGGAGAACGCCGGGAACACCGGTTGGAAAGCAAATCTCCTGAACAATATGGGCATGCTCTGTCATATGACTGGCCAGCTGACGGAGGCACATACATATCTGTCGCAAGCCCTGCAGACCGCCGAGCGTAGCGGGTATGTGATGATCCAGACCAATGTTTTGATTAGCCTGGGGGACCTGTTGGCGGATCTATCGGAACGGGTGTCCGCCTATGATCACTATGATCGTGCCCTGACCCTGGCAACCAATCTGGGAAACTCTTTGCTCATCTTCTACGCCCAACTGGGAGCGGCGCGCCTGCAGCGCCTGAGCGGGGAGCCGTGGCTGGCAATCGAGGAATTGAAACACGCCGAACTTTCGCAGGTAAGTCTGGGAATTTTCGAAAGGGCGTTATTCAACTTTGAACTGGGGTGCTGCTGGCTGGACGCAAATAAATTGGAGCCGGCTGTCAACGTTCTACGGGAAGCCGTGGATCTGTTTGGCCGGGGCGGGAATCAGATGGAACAGGCGATTGCGCGCTTATGGCTCGAAGCGGCTGTATGGGTGCAGACACCCGAGGCGGCGGTCGACCGGCTGAAAGAGATCCTGCCACCGCAGCGCGAGTGGCGGTTGGCCACCCCGTTCATGATCCATGCCGGTCGCGTCCATCAATGGCTGCGGGAAAGCGGGCACCGCCAGTTGCTCAGGGATCCGGTGCTTGGCAAATTTTTCGAGCAGGCCGCCCAGGTCCAAAAATCCCTGCTCCACGGAAGCCAGGTGCCATCCACGGTCCCGGATACAAAGCGCGAAAGGCCGCGTTTGCAGATCGTCTCCTTTGGGAATGTGCGAATCTTTCATAACCAGCGTACCTTGAATATTTCAGACTGGCAGACCCGCGAAGCCCGGGATTTGTTCTTGTTCCTGCTGCAATCGGCGCCTTTGACCAAGGAGCAAATTGCCCTGGAGTTCTGGCCCGATATATCGCCAGCACGTTTGAAGATGCGGTTCAAGATCAATATCTACCGCGTCCGCAAGGCGGTTGGGCAGGATGCAATCCTATTCGAGAACGACCGCTACCGCTTTAATCGGGAACTACATCATGACTGGGATCGTGAAAAACTTGAGGAACTGTTGCGGTCCCTGCCGCCTACTGCCGGGCCGGAAAGCATTCAGGGACTGAAACAGGCCGTTGAAATCGTCCGGGAACCCTACCTCGCCGATCTGGATGCCGGGTGGGCGGTCGCCGATCGCATTCGGTATCAGGATGTGTACCGGGACTTGATGGTCCAGCTGGCAGGCGCGTATTTGCAGGCTGGCCAGGCACAGGCCTGCCTGGAGACCGCCAGACTGGCTCTGCGCAGCGATCCCCTGCTGGAGGCGGCGCACCGGCTGATCATTCAGGCCTACGCGACTTTGCATGATCCGGCCGGGATGACGCTCCAGTATCGCCAGTATCAGCACATCCTGATGTCCGAACTGGGTCTGGAGCCCTCCATAGAGATCAGCCTGCTCTACGAAAAGCTCATCGACACTGTTTGAGGCTACCTTTGTAACCGGGAATTGG
This sequence comes from Anaerolineales bacterium, assembly GCA_035720235.1. Taxonomy (GTDB): domain Bacteria; phylum Chloroflexota; class Anaerolineae; order Anaerolineales; family Villigracilaceae; genus Defluviilinea. The sequence continues at coordinate 6,839 of DASTOH010000081.1, read as the reverse complement.
GTATAGTCGGGCATCTTCAATCCAATTTCTTGAAAGGTGTCCCATGAAAAATCTTTTCTCTCAAATCGTTCTGGCCGGTTCCAAGATCAATCGCACCCACCTGCAGTATGCCTTCATGTTGCTGGCGCTGGCGATGCTAGTGCTGGGCGCAGGCGCGCCGGAATCGGTGGGTGGTTCCGGCCGATAAGTGATTCTGCTGACGGCTGTGGGTGCCGGCATTTTGGCCGGTTGGGGCTATGCCAGATGGACAGGGCGGACCTGGCATCCTCCCGTTTTCCGAGCCAACTGGCTGGTGGCTGTTGGCTTTCTGCCGCAATGGCTGGCATTCTATTGGCCGGTTACGCGTCAGATGTTGTCGGATGAAACGGCTGCGTTCTGCCTAGTCATTTCCCAGACGCTGCTGCTGGCCTTTGCCCTGCTGAACCTGCATTTGCCCGGCATGTGGCTGTTGGCTTCCGGTCTGGCGTGCAACTTGGCGGTCATCGCGGCCAATCACGGCTTCATGCCCATGACCGTGGAGGCGTTCAGCAGCCTGGCTGATGCGGAGGCGCTGGAGCACGTGACGTTCGGGGCGCGCCTCAGTCAAGCCAGCAAGGACATCCTGTTGCCGGAGACGCAGATCCTTTTGCCCTGGCTGGCGGATCGATTTCTTTTACCGGATTTCATGCCTTACCGGGTAGCCTTTAGCTGGGGGGATGTTCTGGTGGCAGCCGGAGCATTTTGGATGCTCTGGTCCGGACAGGCCGACCTTCCAGTTCCTGAATCAGGAGTAGCATAACATGTATACCAAACCACTTACTCACCAGCCGATCACGGTTTTGGAGGATAACCAAGACTTGTCGATCCTTCGCCATTTGCTGGTGGCGGCGGCCCTCAATTCCCGGTTTTGTGCCAGGCTTCTGGCTGAGCCGGTGTCGGCTGCATATGACGGTTTTGGGGGGGAGGCATTTCCGCTTTCCGAGTCGACCTTGAATCTCCTGGCCTCTATCCAGGTGGGAACCCTGCCGGAATTCGTCCAGCAATTGGATGCGCACTTATCCAATCGGTTGCTCGCGATTGCATATGTCAGGGCCAACCCTTAATGTTCCTTGATCCGAATGACCTGCCGGCGGATGTGCGCCTGTGCGGCAAGTCGCCGGTCTGGGCTCCGGCGGCGGACCTGACGGCTTGGGGCCAGTATTGGCTTGGAATTCTGGCTGATCAGCCGGGCATTACCCAAGCCTGGATCGCCGAAGTGGATGAACCGTATGTGCCTCATTGGATCGCTCAATTAACCTCCGAATCGTTGCTGCACCAATTTTCCGAGGATGCCCTGCAGGGTGTGCTCCGGCATGGCCGACTATTTACATTTGAGGACCATGTGGAACTGAAAAGTGGTGGACTCTTTCCGTTGGTCCATGATGGGCAGGTCATCGGTCTGCTCGGGCTGTTGAGTCATCAGACCGACTACCTGGGTGCCGCTTCCCTGGCTTGGATCCGCACCCTGACCAGGATCATTTCAGACAGCCTCTTTCAGGAAAAAAACGGGGTTCGGGCCCACGCAGAGCAATCCATCCTCCGCCAATTGCAGGGTTGTCTGGATGTGCGGGAGGCGCTGCCGGCGGTGTTGGAAGATCTGGCGGCTGGAACCCAGGCGGATATCATCACCGTGCTTCGGGAGCCTCCCGGAGGGCAGCGCTTTGAATTGCTCTTGGCGCATGGATTGAGTTCAACTTCCCTGGCGAAGGTCAAACTGTACTTTGAGACCGGGATCGCGGGCAAACCCTACTTTCCGAACAATCAGCCGCATTGGGTCCAAGACCTGCAGGCCTACCCATCCAAACACCAGTTGATCAACCGGCTGGATGAGGAGGGGTTGCGCGGATATTGCGCCGTGCCCATGTTTGCACACAACCGGCTGGTTGGGGCACTGGAAATTGCCTGGCGGTCACCACAATACACCCGCACTGACCACACCGGGTTCCTGACCCGGATCGCCGGGCAGCTGGCTTTGGCCATGGAGCGCACCTTCGTGGTCCAGGATCTCCGGCAGACCAATGCAGAATTGATGACCCGTTACAACGCCATGATTGAAGGCCTGTCGCGGGCCCTGGAATTGCGGGATCTGGAAACCAACGGGCACACCCAACGGGTCAGCCATCTGACCATGCACCTGGTGGAACACATGCAATTTCCACGGGAACAGTGGGAGTCCATCCGGGAGGGTGCCCTGCTGCATGACATCGGGAAGATCGGTATTCCGGATGCGATCCTGTTGAAACCCGGCAGCCTGACCCCGCCGGAAAGAAAAGTAATGGAACAACATGTGGTTTATGGCTATAACATCCTGGCCCCCTTCATCCAATCTCGGCCGGTGCTCGATATGGCGCTGTATCATCATGAGCGCTGGGATGGGCAGGGGTACCCGCATGCCCTGAAAGGGGAACAGATTCCGCTGGTGGCGCGGTTGTTTGCCGTCATCGATGTGTTCGATGCCCTGACCTCGGACAGGCCCTATCGCACGGCCTGGACGCGCCAGCGGGCACTGGATTACATCAAGGAGCAGGCCGGCAGCCAGTTCGATCCACGGATCGTCAGACTCTTTCTGGAGGTCGCGCGGGAGCGAAACTGACTGCGCATGTAATTTCCCCTGTGCTGGCTACTTGCTTCATCCGCCCAGATTTGTGAGATAAAGCAAATGAAAGGAGGAGTATCATGATATTACATACTCATCTCACAACCTAACCAGGAGCAGCAAGATGGGCAGATTCCTTCCCTGGCTTCAAAGATGTATCCAACACTGGACAAGACCTGCTACTCCAATGCTGATTTCCGGCTTTCTTTCAGATCTACCTCGCAGCCGTACCGACCTGCTCGTCGAAAATGCGCTGTTACGCCAACAGTTGATCGTACTGAATCGGCAAGTCAGGCGACCTCCGCTGACCAACTCTGACCGTTTTCGCCTGGTTTTTCTTTCCCACTTTACAAGATTCTGGAGACAATCGATTCATATTATTCAGCCGGATACACTCTTACGCTGGCATCGGGAACTGTTTCGTTTCTATTGGCGGCGAAAGTCGCAAGGAAAGCCAAAGATTTCATCGGAAACGATCGAGCTCATCCACCAGCTGGCCAGGGAGAATCGATTATGGGGAGCCGAGCGCATCCGCGGTGAATTGCTGAAACTGGGGATTGGAGTGAGTAAACGAACCATCCAGAAATATATGCCGAAAGAGAGGCAAGCGCATTCTTCGAGCCAAACGTGGGCGACTTTTTTGAAGAATCAAGCCAGTGTTATTTGGGCTTGTGACTTTACGGTTGCGAATGACTGGCTGTTTCGGTCGTGGTATATCTTTGTGGTGCTGGCACTGGAAACGCGTCAGATCGTGCATATTGGCGTTACCCAATTTCCAACTGATGAATGGACGGCGCAACAGCTGCGAGAAGCAACGCCCTGGCGGAGCGGACCGAAGTATTTGATTCGCGATCGTGACAGCAAATATACGAGGCACTTTTCGGCAGTGGCTGCTGGTTCAGGCATCCAGGAGTTGAAGACACCCTATCGAACACCGCGCGCCAATGGAATTTGTGAAAGGTTCATAGGCAGTCTGCGAGGGGAATGCCTGGATCATATCCTCATCCATGATGGGAAGCATTTGCAGCGAGTGGTCCAGAAATACACGAATTACTACAATCAGGAACGACCGCATCAGGGGATCGGTCAGCGTATTCCCAATCATTATGCTATACCAAAGTCAAAGCCATCAAGAGGGCGGATCACCTCGAAGGCGATCCTTGGCGGATTACATCACAGTTATGCGCGCGACGTGTCTGAACGAACTCACACCGCTCCCGTCAAAACTTGACACGCAAGGGGGGTAGTATACATCGATCCTCAGGATATGAAATCGAGTGGTATTTGTTTGCTTGTGAATGGCGGATTTCCCCCGAATCGGATCTTTCAGAGGCATCCCAGTGGATCAAAAAGGTTTATCGCCTGACGAAAATTACATCTCAAATTCCAAAGAACCTGGCGGATGGATCAAGTAGCCAGCACAGCCAGTTCGTTGCCCAACCCTGCAATAAATTCAGTAAAGAACGGCTCTGCAAAATGCTGTGCACCGGCTGGCAGAATGAACCCGACGGTTTCTGCCTTTTGACGGCGTAACTGTCGAGCGGCACGGTTGGGGGTATATCCCAATTTCCGCGCTGTGCTGATCACCAGTTGACGTGTTGGCTCGGCCACATCACTGTATCCATCCAGCGCGCGCGAGACAGTGGTAATGGACAGGTCAAGTTTTTTGGCTACATCACGAATCGTAGGGCGAGGCATAATACACCAAAACGTTTTGGAAGAAATCTTTTCATATTTTACCACTGAGAGGATGAAAAACACCAGATAACCGAGTTCTCACGATTTCGCTCGTTGAGAAGTTCTTATGATCCTGTGAATTGTTGTAGAGTGAAACTGATGAATCTGTAGATTGCGGCAATGATGTAGTTCTACCTTGGGTGTCCTCTAGATGGAGCACTTTTTATTTCTTCCAAAAAATGCCTGTGATAGAATTCTTTTCCATACACTTTTCCACCTGGATTCCTGATTGAAATGAACACTTTAACAACAGAAGTACTGATTTTGGTCCTGCTTATTTTAATCAACGGACTTTTCTCCCTATCCGAGATGGCAATCGTTTCCGCGCGCAAAGCGAGATTGCAACAACACGCTGAGGAGGGGAGCAAGGGTGCAAGAACGGCGCTGGCTCTTGCCGTTCAGCCTACCCGTTTTCTTTCCACCGTTCAAACGGGCATCACTCTCATTGGTATCTTGAGCGGCGCATTGGGTGGTGCCACCATCGCGGAATCACTGGCAGCATATTTTGCCCAATTCCCTGTGCTGGAACCGTACAGTGACGCGATAGGCGTTGGAATTGTCGTGACCGTAATCACCTATTTTTCACTGGTCATCGGTGAGCTGGTTCCCAAGCGTTTGGCCTTGAACAATGCCGAGAGAATCGCGATAGCCATGGCGCCGTTCATGCAATTCGTAGCCAGGATCGCCAGACCCATTGTCAGCCTGTTGAGCGCTTCCACGGATGTCACCCTGCGACTTTTGGGAAGCAAGACGGCCGGTGGGCCAAGCGTCACAGAGGAGGAGGTCAAAATTCTGATCGACGAGGGTCGGGCGTCAGGTGTATTCGAAGATGTCGAACAGGAAATTGTCGAACGCGTTTTTCGATTGAGTGATAAAACCGTATATTCATTGATGACCCATCGTTCGGAGATGGTCTGGCTGGACGTGGACGACCCCTTGGAGCAAAACATCAAAAAGATTGTCGCTTCCGGTCATACGAACTTTGTGGTTTGTAAAGGTAATGTTGACCAGGTCATCGGTATTTTGCGGGCCAAGGATCTGCTGAGGGAATATGCGGCCGGACGCTCCATTGACATTCCTGCCTCACTACAAATGCCTCCTTTTGTACCGGAAGGAATAAATGCTTTGGAAGTGGTGGAACGTCTGCGGCGAGACAAATCTTCCGTAGCGCTTGTGGTGGATGAATACGGAACGATCGATGGAATGGTCACCCTGACGGATGTGCTCGAAGCCATCGTGGGTGACATCCCTGCACTAGATGCGGATGGCGAACCCGAAGCCGTGCAGCGGGAGGATGGTTCCTGGCTGCTGGATGGAATGATGTCCACAGGTGAACTGCAGATGCTGTTGGACCTGGATGAACTGCCCGAAGACTCAGATGAGTATGATACCCTGGGGGGATTATTGATGGCACAACTGGAACGCGTTCCAACCGTGGGAGATACCTTTGAATGGCACGATTTCCGTCTTGAGGTGATGGATATGGACGGACACCGAGTGGACAAAGTGCTAGTCACGTCCCTCAAGCCACCTACGCGTTGAATCAATTTGAGCTACTTCGCTCCCGAAATGGTGGGAGCAAGCTATTCCCCGTTTTTGTCGGATTTCTAACCGCCTGCTGGTGCTGTGCCAGACGACCTCCATGTTCCATCCATCAGCGCCTTTAGGCTATAACCCAGACTGCCCGCCGCGAAGTACATCAGCGAACCGATAGAAAGTGACAAGACTTGTAGTATGAGAAATTCACGATAATTGTTTTCGTGGTTCAGATACTCCGCGACCGATCCGAAACCATGATAATTGTAGTCATGATAGAAGAAAGGGATCCAAACCATTCTGTCGGCGAGGAACGTTGTCGTCAGGACATAGCTGCCAATGTATAAAAGCATAATCACCATGAAGAATAATGTGATCGATAGAAGCATAAACTTGAACGAGACCCCCAACATCCGATGTTGATAGCCGGCGCAGCCCGCTAACAGCAGCGAGGCGATCACCAGCAGATTATTGAATGCTCGCCACAAATCGTAGGGCATTTGCCAGAACATGGTCAGCGAAATATAGGCTGCTAAAACTCCACCTGTCCAAAACGCCCAGCCAAGATATCGTAGGAATAGCTTGTTCCTCTTTATTCGAAACTCGCTCCCGTTATGGGCGCTCCATTTTTCTTCCTCCAGCTTCCATTGGAATAAGAACCACTTCCATGCCAGCGAGCTGGACTTCTCCCGAAACTTATACCATTGGATATAAAGATAGATTTGGAATAAGTCCCACAGGGAAAGCTGATTCACGTGCTTTTGGAGCTTTTCTCGAAGCTGTCGCTTTTTCCTGGCTTCTTCCTCTTTCTTTTCCATCGTATTCGCCTCTCCACAGATACGATCGCGCTTTGACACATACGCACAACAAATACAACTTGTCGCCAGCAGCAAATGCGGGAATGGCCGCTTTCACAATATTTTATCAGTAGTGCGGCAGGAAAAATCTCCTG
>DASTOH010000080.1:0-22351 GCA_035720235.1 Anaerolineales bacterium | reverse complement strand
ACGAGTGTGATGACGACGATCCCAGCGGGCAAAAACTTGGCCCAACGAAATGGAGGGCGTAACGGGATGTACACCATCAACAAGGCAACCAAGTTCAGCAGCAGAATGATTATTTCGAGCGGACGCATCGGAATCCTCCTTGCGGGTTTCGGTTTACTAACGAATGTTGGCTGTTCACTGTTAAGGAAAAATTGCTGGACCAGGTGCGTGCACCGTATCAGAAAAGTCAAGAAACGATGGCAACAAAATGCCGAAGTCCAACTCTGGCTTGAGCGGACCGCAACGCAACCCCTTAGCTGGGCTGATTTTCTCTCTCCATGATCTGCCCAGCTGACAAATGCAGCACCCCATCCACATATTCATCCACCAATAGATCGTGCGCAGCCCACCGTTGGCGTAATACGCTTCGCGCGCCGACTATGCGCTTTGATGATTACGATCTCACCCTGCAAAAGTGACGCTGGAAATTGCTTCATAACGTTTCAACAATCTGTGCAATATATTCATCTTTCCAACGATAGTATTCGCGTTTGGAAAATGAGTGTTGTAGCTTCCCCTGTTCGTATTCTTTCAAAGCAGCCGGATTGCTACGCCAATAGTCCATGATGGCTTGATTCCGTTTCGCGGCTTCATCTCGCATCGGTATTACTTCGATATCGATACCCTCCGATGTGTCCGTGAACACTGCAAAGTCATCCATAAGAGCGTGTATCGCGCCAAAATGGTTGATCAAGCAGACCAGCACAGGGAACCATTGCTCATGCGTCAGATAAATAGCAAATTCCCATTCACCCTTGGTAGCGATTTCCAATTCCACTGAGCCAAAAAGCTCAGCGAAAGCGCCAAAGGGAGCTAAAAGCTGGTTAAGCCGTTTGCAGTAAATGCCAGCTTTTTGCTTGCTGATCGGGTCGAATGCTTTGATGTCAATTGGTATGTTCGGTATCCGGTCGATATCTTCTTTTGGTCTTCGTTGGGGTTTCATCATAATGATCCGTATCATGACTGATGATGAACAGGATGCTGTTATCAGTGAATTTGTATCTGGTTTGCCGGTAGCTTCATCTGCCAACGGCTGGCCCTACGCATCGCGAAGCATGGGCGGAACCAGCTTGAGCCCAGAAAACTGCCTGACTGCCCGCAAGGCGTGCGGCGCGCTTTGCAGCCACCATGGCCCCGGCGTTCGCCGAAGGGAGGGTTCGGGCCGTACGGCGTCGCGACGTGCGCAGCGGGGCTGTGTTAGCCCGCCGATTTTCCAGAGGATCGTGTCATATTTCGAGTATACCTTGCAAGTACAAGCGTGCCTGCCCCGCAATTTTCACGCGCTTCCCTACAATCTTGCAGTGCAGTTCGCCGCCGCGCGTGCTCAGTTGTTGTGTTTTCAAGGTCTGCTTGTCCAGCCGTTCGGCCCAATATGGAGCAAGTGTGCAGTTTATCGAGCCGGTGACGGGGTCTTCGTCGATACCCACAGAGGGGGCAAAGAACCGTGACACATAATCGACATCACCTTCGCCTGGAGCTGTCACAATGATTCCCCCGATGCCAATCTCAAGCTTTGCGAGAGTGGGGATGTCGGGCAAGAGTCTACGTACTTGCATTGCATTCTCAACAACCACTAGGAAATCGCGGGCCTTCATGACATACGCAGTTTTGAGACCCAACGCTGGTAGGAGCTCGATTGGGGGAGTGCACGGTTGCGGCGGCCAAGCAGGAAAATCCATTTCAAAACGGTCACCGTCTCGCGCGACGGTCAACACGCCACTACGCGTATGAAAGCGCACTGGCCACCGCCTATGTGCTCGGAGCGCGAGCACATAGGCGGTGGCTAAGGTGGCATGTCCACAGAGGTCGTCCTCGAGTTCGGGGGTGAACCAGCGCAAGTCAAAATCGCCATCGGCACGTTGGACAACAAAAGCGGTTTGCGAGTGTCTGTTTTCTGCTGCAATTTGTTGCATGACTTGGTCTTTGGGAAAGGCGTCCAGAATGCAGACCCCGGCTGGATTGCCAGTGAATAAGGTTCCAGTAAACGAATCAACATGGTAATACGGAATTGACATATCTGATCCTAAGTCACTGAAATGATGTCTCTAGAAGTAAGCCTGCTTAGCGGCCTAACAGCGTGCGTCTGCGCAGCGCCCCGAAGGATGTTCTTCCCGTAGGGGGTACCCGTCGCGCACGCCGTCCCTGCGGGCGGCAGTGGGCGGGACGCGACTCGCTTTGAGAGCAGCATAAACCCGAAGCCACGCGTACGCGAAACGCCTGAAAACGCCACACGCGCAGAGCGCAATCCCCGCCGTCCAGGACAGGCTGTGTTAGCCAGCACTTGACTTGCGTCTGGCTACATAGATGGGCGTGACCATATTTCTTGTCACCGTTCCCCCAAAGTACTGGTCTGCAACCTCCATAAGCTGATGCAGAATGGTTTTGCGCTGCTCTTCAGGCAAACGGCTTATCGATGAGAAGGTCGCATAGAGCGACCCCACTTGTTCTGTGTTCAGTACTAACGTCCATCGATAGACCCTATATTCAGGTTGCTCAAATTGCCCGGTTGTGGAAAAATCCCTGAGTCGCGACTGGACGTCGAGAGCAAACGGCACAGCAGCTGGCGTACCTGATGGGCTGTTCGATAGCGATTGTAGGATCGTCCTCGTCGCTTCGTGATATGGGTCATCTCGGTCTCTGTCACCGAAGACGTGCCACCATAAGGCAACATAGCCGCCAGGTCTGAGTACCTCGGCGACTTTAGGGAGGCCAATGGCTGGCTGAATCCAGTGAAACGAAGTGGCAGCCGCGACAAGATCATAATAATTGCGTGGCAACGCCGCCTCTTCGAAAGACTCCGTTATGAAATGGAACTCTGCTTTGTACAACTTTGATATGGACATCAACAGAGGAGCGAATCGTGTGTCCGGTTCGATGATCGTCAATGGATTTGCTCCACAGTCCAGGAGCCGACGCGTTGCTAACCCGTTGCCAGCACCGATCTCCAGCGTCGCGGTGTTGGATCGCAGCGCCCCAGTCGAAAGAAGAAACTCGTAGACTTGCTCTGGATATGGCGGGCGAATATCGTTGTAGTTTTGTGGATCAGATCCAAAGAGAGTTCTACCTTCCTGTGGGTCGATATATTCAGGCATACTTTGCACACTCCTGCCTCTTATGGTCGCCTAACGACTGGCGTCTGCGAAGCGCCTCCGAAGGGTGGTCTTCCCGTAGAGGATATGCCCCTGCGGGTACTGGTGGGCGGGATTGCGCAGCATCCCGGCGCTCGCCCGGGACGAGAGGACGCCGCTTTGCCGGAACCAACTCCAAGCCACGCAAACTGCTTGAAAACGCGCCGCGAAGCGTCCCACCACCATGGCCCCGGCGTTCGTTGCCAGGGATCGGGTGCACGTCGTAGATCCCGCGCAGCGGGGCTGTGTTGGGCGGCGTTTATCCTTTGCCAACATACCTGAGTTTGAAACACTATTAATGAGCCGATGCCCCAGGACTTTCAGCTAAATAGGCTTGGATTACGTCGACTGCCTGTTGAAATCCGCCAGTTTCTCGCAATACCTTTTGTATCGCTTTTGCATTTTCCGTGTAGTGTGGGTTATCCAACACCTCTTGCAAAGAAAGACGCAACTTTTCAGCAGTCACAGGTTTGTGTTGAATTTGTTCATCAATAATCAGCCCAGCCTCTCGCGCGGTTACACAGCGAGCATTTAACAACTGCTCAAATTGATGCGGGATTAGAATAAGCGGTATGCCATAGTATAAGCCTTCATGAACACTATTGATTCCCCCATGTGTTATGAAAACATCAGCACGTTGTAGAATTTCAAGTTGCGGTACGAAGGTACGCACAAGAAAGTTTGGTGGGATCGCTCCAAGTTCGGCGATATTCGTATGTTTACCAACAGCTAGAACAAACTGGGCAGGATGATCAGCAAATGCTTTGAAACAAGTGCGATAAAACGCTGTATTCGTGTGAACCGTACCCAGCGAAAGATAGATCATTGGCTTTTGTTTCAAAGCATCAAATGGGAAATCTTCGCTGCGAATCTGTGGATTGATGGAGGGTCCAACAAAGTGAAATGAGTCATCAATGATCGAGGCTTTGGGTTGTAATTCTCGTGCCGTAAAGACGATATTCAGTTTATCTCGCATGGGGAAAAGCGGCTGTTCCAACGGATAGGCATTTCCAAAGCGTTTTATCAATCGCCGCCGTTCCCGGAGCAGATTGGGAACCTGTGAGAAAAATTGACCCATCATGGTCAAATATTCGCGGAAACTTAGATTCATCGAAGCCAAATCAAACACAAAATGACTAATGGTAGCGGCGGCTTTCAGATGTAGCGACTTGGAAGCAATCTTTCCCCAAATTGCCAATGAGTCAAAAATGACCAAATCACACTGTTCTTGGGCAAGCGCATTCAATGTGAATGGCGTGAGAGATTCAGTCGCCTGCATCATCAACAAATGCGGTTTGGAAAGATCGCCATCCGCCAGTACTTCTGATATGGCTTTTGCCGTGAGTATCGTCGTTGGATAAGCGCGGAATTCAACACCCGTTTTCTCGATTTGCGGGCGGAATTCCTCATTGTTATAGCAGATAACCTGTTCGCCTCGCCGAACTAACTCCTGCATGACAGGTAAAACAGGATTAAAGTGCCCTTGTGCAGGAGGAGTGATGAAGAAGATTTTACTCATACCTTTTGCTCTTTCAGTTTTGATACCCTTTTGCGACAAGCCGCCCAACGGCTGGCGTCTGCGAAGCGCCCCCAAAGGGTGGTCTTCCCGTAGGGGGTATGCCCCGATCGGGGTACTGGTGGGCGGGATTGCGCAGCATCCCGACGCTCGCCCGGGACGAGAGAACGCCGCTGTGCCGGAATCAGCTTTGAGCCAAGAAACAGCCTGAAAACGCGGCGACTCCCACCACCATGGCCCCGGCTGCTCGGTGCCGGGGATCGGGTGCACGTCGTAGATCCCGCGCAGCGGGGCTTTGTTAGGCGGCGTGGCATGGGATGGTAAACGAGCATCTTGAGGTCATTTTCAACCCGCGATGGCAACGTAGGTAGTTCTTCAACAGGCTGCGAGCCTTATCTCAGCCGTGATCCCAGCGGATGTCCATCGGTCGGTTGATTCCCGGCAGGGGTAGTGAACCCGCTTCCGCCTCGACCGCATCGCGCTGTGCGCGGGAAAGGCGACGCCATGGCTGGATCGTTAACACCTGCTCCGCGCGTCGCCAGGTGCCGACGGTCTCACCTTCGATGAGGAGGGCGCCAGGCCAGACACGGGACGTCCACAGCGCGCGGCGTTGATGCTCGTTGGGCACTAGGAGTTCGCGGTCGGCGCCTTGCAGCAAGAACCAGGTATCACCGCTCGGCAAGAGGCGGGCCGGCGCCGCTGGGCCGGGCGCCGCGCGTAACAGAGGCTCATCTTGGCTCAGGATCCACGCTTCCCCGATGGGCGTGCGCACCTGCGTCAGCGACTTGCCGAGCCTTTCGAATGCAGCGATACCGGAAGAGAGCCCAATGCCCGCCCACCTCGCGAAGGCTTCGGGCGTAGTGGGGCCAAACACCTGCAAATACCGCCGGGCAAGTTCGAGGCGCGCCTCGTGCCGGTTCATTTCAGGCGCCGGCACGTTCCAGACGTCGGGTTGATGAGAACCGTCCCAGCGAATCAGGACGGTCCCCGTCGGCGCGGCGTACCGCAATAGGTTAGCATGCTTCGCTCCCATGGCGCGCGCCGCCGCAGCTTGAGTCATCCGGCGGCCGGCGAGCACCGCGCCCAAACGAGCGGCGATGTCCTGAGCACGCTTCAACGGCCCGCCTTCGTCCGGCAGCCTGCCAACGGTAAACACCGCGAGATCACGCGTCGCCACGACATAGGCACTGAACCGGGGTCCCCAGACCTGGACAAGCGAAGGATCCTCCCAACTTGCAGGCTCGGTGCCGGCCATGCGTGCATGGATCGAGAGCAGTGCGGCCCGCGGCATGCTGTCCTGTAAACCCGCCCACGCCGCACGCCGCAACGCGCGCCGGCCACGTGGCAGCCGCTCATCGAGCCCGGCGGCATGGCGCCGGAAGGCGAGAATCTGCGAACGGGTGAGTTCCAGGCTAGTTGTCATTTACAACCGTGCCAAACCTCTCTTGCCAGTGCGATTTCACTCATATGTAAATTGAGCACCCAATCACATACTATCTGTCGTAGCCTTTGCTCCATTGTACGTGGATTCTACCGCCATGCCGCCCAACTCTGGCTTCAGCGGGCCGAAGACAGCGACCCAACTGGCAGAAGACTATCCTATTACACGCCAGGGGATACTCAAGCATCTTACCATCCTCGAAGATGCGGGCCTGGTGGCTGTCCAGCAAGCAGGACGAGAGAAGCGCTATACCTTGACGCCTGAACCGCTCGAGGAACTTGAGCAGTGGATTGAGAACATCGGTGCGAAATGGGACGAACGCCGGCTACGCCTCAAGACCTGGCTCGAACATGAGCAGACCGATACGTAGTGCCTCTCAGGTGACTTGACAATGGTTCAGGCAGTTACTGTTATGGCTGTATATAGTCCGCGCCACGTGACGAGAAGATCTCCTCGGCTTGCTTCTGCGCTTCATCCAGCGCAGATTGCACCTCGCCCTCCTCATCGATGACCTGTCGTACCGCCTGCGAAAATATATTTGCAATCTCCATGACCCCTGGATCGTTCAGGTAATCCAGGCTCAAGAATGGCAGATCGAGCGGCAGACGACGCGCAACCGTCAGCACATCTGGGGAGACGCGTTGGGCATATTCATCCGAGTCGATGTGCGGGATCATGGGCGGAATCTGATTCAGCGAGGCTTCCTGGTGCTGCATGAGGTAACTGATCCACTCCCAGGCCAGCTCGGGGTGAGGCGAGTTCCGGGTGATAAAGTACCCGTCTACGAGGGCGGGAGAGTTGTACGCATTCCCATCGCTGAGGCTGGGGAACGGCAGCACCCGCGCCTCGACCGGCAGCGTCTCTGCGAAGCCAAACATATCCAGATATTGCATCCAAAGTCCGCAGATGGTACCCGAAACCTGTCCAAAAAGCTGGAACGGTTCTTCGCTTACTCTTGGGACGAGGGCGTGTTCCGACCACAGACTGGAGTACCACGAGATGGCGGCAACGTTCGCAGGACGGTTCAGCGTTGGCTTGGTCGGCGCTGGCACTTGATCATAGAGTCCACCACCGAACATATCCACGATAAAGACGGAATCGCTCAGCGGCGCGGTGCAGAAGCCATAGGCAAATTTTCCCGAAGAGAGGGAGGCGCTCTGGTTGTTGACCTTCTGAGCGCTCGCCAGAAAATCATCGAGGGTATAGTCGGCCTCGGGCGGGGTGACAGAGGCGATGGTGAAGCGGATATTTTCGTAAAACATCACCAACGGGTCGAGTCCTGCTGGCAGGCCCAGTTGTCGCCCTTCATATTGCAGCGCTTCGAGCGAACCCGGAAAGATATCCTGGTGAGGGAAGTTTTCGCTGCCCTCGATGAACTCGTCCAGCGGATGGATGGCGTCAAGCTGGTCCGGTCCCACGAACGTGGTATTGATCCGTACCACGTCCACTTCCTGGAATTGTTCTATCAGCAGGCTGAAACCTTCCGTTGGTTCGCGCACCGAGAGCGCTTCCAGGGTGATAGAGATTCCGGGGTTCTGTTCGTGAAATTCCTCGGCCAACCTCTGGTAATCGGTGCCATGGCCCAGGTAGGCGAAGAGCAGCGTCGTCGGCTCTGAGGTAGGAATGGGAGGCGGCGCGGCGCAGGCAGAGATAGTGAAGGCGATCAGCCAAACGCAAAGCCCTGATCGGAAATATATGTTCATAACGAAAACCTCCTGTCTTGAGTGAGACGATATCCCCGAACGCCCTCCAAAAAGCCGCCCTCGAAACCGCTGTTACAAAGTGCCGCATAATTTCGTAAACTCGATATTTGCATTTCGGCTTACAGAACCTTCGAAAAGTTTCTTACTTATGAGACCAGCGGTAGCGGGAATGATCTTCTCGCTCTACGATCTGTCCATCTGACAATTGCAGCACCCCATCCACATATTCATCCACCAACGGGTCGTGCGCGGCCATCAGGATGGTGGCGCCTTCCCCTTCCACGATCTCGCGGAAGAGGGTAAAGATCTCGCGTGCGGTGTTTGTATCCAGTTTGCCGGTGGGTTCATCTGCCAGGATCAACTGCGGCTGGTTCGCCAGGGCGCGGGCAATCGCAACGCGTTGCTGCTGCCCACCTGAAAGTTCATGGACGCGATGGTGCTGCCACTCGCCGAGTCCTACTCGTTCCAGGCAGTATTCGGCGCGCTGCCGGCGTTCTCGATAGCCCTTCCCGGCAATTTGCAGGACAATTTCAATATTCTCGAGGGCTGAATACGTCGGGGTCAGCCCGAAGGCCTGGAAGATGAAGCCGACATGCTCGCGATAAAAACGGGTCAGTTCCGAATCGCTCAGGTCCTTCAAATCAGTCCCGAACACGCTGACCGAGCCGCTGGTGGGCTTATCCAGCCCGCCGATACAGTTCAGCAGGGTTGTCTTGCCGCTTCCGGAGCGTCCCTTAATCGCCAGGTAACTGCCAGCGGGGATGCTGAGATTGACCCCCCGCAATGCATGGACTTCCTGATGGATTCCAATTGGATAGGTGCGCCACACCTCGCGGGCGATGATCGCGCGGCCGTTAGAGGGGATGTCCTTCTGGAAGCTCATCGCCCGTCTCCTCGTTTCGGCAGCCAGCGCCTGATGAACTGCTGCAAGCGCGTCTCTTTTGGGGCCGCGTCTGTTTCGCTAAAAACGCTCTTCGTATCGTGGTGCTGTCCGCGCCCTGGCGGATCCGCCGCAGCCACCGGTCGGATCAGGATGCCACCCTCCACCACTTCCAGCCGCGCGTAACGCTGCAGTCCCAGCTGCGTTCTCAGGTCTTTTGGAATTTGCAGCCGCCCGGCGGAATCGAGCACGATCAACTCGGTGAAGGCCGCACCATGTTCCGCCTCCGCCGGATCGCCCTCCGCACGCGGCCGATGATCGCGCAGCGTTTCAGACGAGACTTTGCCATCACGGATCGCCACCACCCGGTCCACGTGCTTTGCCAGGTTGAGATCGTGGCTGACGATCAATGTGGTGAGATTGAGTTCCTGGTTCAAATCTTTGAAGATTTGATAAATTCTCTGAGCGTTGGCTTCATCCACTTCGCCGGTTGGTTCGTCAGCCAGGAGCAATTTGGGCTTATTCGCCAGGGCCACCGAGATCGCCACGCGCTGCTGTTCGCCGCCCGAAAGCTCCGAGAGTTTGTGATGGCGGCGGTCAGACAGACCTACCAGGTCCAGCAATTCATCTGCCCGCTTACGCTTCGTCGAGCCGCTTTCACCGAATAGCGTCATGGGCAGTTCGATATTTCTCAGCGCGCTCATGTACGCCACCAGGTTGCGCGCGCTCTGCTGCCAGACGAACCCGACCGTGTTCAGGCGGTAGTGGTCGAGCGCCGAATTGGATAGCTGCAGCAGGTTCTGGCCGTTGACCATGATCCGCCCAGCAGAGGGACGGTCCAATCCGCCCAGGATATTCAACAGTGTTGACTTGCCGCTGCCGCTCACCCCCACGATGCCCATCAACTCCCCGGCCCTCACAACCAGGTCCAGGCCCTGCAAGGCCATGACGTCATGTTCCGCAACCTGGTAGATCTTTACCAGGTTGTCGCACACGATCATGGGGGCGTTTGCTTCTCCCATCGGAACCATCGCTACACCGTCTCCCCAAGTTTGATGGCCTGGAAAATTTTCATACTCCGCAAGGAGGCCAGCAAAATAACCATTGTCACCCCGAACAACAAGACCAGCATCCCATAAATTTGGAAAATGGCCGGCCAGGCGATCAGCACCTGGAAAGGCGGCACCAGGGCCGAGAGCCGTGAGCCGATCTGCAGGAATGGGATGAACAGCCTGCTGGCGAGAACGCCGAATCCGGTCCCGATGCAGACGCCCAGCAAAATCAGGAAGGTCAATTCCCAGGCCATGTACCCGGACATCTGTCCCATGGAGAGTCCTGCCGCTCGCAGCACACCCAGTTCAATGAACCGCTGGCGGAAGGAGAATAGCACGTACAGCAAAAAGGCCAACGCCGAGAGCAGCGCCGCCGCGGCGAAGCCAATGAAAAGGAAACCGAACAATCCCTGGCGTTCGGGCTGGGCCTGGGTGGAGGCAATTTCAAGCGCGGGCGTATCCCAGTTTGCATACTGCGAGCCGGGCGCCAGGCCGGGCAACCGGTTTCTCCCAATGCTAACAGGGTCAACGCCATCTTTCACCGATAGCAGCACCCGGTATGGATAATCCGCGTGGATTCGTTTGAAGAAATAACTCAGGTTGCCAACGAATAATGGCCCATCTGGCGGATACCAGGTCGGGAAGTACTCGAAACTGCCCACAACATTGAGTTGGATGGTGTTGCTCCTTCCAAAAGTATAGACCCGCAGGGAGATCGGGTCACCAATATTCAGGCCGTTTTCGCGGATCAGGGAGTTTGGAACCAACACTCCGGCCCGGTCTGTTGCGAGGCGGTTCATCAGGCCGCCCAGGCTCTCAGCCGCGAAATCGTCGCGCCAGAAGACGACCTTCGCAAAATCCAGCCGGTCCACGCCATAGAAAACCCCTTCCACTCTTGTATCGCCGAACGAAGCCCGCGCAGTATAACTTCCCAACCGCGCAGCAGACTCCACCCCTTCGACTTTTCGATACTCGGCCACGGGTAGGAAGTGCCAGCTATCCTCCGGGTTGGCGGCGACGAGTTGGCGCGAATCGCCTACATCCAGCAGGCGCATATCGGCCCCGAGGCGGTAATAGGTTGCGTGATAGAGATGATTGTCGAATGTGTAAGCCAGTGAGGCCGTGTAAGCCGACAGGCTGACCGTCAGAATCAGGATGATCAACGGAGTGTAGTAATTGCCGGGGGAACGTGATAGTTGGCGCGCCGCCAGTGTCAGGCTGGCATTTTTGGTCAGCCCGGCAATCCTGGCGATGACAGCCATAATCGGCTGGATAAAGCGCAGCGAGAACAAGGTCAGGGCAAAGATACCCAGGGCCGGCACCAGGAAGAGCAGCGGATTCTGGAACGGGTCGGCGCTGCCATCGCTGCCAAATACGACGATGTGCCCTTGTTGCTGAAGGGTTCGATAACCGTAAAATGCCGGAATGAGGATCAACGCATCCAGCCAGGCGCGCTGCCACCAGGGCTTGGTGGAGGTCTTTCCAAGGGTGCGCTTGTAAGAGACAATGGTATGTCCCGCCGCACCGATGGCGGGAATCAGGATGGCGACCAGCATCAGCAGCACGCCAGCCAGGCCAATGTACAGGATATCCCTGGAGATGCCCACCCGCAAATCACTGGTCAACGAAAAGTCCATGAAGCTGCGTGTGTGCCCGATCCAGCGGGTCAGGAGGGTGGCCATGGGCAGGCTCAGTAGTAATGCAGAGGACCCGACGAGCAGGCCCTCGAAAATTGTAAAACTTAACACCAGGAACGGAGACGCTCCCCGGCTGCGCATGACTGCAATTTCATTTCTCTGGCGTTCCACCGAAAAGCGCGAAACCAGGCTGATGAAGGCCAATATCAGCCCAATGATGGGCACCGAAAACGCGTACAGTAACACGGTCAACAGATTGGCCGAACGCTGGTAGGTGGAAAGCGCTTCCACCGGCGAGATGCGCAATCGGATGCTGGGAAGTGCAGCGGTAGCGCTGCGATCCAGGGCGTTGATCCTTTGCAAGAGAGGCTGGACGTCGCCTGAGTAGACCTGCGAGCCGTCCATTACGAAATACCAGTAGGCTGAAAAGATGGCGTTCGGTATGGTCTGATCGACGCTGCCCGCGAAGGCACCTTCGGAAATGAACAAAATGTTTTGATAATAATCTGGCGCTGAAATCCAATAACTGTCTTCGGGATTCACCGGCTCCCAGATGCCCGCGATTTTGATCGGCACTCTACCGAGCACATCACTCTGGCGAAACCAACCTTCCGATGCGACGAACTGGTACACATCCCCAACCTTGAACCCGTTCTCCGCGGCCATGGCTTGGCTGATCAACACTTCGAGCGGTTCGTCAGCCGATGAATTTTCGGAGCTGGGAAATTGCCCCTCCACGATGCGGATGCGATCGCGCAAGCCGCTCATCGTCCCGAGGCTGCCGCGGATAACTTTTTCACCCACCGTGTAAGTGAAGTCCTCCATCGGAAGGATCGGGTAGGAATCTGTGCTGACGAAGCGGACCCGTTGCAGTTGTGGCAAGGCCAGGGTGCCAGTAATTGAATCCGTCAGGTACGCGTCAACCGACTGGATATCCTCCCACTTGAGATTGCCGGACCATCCGCCATAATAATGAAACAAGAACGAAAATGGCGGGCGATATTTGACGCCGAATTCGCTATCATCCGTGATTGTTTTCTTCAGGGCGCGGTAGTAAACGGCATCCGCATATAAAGGAATGCTCAGAATTAAAGAGAGCGAGACCACCAGGCCGAAAACAGAGGCCAATGCTAGTTCCCAGTGTGCGATCAAACGATAGGGAATGGCCGCGAGAATTCCACTAATGCGGTTAATGAATTTCATAACGTGGTTCATAAAGGGAACACACAAAATACGTTCACAAATACGCTCAAGCCGCCGTCCTCAAAGATGCCGCGCAGCGGTACCGGCGGCGCATCCCCGGTAAATCCTGCGCCGGGGACGGCGCACGGAGCAAACTCAACTATAACCTTTGAGTTCGCACCCTCGTAAAGTTTACTTGTGCATCTCATCACGAATGATAGTATAATCATTTCACCCTGTACGCACAAGCATACAACTGGCACAGAACGTCATCCTGCTCGGGCTTCTGAGACATGAAGACAATCAACAAGCAGAGCCATATCCCATACTACTACCAACTGGCAGATATTCTGCGCGCGACGATTCATGAGAGTGCTTCAGGGAATTCCACTGAATTCCTTCCATCTGAAAACGAGCTGGTGCAGAAATACCAGATCAGCCGCGCCACGGTCCGCCAGGCATTGAGCGCGTTGACGCGTGAGGGGCTGGTCCACAAGGTCAAGGGGAAAGGGACCTACATCGCCAAGCATCGCGTGCGATACCCACTGACCCAGCTGATATCGACCACCGAGGAGATGATACGCCGGGGCTGGAAGCCAGGTGCAGAGGTGCTCTCGGCACAGGAGCTGGAGACGCACTCTCCCATTACGGAGTCGCTGGGTATCACAGTTGAAGAGAAAGTGTATGAACTCTGCCGCCTGCGCCTGGGGAACGGCGAACCTGTGGGAATTCAATGGGCATACCTGCCGGTGAAGATCTGTCCCGGATTGCTCGAGCTCGATCTGACGACCTCACTCACGATGATAATGGAAGAGCATTTTGGTGTTGTCTTCTGGTCTGCACATGAATTTCTCAGGGCCAGGCTGCCGACCAAATTTGAAGTGAAGAAACTCCAGATCCCCAGGAGTTTGCCGGTCATCTACATGGAGCGCATCACCTTCTCACCACAAGATAAACCTGTGGAATTCCTCCAATCGGTCTGGCGCAGCGATGAGTATGAATACGAATCTTCCCTGACCCGTTCAGCAGCCTAGCGCGGTGTTATGCGATATCACAACCCCATCATCCCCGGCTTCCACCCGGACCCCAGCATTTGCCGCGTTGGAGGTGATTTTTACCTCGTCACCAGTTCCTTCGAATACTTTCCCGGTGTCCCGATCTTCCACAGCCGCGACCTGGTCCACTGGCAACAAATCGGGCACTGCCTGACCCGGCCCAGTCAACTTCCACTGGATGGTTGTCGGGCTTCGGGCGGCATCTGGGCGCCCACCCTTCGTTATAACGATGCCGTTTTTTGCATGACCACAACGAACGTCACTGGCGGGGGACATTTTTTCGTCACTGCCGCTGACCCGGCCGGGGAGTGGTCAGAGCCGATCTGGGTGGAAGGCGCGGGGTTCGACGCTTCGCTCTTTTTCGATGAAGGCAGAGCTTACTTCCAGTGGTATGTCTATCCAGTGGGAATTCATCAGACCGAAATCGACCTCGCCACCGGGAAGCATCTCACCGCCTCGCGCGTCCTTTGGAACGGCAGCGGCGGGCGCTCTCCTGAAGGCCCACATCTCTACAAGATTGGCGATTTTTATTATTTGCTGGCAGCCGAAGGCGGCACTGAAGATGGCCACATGGTCACCATTGCCCGCAGCCAGACCGTTTGGGGACCCTGGGAATCTTGCCCGGGCAACCCCATTCTGTCGCACCGCAGCCTCGACCGACCCATCCAAACCACCGGTCATGGAGATCTCGTCCAGGCCGCAGATGGCAGTTGGTGGAT
Organism: Anaerolineales bacterium; assembly: GCA_035720235.1. Taxonomy (GTDB): domain Bacteria; phylum Chloroflexota; class Anaerolineae; order Anaerolineales; family Villigracilaceae; genus Defluviilinea. The sequence goes on along the minus strand of DASTOH010000080.1, from coordinate 7,999 downwards.
GGTATTCCTCGGCACCCGCCCGGTAGGATATCCCCGTTATCACCTGCTCGGGCGGGAAACCTTCCTCGCTCCTGTTATCTGGGAAGATGGCTGGCCAGTTGTTGGGAATCGCGGCACCGTCGATTTGGAAATGGATGCAGCCCTACTCGATGCGCATCCCTGGAACACAACTGAAAGTCTACGGGATGAGTTTGATCATCCCTCGCTGGGATTCCACTGGAACTGGCTGCGGAATCCTGACCCTACTCGATATTCGGTCTCCGCTCGTCCGGGCTGGCTCCGTCTGCTTGGAGCGGAATCCACGCTGAATGATCCCGCCTCCCCCACCTTTCTCGGAAGACGGCAGCGCCACCTGAAGAGTCGCGTCACCACGCTGATGGATTTCCATCCACAAAGCGAGAACGAAGAAGCCGGGCTGGTTGTCTTGGGAGATAACCACCATCACTACGAAATCGGGATTACATGCCAGGCTGCGAATCGCGTCATCTTTGTTCGGAGAAAGATCGGCACCCTGCAAGCCGTAGTTGCCCAACAGCCACTTCCCGAGGGACAGATTTTGCTCCGCGTGGACGCGGACGAAGCCTGGTATACCTTCCGCTATGCAATAGACAATAAGGAATGGCTGGAACTTGCCAGGGGCGAGACCCGCTACCTGTCAAGCGAATCTGGGGCGGCTATATTCACCGGAACCTATTTTGGCATCTACGCCACCGGCAACGGCCAACCCTGCCAGACACCGGCGGATTTCGACTGGTTCGAATATGAGATTATGGAGGGACCTGAATAATGAACACACGAGAAAGATTCAACGCCACCATGCACTACCAGCCGCGCGACCGCGCCCCCATCGCCGATTTCGGCTTCTGGGAGGAGACCATCCCGATTTGGCACGGACAGGGCTTGCCGGAGGATGTCTTCTTTACATACGATCGGAGCAACACGGTTGATTTCTTTGGCATGGATTTTGGCATCGACAGCGTCGGCATCGGCGTGGAGAGCGGCTTGTGCCCCGCGTTCGAAGAGCGAGTCCTGGAAGATTACGGCAACCGCATCATTTTGCAGCAGTCCGATGGTGTTATCGTGGAACGTGACCGCTTCATGAGTTCCATTCCAAAGCCGCTTAGCCATACGCTCACCGACCGCGACAGTTGGAGAAAACACTTTGTTCCTCGTCTCAATCCTGCAACCCCGGAGCGCTTTCCATCGGACTGGGAGGAACGTGTGAACTGTTGGAAAGATCCGCAGCGCGACCGGATACTGGCTTTGCCCGGAGGTTCGCTCTACGGCTGGTTGCGCAACTGGATGGGTTTGGAAAAACTTTCTCTTACAGTGTACGATGATCCAACTCTTTTTGATGAGGTGATCACGACCGTCGCAGACTGCATTGTGGCGGTCCTGGAAAAAGTATTTGCCAGCGGCGTGCGGTTCGACGCCTGCGGCATGTGGGAAGATATGGCGTATAACGCCGGACCGTTGCTCAGCCCAAAGCATTTCAGAAGATACATGATGCCACATCTCCGTCGCATCACCGATGTATGTCATCGTCACGGTGTAGATGTGATCTGGGTGGATTGCGATGGAAAGATCGATCTGTTGCTTCCCCTCTGGCTGGAGGCCGGCGTCAATTGTATGTTCCCCATCGAGGTGGGCACGTGGCACGCCGACCCGATCAAGTTTCGGAAGCAATATGGCAAAAATCTGCTGATGATGGGAGGCTTCGACAAACACGTCCTGGCCCAGTCTACGGAGGCGATTGAACGCGAAATCCTGCGCCTCACCCCTCTCGTGGAAGAGGGCGGTTACATCGCATTCTGTGACCATCGTGTTCCGCCGGATGTCCCTTATCAGAATTATCTTTTCTATCTTGAAAAAGTCCGCGAGATTTGGGGCAGGGGCATCAACCTGGAACCCTTTATGAATCTCGCCGCTGAGTACTAGGAAGTACTGTGTTCCGTCAACTGGCCCTGGATAAAACATGACCAACGCACTCGCTCTCACCGGCACTTTCCTCGACGAAATATCGCACGATATTCCGCATCAGAATTGGGGGGCAGCCGAATGGGAGCGCGACTTCCAGGCCATGGGCGCGATCGGTATCGATAGCGTGGTCCTGATCCGCAGCGGATATAGACGCTGGCTGACCTACCCCTCTGACGTGTTGATCTCCAAAGCTAATGGCTATCGGCCATCCATGGATTTGGTTGATTTATACCTGACCCTGGCTGAAAAATACGGCATGGCGTTCTACTTTGGAACGTACGATTCAGGAGCGTACTGGCAAACCGGCGAATACCAGAAAGAGATCGACCTGAATCGCGCGGCCCTCGATGATGTCTGGAACAAATACGGAGGGCGTAAAGCGTTCCGGGGCTGGTATCTCACCCAGGAGGTCAGCCGCCGCACCAAAGGCATCATCGAGATTTATGCCACCATGGGCAAACACTGCAAATCGCTCTCGGACGGAAAACTGCCGGTGTTGATCTCGCCCTGGATGGATGGCATCAAAGCCGTCGATTCGTTTGGCAGCAGTATCACGAAAGCAGAGGGAATCACCCTGCAACAACACGAACAGGAATGGGGTGAGATCATGTCCGGTATCTCCGGGGCTGTGGATATTGTCGCGTTCCAGGACGGGCACGTGGATTTTCACGAACTGCCGGCTTACCTGGCAGTCAACCAATCCCTGGCGGCACGCCACGGCCTGCGCTGTTGGACGAACAGCGAAACCTTCGATCGCGATATGCCCATCAAATTTTTGCCGATCAAATGGGACAAGCTGCGGCTGAAGCTTGAAGCGGCAGCCAGCGTGGGCATCGAAAAAGGCATCACATTTGAGTTTTCACATTTTATGAGTCCCAACTCATGCTATTTACAGGCCGGGCATCTCTACAACCGTTATCGCGAGCACTTCGGATTCAGCTCATGAACTTCGAAACCCTGGCTCAGCAATACAAGCGGACGATGCTGGAGGATGTCATTCCCTTTTGGGAACGCCACTCCATCGATCGGCAACAGGGCGGCTATTTCACCTGCCTGGCGCGGGATGGGCAGGTCTACGACACCGACAAGTTTATCTGGTTGCAAGCTCGCCAGGTGTGGACGTTTTCGATGCTCTGCAACCGCGTCGAACCGCGGCCAGAGTGGCTGGCCATCGCGCGTCACGGCGCGGAGTTCCTGCGCCAGCACGGCATGGATGCCGAGGGACGCTGGTATTTTTCCATCGATCGCAGCGGCCGTCCACTCGTTCAGCCATACAACATCTTTTCCGATTGTTTCGCCAGCATGGCCTTTGCCCAGTTCTCGCGAGCTTCCGGAGACCCGGCTGCGGGAGAACTGGCCCGGCGAACCTTCGAGCAGATTCTGAATCGGCAGGAAAACCCCAAGGGCCTCTATAACAAACAGGTGCCTGGCACACGTCCACTCAAGGGTTTCTCTCTGCCGATGATCCTCTGCAACCTGACCCTGGAACTGGAAGATCTGCTGCCGCCTGAGACGGTGAAAACCCAGACCGACAACTGCCTTCATGAAGTGATGGAAGTTTTCCTCGACCCGCAATCTTTGTTGATCTCTGAGAATGTCGCGCCCGACGGAAAACGCGTCGACTCTTTTGAAGGACGCCTGCTCAACCCCGGTCACGCGATCGAAGCGATGTGGTTTGTCATGGATATCGCCAGCCGGCGCGGGGATATCACACTGATCCAGCGCGCGGTAGATGTCGCGCTGGCTACGTTGTCCCATAGCTGGGATGATGAATTCGGGGGCATTTTCTACTTTCTTGATTTCAAAGGTTATCCGCCTCAGCAATTGGAATGGGACCAGAAATTGTGGTGGGTTCATCTCGAAACCCTGGTGGCGCTGGCAATGGGTTACGCCCTGACCAAGAGACAAGACTGCCTCGACTGGTGCCAGCGTGTGCACGAATACACCTGGAGCCATTTCCCCGATCCCGAATACGGGGAATGGTACGGCTATTTGAACCGGCGCGGCGAAGTGCTGCTGCCACTCAAAGGCGGAAAATGGAAGGGCTGCTTCCACCTGCCGCGAGCGCTCCATCGCTGCTGGCAGATTTTTGAGGGGCTCTCAGGAGAAACCGGTCATGGATGAAGCTGGCCGCGCCCAGTTCCTTGAGCAGTTCACTCGGGATTTGATTGCCCTGGGCGTACGTCCCGGCGGCGTTTTGATGGTGCATTCGGCCCTGCGCCCGTTCGGGTTTGTCCTCGGCGGAGCAGAAACCATCATACGGGGTCTGCTGGCAGCCCTCGGGTCGGAGGGAACGTTATTGATGCCAGCCCTTTCGTATGAAAATGTCACCCCGGAGAATCCTGTTTTTGATGTGCGCCATACGACCTCCTGTGTCGGGGCTATCGCCGAAGCCTTCCGCCGCCGCGCGGGAACGCGCCGCTCATTGCATCCCACACACTCGGTCTGCGCCGTTGGCCCGCTGACAGATGAACTCCTGATACCGCACGCTCAAGATTCCACTCCCTGTGGACCCCACTCGCCATTCCACCGTTTGCCACAATTCGATGGGCAGATCCTCATGTTAGCGTGCAGCCTGATTTACAACACTAGCCTGCACGCCATTGAGGAAATGGTTGTACCTCCTTACTTGTTCAACCCGCCGCTTGAATATCAACTGACGGATGACAATGGGAATACTCTTCGCAAGATGTATACTCCCCACAATTTCGCCGGCTGGAGTCAACGCTATGAACGCGTGTCCGCGATTCTTACCGAGCCTGCGTTACGCTGCCAACCGGTGATGGATGTTCCGTCTTACCTCCTGGAAGCGCGTGACCTCTGGCCGGCTGCCCTGGCCGCTCTCCAGCGCGAACCGCTCTTTTTTGTGGATGAGGTAGGCCTGTGAGCATTCCATACGCTCTGCAGCGACACTTAAAAAATCATTGTTTATGCTCGACTTATGAAAGAAGGAGAAAAACTCATGAATGAAAAACTCGAAACGATCCACGAGGCTGTTGTGGAAGGCAACATGGCAGCAGTCAAGACAGCGGTACAGGCCGCCGTGGAGGCTGGAATCCCTGGCCAGGAGATCCTGAATGCCGGGTTGATCCCAGCCATGAGCAAAGTGGGATGCATGTTCGAAGAAGGTGAATACTTTGTTCCCGAAATGCTGATCGCGGCGCGCGCCATGAAAACGGGGCTGGAGATCATCAAGCCCCTGCTGGTCGACTCAGGCACCAAGCCCATTGGCAAGGTTGCGGTGGGCACAGTCAAGGGCGATCTGCATGATATTGGCAAAAACCTGGTCGCCATGATGCTGGAAGGCGCCGGGTTCGAGATCGTCGATCTGGGCACCGATGTCTCGCCTGATAAGTTTGTGGAAGCAGCCAGGTCGGGCGTCGATATTATTGGATTATCAGCCTTGTTGACTACGACTATGCTCAACATGGACGCCACCATCCAGGCCATCGAGGCGGCTGGCCTGCGCAATCAGGTCAAGATCCTTGTCGGGGGTGCGCCTGTCACTTCTAGCTATGCCCAGCAGATCGGGGCAGATGGTTTTGCTGCCGATGCCAGCCAGGCTGCAAATATGGCAAAGACATTGATCGGGCAATGAATTTCGAAGGGATATCAGATGCCAAAAATTACCTTCATCGGCGCGGGAAGTCTGGTCTTCACCCGTAATCTTTGCAACGATATTCTGCTTACCCCTGCCCTGCAGGAGAGTGAAATTGTGCTGATGGATATCGACCCGCAGCGGTTGGAAATGGCGCATACCCTGGTTCGCATGTTGGCAGATAAACGGGGCAGCAAAGCGAAAGTGAGTGCCTGTCTGGATCGCCGCGAAGCTGTCGCAGGTGCGGATTACGTCATCACCACCTTTCAACAGGGCGGGCTGGAAGCCTACAAGCTGGATATCGAGATCCCACAGCGATATGGAGTGGGCCAGTGTGTTGGCGATACGCTCGGGCCCGGAGGGGTATTCCGTTCTCTGCGAACCATCCCGGTCTTGCTGGATCTTTGTGATGAACTCGATGAGCTGGCTCCGGATGCGTTATTGATCAACTACGTCAACCCGATGGCGGCGAATTGCTGGGCGGTGGACGCCGGCAGTGGTCGCCCACACGTTGGTCTATGCCACTCTGTGCAGGGCACCTCTGAAATGTTGGCCCACTGGGTGGGTGTACAGTATGAACAGGTACAGTTCTTGTGCGCGGGAATCAACCACCAGGCCTGGTTCCTGGACTTTCGCACCAGGGAGGAAGACCAGTATCCAAAGCTGTGGCAGGCGATCGAGCAGGCGGCTCCGCTGGCGGAGGAACCTGTGCGCATCGAGCTGATGAGGTATTTTGGATACTTCGTAACCGAATCCAGCGGGCATGCCAGCGAGTATGTGCCTTACTTCCGCAAATCAGCGGAAATGATCGAAAAGGAATTGGTGCCGCGCTTCACTGACCCAGGCAACAGTTGGTTTGGCCTGGCAGGGACCGGCGGCTATTTGAAGCATTGCATCGAACGCTGGGAAAAATTCCAGGAGGAGTACGAAGAGTTGGCAGAAGGCAATGTTCCCCTTCCCGGTGAGCGCACCCACGAATATGGCACCTATATCATGGAAGCCATGGAAACCAACGTCCCAACGCGGGTCAATGGCAATGTGCCCAACCGTGGCCTGATCACGAACCTGCCCGAAGGTTGTTGTGTGGAAGTGCCCTGTCTGGTAGATGCCAATGGGGTTCAGCCCACCTATGTTGGTGCTTTACCAACGCAACTGGCAGCCGTCAATCGCACCAACATCAATGTTCAGGAACTGATCGTTGAGGCGGCCCTGACCGGTAAAAAGGATGCGGTCTATCACGCCGTGATGCTTGATCCACTCACGGCGGCGGTCTGCACCTTGCCCCAGATCCACGACATGGTGACGGAAATGTTATCGGCTCAAGAACCATGGCTGCCCCAGTTTGCTGAGGAATAGTTGGCTCGCTACGTGCAAATCAAAGAAGGCTGAATGACTGAGATGCTGAGTTTCTTAAAGGAGCGCTTCAATGATTATCTACATTGAAGCAGCTGGATGCACGAACACCTGTCGCCATTGCTATGTCGATGGGCATTTTCCATATGGCGATTTCTTTACGCTGGATGAACTTCGGATGCTGAGGAAAGCCTGGGGAGCACTGACCATTTACTATGAACCAACAGCCTACTCTGCCTTCCCTGAAGTTTATGATGAAAGTATCACGGCTGAGCATGGCCATGGCGGTTGGCTGGTCACCAATGGGTTTGGGCTCGCACGACGGGAAGACTATTCCCAGCTCTTCGACAAAATGTCCAAGATGGGGATCCACACAGTGGCTCTCACCCTGCACGGTCTACAGGAGCATCATGACTGGTTTGTTTGTCAAAAAGGCGCGTATGACGACGTCTTGTTAGCAACTCGCCGGGCAAAAGCAGCCGGATTTCGACTCAACTGGCAGATTTTTATCGATCGTAAGGGGATTGGCGATGTGCCCCGGCTTGTCGATATCGCATTGAAGGAATGTGATGCTCCCCCACAACTGAGTATTCCTGCTCATAGGGTGGGAGGACGTTTGCAGCATTTTGAAGCTATGAGGCCCACCTTGACAGATGTTTATAAGTGGCATCTTCACCAATTGGTTGATGACCCGAGCAGGAATTGCCTCATGGATCCCGAAGCCTTGACAACCGCAGCATGGATGGAGCGGTGGAGGAAAAATCCTGCGGGGGACGAATTCAAACATGTATTTGAGCCTCGGGCATGGCCTGCCTCTCTTTCCTATGATTTGCTAAACATTCGTATTCGAAAGGATAGGCAGATGTTTCTCGATCCGATGTGTTCTTCACCAATCCACCTCGGTTCTCTCTCGGCAGGCAGGGATGTGCTTCTAAGCAGAATTCTAAAGATTCCACCTCCAGCGCATGTGAACATAACTCCAGATGAAGTTGTATTTTCGCTGGAAGAGCAGGAGGAGTTACATCCCTATGGCATGAGCGTCCGTTACAAGGCAATTTCAAAAGCCAG
>DASTOH010000079.1:0-13775 GCA_035720235.1 Anaerolineales bacterium | reverse complement strand
GAGTGCATCAAGGAAATCCTGCGGGTGGTGGATGAGTACATCCCCGAACCCAAGCGCGAGACGGACAAGCCGTTCATGATGGCGATCGAAGATGTGTTCTCGATCAAAGGTCGTGGGACGGTGGTGACGGGCCGCGTGGATCGTGGGGTGGCCAAGAAAGGCGACCCGGTCGAGATCGTGGGCTTGCGCGAGACGAAGACCTCGGTCATCACGGGCACGGAGATGTTCCACAAGGAACTGGATGACGTGGAGGCCGGCGACAATGCGGGCATCCTGCTGCGCGGGATCGAGCGGGACGATGTGGAGCGCGGGCAGGTGTTGGTGAAGCCGGGTTCGATCACGCCGCATAAGAAGTTCTTGGCGCAGGTGTATGTGCTGAAGAAGGAGGAGGGGGGACGGCACAAGGCGTTCTTCTCAGGCTACCGACCGCAGTTCTACATCCGGACGATGGATGTGACGGGAAACATCACGTTGCCGGAGGGCGTGGAGATGGTGATGCCAGGGGATGATGTGAACCTGACGGTGGAATTGATTGTGCCGGTGGCGTTGGAGCAGGGCTCCAAGTTCGCCATCCGGGAAGGTGGTCTCACCGTCGGTGCCGGTGTCGTCACCAAGATTATTGCATAAGAGAAAGTTGGTACGTTAGAATGGCTTCCAAGAAGAAAGATGTTCGTCCAGTGATCACACTGCAATGTAGTGATTGCAAGGAGCGAAATTATACAACCGAGAAGAATCGTCGCAATGATCCGAATCGTCTCGAGTTCAGCAAGTTCTGTCCGCGCTGCAGGAAACATACGTTGCACCGCGAAACGAAGTAGTTTGTAGCAGGGGCGGGGTTCACTCCCGCCCTCACGAAGGCCAGTAGCTCAATTGGTAGAGCACTCGTCTCCAAAACGAGCGGTTGTGGGTTCAAGTCCTACCTGGCCTGCCAACAAATGAACGCCGCTGTGTACGATGGGCGGCGTTTTAGCCGTAAGAAATCGAAGGAGCTTATCTTGGCTGAGAAAGCAAAAAGCAGGAAAGTAAACCCAATTCTTGCGTATGTCCGTGAAACATCCGGTGAATTGCGCAAGGTTACCTGGCCCACCTGGCCCGAAGCCCGGCAATTAACGGGCCTGGTGCTGCTGGTCATGGTCATTGTTGGAGTTATTCTTGGTCTGACCGACGCCGGTGCTCACTGGTTATTAAACCAGTTGTTGAACATCTCCTAATCTGGAATTTGAGGATCGCATGGCTTTGCTGGAACCGCAAGAACAGTCTGAACGCACGTCGGAAGAACCGATGGATGAGACTCAGGATGAACTCAATGAGTCTCCAGTATCGGAGTCGTCGGACGCGGATGCGCCGTCCCTTGAGCCCGAGCCGGTAAGCGTTCCTGCTCCCGAGAAGCAGCCCCAGTTTTCAGAGACCTCGATCCACACCGAAGGTGTGGAGGGACCTGCCTGGTACGTGATCCATTGCTATTCGGGTTATGAGAACAAAGTGCGGCACAACCTTGAACAGCGCATCGAGACCATGGGAATGCGCGATAAGATCTTCGATGTTGTGATCCCGACTCAGGAAGAAATCGAAGTCAAAGATGGCAAACGCCGTACGGTGGAGCGACATATCTTCCCAGGTTATGTGCTGGTGAATATGACCCTGTCGGAAGAATCCTGGTATGTGGTGCGCAACACTCCCGGCGTGACTGGATTTGTCGGGATGGGAAATACACCCACGCCACTACGGCCTGAAGAGGTGGCGCAGATTGTCAAGCGCATGGAAGCCGAAGCGCCAACCGTTAAGGTTACCTTCAAGGTTGGTGAACGCGTCCGCATCATCGATGGTCCATTCAACGACTTCCGCGGTGTCGTCTCGGAGATCGACATGGAACGTACCAAGGTTCGCGTGATGGTGTCGTTCTTTGGGCGTGAGACACCGGTGGAGTTGGACTTCCTGCAGGTTGAGAAATCGTAGGTCGAGAGAAAGTTAATTAAGCAGTAACAGGCTCCGGCTTGGAATGATAGGTAAGCGAAGTCGTAGTCTGATACAGTGGGAGTGGCGCCTCCGCTAACGCGGAATCTTCGACAAGGCGCCACGCCATAACCACAAGGAGTAAAAATGGCAAAGAAGTTTAAGGCAATTGTTCGTCTCCAGCTCGAAGCTGGAAAAGCCAATCCGGCGCCGCCGGTGGGCCCGGCTTTGGCGGGTCATGGTATCAATATCATGGCTTTTTGCAAGGAATACAATGCACGCACGTCGAGCCGCCCGGGTGAGATTCTGCCGGCCGAGATCACCGTCTACACGGATGGCTCTTTCACGTTTGTGTTGAAGACCTCGCCAGCGGCCGTGATGTTGCGAAAGGCCGCCAAGGTGGAGAAGGGTTCCAGCGTGCCGAACAAGGACAAGGTTGGCAGAGTGACTCGTGCACAGATCAAGGAAATTGCGGAAGCGAAGATGAAGGACTTGAACGCAATTGACCTGGAAGGCGCGATCAAGCAGATTGAGGGCACCGCTCGCTCCATGGGCATCACGGTGACCGACTAATTTTGTGGGAGGGTTGATTGATTCAGCCCGCTTGAACCACGGAGGTAAAAATGGCTAAACACGGAAAGAAATATAAAGCCGCTCTGGCTAAGGTGGATTTGGAAAAGGAATATTCTGTTCGCGAGGCGGTTGCGCTGGCGAAGGATACCAGTATTACCAAATTCGATTCAACAGTAGAAGTACATATTCGCACCGCGCTCGACCCGCGTCAGGCGGACCAGCAGGTGCGTGATGTCGTGGTGCTGCCGAATGGTTTGGGCAAGACCGTACGCGTGCTGGTCTTCGCACAGGGCGAAGGTGCGGCTGCGGCGCGTTCTGCCGGCGCTGACATGGTGGCAGACGATGATGAAACCATCAAGAGGATCGAAGGCGGTGTGCTCGATTTCGATGTGGCCATTGCCACACCCGATGCAATGGGCAGGGTCGGTCGTCTGGGCCGCGTCCTAGGTCCACGCGGTCTCATGCCGAACCCGAAGGCAGGCACCGTTGTGAATGCTGCGGACCTGCCGCGCGCCATCAAAGAAGCGAAGGCCGGTCGTGTGGAGTTCCGTTTGGACAAGACCGCCAATATCCATGTTTCAGTGGGCAAGGCTTCCTTCAGCGCTGAACATTTGTACGAGAACTTTGCCGCTTTGATGCAGGCCGTCCACAAGGCTCGTCCATCAGGTGCAAAGGGTGATTACATCAAACGTATCACGCTGACCACGACCATGGGTCCTGGCATCAAGGTGAATGCAAGTGATACACACAAACTTGAGGTAACCGAGTAAAATTACTCGTGCGTAACCTGTCCTGGAAGAACACCAGGATTGTAACCCTGGCAGAACACCAGGATCGTATGTAGTAAGCCACTTCGCCAATGAAGGCGGGTGTGGCGCCTTGGGCGCCACTTAATTTCCTGCTCAGGTGAAGACGAAAAGCAAATTGCGGTTTCTAACCGTTAACCTCCCTGCGGGGTTTGCTCAAAGTCTTTGCCGGTCAGGTGGCAAAGACTTTTTGATGAAAGGAGGTGAATCCTTTGGCAGTTTCAAGAGAACGTAAAGAGGAAGTGCTGGCGGTGTATGCGGACTGGATGAAGAAAAGCCAGGCCGTGATCCTCGTGGAGTATACCGGCGCCAAGATGAAGGCTTTGGATGGCATCCGCGCCAAGATACGTGAGTCTGGCGGTGAGTTCCACGTGGTGAAGAATACGTTGGCACGCCGTATGTTTGCCGAGAGCGGCATGGCTCTGCCCTCTGACTATCTGGTCAAGAGCACAGCGGTTTCTTTTGCATTTACCGATCCGGCGGCCACAGCTAAGGCGTTGACGGAAGCGACAAAAGGCATGGAGTTTATGAAGGTCAAGGGCGGCTTCATGTCGGGGCAGGCCCTTAGCTCCGCGCAAGTGAAGGCGCTGGCAGATATGCCGCCGCTGCCGGTCGTCCGTGCCCAGTTGCTGGGTGTGATCCAGGCCCCGGCTGGCAAACTTGTCCGCACGATCGCCGAACCCGCCCGTGGTTTGGCAGCAGTCATTAAAGCCTTCACAGAGAAGGCTCCCGCTGCTGCGTAATTGCATCGTTCTTCATTGCACGTAGAGTGAAACGATCCTTTCCATAAATTAAGAGATTGCTTTTCACATCGTCCTGACGTTTTGTGTCAGGGCAATCTCGCAATGACAGGAAAATTAAAATATAAATATAAGTTATCAAGGAGTAACTATACAATGGCTGGAAATCTCGATCAAATTGTGGAACAACTTTCCACATTGTCCGTCCTGGAGGCGGCTGAACTCGTTAAGAAATTGGAAGAGAAGTGGGGTGTCTCGGCTGCTGCGCCCGTGGCTATGGCCGCGGCTGCTGGCCCTGCCGCCGCTGCCGAACCGGTCGAAGAGAAGACTGAGTTCGATGTGGTGATCAAGGAAACTGGCGCCAAGAAGATCGACGTCATCAAGGTCATTCGCCAGTTGACCAGCCTGGGTCTGGGCGAGGCCAAGACGATGGCTGAAACCGCTGGTTCCAAGGTTCTCACCGGCGTGGGCAAGGAAGCCGCCAACGACGCCAAGAAGAGACTGGAAGATGCCGGCGCCGTAATCGTTCTTGCCTAAATTTTCCTTCAAGGATCAGAAAAGACGGTTCATCAATGGATGGGCCGTCTTTTTGTTTCGTTAAACGAACAGTACCAATTTCTTATAAAAACGGTTGACTCGCGGTGGGGAAGTTCCTATAATGCGTGGGTGTTGGTCTGACCACCATACCACAGGTTTCCCATGAAAATTCAAAAAATCTCTCATAGAACGTTGGCAGAAACGGCAGCTGGCAAGCTCGTCATTTCGCTCATGGATGGCAGTCTTGCACAGGGAACGCAGTTGCCTCCCGAACGCGAGCTCATGAATATGCTGGGCATTAGTCGCGCCACCTTGCGTGAAGCGCTGAAGACGCTCGAGGAAAACCGCCTTATCGAGTCGCGCCCACATGTGGGCTGGTTTGCGCGGAAAATCGATGAAACCAATATCGCCCAGGCCAAGGAATTAGCCAGAGGGGAGGCGACCATCAAAGTGTCTCCTTCGGCTACCAACGAGCCGTTGACCGGTCCGCGGCGTATACCCGTGTCGCCTGAAAAGCCGATCCACATTCCCAATTTGCAGAAGGATCGCCTGGGTACGTTTGAATTCATCTCATGGTGGGAACGTGAGAAAGTTCAAAAGGCCAAGGTGCTGGTGATCGGCGCGGGCGCACTAGGAAACGAAGTGCTGAAGAACCTGACGCTCATGGGTGTAGGGAATATCTTCGTGATTGATTTTGACAAGATCGAAGCTGCCAATCTCAGCCGTTCGGTGCTGTTCCGTGAAAATGATAATAACCGCAGTAAAGCCGAGGTGGCCGCGGCGCGCGCCAAATCCATCAACCCGGAAGTGCATATCCAATACTTGAACGCGGATGTAACCACCGGCCTGGGCCTGGGAGTTATTCGCCGCATGGATGCCATCATTGGCTGTTTGGATAACCGCGAAGCCCGCCTGGCTGTCAACCGTTTCTGTTACTGGATGAACAAGCCCTGGGTGGATGGTGCGATTCAGGAGCTTTTAGGACTGATGCGTGTCTTCGTCCCGGGTCAGGGCGCCTGCTATGAATGTACCCTGACCGAGCAGGCCTTGCGGGATCTTTCCCTGCGTTATTCGTGCCAGTTGCTGGCACGCCAGAATGTCCTGCTGGGAAAAGTGCCCACCACGCCAACCATTGCATCGATCATCGGTGGTATGCAATCGCAGGAGGCTCTCAAGCTGATCCATAACATGACGGTGGAGCCAGGCAAGGTCGTCCATTTCAATGGCCTGACCAATATGATGCACACCACAGCCTACGTGCCGCGTGAAGAATGTGAAAGCCACTGGGCGTACGGCGATATTACGGAGTTGCCCGCGCGCGCAGAGCGGACGACGCTTCAGGACCTGCTGCGGATCGCCCGTTCCGACCTTGGCCCACAGGCTGTGATCGAGCTGGACCACGAATTGATCACCTCCCTGGAGTGCCCCAACTGCCATACCGTGGAGCAGGTCTTGCGGCCGTTGAATGAGATCACCTTCGAAGCCGGGCACTGTCCCACCTGCGGAACGCTGCGCGATGCGCAATTCACGCACGTGATCACCGGCGATGAGAACTTCCTGCACCGCACCTTGAGCAGTGTGGGCGTGCCCCCGCTGCATATCCTGCGCGCCCAGAATGGGGTGGAATATCGCTTCTATGAATTAACTGGCGACCTGTCTGAAACCCTGCACTTCCGCCACTTTGAGCATAATGGTTCCGTATTGGTCAAACCCATCAGCGAGCGGATTCGTTTCAAGAATGAAGTGCAGCCATCGGCGGATGTTCCGGCCAATTCTGCCCAGGGACGCGTGCGGCTCAAGGACGAAATGCCCAAACCGGCTGCCGTCGCAAAATCTGCAGCGGGGCAGGTCAAACTCAAGAATAGCAAAAAAGATAAAACGAAATCCATCAGATTCTCCGACCCGAAAACTTCCACTTCAACGCTGGTTAAAGATGGCAGCTCAAAACAGCTACTGCGCCTGGCTGCCAAGTTCAGCCGCGGTCATGTACGCGTTTGCAAAATATAGGTGAAATGGCATGGCCATGCGTGCAGCGACGATGAGTCGAATGGATACTTCTCCGGCTTTGCGAGAGTCAGATAGCCCGTTGCGTAAGACCGTCCTATTGTTGTTGTTGATGGTCGCGTCAACATTAGGAATCGCCATGCTTTTTCGGCAATCCACGGCACTGCCTTTGCTGCTTTCCACATTTTTTACCGATGTGAGCCTGGGCCTGATCGCCGGATTTGGGACAAGGTTTGTATTACAGAAGCAGGAATTGTTCTTCCGTTCTGTGGTTGCAATTCTGTTGACTCTATTGGGGATGATGATGATTGGGTACATGACGCATTGGGTGCTGGGTGTGGGTCCGATTGCGCTTGACAGCAATGTACTCAGTCAGCTTCGGAAGATCTCGCTGGAACGCAATCTGTTCGATCAAATCGGATCGCTGAAAATTCATTGGGACGCATTGTTGAATTTCAGCAAATTGGATTGGGCTGACCCCGTCCACATGGCGATCAGCCTGCTCATGGCGGGCTTGTCACTCGATGCCTGGAACAAGGCCTCTGTGCCTGCTGAATCTGTTGAACTGGCGCCTGTGGTGGCTCAAGCGGCCGCCACGCCAGTGAGACGCAGGCGGCGGACGGCGGCCACCTCGAATGGACGCGCCCGCGTCCACCTACCCGGAGGCTGGCTCGCGCGCCTGAGGCCGGCGACAACGCCTCAGCCGCCGCGCACGCGCTCGAATGGCAGAAGCTGGCCCTCGGTCGCGGCCGACCCGAAAATCGCCAAGGAACCGGTCGTGCGTCCCAAGCGCAGACGATCACGCCGCAAACCCAAGATCCAATTTGCAGTGGTCGAAGAGCATCGCTGCCCCTATTGTCTCGATGCCGTTACTCATAGTGATCCACGCGGAGTCAAAGAATGCGAAGTTTGCCATACCTTACATCACGCAGATTGCTGGGCGATCACTGGCGTATGCCAGGTGCCTCATCTCAATACCTAATGGGAGGTCATGACCATGCCTGATCTGAATGTTACTTTTGTTTTGCCAAGCGGAGGTGCTCGCACCGCTGAGGTGCCAGATGATGTGTCGGTTCGAGATCTCATGATCGAGCTCGTCTCGGTACTGAAGCTCCCAACCATTGGGCCGGATGGCCGTCCGATGGCGTATCGGATGGATAGCAAGGCCCTGGGGCGCGAGCTAAAGGAAAATGAGACGCTGGCGGAGGCGAATATCCCGGATAATGACCGCCTGATGTTGACCGCTGACATTACCGCGGGCGCCACTTCAGTCGCAGAGACACCGCGCATGCGACGTTTACGCGGCGACTATGAATTGATGCGGGAACTGGATGCTCGCAGCGACCTGATCTCATTCAAGTCTTCTGCTACGAATCCCAATCTGCCGCCTGAGCGCTATATCGTTACGTTCAAATGCAAAAGTATTGTAGCGGTGGATCGTGAGGGCAATCCAAAAATGGGTGACCATCACCAGGTCGAAATTTATTTGCACAACCAATACCCACAACGCTGGCCTGGCATGAAATGGCTCACGCCGATCTGGCATCCGAACATCAATCATCTGAATGGCAGTGTCTGCATCGACGCGGCCTGGTGGGCTGCCAGCCGTTCTCTTGACCGCCTGGTGGTGATGCTGGGGGAGATGCTTCAATACAAGAATTATCACGATGACCCAACCACGCCGCCCTTCCCATGGGATGCCGAAGCCGCGCGTTGGAGTCGTGAATATCGCAAGACGCACCCGAATGCCTTTCCCGTTGACCACCGGGAGCTGCTGCGGCCCGAGCGGGTGAAACTTACTCTCACAGATTCGGGAGTGGCAAAATCGAAGGTGCAGGTGAAATTGAAGCCCGAAGCGCCTGCCAAAAAGAAACCCAAAATTCATTTGAAATAAGCGATTCGTTCTGCATGGGTTGAAGGACGTCCTCAGAAACGAGTCGTTTATGACCTGGTCTCAGTTGAGACCGGGTCATGGCTGACCGATAGCCAAAACCATAGACCGAAAAAAGAAGGAGTAAAAAATGGCCGATATTCCCGTTACGATTGTGCTTCCCTCGGGAGGCAGCCGCAATGCTGAAGTCCCCAATGAGGTACCGGTGAAGGAACTCATTCCCGAACTGACGACCTCCCTGGAACTTCCCGTGACCGGTCCGGATGGACGACCCATGTCCTATCGTTTGGACAGCAAAGCCCTGGGTCGTGAATTGAAGGAAGAGGAGACCCTGTCTCAGGCTGGAATTCCCGAAGGCGACCGTTTGATGATGACCGCAGACGTCACTGCGGGGTAGGGTTCCAAAGGCGGGCCGCTTCGAGAAATGGGGCGGCCCGCATCCTTCATGATGACCAAGAGAACCTATATGCCCGGACTCATTCGCATTGCTCCACCAGATACGATCCAACCTGAAACTGCGCCACGACCGCTGGAGTTTTCCCAGCGCTGGGATTCGCCCTATGACAATCGCGGTCTTGCGCCGAGTGTTTCAGTGTTTGTTACCCGGCCGGCCTATATCCGTATTTGCGTGCATGCCTGCAGCGCGGACGTGGAGGTGGGCGGTGCTTTGATCGGCAAATGGTGCGTGGATGAACAGACTCGTGAACAGTTCATCGTCGTCCAGCATGTGTTGCCGGCCCGCCATACCCGTCAGGGCAGCGTCTATCTGACTTTTACCCAGGATACGATCGTTGATCTGCACGACCAGATCGAGCGGCGCTATGAAGGCGAACGGATCGTCGGCTGGTTTCATACGCATCCGCGCATGGGTGTGTTTCTCTCCCATTATGATACTTTTTTGCATCGCAACTTTTTTGCCGAGCCCTGGCAGGTTGCGCTGGTGGTGGAACCGTTTTCTTCGGTGGCAGGATTCTTCATCCGTCAGGTAGACGGCACATTTGACCCTACGCGCTATTTTGGTTTTTATGAAATGGATGGAGCCAACGGGCGCAGCGTGGTCCGCTGGCAGAATCTGCAAAAAGCCGAAATGGAGTCGGAAGGAGGTACTTCCCTATGAATAGACGTATGCGTTCCTATTACTATGCAGTGTTGGGTGCGATCGGTGGATTGGTTGGCTGGCAGGTAAGTGACCTGCTGGGCCTGTCTTTTTCATCGAATCTGTACCTAAGCGAGGCCCTGGTCGGCGCGTTGGTTGGATTATGCGTGGGCCTGTCCATTGGTCTCACGGAAGGGGCGCTGACGCGTAATCCCGTTCAAGCCCTCAAAGCAGGTCTGTTCAGTGGCCTGTTGGGATTAGCGGCTGGCGCAATTGCGCTGCCGTTGAGTGAGTTTCTGTTCCAGTTTGTTGGCGCCGGAATCTTTGGGCGCTCGCTCGGCTGGGGCGTATTCGGTATGCTGATCGGTCTGGCGGAAGGGATCGTGGGCCGAGCCCAGGCCTGGAAAGGAATGCTGGGTGGCCTGATCGGCGGCATGCTGGGTGGAACGCTCCTTGAGTCTGTGCACGGCTGGTTGCAGGATCCCGTTGTTGGCAAAGCCGCAGGGCTGATCTTGCTGGGCGCTTCGGTCGGTGCGTTCATTTCCCTGATTGAGGTCTTGCTCTCCCGTGCCTGGCTTGAAGTTGTCTCCGGCAAACTCAAGGGTACCGAGTTCATTCTGGACAAGTTCATGCATGCGGGCGGTCCGACGGTGGCAATTGGAAGCTCCCCGTTGAAATCCGAGATCGTGTTGCCTGACCCGGATGTCGCGCCTCAACACGCCATGCTTAGCGGCGACGGTATCACCTTCAATTTGAAGGATATGAGCCTTTCAGGGACGTACATCAACAGCCGAAAGATCGAGCGCGCGCAACTAGCCAGTGGTCAGCGAATCCGTATGGGGAACACCGAGTTGGTTTACCACGAAAGGAGGTAACCATGCGCAGACAAAACCGAATCCTTGCGCTGCTCCTGGTTCTCGCAGTGAGCCTGTGGCCCTTTGCGGCAGTAAGGGCCCAGGGTAGGGAGGAGCCGCAGCTCCGCATTACGCAGGTGGATAATTCCAGGTTCCCGAACGTGACAGTGTACGTCTCAGCCACGAACGCGGCCGGTGAGCCAGTTGGCATAGATCCATCCCTGATACAGTTGTATGAGAATGGTCAGCTCATCGAGCTTGCGGATGTCAAAGGTGGCGGCGATGTGGCCAGCGGCGAATCTGTCCCCGTGACAACGATGCTGGTCATAGACATCTCCGGGAGTATGGATAAAAACGACAAGCTTGTAGCCGCGAAAGAGGCTGCCAAAAGCTACGTGAACCAAATGCGTTCAGGCGATCAGGCTGGTGTGATCGCGTATGATACGCAGGTGTATACCGTTCAACCGGTTACATCTGATACTGCCGCGCTCACCGCTGCCATTGATGGATTGAAGACCGGCAGTGACACGGCCATGTATAACGCCCTGGTCGAAGCCCAGAAGGCTCTGGAGAGCCTTTCCGGACGCAAGGCCATCATCGTTCTCACAGACGGTTTGGATAACAAGAGCCAATTCACTGCTGATGATGTGATCGCGGGCATTGGCGAAAGCGGACTTACGATCTCGGCCATTGGTTTTGGCGATGTGGGTGTCACAGGCCAGGCCGGGCTGAACGAAGCCGGGCTGAGATCCCTGGTGGAACGGGCCGGTGGCATTTATGGCTTTGCAACTGATTCAGAAGCGCTCAAGGGTTTGTATCAAAAACAAAGCCGTGCCCTCCAAAGTGAGTATCAACTCATCTTTGTTTCGCCGTTCGCGCTGCGGGATGGTATCAATCGTGGCCTGACCGTTTCGCTGGCCAATAGCACCGTTTCGACAGAAGGACAATACAACCCTGGTGGCGTTTTGCCTGAAGTAGCCAGCAGATCCTGGGGCACTTTTGTTGTGATCCTGCTGGTTTTGCTGTTCCTGCTGTTCCTGCCGATGTTGATCAGCGTGGGGTCACGGGCGCTGAATAACGATCCGAAGAGAAAGCTTGCTGGCAATCGCGCCATCAACAGAGTGTCTTCTCAACCGCCGGCAAGAGGACGAATCAAACTTAAATAAAATGGAAGGACGGCCCGCAAGCGCCGTCCTTTCTTTCATCTATCAATTGGTTTGCGTATTCGGACTCTAGAAGTCAAATCGCGTTGGGACCAGTGCCCGAGACAATAGCTCCGTCATTCCATTCAGGGTCGGCAACGAGGAAGGAGCGAAACTTCAGGTAGCGTTCGTGTTGTTCGGGCGAATCGGCGTTGGCCAGATAGCTCTCCCTGTCTTTGAAGATCGCCACCAGAAAAAACTCCTCGAGGTCCCTGTCCATTTGGAAGTAGTAATCTACCATCCAGCCAGCGATGGCTTCGCCTCCGAAACTATCCATGATCCTTACGAATTCATCCCTGGTGCCGGGTCTGATGCGGAAGTGTGCGATTGTTCCGTACATGGCAACTCTCCTTCTGGTCAAATATTGGTAATGTGTCGGGGAGTATAGCACGCCGAATCAAAAGAGACGACCTCAAGATGGGTCGTCTCTTAATTAATGATTTGCCTGTTTATGCGGCCAGTGCCATCTTTCGAATGACCATCACCACTTTGCCGTTGATCTCCAGGGGATCATTCTTTTTGAGGAAGATCGGCTTCATGGTGGGGTTGGCTGGCTGGAGGCGATAGCGGTCTTTTTCCTTGTAGAAATATTTCAGCGTATATTCGTTATCCACACGGACGGCCACCATCTCACCGTTGCGGGCCTCCTGCGCCGGTTTCATCACCACGATATCGCCATCGTTGATCATGGCATCGATCATGGAATCTCCCTTGACTTCGAGAGCATACAGATCGTTGCCTCTTTCTTTGCTGGGCAGCAGGCTGCGGGCGATTTCCACCGCATGGTATTCCTTATCGTTCATATAGTCGATACCTGGTTCAGGAACCAGCATCAAGGGACCAGCGGCAATGGGACCCAGGATCGGAACCCGGAGGGTCTCGGTGGCCATTTGAACGACTTCGTTAACTTTGCTGGTCAGGCGCAGGCCGCGCGAAACGCGGATATCGCGTTTGAGGTAGCCCATCTTCTTGAGCTGATCCAGGTAATAGTTAACAACAGAGGTGGAGGAGATTTTCACCTTCTCACCGATTTCACGGATGGAAGGTGGACGGCCATTTTCGCCCTGATAAAATGTCATGAATTCAAGCACTCTAATGTGCTTTTCGGTGAGACCTTTGCTTTTTCGAACCATCATTTAAGCCTCCTGCCCAAAAACATGGGCATGCTGAGCATTCTTCGCTCATTTGTGCTATAAATGATACTCGAACGCTTGTTCTGTGTCAAGCCTTTTTGGTGATTATTTTGGAGGCAAAGGTTACAGCCAGGTCCGGCGGCGCATCCAGATGTACATGGCCATGGGCAGTATGATTATCGTGCCCAGCGTAAAGTAGAAAACGCCGCTGGTCGTCCATTCTGTCAGTAGACCCAGTGGTTCGAAGAAGTTCATTCCGAAAAAGCCGGTGACGAACGCGAGCGGCATGAACAGGGTAGTGATCAGCGTCAGTGTTTTCATAACGTCATTCATGCGGTTATTCACAACAGATAAATACGTGTCAAGTGCGCCCCCGACCAGGTCACGCAGGCTTTCGTTCAGCTCGTGCAGGCGGACCAGGTGATCGTAAATATCGCGGAAGAAGATGCGGTCCTTCGGGTCAATGACCTGGTAATCATCACGGGCAAGTTTGTTCAATACCTCGCGCTGGGGGAGCAGGATCCGCCTCATCGCCAGTAAAACGCGTTTTAGCGCAAACAACTTTTCGAGAGTCCGAGGCGAAGGGCGTTCAAAGACCTGGTCCTCGATCTGGTCAATCGACTCGTCAATTTTTTCCACAATCGGCATATATTCCGCGACCAGATAATCAGTAATCTTATAGAGCAGGTGGTCAGCGCCTTCCTGAAGGGTGCGCGGATCCCGGTCGCAGGAATTCCAGGTTTCGTCAATGGCCAGGATGGGCTCATCGTGGTGTGTAATGATGTAGTTGATGCCGAGGAAGATATCCAATTCGTCGATATGAGTTTCCCATGTGTCGCCGTTTTTGGAAGCATCCATATAATTTAGAACGATATAGAGATAACTTCCCCAGTCATCAAGTTTGGGGACATGTGTTTCTTGTAAGGCATCATCAATTGCCAGCGGGTGGAACCCAAGGTTTTGCAGGATGGGGAGGCAGGTTTCGG
>DASTOH010000078.1:0-7741 GCA_035720235.1 Anaerolineales bacterium | reverse complement strand
TCCCATCCGAAGTGGACTGCAAAATCCCCTCCAGTAAGGAGTAGCGTTCCTCCGTGAGGTTGCGGTCATCATGTTCCTGGCGCTGACTCATGCCTAACTGAGCATTGTCGGTTCCGGTCGCTTCATTCCTTTTTGGCCCCCTCTTCCTGGGGATTGTGACAGATTTCTTCTTTTCAGGCATTCTGCCCTTTCATTTGTTCCCTGCCGAAAGCGATATCCAGAAGATCGAAATCTATCTAATTCGGCTGCAATTGTCCTCTATTGTACACCTACTGATTGGAAGTCTCATTGCTGCAACGCAAATATCAGGTCTAATCCGGGAGGCCGCGCATACCCACAGTTCTTTACAGATCGCGCCCGCAATTAAACATGATCAAGGACAAGTCGATGGATTTTCCGATCCCAGGAAAAGAAAACAGCCTCCCGCGAGGCTGTTATCAAAACCATATCATCTGGCGCTAACTGGAACGGCGCGAAGAAGATTTCTTGCCGGGTACCTTGGCGCCTTTTTTCGAGCCTTCGAAAGCCCGATGGCGATGGCCTGCTTTTTACTTGTTACTTTTTTTCCAGATTTGCCGCTCTTCAGCGTCCCTCTCTTGCGTTCGTGCATCGCTTTCTTTACTTCTTGTCCTGATTTTTTGCTATCGGTTTTCCTGCTCCCACCTTTGGACCGCGTTTTGCAAGCACGTCAAGCGCGTCGCGCCTGGTTTTTGCCTTTTCTCGTACTCGATCAGTCTCTCCACCACGGACCTGTCTCCGCCCACCTTGCGCAACAACTCATCGAACAGGGACGCCTCCCTCAACGCGCCCGTAAATAGCTCCTCAGCGGGATGCGGTTCCCCGCGCAGCTTCTGCATCACGGACTCAACCCACAGCGCAAACTTACTTTTCGGTCGAGCGGGTGGTTGTTCATTCAGATCTATATGGGGAAATGGATTAACAAGATAAACACCGCAATTGGGACACTTTAACAGGTCGTGGTAAATATATGCGCCGCAATTGCCGCATTCGGTTTCATCATCTTTGGGTGGGGGAGTGAGGCTGGTGGGCATGAGGCTTATTCTTCCAGTTTTGCCATCACTGCATCAAACTTGGTTCTTCTTGTTTCCTGTTAGCCATAGGACAATCCTCCCGCTAAACGCGGACGTTGGTAACAGTATAGCAATACTTTATTCGGAGTACAATATTATAGCTCCCCACTCCTCCTCCTGCAGGGGGATATGCCACGTCCGCAAAGCGGGCAGGAGCGGAGGGGTCAAAACCAATTTACTGCTCACGCCGCCGGGAACGGCGGCGATTATTAGGTAACACCAGCGCCGAGGACGGCGCTGCGAGCATTGAAAGATATTCTAAATTAGGAGAAATCCATGCCCATCACTCTTGATGGATCGTCCCTCACAATCGAAAAACTCGTTGCGATCGCACGCGACAACGAGAAAATCCAACTTGCCCCCGAAGCCCTGGAGCGCATCAAAATCTGCCGCCTCATGCTGGAGGAGAAGCTTGCCAATAAGGAAATCATGTATGGTACGAACACTGGCATTGGCGAGTTTTCGGAAACGATGCTCAACGATGAGCAGGTAAAGGAATTCCAGAAATACCTCATCTATAACCATGCGGCGGGAATCGGCGAACCAGCGCCGGTCGAAGAAGTCCGTGCGGCGCTGGCCGGGCGAGTCAACGTCCATGCGCACGGGAACTCCGGTTGCCGGCCAGAGATCACCTTAACACTGGTGGAGATGCTGAACAAAGGCGTCACACCAGTTGTTTGTCAGAAGGGGTCTGTGGGCGCGAGCGGCGACCTGGCTCCGATGGCGCAAGCCGCACTGCTGCTTATGGGCGAAGGGGAGGCCTTTTTCAACGGCGAACGTCTCGCGGGTCACGAAGCGATGCGGCGGGCCGGGATACCGGTCCCAGGCTTGCAGGCCAGAGATGGCCTTGCTGCCATTAACGGCTCCAATTTGCTGACGGCCATGTCCGCCCTCCATCTCTATGAGATGGAACGTTTCCTCAAGCAGGCGGAGATCGCCGCGGCCATGACCATTGAGGCCCTGCTCGGCAACCTTCGGCCTTACAACACCAAACTGCATGAGCTGCGCGGCTTCCATGGCGCGGTCGCGTCTGCGAAAAACATCATGAAGGTGCTCGAAAGCTCGGATCTCACCACCGGCAAGATGAAAACCAAGGTGCAGGACGCCTATTCGATGCGTTCCACTCCACAGGTGATCGGGGCGGCGCGTGACGCGGTGGCGTATGCACGTTCGCAAGTTGAAATTGAACTGAATGGTGTGGGGGATAATCCGATCTTCGTGCCTGAGATGAAGTTGACACTCACAGGTGCGAACTTTCAGGGGACTCCGGTTTCGCTGCCGATGGATATGGCCGGCATGGCGATCACGATGGTCTGTGTGCTATCGGAGCGACGTATGAACCGCCTGACGAACCCGGCTCTTTCTCAGGGACTGCCTGATTTCCTGGCCCATGAGCCCGGCTTCTACTCTGGGATGATGCTCAGCCAATACACCGTCGACCACTTGATCGTGGAGCAACGGATTCTTTCTGCGCCTGCGAGCATTCAATCCATCCCGGCCGCCGCGGATCAGGAAGATTTCGTATCGATGGGCCTGAACACCGCGTTGAAGAATGGACAGATCCTTGACAATGCATACGGCGTTTTAGGAATCGAATTCATGGCGGCGGCGCAGGCGCTCGACTTCCGCGAGTTCACGCCCGGCAAAGGATCGAGCAAAGCCCGCGAAGTGATCCGCAGATACGTCGCGCACCTGGAAATCGATCGTCCGCTGTATAACGATCACAATGCGATGAAGAAGCTGGTGAAGTCGGGTGAGATATTGAGTGAAGTGGAAAAGGCCGTAGGGGAGTTGGAATAAAACGTTTTCAGCCCCACACTTGCCCCGGGCGCACACCGTCCTGGCGTACGGTGCCAGGGAGTGCCGGGGGAGGCACAGAGACACGGCGACTTTGAGAATCTCTGTGTCTCCGTGTCTCTGTGGTTAAATAGGGTTTCTTTTCGTGCCAGCTTCGTCGGGGTCAATTCAGATTGAACTCGGAGGTCTCCATACAACTACTCATGTGCCCCATGCTCCGAATCGAATACATGCGAATGCATATTCGCGATCCATTGCTTGCCGCTCTCGGTCAGACGCAGATATACGAGCGCATCTTGAATATATTCGTCAACGCTATTCCAATAAAACGAAGCGTAATTCTTACGCAGGTCATTCGGGGATGCGTATCCAAGTTTTTCGTTCAGTCCAAGCTCGTGAAATTCATAGAATAAGGCAGGGGACTTTCGTAAGTAATCAGGGTCGCCCAACTGGCCTATAAAATCTGCGGCGCGCACCAGTCCGCCATAGCTTTTTGTTTCTTTGTACATCTCACCAGCCGGAGAAGGGAAGCGTGTCATCTCAATATAAGATGCGATTAAATCGGCATCGACTTGCTTGGTCAAATCCTGTATGAGTCCCGCCCCAAACCGTTCCTTCACGAATAATTTACTACGATCCACATGATAAGGCGACAACGCAACATCGGTGCCTTCGGGCGAAATATGAATCGTCTCATCCCTCACGCCAGTCACAAACTGATCTTTCGTATCATCCCTGCACACCCCTTTAACATATCCAATATCATGGCATAATACCGCAATCATAAAGTGCATCCAATCGCGCGGCGTCACACCACCCTCTCGCAAATGCTTGCCTTCAATGATCGCCTGCCCCGCCAATGAAACCATGAGGGTATGATCAACATCATGAAAGAGCGCATCCGAGTTCGCAATGTTCTCAAGCGCCAGGCGGCCGCACCATGCAACAATACGGCCAAAGCCCTGGTCAACATCCCCGTACGTCCGTTGATAAGCCGTTCTTAATTGCTCAACAAAAACATCGATGGTAAGTTCCTGCCAGCTGATCATCATCTCACCTCAATCTATCCTACAGAATATCAAGCCAGAATCTTTTTCCGTTTGGAAGTCTAGAGAATTACGCGACATGCAGTAACCTGGAATGCGTATTCGACTGTTCGAAAGTGTACCAGAAAGATGAACAATTTCCGTAAAAGAAGCAATCTCAACTAACCTGCCTGGCTTAAGCCTGCTCTATTGCTGGCGCTTCGACTGCGCCCTTCGGGCTCCGCTCAGCGCGGTGATCACACTATGGAGACAATATGATCCTCAACGAAGTCAATTTCTTTTCTGAAGTGCTGACCTTGCGCAGCACGATGTATGTCCTGATACCACAGCGCACGTTAGCAGACGCGAAGAGCAAACGCGCGCCGAAATATCGCGCCCTGTATCTCTTGCACGGCCATTCAGATGACCACACTGCCTGGCTGCGCTGGTCGTCTATCGAGAAATATACGGAGGGGTTGAACCTGGCAGTCGTGATGCCGGCTGTCAATCTCAGTTTTTATACGGATATGGCTCACGGCGGCAAATACTGGCAATTCATCAGCGAAGAAGTGCCAGCGGTCGTGCGCGATATGCTTTCATTATCTTCCAGGCGCGAAGATAATTTCGTCGCGGGTCTGTCCATGGGTGGATATGGCGCGCTCAAGCTGGCATTGACCTACCCGGATCGTTACGCCGCTGCGGCCAGCCTTTCAGGAGCAGTTGACATCCGGCAGGTGGTCAAAGCGCATGATGATCCGCTCAACAAAATCTGGCTGGAGGAGATGCGCAGCATCTTTGGTGACCTTAGCAAGGTTTCCGGCAGCAAACATGACTTGTTCGCACTCGCCAGGAAAGTTGCCAGGGCGCCGGTCAAACCGCGGCTGTATCAGTGTTGTGGTACGGAAGATTTTCTCTATGCTGACAACCTCCGCTTCCGCGATGCGGTTCGCAAACTTCCGCTTGACCTGACCTATGAAGACGGTCCGGGCGAACACGTCTGGCCATACTGGGACAGGATGATCCAGAATGTGCTTGCATGGATGTTCCCGAAGGGCAAGAGCCTGGAAGGGTTGATCGGGACCTAATCAGATGAACTGTAATTAACGCAACGCACTCGCAGGGCGCACTTTTGTAATTTTTTTGTCATATTGGCGCTTGAATTCGGGCGTGCTTTGTGCTACAAATAAATGGACGTGATACATCGTCGCGGTACAGTAGGCGGTATTTTTATTTAATGGGTGACATGGCCAAGACTTATCGCATTGTCTTGTGAAAAGTGGCACGATGGTTTATCGATTGTGCAGGAGGGATGATGTTCGCATTGATTCCGAAAGGAGGCACGAGTGTGTGAGAATCAGCGCAGCAGCAGCGATCTTGCAAAATGTTTTGATTCTCCGGTCTCTGGCGGGATACGTCGCGGGACCGCTTCTTCCGGGCCAACTACACTTGCATCCGATTTGATTGTCTGAGTAAATCGGTAGCAGAGGTCTGATGAGTAGTCATAAACATGGGGAACTGACTTTCCTCCACGTACGTTTTACAGAGTGCCGCATCATTAAGCAAACGTATGGTACAGGTTTCTGTTGGGAAATTATTAGAAAAGCTTTGCTTATTATGTGACGAGGGGCAAGTTAACACTTTTTGGCAGTTTCTGAACTGGATTTGGCACTTTTAAAAGGCAATACTGGACCAACAGAAACGATAAGAGAAACCGTATAGCCCTGACGCAAGCGCTACCTATACACTGGGTTTCTCTCGTTTCATCCCCAGCGTTCCTGGCTGGTCCCTAAAGGAGGTCTAATGATGAGTACGACGGGCATCGACACGCATTGACGTCCCAGGCGAGTCGGATCAACCGCCGCCTGGACATACTTGTTCATTGCAACTTTGATCGTAGGAGGATCAAATGAACCCTGTGTATTCCACAAATCGTAATTTCAAACGGACACTGATAAGTTTCCTAAGTATCTTTGTGATTCTGGCGATGGCGTTTCCGGCAGCAGGAGGCGCGTATGCTCAGGAAGCCAACCCACGCATGGTCGTGTCGATCACCCATGACTGGTTCCAGGCGGAAGAGTTCAGCCCTGGAGGAACCCTGAATGTGAAGATCTACGAAGAGCAGGGCGGATCTATATTATGGGAAGAGAACAGGACAGCAGACGAGTCAGGATTCATGGTTGTCGAGCCGTGGGAGCACCCTGTGGATCTGAAGCCGGGTAACTACCTCGTGATTTCAGATGGAACCACGACGAAAGCTCTGATGCTCGAGGCTGTTACACTGGATGTCTTCGATCCATCTATGGACTACCTGGCGGGTACTGCACCGCCAGCACCAGGAGGCAGGCCAGTGTGGGTCGGGACCGGTAACGATAGTACCGGCTGTGGCATGGATGTGATAGCGGATCCGGTGAGTGGGGACTGGGAAGCCGACTTCGGCACGCAACCGTGCGATGTCACAGAGGATATGTGGGCAGCAGCCCAAGTATTTGATGAGGACGGTGACGCAAGCGAGGGCAATCTCCCGCTCATTCCCATCTTCGCGGTCTTTCCCGAGTGGGAGGCCATCGAGGGATGGCTCTGGACACAGGATGCCACCGTGCACCTGGAGATCGACGATCCCTCTACACCAGAATCGCCGGACCACTTTCAGGATGCTCAAGTGGTTCCTCTCCCCTGGAACCCCAATGACGTTTGGGTGCGATTTGATTTCGCGGGTGTTTACGATGTGAAGCCTGGGGATGTCGTGACCCTGAGCGAAGGGACCATATCCCGTACGCATACTGTTGAAAACCTGGCGATCACCGCTGTAGATGAGGTCGAAGATACGGTCTCAGGCACAGCCGAAGAGGGTGAGACGATCTATATCTGGCCACATGCTACCGGCCAACAGGTTGAGGCGACGGCCGGCTCCGAAGGAGCATGGGCAGTGGACTTCACGGGAGTTTTCGATCTGGTGCCGGGTGAGTGCGGTCGTTCGGAGGTCCGAGATGGAACGGGCAATTCGACCGCTGTAGACTGGTGTATTCCCAATCCACGCTTCTCGGCCTTCCCGGAGTGGGAGTCGATTGAAGGCTGGGAGTGGCCGCTGGGCGCCAATATTCATCTGACGATCGATGACCCGGCCACGGGCGCGAACCCGGATTATGAGGACGATCAACAGGTTGTCGTTACACCCTGGGATCCGAACGTCAGGTGGGTGCAGTTCAACTTCAATGGTCAGTATGACATGAAGGTGGGGGATGTAGTCACGCTGACAGATGGGCTGACACCGCGCACGCATACAGTCCGCAATCTGTCGATCACCGGCGTGAATCAAGATACAGAGATCGTATCTGGGATGGCCGATGAGGGCGCGACGGTTTATGTCTGGCCGCATGCTACCGGGCAGCAGTTGGAGGTGACAGCCGGATCCGGGGGGATCTGGCAGGCAGATTTCACCGGTATATTCGATATTGCGCCGGGTGAGGCTGGGCGTTCTGAAGTTCGCGACGAACAGGGCAATTCCACAGCCGTAGATTGGTATGTGCTGAATCCCCACTTCGCCGTCTTCCCCGAATGGGAGTATATTGAAGGCTGGGAATGGCCCGCAGGGGCAGTTGTGCACATGACGATTGACGATCCAGCGACATTGCAGTCGCCCGACTATTCAGCGGATGAGCCGGTCCGGCCGACGCCCTGGGATCCGAATCAGCTCTGGGTGCCGTTCAATTTTGCGAATACCTATGATATGAAGCCAGGAGATATAGTTACCCTGGACGATGGTGTAACAGCGCGTACACACACGGTACGGAATCTGGGAATCACTGCGGTAGATGAGTCAGCCGATAC
>DASTOH010000077.1:0-19114 GCA_035720235.1 Anaerolineales bacterium | reverse complement strand
AAGCTCCGTTGCCATCGTACACCTCCATCCATCAGTCTCTAGTCTCCGGTCTCTTTTTACAATTGATACTTCTCAGCATATGCAAGTAACGCATCCTCAAAAATCTTCAACGGCGGTCTCACCAGGCCCGCACCCACTTGGCCAACACCTGCGTTCTTGTGCGCAATACCTGTGTTGATGCGCGGCGTGATGCCAAGTTCAACGACTTTACGAAGATCAATGCCTGTCGGCGTACCGCGGAAATCGAGCGATGGCATGGTGAAGTATTTGCTTTCAGCGAATGTGATCTCGTACATTTCAAGCGTGGCGTTCATTGCATCTTTGGGTGTTCCACCTACAAATGTGACTATGGCTGGCGCAGTTGCCATGGCAAATCCGCCAATCCCTGCCGTCTCGGTAATGGCACTGTCGCCGATGTCTGGATTTGCATCATCCTGTGTGAATCCCGAGAAGAATAAGCCAACGGGAATTTCGGCGGGCGCGGTGAACCATTGTTTCTCGCCGAGTCCGCTCACACGGATTCCAAAGTCAGTGCCGTTGCGCGCCATGGTCGTGACAATCGTGCTGCCCTCCACGCCATGTGCGGCATCCGTCATGGCTTTGCAGGCCGCCATAACGGGATTTAGGACGCTCAACGCGTTATCGCCAATAAATTGCAGCACTTCCGATTCAACCATATCATCCTTTATGACCTTTGCAATCAATGGCGAAATCAGTTTCAGATAAAGTAATGACCCTGCCTTGTTACGGTTATGTCCCTCATCGCCCATATGCAGGGCTTCGGCAATCAGCGCGCGCAGGTCAATGCCGTTTGAACCCGCCAATGCATCCGTCAAAGCAACGCCCAACACATCGTTCATCCAGTGCAATTTCCTCAATACATCTTCGCTATACGCACCATAGCGCAAAACTTTTCCGTAGCCTTCATTCAGATTGGAGAAAGACTTGTTCCCATGCTCGGCATTTTCCACCGCGTAGACTTTCATCGAAGCGGAAATAACTCCCGCCATCGGACCGACCGCGCCGTGATGGTGACACGAGTCAAACTCGACCTCGCCTCTTTCCACCATGGAGGTTGCTTCTGCTTCCGACTTCGCGATCCCCTCGAACAACATCGCGCCGATGATCGCTCCCTGCAGCGGACCCGACATCCGTGCCCACTCAATCGGCGGACCTGCGTGGAGGAATAAGTTATCTTTCATTCCAGGGATTACATCCCGCGCGGTAGCAACTCCTTTCAAAATCGGTCTTGCTTCCATCAAACGGTTGACCGCGGTAGTGTTGGCGTTATCAATGTCCATAGTTATCTCCGTGATTTACAGAGAATTAGAGGATTGGAGAATTCTCCATTTCTCTAATTCTCTTTTTTACTTTTCATCTTCGCCAGTAACGCGGCTAACTTCTCATTCCCACCCGCGGGCGGACGCCACTCCACGTGGACAGCTTGCGCTTCCTGTGAGATGAGGCTGTCGTAAAACGACTCCAGTCCAACATTGATGGCAGCTAAGGGCTGTGTAATGCGCTCCAGGACAACAGGCGGAAATTCATTCATTACCTGGCGACTCAAATGTACACTGACATGATTTATGGCTTCGGTCACACTCCGGAACACAACTGCATCTGCTTCAATCAGTCGTTCGATTTGAGATGGAAGGTTTTGCGGATCATCATCCGTGCCAATGACGATTGCAACAATCTCCAATTCTCCACTTCTCTTCTCTCTAACCTCTTTGATCACAGGAGCCAACTCACTGGCAGGGTCAGGATGTGAACCCTCTCCCAAAACAACATCCAGCAAAATCAACCTGACTTCCGGATCAGCAGCTTCCTGCCGCAAACGCCGAATTCTTAGATCATTATCAATCATAGGGTGCAGACGACCGACCATGAAGAACTCATCGCCGAGGTCGATTATGGTGTGAGCTTCACTTTTAAGAGGGTCTTTTAAGTTTTGGTTATCGGTGATTGGGGCATTGGAGTAGAGAGGCGAAAGCGTCGCCTGTAATCCGAGCATGGTTTCATAGGCAAGTGTTCCTCCTGAAAATAAACCACGCAAGTAACCGTTGTTCGGCCTGTCGTCCACTGACAATTGTTCATGGTTCACCGATAACTGATGTACTGCAATTTCCGCTGTTTCACTTAAGCTGGTCGCAAAATGCAAATTGCCTAATTTCCTTGCAGGGGGTGGATACCCAATGAAATCTATGACAACAGGTTTCTCTAAAGATTGCGCAGCAGTCAGTAATTTAGTTGCCACATCTGATGAGGGTGGCTTTGAAATCAGCACAATGACTTCCGTCTCTAGATCACGCGCCAGCAAATCAAGTGCCTGATGGGCAGTGATTGCGCCAACATCGGATTTGAGGTCGCGCCCGCCTGTCCCAATGGCATGAGAGATGCCCGCACCAAGATTATGAATTTGCGCTGTTACAGCTTGAGTCCCTGTCCCCGAAGCACCGACAATACCAATCGCTCCGCGGCGGACGCGGTTGGCGAATCCCAGGCCAACGCCATTGATGATGGCCGTGCCACAATCGGGTCCCATTACGAGCAGTCCTTTTTCACGCGCGATCTTTTTCAAAGAAATCTCATCTTCGAGTGAGACGTTGTCGCTGTAAAGGAAAACGTGCTTTCCAAGGTCGAGCGCTTCACGCGCAACACCCGCCGCATAACGACCTGGGACAGAGATTAACACCCAATTCGCCTCAGGCAGTTGTTTGACTGCACCGCTTAGACTGCGCGGACGAAAATCTTGTGTAGCACTCATTGATTTTCTGCGAGCAACTAATTCATCAACTTTTCCGAGTGCGTCTGTTGCGGAAGTGTCATCATTGGCTTTGACGACGATCAACAAATCGTCTGGATTCGCTGTGATTGAATCGGGTAAGAGGTTATTGGCAGCAAGCAAGTCACGGTTGGCCTGGGTCGCCATCACGACACCTGCATCCACCACACCCGGCAGACCCAGCAAGCCGCGTTGAAGCTGCATCAACACAACCGAGTCATAATACGCGCCGGCACGGATGTTCCATTTTATGACGGTCATATCTTTCTCACAATTTTCTCGATGTCTTCTGCCCAGGCCAGCAATGCTTCATCTGCGTTCCATGTACCGACAAGCTGCAATCCCATGGGCAAGCCTTCGGCATTCTTTTCGGTTGGCAGGTTGACAGCCGGGAAACCAATTTGGGTCCAGGGCAGATTCATCACAGGATCGCCTGTGCTTTCCAGTCCTTTGGGGGCGGGACCAATCGTTGGAGGGCAGATCCAGAGGTCGATGTCGTTGTCGGTCATGGTTTGGGTGATGGAGGCGCGGAATTCGTCGCGGGCCTCCAAATGAGACTGGAGATTGGAGACTGACTGCCCGCGTTTGATGAGGTCGGTAAATTTGGGTGAGTAGATGCTTTCGTATTTCTTGAACCAATCTGCGTGGACTTGCGCCGCTTCAAACGACATGATTGTGTCATGACGGTCGCGAATCTCCTGAAACTCAGCCATGACAGGGACACGGCGTAGTTCGTATCCCGCATCCGCCAAGGATTGGCAGGTTGCGTTGAAGCAGGTTCGGGCGTAGTCTGAAGCGGAGTCCAAATAGGGTCCCTCAGGGATTCCAAGAATCGGTTTCCGTTCCGTAGTCTCAAGTCTCCAGTCGCCAATTAATATGCTTGCAGCTCGCTTTGCCATATCAACATCAGGCGTAAAAAATCCAACATGATCGAGCGAGGGTGAAAGCGGAATCACTCCTTTACACGAGATGCGATCATAGGTAGGCTTGAACCCCACGACTCCGCAAAACGCGGCGGGGCGGATGATCGAACCGATGGTCTGAGTCCCTAAAGCCAGTTGACAAAACCCGGCTGCGACAGCGGCTGCCGATCCACTGCTCGAGCCGCCTGGAGTATGTTCGGAGTTATGCGGATTGCGCGTGGGCCCTGGAAAGAAGTAGGCAAATTCCGTCGTGACCGTTTTGCCCAATATCAACGCGCCAGCCTCTTTCAAGCGTGTCACGCTTTCCGCTTGCATCCCTTGAAGCACTTCAGGTGGTAAGCGGCTGCCAGCCTGTGTAATGAATCCCTCCACATGGAAAATATCTTTTACACCTACCAGCGCGCCAAATAATGAAGGGCGTTTGATCAGATCTGGATAACTGAGCACCAGTGCTTCGGCGTCTTCGTGCAAACGTGTAAAGCGTCCTTCTTCAGGAAGGCATGCGAGAATGGCAGGCTCGCGCTCCATAAAGCGCGCTTCAACTTGTGCAAGATAGTCTGGAAGAGTCAATTCATTCGAACGCAACGACTCGATCAACGGATAGCCAGGCATCACTTTAATTCTCCATTTCTCCTGTAGCACGCTTCGACTTCGTTCTTGTGCGTACGCTGCACTCAAGGCAAAAAATCTTAAGTCTGCGCTTCTGTAGTGCTCCAATTACGAATATCCGAAATTACCTCATTTTTTCTGCGGCGAGTTTCACCGCATCCACAATATGTTGATACCCCGTGCAGCGACAGAGGTTGCCCGATAGGGCATGTCGTATTTCATCTTCTGTCGGGTTGGGATTCTGTTTCAGGAATGGAACCAGTGTCATTAAGATCCCAGGGGTGCAGTAGCCACATTGCAGACCGTGCGCTTCCCAAAAGGATTGTTGTAGAGGATGAAGATTTTCACCCCCCTCGTTCCCCCCATAAAGGGGGGATGATTTTGCCAGACCTTCGACAGTGGTGATGCTGTGACCATCGGCCTGGACCGCAAAGATCAAACATGAACGCGCCGCCTCACCATCAAACAGAATCGTGCAGGCTCCGCAAACACCGTGCTCGCAACCGACGTGTGTGCCAGTGAGCCCGAGTTCGTGGCGCAGGAAGTCGCTGAGCAAGAGACGTGGCTCTACTGTGCGAGTGTACGCTTTTTCGTTGACGCTGATGGTGATGGTATGAGTCATTCATCCTTCTTTCGGCGGGCTGAAGCCCTGCCTCAGTACCTGGCACTCTTCGAGTATGCTTCGCGAAAGTCGGCTGGAAGCCGACTGGCTCCTCAGCCCAAAGGGCTTCCACGAACTGAGCAGGTGGCTTTAGCCCCGCTCAGTTGCGCGTTGAGCCGCCAGTTTCAGGGCTCTTTGGGTGAGCACCTTTGCCAGATGTCGTTGAAAGTCAGTAGAGGCATGCATGTTTCCAAATGGATTGATTTCCTTTTCACTCGCGATTGTGGCGGCCTCAATGATCAATGTATCGTTGAGAGTTTCGCCTTCCAGTAATCGAGCGGCTTCCTTTGCATCCATTGGTCCTTCCCCTGCGTTTAAGTAAACCAGTCTTGCTCCTTTGCATTTCGCGTTTTCATCCAGCGTCACGAGAGCAGCAATGCCCATCATGGCATAATCGCCGACTCGCGGCGCAACCTCCATGAAGGACCAGCCTGTGCGAGCCGCCATAAAAGGCAGTTCGATTTCGACCAGAATTTCATCCGCAGTGAGCGCGGTGGTGAACATGCCAGTAAAGAACTCCTGGGCATCGATCCAGCGTTCGCCAGAGGTGTTTCGCGCTTTGAGGCGCGCGTTCAAGGCGGTCATCAACACGGGCAGCTCCGCGGCCGGGTCGGCATGGACCAGGCTCCCACCGATGGTACCGCGATTGCGGATTTGCGGATGCGCAATGAATGGGACCGCCTCATGCAACAACGGCGTCCGCTTCGCAATGGAAGGATCAAATTCCAGATGTCTTTCTCGCGCCATTGCCCCCACTCGAATGATTTCCCCATCTTCGTGGATAAAACTTAGCTCCGCCACCCGATTCAAGTCGATCAACACACTGGGCTGGACCACCCGGAAATTCATCGCAGGGACGAGGCTTTGTCCGCCGGCCAGGATTTTGGCCTCAGCATTATACTGACTGAACAATTCCAGGGCTTGTTCCAGTGAGTCAGGAGCGTGGTATTCAAAAGGAGCAGGTTTCATCAAAAATCCTCAAAACAGGGGTGACAAGCTTTGCAATATTAACACCAGAAACTCACTGGAGTATCTGCATTTTCTCCCCGCTCAAAATTCTGATAAACATTCTAATTCAATCCATTATTCTTTACATCTTATTCCGCGCCGCAACGATCTCAGCCATAATGGACATGGCGATCTCTTCCGGCGTTCCTGCGCCAATATCGAGCCCAATGGGGCCGTGCAGGCGATTCAATTGGACCTCGGTGAGTCCATCGTCGAGCAGACGTTGCCGGCGTTTGGCTTGCGTCGTTTTACTTCCCAACGCGCCGACATAGAACGCCGGGCTAGGCAATGCGATCTTCAGGGCAGGATCATCCAGTTTGGGATCGTGCGTCAGCATCGCGACAGCGGTCGAGCGCGTCAGTGGAACTTCTTGAAATGCCTCCTGGGGCCATTTCTGAATCAGTTTATCCACGTTCGGAAATCTTTCCTCGTTGCCAAAAGCACTGCGCGGGTCAACGACGACCGTGCGATAGCCGAGCGTCTTGGCCAGTGACATCAATGCAATCGTGATGTGAACCCCGCCGACTGCGATGAGCGTAGGTGGAGGCAAAATCACTTCCATGAAGACTTCGATCTCCTCGTTCAACATGGCGCGGCGCGATTCGCCTTGTGCCAGAGTCTCCCTGGCTAAATTCAATGCCTGCTCATTCAATTCATCACTAATCGTTCCTGTTACACTCCTGTCATCTTTGAGCAATAGTTCGCGGCCCAATAATTCATCTTGTCCTCGTACGGCGGTCATGAGAACGGCCGAATCTTCCTCTACCAACACGGAATGCAACGACTTGAATACATTTGTGTCAAGCGGCTTCACGAAGACATCGATGCTCCCTCCGCAAGCCAGACCCACCTCCCAGGCAGTTTCATCCGCCACGCCAAAGTGCAGGAGTTTGGGACGATTCAACTTCAACGCTTCGACGCCCTCCTCGTAGACTGCGCCCTCCACACAGCCCCCGCTGACAGAGCCGGTGATACCTCCATCCGGTGTCATCGCCATCTTGGCGCCCGCGCGCCGCGGCGAGGAGCCCCAGGTTTGGATGACCGTCGCGAGCGCAATGGAT
Organism: Anaerolineales bacterium; assembly: GCA_035720235.1. Classification (GTDB taxonomy): domain Bacteria; phylum Chloroflexota; class Anaerolineae; order Anaerolineales; family Villigracilaceae; genus Defluviilinea. The sequence continues at coordinate 12,067 of DASTOH010000077.1, read as the reverse complement.
TTGCCGTCTGCACGCCAATGTTCGAGATCAGACAGAATATCGCGCATGAGTATCTCCGTAAAAACTTTTTAAACACAAAGTACACAACGGGCACGAAGGTTTAATGCCTTAAGGCAAAAAGATTTTCCTCCTTTGTGTACTTTGTGCCCTTCGTGTTTAAGACCTTTTCTCAAGGTCAGCCAGTCGCTTCGCCAAATCTTCCAGACTTGCCAGATTATGCACTGGCAGGAAGTTATCGATGTTGGGCAGCGCGGCCTGGATGCCGCGTGTGAGTGGTTCGTAATCGGGCGCGCCGAGCAACGGGTTGAGCCAGATCAGGCGGTGACAGTTCCGCTTCAGGCGCGCCATCTCGCGTTTCAGCAGGTTCACGTCGCCGCGATCCCAGCCGTCGCTGATGATCAGCACCACCGCGCCGCGGCCGAGCACGCGCCGGCCCCATTCGAAGTTGAAGGTCTTCAACGATTCGCCGATGCGCGTGCCGCCCGCCCAATCGTGGACGAGTTGCCCCACGTTTTTGAGAGCCAGGTCCAGGTCACGGATTTGAAGTGGCCGGGTGATACGGGTTAGACGAGTGCTGAAGACAAAAGCTTCCACAGGCTGCGTCAGCGCGGACTTCATCCCGTAGATAAAATGAAGCAGGAGACGCGTGTAGCGTTCCATCGAGCCGCTGATATCAGCGATGACGATCAAGGGGCGTGGTTTCCATTTTGGCTCACGATATGCCCAACTGAATATCTCACCCTCAGAACGCAGACTTTGGCGGAGCGTGCGCCGTAGGTCCATCAGATGGCCTTTGCCGGGGCGATGGCGGCGTGTGCGGCGTTCGCTCACCTTCCAGAGCAGATGCGACATCATTTGCTTAACCGCTTCTGATTCCTCCGCGCTCATTTGAGCAAAATCCTTATGGCGCAATACTTCGCGGCTGCTGTATGTGCGTGTGACTTCAACAACGGTCAGCGCCTCCTGGGAGGCCGAGTCTGAATCACTCACGGAGGATGATTCGTCTTTTAGTGCTGGAGGTGTGATAAGGGGCTTTGTTGATCGCCTGCGCCGTGTGAGTTCCTGCCAGGGCATATCCCAACCCTCTGCAGGCTTGCGCCAAAACAATTCAAAGGCTTCATCAAAAAGCGGTAAATCTTCACGTTCATGCACAAGCAACGTGCGCGCCGCGTAGAAGAAATCCGCTTTATTCCCAATTTCAACGTAGTCGAGTGCGCTGACCAGATCCATCATACGTCCCGGATTCACATCCAAACCCAGCCCACGCAGGACGCGCCCAAATAACAAGAGATTATGCAGGAGATGACCGCTCAACCCAACTCGGCTTTCACACGATCCAGGATCAGACGCGTCTGCTCACCCTTGATCTTGTCGACGTCGTCCTGATACTTCAACACCGCTCCGAGCGTTTCATCTACAATGACCGGGTCGAGGGCCTGCTGATCCAATGCCACGAGTGCGGTCGTCCAATCCAACGTTTCTGCTACGCCGGGAAGTTTGTATAAATCCATTTCACGCAGCGCCTGAATGAAGCCGGTGACCTGCTTCGCTAATTTTTCAGGCGCATGAGGCAGGCGCGCTTGCACGATTTCCAATTCTTTATCGAACGATGGATAATCGATCCAATAATACAGACAGCGACGCTTGAGCGCGTCATGGACTTCACGCGTGCGGTTGGACGTGATCACCACCACCGGTGGATTTTGCGTCCTGATGGTCCCGATCTCAGGGATGGTGATCTGAAAATCGGATAGCACTTCAAGCAGGAATGCTTCGAACTCTTCATCGCTGCGGTCAAGTTCATCGATCAATAAAACCGGCGGTTTTTCGCGCGATTGCTCAATGGCCTGCAAGAGTGGACGGCGCAACAAAAACTCGGGGCCGAACAATTCCTCCTCATTGGCCCTCTCGCCGCGCGCTTCCAGCAAACGGATATGCATCATCTGGCGCGTGTAATTCCACTCATACACCGCGTGATGGACATCCAGACCTTCATAGCATTGCAGGCGGATCAACTCCGTATCCAGCAGCGACGCCATGACCTTTGCCACTTCCGTCTTGCCAACCCCCGCCTCCCCTTCCAGAAATAGCGGACGGTTCAGTTTCAACGCGAGATATAACGATGTCGCCAGCCCGCGTTCGGCAATGTAGTTCCGTTCGCGCAGGGCGGATTGGAGGGAGTCAATGGAGGTGAAGTTCAAGATAGCCTCTTTTATGAATCCAGCTGGAGTATGAAGCCAGTTCAGAAAGTGGGATAGAATGTATCAGCTTTCACAGCATAATATCGGGTTCGTCTTCAATCGTCAAAACCTCAGCTGATTTATGACTCTGTATTCTCCTTTGCTGAGTCCGCAGGCCGCAGACGGCTGGCGATTTGTCGTAATTGGTCCACGCCCACAGGCTTCACCAGTACTTGCACCTGTCCTTCCAATTCCCTGGCATGGAAAATATCAGCGGTAGCAACAATCACCGGGATTTCCGCCCAGCGGGAATCAGCGCGGATCAATTCCATAATCTCCAGACCGGAAATATAGGGCAGGTGTATATCCAGCAGTATCAGAGCCGGGGGAGTTCCAGAGATACGAGATCTGGCCTGTAAGCCATCCATAACAGCCTCGGTGGCAAAACCAGCCAACTGGAGGGCCCTCTCGAACACGATTTTCTGTTTTGGATCGTCCTCAAATATAAGTGCTAAAGGAATTGTCATATTCATCCCTCCAAAGGTGTACGGATTGGCAGGATTACGGTGAACACACTGCCTTTATCGATTTCACTTTCCAGTGTAATTTTCCCGTTCATTAATTCTGTCAATTGCTGGACGATGGAGAGACCGAGGCCAGTACCTTGATGTTGGCGTGCCACGGAACCATCCACCTGGCGGAATGGCTCGAAAATGTATGATTGGGCTTCAACGGGAATGCCAGGGCCAGTATCTGCCACCTGCATCGCCCATTTTTCGGCGTCGAGGCGCAGGAGGCAAATGTCAACCTTGCCGGTCTTTGTGAACTTAATGGCATTGCCAACCAGGTTGACAAGAATCTGCCGCAGCCTGTGAACATCGCCGTATAAAAGTTCCGGCACATCCGCCGAAACAGCCGCAGTCAATTGGAGATGCTTGTTATTCGCGAGGACATCCATCTGCTCCGTGACCTGGTCCAAGAACTCACGTGGGCTGAACGGAGCATGGTTTAGCGTTACGGCATTGGCTTCCAATTTCGCCTGGTCAAGGAGATCATTGATCAGGTCGGCAAGATAATTTGTGCTGTCAATTACCTCTTCGATTGCGCCCTTTTGCTGATCGGATAGCGCGCCGTAAGCTTCATATTTCAATAGTTCGGAAAAGCCCAAAACAGATCCAAGTGGGGTTCGCAGCTCATGGCTCACATTGGCGAGCAGTTGGCTTTTCAGGCGGCTGGCTTCCAAGGCCTGGTCGCGGGAAAGAGCAAGCGCCTCCTGGACCCGTTTGAGTCGTGTGATGTCGCGTGCAATACCTCGCGTGCCAACAGGCTGCCCCTGTTGATCAAAAAGGACATGCGCGTTAAACGACCCGATGAGCTCTTCTCCGTTTTTTCCCTTGATGGAGATTTCGTAGTCTCTGAGCCCACCTTTGATGGTGACTTCTGAGTCAAGTGCCGCGTAATCGTTTGGATTAACAAAGAGTTCCGAGACAGGTTTGCCAACCAGTTCCTCCGGACGACTCCCAGTATATGTTTGGACGGAGGGGCTAATGGATGTGAGAATGCCATGATAATCTGTTTCGTAGATGACGTCTTCTACGCTCTCATAGATTTCGCGGTACCTCGTCTCGGCGAGTCGCAACGCCTCCTCCGCCTGCTTGCGCTCTTCGATTTCTTTGAGTGCCGAGTCATACAAATTGGCATTGTCTAACACCAACGCCGCCAGCCGGGCGTATGAGATGCCAGTTTCTATCTGTTCCTGACTAAAGGGGTATTTCGGCGTGGTGCGCCCCATGCTAAGCATGCCAATACACTCTTTACCCAACATGATTGGGAGATCGGCTACGGCATGAGGTGGGTCTGTGTCGTAAATATTGTCCCGATTGGACCATGTTGCGTAATCTTCCATCACGACTGGCTCGCCTGTATCGTAGGCTTTCCAAGATAACGGCGCTCTGCCGCGACTTATCCGGTCGCCAGGCCGATAAGGTTGATTGTTGGTAACCGCGCGTACCACCAGAGAGTCCCCTTCTATCAGCCCCATGGCGACCTGGGGCGCATCCAGAAGGCTAGAGGCGTGCTCCACGATACTCTGTAAGAGTTCATCTACACTGCGCCGGTTCAGCAAGTCAAGCGTGGTTTGGTGCAAAATGGAGAGATATTCATTTTGATGCTTAAGACGTTCCTGCAATTGTTTTTGAGCAGAAACATCCCGTGCTGTGATGATCTGACCAATGCGGCGGCCCCGCCTGTTCGTTAATGGAGCGAGACGCAGTTCAAAATGGCGTTGCTCTTCGCCTTCACCAATAGTAATTTCATCCTGTACTTCCTGAACATGGCGGTAGCGCTCAAGCAACTCGGGCCAGGCTTTGAAGACTTCCGCTGTTGGACGGCCAATCACCTGCGAGGCGGATGTACCAATCATTCTTTGCGCGGCAGGATTGATATCGACAATCCGATTCCGCGCGTCAAGGACAAGAAGGCCATCGCCCATTTCATCCACCACAATGTCACGGGCAATGGGTGCAAGGTCAATCAGCCGGAAACCAAAGATACCCCAGGCAAGCATGGCAACGGTGATCGTAAACGCGAAAGGTGTCAGATCAAGATACGGGATGGGACTACTACCGCTAATATAGAGAATGTTTCCAATCCATGGAGCAAGGACAGCAATGATCAACGCGATGATCTGTCGACGATACAAACCCTGTTTGCGGAATAACGAGCGCACGAGCAAAATCGTACCAATTAGAAGCAGAATGTATGAATATATCCAGTGAACCCAAAACCAGGTGCCGTGACTTATTTCCAACGCGGAAAAGTTCCCCTGTTGACTGATATGATATTCCGTCCAGATTAAAGTGTGCCACTTGGTGGTCAGCGCAAGCACAAGAGTGATGGATGGGATGAGAACCGTCAAAAAGATGAAACGACGAGAAAGATCTCTGGCTGGGGCGCTATAACGAATGGAAAATATAAACCACCCAACAGGCACAAAGGCGATACCAAAATATTGAAAGACGCCCCAGATATACTTTGTATCCAGGTCTGCCCCTGCGAGTTCCAATGCATAACCGACCGTCCATGCCAAAATGGAGAGCGCCGTGAACACAATAGTGAATGCCAGATCGCGGTCTGTGAAACGGTGGAGCCACGCGTAAACTGCTACCGCACCACAAACAAGGGAGGCGGCCAGCAGCGGGACAATATAAGGTGTATACTGAAATTGCATAGCCATTCCTCATGCGGCTTGAGCATGAGATGATAATTTCCTTACAGCAACAGGAGGCCTCCGAGGCAGCTCGGAGGCCTCCCATTTAGTATAAACCTGATTTAGAAACTACGAAGGCCCCAAATGTTTTGCCTGCAAACCAAATTCAAGATTTGCAGCAATGTTCTGCTCGAGTGCATCTCGGAGCGCAAAGGAAACCTTTAGGGTCTATATCTTGGAATCTCAACCTCCAGCACGTTGTGCGGCGAGCATGAGCGCGCGCTTTGCCATCACTTTCGCCAGATGAGAGCGGTACTCGGCAGAGGCGTATGAGTCGCCCAGCGTGGCTTGGATATCCATCTTGTCTGCCGCGGCGGCGATGTTCTCATCAGTGGGTTCCATACCGGCCAGCGCGGATTCGACAGCTACGGCATGGAGTGGAATGGGCGTTGCACCGCCCACCACCACAACGGCGCGCGCTACCTTACCACCAATCAACCCGACCATCGCGGCCACACCCACCACCGCATAACTGGAGGCGGGATGGCGGTGCTTAAGGTACGCGCCGCCCATGCCTTCCATGTTGCCATAGGCCGGGACGATAACGGTGGTCAACACTTCGTCGCGCTTGAGCGCGGTGGTGAACAGGTCTTTGAAGAACTTGTTGGCTTCGACGTCACGTGTCCCTTTTGGGCCTGTGACCGTGAAGGTTGCGTCCAGCGCCATCGTCAGCGTTGGGTAATCGGCGGCCGGGTCGGCATTGGCGATGCTGCCGCCGATGGTACCGCGGTTGCGGACCTGCGGGTCAGCGATCAGCGCGGCAGCTTCAGCCAGGATCGGGCACGCAGTCTTCAGTTCTTCTGAAGCGGCGACCATGGCATGAGTGGTGAGCGCGCCGATCTTCACCTCCTTCTTACTGACTTTGATTCCAGAGAGGCCTTTAATACGACCGATATCCACGAGCATGGCAGGCTGCGCCACACGCAGCTTCATGGCGGGGATCAAGCTGTGACCACCCGCCAGCAGCTTCGCGTCCTTGTTCTTTTTGAGCATACTCACGGCGTCAGCCACAGAGGTGGCCCGGTAGTAATCTACGTTGGATGAATACATGATCAACCTCCTCTCAACTCTTGGCTTCCATAGCGCGCCAGATCTTTTCAGGCGTGAGCGGCATATCCAAATGTCTGACACCATACGGTGAAAGCGCATCCAATACCGCGTTGGCAATGACGGCGGTCGCGGCGATCGTGCCCATTTCGCCCGCGCCCTTCACGCCTAACGGATTGTGTGGCGAGGCGGTTTCTACGCGCCCCGTTTCGATCATCGGGAATGAACTGGCTTTTGGGACGGCATAGTCCATGAAAGTACCTGTGACCAGCTGGCCGTTTTCATCATAGATGCCATGCTCCCACAGGGCTTGCCCTACACCCTGAACAACGCCACCAACCAGTTGGCCCTCTACAATCAAAGGATTGATCGTCTTGCCAACATCATCCACCGCGACATATCGCTGAATTTGAACCTGACCCGTTTCGGGATCAATCTCAACCTGAGCGATGTGGGCACTGTTGGGAAAGGTAAAGTTGGCAGGATCGTAGAACGCCGACTCTTCCAACCCAGGTTCCAGCCCGGTGGGTAGATTGTGGGCAGTATAAGCTGCAAAGGCGATCGCACCAAATGGCTTTGCTTTATCGGGAGAGCCTTTGACATGGATATTGCCGGTTGCCTGGTCAAACACCATGTCTTCTTCCGCTGCCTCAAGTTGGTGCGCCGCAATTTTGATGGCTTTGGCACGGATTTTCTCAGCCGCGCGTACCAGCGCGCTGCCGCCAACTGAGGCGCTGCGACTCCCGTAGGTCCCCATACCAAAAGGAACACGAGCAGTATCGCCATGGACAACCTCGACATCTTCCATTTTGATGCCTAATTCATCAGCAACAACCTGTGCAAATGTCGTTTCATGTCCCTGACCATGGGCATGTGAGCCGGTAAAGACAGATACTTTGCCAGTGGGATGCACACGTAAAACGCCGCTCTCCCAGAAACCGACCGCGGAACCCAGTGAACCCGCCACAGCTGAGGGCGCCGGACCGCTTGCTTCGATGCAGCCTACAATGCCAACTCCGACAATCCGTCCTTCTTTGCGTGCCTTTTCCTGGTCTTCACGCATTTTCTTGTAATCGGCCAATTCAACGGCTTTATCGAACAAGCCTTGGTAATCGCCGCTGTCGTACAGGAACGCAACCGGCGTCTGATAAGGAAACTCCTCTTTGGGAATCAGATTCTTGCGACGGATGTCAAGCGGATCGATGCCCAGGTCCCGGGCCGCTACATCTACAAGCCGTTCAAGCAAATAGGCCGCTTCCGGGCGTCCTGCGCCACGATACGCATCCACCGGAACCGTGTTCGTGAGAGTTCCCCACATTTCTCCGTAAATACCCTGCACTTTATACAGACCCGAAAGCAGGGTAATGTATAGGGCGGTGGGAATTAACGGGGCAAAGGTCGAGAGATAGGCTCCCATATTCGCCCAGGTTTTTACATGGATGCCGGTGATCGTGCCATCTTTCTTCAGTGCCATCTTGGCAACTGTGACATGATCACGACCCTGAGAGTCTGTCACCGAAGATTCGGAGCGAGTGGCAACCCATTTGACTGGACGGTTGATCTTCCGTGCAACCCAGGGAACGATCACCTCTTCCGGATAGTGGAAGATCTTACTGCCGAACCCACCACCTACATCGGGAGAGATCACCCGCAATTGGTTTTCCGGAATGCCCAGGGTAAAGGCACTCAGGAGCAACCGGATGGGATGAGGGTTTTGGCTGGTAGTCCACACGGTCATTTCCTCGGTGGGAGCACTCCATTGGGCAACTGCGGCGCGGGGTTCCATGGCATTCGGAATCAACCGTTGATTGATCAATTCCAGTTCCACGACATGCTCCGCTTCAGCAAACCCTTTTTCCATCGCTTCCTTGTTGCCCAGGGCCCAGGTATAGCTGATGTTGTCTGGAATATCATCATGAATCTGGGGAGCACCCGACTCAATTGTTTTCCGGGCATCCACCGCTGCCGGAAGAGACTCGTAGTCTACCTCAATCAGGTTGACTGCGTCCTCGGCAATGTACCGGTCTTCGGCAACGACACACGCCACGCCATCCCCCACATGCCGGACTTTATCTACTGTGAGAGGCCAGCGGGTGGGAATTTTGCAGTCAGGAACAACCCATCCGCAGGGAAGTTTTCCCACGCTGCCATCAATCAAATCCTGGCCTGTGAAGACGGCAATCACACCCGGCAGCTTGGCGGCTTTGGATGTGTCAATGTTCTTGATTTTTGCATGGGCATAGGGACTACGCTTGATGGCGAGATAAGCCATATGTGGTAATTGGACATTGGCGACGTACCTGCCCTGGCCCTGAATAAAACGCGGATCCTCACGTCGCTTCATGCTGGTGCCAACATAACGAGACATTATGCACCTCCTGACATGGTCTCAGCGGCGGCTTGAACCGCCTTCACAATATTCTGGTAGCCTGTGCACCGGCAGAGATTGCCTTCCAAGCCGTGGCGGATCTCCTCCTCTGTGGGATGCGGATTGTTGTTCAACAAATCCACCACTGTGATGATCATGCCAGGCGTGCAGAACCCGCACTGCAGGCCATGTTTTTCCCAGAAGGCATTTTGTACCGGATGCAGGTCACCATTTGAAGCCAGACCTTCAATGGTCGTGACACTACTTCCATCAGCCTGCACTGCCAATACCGTGCAGGACTTGACCGCGACACCATCCATCAATACAGTGCACGAGCCGCACTGGCTGGTGTCGCATCCAATATTTGTACCCGTCAGCCCAAGTTCCTCGCGCAGAAAATGCGCGAGCAGCAGGCGCGGCTCAACTTCTTTTTCATATTCCACGCCGTTGACGGTGATCGAAACTGATTGCGCCATAACTGATCCTCCTTTGAACGTGATACCGGACATTCCGCCGGTTGACAATAAAAAACTCCAGTTCGCCTTGCTTCGCTTTGCGAAGAGGCGGCTGGAGTTATCCACTTGTGGAAGAAACCTCAGTTATCGATTCAGGTTCAGTATTCTCGTCAGAGTCAGCCTCCTTCACTTCACGCGGCAGCCCGCGTTCCCGTACATCCTGCAAGAGTCCACCGTGTGCCAGTTGAACAATATCCTTGCGAGTCAAATGATCGCCTGCCAATAGGCGCGGCAGAATCCAATCCACGATATTGATCTTGCGACTGCGCGCGCAACCCGGCGCACCAACGATTGGCACATCACCGAGATACGCCAGCATCAACAGATTGCCCGGGTCCACCGGTGCGCCAACCGACTCGACCCGTCCGCCCGCCCGTTCGATGGCGCGCGGGATGATATCGTGCCGATCCATGATCGCCGTTTCACCCGCCAGCAGGATCATTTGTATCCCGGCAGAAATCTGTCCCCGCAGCATATCGGCCAGCGCGGCTTCATCTGATTCATCGTCCAACGCGACGAAATCGGTGCGAGTGACGGAAGAACCGAGCTTTTCGATCCGGTCACGCAAGGGAAGGAAATCCGTGACCAGTTTCTGATGCACGGAGGTGGAGCCAGATAAGATCATGCCCACGGGCCGGGATGGCAGCGCATCGACGCGCACGCTCGGCCTGCGCAAGTCCCGGCGCAGTTTGCCGGGGCTCCCGCTTGCAATGGCCTCCACCACGCTGAGAGTGGATTCGGGCACCGCATACGGGATGATCTTCACGGTCGCCACAATCTGCCGCGCCTGGACCGGTGAATGGTTCATCAACGTAGCAAGCGTGATGCCCTCACATTCATTGATTTTGGTTAAGCGCTCCACGTCCACTCGCAATAACCCCGCCTGGTTTGAAAGTAAATTAGCCCGGCCAGAGGCCGCCCCCGGTGTGAGCAAGCCTGGCCCGCATATTGCTTCCGCCACGCGTCGCGCCGCGCTATTTTCTTCGACGTCTGTTTCTTCCAGTTGGGCCACATACACCGACTGACGACCCAGCGCGCGCAGGCTCTCCAGATCGGCCTCGGTCAGGCGCCGGCCTTTGCGCAGCAAGCGCTGGCCATTTGCCCCCGCAACGTTATGTCCAAGAATTTTCCCTTCTGCATCCGAAAGCAGCACTGGTTCGAACTTCACGATTTCACCTCTAGCTCAACAGACGTAAAAAGGACAACGCTTTGGTTACTTTTCCGGTCAAAGGGAGTGGATAATTTCACAGGCCTGCCACACACTTGCCCCGGCCGCAAGTGCCGGGGGAGCACACAGAGAATTTGAGATTTTTCCACCTGCCCCAACGTGATTTGCTTGGCGAATCATGCGGGGTCAGAGAACTCTGCACACTTGCACAGTTTGTGGCTAGATTGGCTTAGCCCATCCTCTTGGCCACTCCCCGGTCAAATAAGCTTGATTTATTTCGATTTCACCTGCTGCGATTCGATCTTCTTTCGAACCTGGTCATAAAAGATGCTGGCGAGCTTTTCTGACACCGGCACCATCAGCCGTGAGGCCAGGCTTGCCAGTTGTCCCGCCACCATAACATCCGCGGTCCAATGGAGCAAAGTCGAACCATCCGGCCCGTCGCTGAGACGCATTTCACTGACTGCATCCGCTACACTGCCAGTGGCCGAACCATGTGCCTTGAGCCTTGCGCGATTGGGTTCCTCCAGTTCAAGGATTTCCACTTCCCCCGAAAAGCGCGCCTTCACCGAGCCAAACCCCACTGAGACAATCCCGCGATACCGTTTGAGAGGCTCGATCACCTCGATCTTCTCGACACCCGGCGCGCACTGTCCGATCTGTTCCGGGTCGGTCATGAAATCCCACACCTGCTTGCGCGGCGCACGAATTGTGACATCACCTTTTAATAGCATCTGCACTCCTCATCCAGGCATCTATGAGTCAAAGGATGGATCGTGAATTCTTGCGGGCTTACAGATTCAAGCTATATTTGATACGAATTGGGTCTTTTGTAGTGTAGCACAATGACGGTATGAATGTCAACGGGAACGGCATGGAAATCTTTGTGACACTGTGGACAAGTTCAATAGACATGGCAATATTTAGGTACAATAGAAGCGAAATGTTCACAAGACTGAATCCGTTGGGGAAAGTTGAAGTCATAAGACTCCTCTTGCGGTGTTCATGTTGACAATAACCTGCACGTTTCCATCGCTGGTCTCGCTGCGCGGCATGCTTCGCCGCGAGACGGCGGCTTGAGCAAGATTCCATGCTGCGAAACCACCCTCTTTTTCAAACTTTGCGTGAGCTAAAAGGCAACCCGCGCGTCACCGTATTAACCGAGATCATGTTTGGCATTCCGTACAACCTGTTTGGGCCATTCGCCTCCGTATATATGTTGGCGTTGGGAATGACAGACAAGCAGATTGGGGGCCTGGCCAGCCTGGGGCTGGTGGTCCAGATATTTTCAGCCCTGCTCAGTGGCGCCATCGTGGATAAGTTTGGGCGCCGCCTAACCTTGTTCCTTAGTGACATCATCTGCTGGAGCCTTCCCTGCCTGATCTGGGCCGCCGCACAGGATTTACGCTATTTCATTGCAGCGGCTTTGCTGAATGGTCTGTGGCGCATCTCACATACCGCCTGGACCTGCCTGATGGTCGAAGATGCGGAAGAGCGCCACCTCGTCCACATTTGGACATG
>DASTOH010000076.1:0-14059 GCA_035720235.1 Anaerolineales bacterium | reverse complement strand
TTTCTATGGCGAAGAACGGCTCCTGGAGACATTACTCTCAGACCAATGTGGCTCAGCTCATGAGCTGCTGGATATGGTCGAAAAATCCCTGCTCGATTTCGTGCGCGACGTACCTCCCGCCGACGATTTGACGATGCTGGTATTGAGGCGAGTATAATGGAAGTACTGTTGTGAAATCAAAAGAGGTGCTTTATGGCTGTTACAACGTATGAAGGTATCGTTGAGAAAGGCAAAATCCGCTTGAAGGCGGGTGTCAAGTTGCCTGAGAATGCAACGGTATATATCATTGTGCCTGATTTGAAAACAGAGGAAAAAAAGAAGGTAGTTCAGGTTCTGTCGCCGCATTTGGTTCGTCGTGAAGATGCCGCTCGTTTCAAGATGAAGGTCACCCAGGAAAAGCCAAATGCCAGAGTACGACGCTGAAAATTTCGAGCCACCTGCGCCAGTTGCTTATGTGACCCTTCGCAATCCTGCACCTGGCGTTTTGTTGTCTGATGTGCCGATGTTGATCGACACGGGTGCGGATATCACTTTATTGCCATCCAACGCCCGCTTGATAAAATCAGCGACCCAAGCCAGCGTGAGCAAGCACACCAGGTTCGTGACTGGTATTCAAAGACCTTCCTGGCAGGTGGCGGATGACCAATGCTGCTTCCTGGCTGGATGGCGCCTTATATCCGGATAAGGAGATCCCCGACGCACTTGAAACTCTTGCTGACCGCGTGGATTTTCTTGCCCGCTTATGTGCGGCCTGGGATTTTGGCGTATTGCCGAATCCAAGCACAGTAACAGAAATCCGCAAACCTGATTGGTTACCTGCTGTCCAAGCCTGCCGTCTGCTGACCTCCCCTGCCTATCACCTACTGCGCCGCTGGCATCATCTGCCGACTCTCCCATATCTGGGGCAGCAAATTGCCCTCATTCGGGATGATCCTTATCTGGCTCAAGTTTAGCTTTTAGTGTTGGACGTGGTCGAAAGATCCCTGCTCGATTTCGTGCGCGACGTACCCCCAGCCGATGACCTGACGATGCTGGCATTGAGGCGGGTGTAATAGCGCACCTGATAGCGGTAGCAGCGGGGCAAAAGATTGACCATACTTGTGCCTCTTTAACCGGGGGTGGGGTGAAATGTTGGGGGCGTAATTTGTTCGGTGCTCTGGGTAATGGCACAACTGATAATTCATCTACACCGGTTACAGTATTAACGCCTTCATCTTCTTCTTATTCCGATCCCGTTCATGCACATGCTGTGACATCTCTTTCCAAAGGTGAGACCTACGCCTACGATGCCAACGGCAACATGATCACCCGCGTGGAGGGTGGACTAACGTACAATCAAGTCTTCGATGCTGAAAACCGCCTCATCTCTGTGACCGTCAACAGCCAGACCACGCAATTCGTGTATGACGGTGATGGCAAGATGGTCAAAAAGATCAACCCTGATGGAAGCAAGACCATTTACGTGGGTGGAATCTATGAAGTGGACAAAGCATCGGGCGGCAGTGTCACCCGCACGGTAACGTATTATCCTGCTGGCGGCGCAATGCGCATCAATATCGTTGGTGGAAGCAACACAGTCTACTACATCCTCAAAGACCATCTCGGCTCAGCCAGTGTTGTGACCAATGCCAGTGGAGTCACTGTCGGCGAAACGCGCTATTACCCCTACGGCGAGACGCGCCTCACCACGGGGATGATCTACACCGATAAGTTGTTCACCGGTCAACGCGAGATGGCGGGGTTGGGCATCTATGACTATGGCGCACGATTCTTTTCACCCAAGTTGGGAAGGTTCTTAAGTGCCGATAGCATGGTGCCGAATCCTTTCAACCCGCAAGACCTGAATCGCTTCAGTTATGTGCGGAATAATCCGGTTCGATATACCGATCCCACCGGACATATGTTGGCTGATGATAGTGGTGGCGGTTGCTATATTTGCACCTATACTCCGCCAACTACAACAACGTCAACAACGTCTACCTCAAGCAATGCAGAAGACGACAGCGGAGGAAGTGAGGATGATCCTATATGGTCTACGGCGGATTATTTCACAAATGAAGCCCTTGGAACAACTCTATCAAATTTGTCTACATGGTTTCAATTTGGAGCAACTTTCTTTAGCGGCCTTGGTGCCCTTAGTGAAATAGGACTTACAACTATTGGTACCTTTGGCGGTGGAGCTGCTTTATCATGGCTTGACAACTTGCTACCAATTGCAGACGTGACTGGTGGACTTGCTGGATTGGCGGTTGGGTGGGAGGCTGGACATCTATTTCATCTGGAAGTCACTAACCCACTCGAGACAATGTTAAGCAATACGTCTGCACAAGCAGCCTACTTCAGCGATTTTTTTCTTGGAAACACACGCATAGATGTTTATCAAAATAATGCTACGCTAGTTATAGGCCAGCCTACCGCCACAACAGGGGCACTTGCTTTTGTTGGTTCGCTAACAACAGTTGGAATAGGAGATGCAATAGTTGATTATGTTGGCTTAAAATATGCAAAGGGAGAGCTAGGAAGAGGAGTATATGATATGTTTGGTATTGCTGGTACTAGAATTTCTCTTTCTTCTCTGGTTTCTCTCCAACTTGGAGATGAGTAGGAAGTAGTAAAAAATGAATGAACAAGTCTTAATATATATTCTAGTCTTATTGTTGTTGCTATCTAATGTCCATAGCCTTTTTGGGAAAAATATTCCGAAATTTGTATGGTGGCTATCGCTAATTTCAGCAGCAGCAATGGGAGTTATTGTAGGAATATTTATGGCACCTTTTCCAGAAAACTTGCTGTTAGGAAGTCTTATTTCACTTGGAAGCATAGTTTTCTTCTTTATTTCACGGGCAATTAGAGATAAACATTTAAAGTGATTACATAAATGCGCGAAAAATCTATGCTTGGCAATGATCTTTGCGGAGCACTCAGCTCGGTGGCGGTCTCCTGATCCCGCCGAGCTTGATATTATGCCTCCGGCGAAACGCGCCTCCCCACAGGGAACATATTCACCGATCGACTGTTCACAGGTCAACGCCATATCGCAGAGTTGGGTATTTATCACTTCGGTGCACGTTTCTACTCACCTTATCTTAACCACTTCGCCCAAGCCTGAATTTTTTACAAAGATTTTACATCCCCGCCATACGCCCATAACCTGCATACCCTACAATGGACATCGTAGCCTGAAAGGAGGCTTACGATGATCAAAACATTCTTCAAGAAAACGATATTGCTGGCGCTGTTCGTCGCGCCGGCATTAGTCGCTGCTTTAGGATTGGCCAGCCTGCCGGTCTTCAGTGTATCCGCTGCGGGGCAGAATGATCCAACGCCCCAGCCGCCACAAGGACCAGTCACCAATGAACGGCTCGAAAGGATTTGGGCGCGCCAGCTGACAGCCTACAACCGCCTGGGCAAGACCGATCAATTCATCGAAAAGGTCCAGAAGCTGATCGACCGCGCCAGCGCCAACGGCAAGGATGTCTCTGCGGTGCAGGCCGCGCTCGACGCGTTCGCCGCTGCCTGGAAGGATGCGAAGCCTACGTACGAAAGCATGAACGGCATCGTCAATTCGCACCAGGGCTTTGACGATGATGGCAAAGTCACCGACCCCGAAAAAGCCAAAGAGACCGTGCGTGAAATGCACGAGAAATTCAAAGAGATCAAGGATACCCTGGATGGCACCGGCAAGGCCCTGCGCGACGCCATCAAGGCCTTCCGCGAAGCCAACCCGCGGCCTACGAAAACCCCGACACCATAAACTTCACCGCTATGTCATTCTGAGCGACTGCAAGGAGCGAAGAATCTCTACCACGACATCAGAGACTCTTCGCTCTCGCTCAGAGTGACAATTTTGTGTTTCTCCTTCGTGTACTTGGTGTCCTTCGTGGTAAATCGATTCACACAAACTCCCAATCGGCAGTAGAATCGCCTCACTGAACCTAACCCAAACTGTGAGGCATCCATGTACACCACTGAAGGCAAGAAAATCGTATCCACTGACAAAGCGCCCAAGGCGATCGGCCCCTACTCGCAGGCGATCCGCACCGAACATCTGGTTTTCACGGCCGGGCAGGTCGGTCTGGACCCCGCTACCATGGAAATCGTCGAAGGCGGCATCGAAGCCCAGACTCGCCAGGTGCTCATCAATCTCAAAAATGTACTGGAGTCCGCCGACTCGGGTTTGAATTTCGTGGTGAAAACCACCGTCTTTCTGCAAGACATGAGTGACTTCGCCGCCATGAACGCGGTCTATGCTGAATTCTTCCCTGAAAATGCTCCCGCCCGCAGCACGGTCGCGGTCGCGGCCCTTCCCAAAGGCGCACTGGTCGAAATCGAATGCATGGGCCTGCTCTCTTCCACGCGTGGTGATTGATCCTCAATCTCTAATCCTCTAGTCTCTAATCTCCAATTCCTCAACCCTGATCGCCAACTGCCCCTCACTCACCATCCCTTGAACGAACTCATCCTCCTCGTCGACGACGAACCTTCCATCCTTGAGCTTTCTCGCATGTACCTCGAGCGGGAAGGCTTTCGCATCCAGTCCGTTCAGGATGGACAGGCGGCCATCGAGACGGTCATCCATGATCAACCGGCGCTGGTGGTGCTCGATGTGATGCTCCCCAAACTGGATGGCTTCGAAGTCTGCCGCCGTCTGCGGGCCTCGAATGACCCGGCCGCCATCCTCATGCTCACCGCCCGCGACGATGATATTGACAAGATCCTCGGCCTCGAACTGGGCGCCGATGACTATCTGACCAAACCCTTCAACCCGCGTGAGCTCGTGGCGCGCGTCAAAGCCATTTTGCGACGCGGCGAACGAAAGGCCGACGACGCGCACGCGGCCCCGATCCACCTCGGTGACCTGACCATTGACCCCGCCCGCCGGGAAGTGCGCCTCGGACCCTCCCAGAAGCTTGACCTGCGCACCCAGGAATTTGACCTGCTCCTCACCCTGGCCGAACACCGCGGACTCGTCCTCAGCCGTGAGCAGATCCTGCAGAAAGCCTGGGGCTTCGATTTCTATGGCCAGACGCGTACCGTGGATGTCCACGTGGCGCATTTGCGTCGAAAACTCGAGAAGTGCCAAGTGAAGATCGAAACGGTTACGGGCGTTGGATACAAGTTGATTATTTCATCCTGATTAACCGTCCCGCTCAACTTTGCTCGAGCCGCCGTCTCGCGCGAAGCGTGCCGCGCAACGGTACCGGCGGCGGAGAAAGATATGTCACGGCATTGCAAGATTCAATGCCCTTCTCCGCTGTACACTGAGATTACCGTCATAAATCACAATGGAAACCAAAACTGTTGCCAGATTCTGGCCTCTCATCCATTCTCTGATCCAGGAGATTTTGATGATCACCGAGCCGCATATCGAAGAGGCGGCTGTTCGAAATGAAATCCCCATCGAGCTGTATTATTGCAGTGAGTTGGGAATGGAATCCTTCTCTGTGGAGGAATTCAGGGGCCGCGACCCTTTTTCGAACCCCGAAAAGTTCGAGAAGCTGTTTGCCCGGCTGGAAATCAAAGATTGGATCGTACCCGCTCACGAAAGCGGGCGGTATCAGGTTCCTGAAAAGGCTCGTCAGGCTGTGCGCCAGATCGTACAGGCCGGCGATGCCCAATTGGTAAAACTCGCGCTTGGAATGGAGGCAGACCATGACCGTCTCCTTTCCCATCTCAAGCCAATCATTCTTGCTAACAACGCTACAGCCGAACCTCCTGAAAAATGGGCCATTACGAACCGGTTTCGCGTGGCGACCAGGAACAGCCCGGTGATCGTTCAAATCCGCGAATCCCTCATGGACCTGTTGGCGTTTCATGATGACGCTCATCTTTCGGCCGCGCGTCCCTATTTCAGCGAAGCCGGTATTGTGTGGAGCGCCTTTGGTTGTGTGCGGAGGGATCATACAATGACTGCGGAAAAGATTGCGGAAGTGCTGGCCTTCCGTGGATACGATGCTGAGCATTACGCTGCCGCGCTGCAAGCCGCGGTGCAGGCAGGCTGGCTCGAAAGCAACGACCTGCCGGGCACCTATCGCCCGACCTCCAAAGGTCAGGACATGCACGCACAGGTGGATAAGCTGACCGATGAATATTTCTTCCGTCCCTGGGCCGTGCTCTCGCAAAATGAACTGGACGAGCTGTATGGCTTGCTCGAAAAACTGCGCGAGCAACTGCACGGCGTGAAGAAAATGGCGTAGGTAAGAATCCGTAAGGCGACATTCATGTCGCCGTTGAATCGGGCTGCAAAAAGTGCTACGGGCGAGACGCTTCGCAGTCTCGCGTTACACTTTCCCCTCCTAATAATCTCTGCACACTTCGTGGCTCATTAAATGTTCACATCCCTCCGTTCCCGCCTCTGGCTGAGTTATGCCCTGGTGGTCACCGTGTCGCTGACCATCGTGGCGTTGGTGCTGTTAGTCTTCCTGATCCGCAATCCGCTCGTATCGCGTCAGACACAGCAGCAACTGAAGCAGGTGCAAAACATCATCACGGGAGATCCGAAAGGATTTCGTGACGACCCCGCCCAGCTTCAGGAACTCGCCAGGCAGCATAACGTACGCATCCTGGTTTTCGATATCTCCTCCCGCCGGTTACTGCTGGATACCCAGACAGGCGACGGCCCGCTTCCGTTTCCGCGCAAGAATATCCTCAATCGCACGGCCCAGACCGCTGTCGATTCAAGTGGCAGAGTCTGGCTGTACACGTTCGCGCGCCTGGGGAATGGAAAAGTGCTGGTCGTTGCGGCGCCGCGCCCGAAAGTTCCCGTCTTGAATATCTTCGCCGACGAGTTTTTGCTCCCGATCCTGGAGGGTGGTCTGATTGCCCTGTTGTTCTCGCTGATTTTGGCCTTTGCCCTCTCGCGCTGGGTGGCAGACCCATTACAGCAGGTGGTCGTGGCGGCAAGTGAGTATCCCTCTGCCGAAGTAAAACCTGTTGCTTTGCGCGGCCCTCGTGAAGTACAGACGCTCACGCGGGCCTTCAATTCCATGCTGGCGCGCGTGCAGAGCAGTCAGCGCTCGCAAAGGGATTTCGTGGCGAACGTCTCACATGAGATGAAGACCCCGCTCACGTCCATTCAGGGATTTGCGCAAGCCATCCTGGACGATACCGCCGGCACGCCCGAAGCGCGCAGGAAAGCCGCGCAGATCATCTATGATGAGTCCACCCGTATGCATCGCATGTCATTGGATCTACTCGAGCTGGCGCGCCTGGAAACAGGCACAGCAGACCTGGATATGGCTCCTGTGGACCCGGGCGCGCTGCTGCGCAGTGTGGTCGAAAAGTTTTTGCCACAGGCGCAAAAGGCCGGTGTCGAAGTTGTGCTGAATGTCTCTGAAGATTTGCCTCCCATCATTGGAGATGGCGACAGGCTGGCTCAGGTCTTCACGAATCTCGTTGATAATGCCCTGAAATTCACGCCCGCTGCTGGGCGCATAACGCTGTCCGCGAAAAAGGATAGGGCAGAGGTCGAGCTGTCGGTCGCAGATACAGGCATCGGCGTCGCGAGTGAGGCGCTGCCCCGTCTGTTTGACCGGTTTTATCAGGCGGATTCATCCAGGGCAGGCGGTGAGACTGCGGCTGGGCGGCGTGGTGCAGGTTTGGGTCTGGCCATTGTGAAAGAGATTATTCAGGCGCATGGTGGTAAAATTGGCGTCCGCAGTCAGGTTGGGTCTGGGACGACTTTTACGATCCACCTCCCGCTGACCAGAAAATGATAATATAGACTTCGGAAGTCTTTTAGAAGACTCTCAGTCTGGTTGTAACAAAACAGACTTCCGAAGTCTTTTGCGCCATGCCAAAAGTTTCCATCATCATACCCTGCTACAACGAGCAAAACACCATCCGTCCCTTACTGGAGTCCCTGCGCGGCCAGACCTTTCCGCTCTCCAACGCGGAGGTGATCATTTCAGATGGCATGTCCACGGATGGTACGCGGGATGAGATCGCCGCGTTTCAGAGGGAATTCCCGGATCTGGCCCTGCGGGTGGTGGACAACACGCTTCGCACCATCCCATCGGCTGTCAACCGCGCCCTGGAAGTTTCGCGTGGTGAGATCATCGTCCGGCTCGACGCGCATTCGAAGCCGTATCCCGATTACGTTGAAAGGTGCGTAAGCCTGCTCGAGGCCGGAGTTGGGGATAATGTGGGCGGTGTATGGGAGATTCACCCTGGCGCCAAAACCTGGATTGCCAACGCCATTGCCGCCGCGGCCGCGCATCCATTGGCCGTGGGAGATGCACTCTACCGTCATGCCAGACACGCAGCAGAGGTCGATACCGTGCCGTTTGGCTCGTTCAAACGCAGTCTGATCGCCAGGGTCGGCAATTTCAATGAAGCGTTGCTCACAAACGAAGATTATGAATTCAATGTGCGGGTGAAAAAGGCGGGTGGTAGAATCTGGCTTGACCCTTCCATCCGCTCGGTCTATTTTGCACGCTCTACGCTCATGGAACTCGCGCGGCAATATTGGCGTTATGGATTCTGGAAGTGGCGCATGCTTCGTCATCATCTTCGAACGCTGCGCTGGAGGCAGGCTCTGCCTCCGTTGTTTGTGCTGAGCCTGGCTGGTTTGACAATCATTTCTTTCTTTGTTCCATCTGCCTGGTGGTCCTTGATGGGTGAGTTATTTCTGTACTTTGTCACTTTGATCCTGGCGGGGTTATTCGCCGCGTTCCGGAAGGGACAATTCTCTTTACTACCGGGCCTGGTGCTGGTCATCCCGATCATGCACGTCTCCTGGGGGTCGGGATTCTTGTGGAGCATGCTGTCCTCAGGGTATCAAAAGAATGGCTGATAATATTCGCACGACCCCGCTGCGGCTGCGGCCCAGCGAGCATCGCACCATTCTCTTCCTAGGTGACATACTGATGGCGGTCGGCTCCCTTTTTTCTGCGCTCTATACATGGGATCAATATACCAACTATGTATATAACCTCCTGGTTGATCAGTTGCTCGCCCAGGATTTCGTTCCTCGCGTAGCCCGCGAGATTGCCGAAGGACAAACCGCTTATGAAGTTCCGTTCTGGTTTTATCTCCTTCCAATCATCTGGGTGTTGCTGCTGGTAGAGCTTTATGAACCTCACATCGTGAGCAGTGGAAGAAGGACAACACGTGGGATTGCGATTGCGGCGTTTGTCGGTCTGCTGGCTTACTCGCTGGCCTTCATCATCCAGCAGCAGTCAAATCTTCCTCGTATCGGGGTGGGATCCTTTCTTTTGTACGCATCCCTGCTTACCCTGGTGTGGCGCCTGATCTTCATTCGCATTTATAAGAGCACTGGCCAACGCCGGCGCATGCTGATCATTGGCGCAGGCAAGGCCGGGCAAACCCTCGCGGAGCTTTATCATTCCCTGGGAACACGTTCCTTCAACATCGTGGGTTATGTTGATGATGATGAACAAAAAGCTGGAAAGACACTCCAGGGCTTTCCGGTCCTGGGGACCAGCGCCTGTTTGATCGACCTGATCGACGCGTATCGAATTTCTGACCTGGTCGTGGCGATCAACGGCGAAGTGATGGGCGCCACATTCCAGGCCATTTTGGACGCGCAGGAGCGCGGGGTGGATGTCAGCCGCATGCCGACGTTGTACGAGGAGATGATGGGCAGGGTTCCCATTCACCATCTCGAGTCAGACTGGATCATTCGTTCCTTCGTAGATGAGATTCGCGTCAGCGGCTTCTATGAGCTTTCCAAGCGGGTGATCGACTTGCTAGGTGGAGCGGCGGGCATTCTGGTTCTGGTGGTGTCGTATCCGTTCCTGGCCGCAGCAATTGCGCTGGATAATGGTTTTCCCATCCTTTATTCACAAATGCGTTTGGGACGTGGCGGCTCCACCTTCCGGATCTACAAATTCCGTTCCATGCACAACGGCTCCTCCACGGAGGAGGTGGCACGCGCTACGCTCGAGAATGATCCGCGCGTGACCCGCGTGGGACGCTTTTTGCGCAAGACCCGGCTGGATGAATTACCCCAGTTCTGGAATGTGTTGCGAGGTGATATGAGCCTGGTAGGACCGCGGGCTGAGGTGCCCGGGTTGGTGTCCGAATATCAAAAGCAGATTCCGTTTTACCGGGCGCGCCTGCTGGTCAAACCTGGGCTAACCGGTTGGGCGCAGATCAATTATGGCTATGTGGCCAGTGTCACGGAGACAGGTGTGAAACTCGAATACGACCTTTACTATATCAAGCATCGCACGATCTCGATGGATGTGCAGATCATCCTGCGCACCATCGGCACAGTCGTTCGGCGGACAGGCAGGTAACGAATGAATTACCTGGTCACCGGCGGCGCGGGCTTCATTGGCTCGCACATCGCGCAGACCCTGCTCGAGCAGGGCGAATCGGTTCGCATTCTGGATAATTTCAGTACAGGGAAACGTGAAAACATCCAGGCGCTGACCCAGCAATTCAACGGGAATCAACTTGACGTCATGGAGGGAGATATTCGCGACGCTTCACGCGTCGTGGATGCTGTGCGCGGCGTCCAGGTCATTTTCCACGAAGCCGCCTTTGTCTCCGTCCCCCAATCCATGGATGAACCACAGACTTGTTTCGACGTGAACCTGACCGGCACATCGCAATTGCTCGACGCGGCCCGCAAGGCTGGTGTGAGGCGCGCGGTGCTGGCTTCCAGCGCGGCAGTTTACGGGGAGTCAGAGGCGTTGCCTCTCGTCGAAGAGACGACGCTCCAGCCCAAGTCTCCGTATGCGGTGGCAAAACGCGTCAATGAAATGTATGCCGAGTTATTTACCAACTCATTTGGGTTGGAAGTGGTGGCGTTGCGTTATTTCAACGTCTACGGTCCGCGCCAACGGCCTGATTCGATGTATGCCGCTGCTGTACCAATCTTTATCCGCAGATTGTTGGATGGCAAGCCGATTACCATCTTCGGCGATGGCGGGCAGACCCGCGACCTGATCAACGTGCGCGACGTCGTGCGCGCCAATCTCGTTGCCT
Source organism: Anaerolineales bacterium (assembly GCA_035720235.1). Lineage (GTDB taxonomy): Bacteria > Chloroflexota > Anaerolineae > Anaerolineales > Villigracilaceae > Defluviilinea. Next base: position 3,103 of record DASTOH010000076.1, on the reverse strand, counting down.
CCCAACACCCGGACGCGCCCGGGAAAGTGTTCAATATTTGCACAGGCATTGAGACGCGCCTGTTGGATTTGCTCGATGTATTGTATGAATTGTTCCCCAATAGTTTGCAAACCGAGTTCGCCGAGCCGCGGGCGGGAGATATCTATCGTTCGCTTGGAAGCCCACAAAAAGCTTTGGATATCATGGGTTTCTTTGCGCAAGTTCCCCTGGTGGATGGTTTGAACGAAACTGTGGAATGGATGCGCAAACAATCTCCAGCCTCCAATCCTCCAATTCTCCGACCCTCCACCAATCTCTAATCTCTACTCTCTATTCTCTACTCTCTTTTCCCTAATCCTCTAATCTCTAGTCTCGATATTCGATCACCACCAATTACCAATTACTATTTACTTACCCCCATGAAACGTCACCCTCACATCCGCAATCGCTTCGTGTTCATCGGCGATATCGCGCTCATCATCGTTTCGGTGTTGGGCAGCTTTGCGTTGCGGCTGGATGTGGGCGAGCTGCCGTATTATTTTCCCGCTGTGGTCCTGATGAGCACGGTTGCGCTGCTCATTAAGATACCTGTCTATTATTTCTTTGGCCTGTATCGCCGCCTGTGGATTTATGCCAGCACCGGAGAATTGCGTTTGATTGTCGTCGCTGTAACAACCGCTTCGGTGCTGACATCGGGCGTCATGGCGACGCTGATCGTTACGGGAAACGTGCATCCGGGAATGCCGCGTTCCGCCCTTGGCATTGACTGGCTCCTTTCGCTGGTGTTGATCGGCGGCTCGCGCTTTGCCCTCCGCATTCTGGCTGAACAATCCATGGCGGCCCGCGCGAGTGGAACGAGTGGAAAAGGTAAACGTGCCCTGGTCATCGGCGCAGGCGACGCCGGCGCGCTGGTCGTGCGTGAACTACAGAAGTCGTCGCAACTCAATCTGACGCCAGTTGGTTTTCTTGACGATGACCCCGCCAAGCAAAAGCATTCGATTTATGGCGTCAAGGTGATTGGCGCAGTCCCTGATCTGGCAACCGCGATTGACTTGCATCATGTCCACGAGGTCATCATTGCCATTCCTTCTGCGCCAGGTCAACTGGTGCGCATGGTCAACGATGTCTGCCGCCTCAAGGGCGTTGTCTCGCGTACCATGCCGGGCATCTATGAACTCATTGGCGGCAAGGTTAGCGTCAACCGTTTGCGCGAAGTGGATATCACCGACCTGCTGCGCCGCGAGCCGGTGCGCATCAACGATGAAGCAGTTGGCGCGGCGCTCGCAGGAAAGCGCGTGCTGGTCACAGGCGCGGGCGGTTCGATCGGGCGTGAACTGTGCCGCCAGATCGCACGTCGCAATCCGGCTGGACTGGTGCTGCTGGGTCATGGCGAAAACAGCATTTTCGAAACCCTGCTCGAACTGGGACAGGATTATCCCGAACATTTGCTTTCACCCGTCATCGCCGATGTTCGGAACCCCGAAAGGCTTGCCCAGGTTTTCAGGCAACACCAACCACAGGTTGTTTTCCATGCTGCGGCCCACAAACATGTCCCGCTCATGGAAGCCAACGTGGTGGAGGCCGTCACGAACAATGTGCTGGGCACGCGCAACGTGGTACAAACCGCGCTCGATCAGGACGTGGAGCGTTTTGTGCTCATCTCGACCGACAAAGCGGTTCGTCCCGCCTCTATTTATGGTGCCACCAAACGCCTGGCTGAGATGCTGGTGATGGATGCCGCTCATACGACCAGGCGAGCCTTTACCGTCGTCCGTTTTGGGAATGTGCTCGGCAGCCGCGGCTCCATCATTCCCAAATTCAAACAGCAGATCTCAAGCGGCGGTCCCGTCACGGTCACGCATCCCGATATGTATCGCTTCTTTATGACCATTCCTGAGGCGGTTTACCTCGTCCTTCAGGCCGCCTCGATGGAGCATGGCGGCGAGACCTTTGTCCTCAATATGGGCCAGCCGGTCCGTATCCTTGACCTGGTTGAAGACCTTATCCGGCTCTCCGGGCTGGAGCCTCACCGCGACATCGAGATCACCTTCTCGGGGATTCGCCCCGGTGAAAAGCTGACGGAAGAACTGTGGGAGGCAGGGACTCCACTTGTCAAGACTCTGCATCCAGACATATTCCGAATCGAAAACGACGCTTCCGCTTCGGCGCCAAGCCTCAGCCTGCTTCAAGCCATCGACTCGCTCTCAAACCTCAGCCACTCCGCGGACACCGATGCCATCATTGACTTACTCGACGGACTCATCCCCGGCTCCTCCCTGCGCGAAAGGCCGCAGCCGGATATCACATCGATTATTTAGAATAAGACTTCGGAAGTCTGCTTTCACGCATCTTGGTCGAGGAGTCTTCAAAAGACTTCCGAAGTCTGCGTTTTCATTATGCCCATCGCCTCCCTCACCGACTGGAACCAATTTCTCTCTCAACACCCCAACGCTCATCTCCTCCAAACCGGCGAATGGGGCGAGCTGAAATCTGCATTTGGTTGGAAGCCGGTTCGCGTTGTGAGTGGGGAGGCAGGTGCACAAATATTATTTCGCAAATTGCCGCTAGGCTTCACCATAGGTTATATTCCAAAGCCAGTGATCAGTCATCAGTCTTTCAGTGATCGGTTCTGGAAAGAGATCGAAGGAATCTGTCGAAAACACCGCGCTGTCTTCCTCAAAATAGAGCCCGACTCTTGGAATGACCAAAAACCTGAAACCTGGAACTTGAAACTTAGAACTTCTCCCCACAACATCCAACCTCCTCGAACGATCATCATTGACATTCGTGGCACAGACGAGGAAATACTGGCAAGAATGAAACAAAAGACACGCTACAACATCCGCCTGGCCGAGAAAAGAGGTGTGACTGTCCGTGCCTGGGATGATCTCTCTGCTTTTCATCAGATGATGCGTATCACCGGTGAGCGTGACAGATTCGGCGTGCACTCCTACGAATACTACAAACGCGCCTACGAGCTCATGCATCCGAAGCAAATGTGTGAAATCCTGGTCGCCGAATTCGAAGGGAAACCGCTGGCGGCTTTATTCGTCGCTCGCAATGGAAATCAGGCTTATTATCTGTACGGCGCCTCCACGGACGAGGAGCGCAACCGTATGCCCAC
>DASTOH010000075.1:0-7568 GCA_035720235.1 Anaerolineales bacterium | reverse complement strand
CTGGCAATTTCATAGTGTTCCACCTTTTGGGCGGCCGCGATCAGACCCGCATCCATTACATCTGGCTCGGCATCTTCCTGCATGAGCTCACTGCCTTCTTCGATCAGGCCTTCCATGCCCACACATTTCTTACCGCGTGGTGAGCCTTCCAGATCCGAGAAAATCTGGTCCAGTCTTTCCACCTGGCCCTCGGTTTGCGCCAGATGGTCCTGAAAAGCTTGCTTCAAATCTGAAGCGTGGGCGGCCTTCGCCATTTTCGGCAAAGCCTTTACCAGCTGCTTTTCGGCGCTGTACAGGTCTTTGAGAAGATCCATAAACAGGTCTTCCAGGGTGTTCATTTTCGAAGCCATAGACAACCTCCAATTGTTAATCTATTGATTTGATTCGGGTGATTTCGGTTTTTGCACATGGGCATTCTATATTCTGAAAGATGAAACAACAATGGGGGATAAGCTTGCGAAAAGAGTAGGGCTTTCCCCAGACAGCCCATCCATGTCTTTCTTTCCGATGGGTCTGTTGGCCCTCCAGATTCTTATTTGACCTCACGGCGCCCTTTTGCAGTTTTCCAAATTAATATGACATAAGGCTAGCGCGCTGAGCGGACCGTAGCGCAGGATTCAGGGAACATTGCGTCTCGTCTGCGGCTTCACCTGCACTTGCGCCACACCTGTCCCTGACGGTCCGGTGTCAGGGAGGCGCAAGTGTCGACGCGCATAAAAGCCTCGGCTGGACGCGATGATATGTTCGGTTTAATTAATTCCTAAGAAGGAGCCTGCACGTACTCAGGTTTCCTTCGCTAGGCTTTTTTCCTCCAGTGCTGGTAAAAGCCTGTCCTGGAAGAACTGTAGAAATCCCTCCTGATCCGGTCCCACCTGGTGGAGATAGATGTGGTCATAGCCATCGTTTTGAAGGGCCTGGAGCGCCTGAAGATAGGGCTCAGGGTCGGGTCCCAGAATGGAGTCTCCAGGTATCTCGGGTTTGTTCATCAATTCCACTGCATCTTCGAAGTGCTTTGGCGTAGGCAGATCGGTATGCAACCGTCCGGAGAGGGCCGATACGGGCCACCATTGCCGCATCACATCTTTAGCTTTTTCCACCGAGTTTGCCCAGCAAACCTTGATTTGCCCAAAGCAGGGCTTGCCCTCGCCTCCATTTTCCTTGAAGGCCTGCACCAACTCGGTGCCTGGGCTGGTGCTGATGAAGCCATCTGCAATCTCACCGGCCAAGGTGGCTGACCTGGGGCCCGAAGCTGCCATGTAGATGGGTGGCAGTTTATCCGGCAGCGTATAGATGCGTGCATCGCTAACCGTGTAATAGGCTCCGTAGTGGGTAAATTCCTCCCCTTTCCAAAGCTCCCTCATGATCAAAACGGCTTCCGCCAGCATTTCCTGGCGGATATCGGTAGCGGGCCAGGGATGCCCCAGGATGTGTTCGTTCAGATATTCGCCCGTCCCGATTCCCAGGAAGAATCGTCCGGGCATCATCGCGGCAACCGTACTGGCTGCTTGCGCGATGATGGCAGGGTGAATCCGCATAATGGGGCAGGTGACCGCTGTCCCCACCCTGACTTTTTCGGTGGCCTGGGCAATTCCGCCCAACACGCTCCACACAAACGGACTCTGTCCCTGCTCGCTCACCCAAGGATGAAAATGATCCGAGACTACCACAAACTGAAAACCCGCCTCCTCCGCACGGCCGGCACTCGTCACCAGCTTATCGGGGCGCTGTTCTTCACTCGAGAGAAAATATCCAAGTTCCATTTGTACATCTCCTTTGCAATTTCAAGATTGGGTACAACATCCTAATTCAACTGAAAACCGTCAGCAAAACACTCCCGGTCTGATAAAAAGCATGGACGGCGTTGATTCCTCAACGCGCCTATGATTTCAACTCAGAGCTTCACTCTCAAATTAAGTGGTTCGGGCTGACGAGGCCTGCGTCAGCCCGAACATTGACCGGTCTTACACTGTGCTCGCCGCCGAGACAACAGCGAGACCAGGACAACAAGGAGGAGAACTACGAAGAGGATCTTGGCAATCCCGGTGACTGCTCCAGCGAGGCCATAAAAACCGATAAACGTTACTAGAAGAACACTTTTTATTACTAGCAATATACTTTTGTTCAGGATGGATTGCAATTCAGGATGTACCTGAAAGCAGCTTGGGAATGCCGTTATGGCGAGATAGGGCAATCCCCTAATCAGCATAGGTACTCTCCCCATAAAATTTTTTCCCCTTTGCTTTTATAGTAGATGGACAGGGAATATGACTTCATAGAGCACATCGAATCCCAGGATTTTCATCATACAATCCATCGCAGCATAACAACGTTTGAGAGAAGGAGAAATATTATGAGAAACAACGATGTTCAACATTATGATACATATAGATATGAAACGAATGGAGGTAGCATGGGAAGAGTCTTTACAGGTTTGCTGATCGGCGGCCTGATCGGCGCAGCGGTAGGCTTTTTGATGGCACCCGTCACGGGCCAGGAACTTCGCCGCACCATCCGGGAGGAGTTTGAGGAAGCTCAGGAACGGGCCCGATCACTGGTGGGTGAAGCAGAAGCAAAAGGCCGCGAAATGCAGGAAAAAGGCCGTGAGGTCGTAGAAGGCCTCCGTGAGGATGTGGATAATATCCGCACGAACATCAAGGACACCGCGCACAAGCGCAAGAGTTCCATCTCCAAGATGTTTGGTGGATAAACCCGCAGAAGCCAGAACGCGGGAGGCGCCGAGGAAAAGTTCTTCGGCAACTCCCGTGTTCCTTTTTAAAGGGAGGTACCATACGTTTTTTTTGAGAGTGTCCGTAATCATGCAGATTTCAATTTCGGATTGCGGCTTACCAGCCATTTCAAAGTCTTCCCGAACTCATGAGGCATACGGAAAAGTGGGACTGGCAGGACTCGCCTGATACTTGTAAAATCAGGAATGTTCCGTTCAGATGTAAAGCCCTCAATTAACCAAAGGAATCTGCCACAATGAAAATTCACCTGGTGGATGGCACGTATGAATTGTTCCGCAACCACTTTGGCGCGCCACCGAAGAAGGCTCCCGATGGTCGGGAGGTCGGTGCCACACTCGGACTCCTGCGAAGCCTGTTGATGCTGCTGGGGAGTCCGGAGGTCACGCACGTGGCGGTGGCCTTCGATCACGTGATCGAGTCCTTTCGGAACGATTTATTTGCCGGATACAAAACCAGCGAAGGCGTCGACCCGATCCTGCTGGCGCAATTTCCACTGGCTGAAAAAGCCGTTTCTGCGCTGGGAGTGGTGGTCTGGCCCATGGTGGAATTCGAGGCTGATGATGCGCTGGCCACGGCTGTGGCGCGATTCAAGAAGAATAAGTCGGTGGAACAGATCGTCATCTGCTCACCAGACAAGGACCTGGCGCAATTAGTGGATGATGGGCGTGTCGTGTGTTGGGACCGCCGTCGTGAGATCATTATCGATGAAGTCGGAGTGGTGGAGAAGTTCGGCGTGCGTCCGCAGTCGATTCCAGATTGGCTTGCCTTGGTGGGTGATTCTGCCGACGGCTATCCGGGGGTTCCCGGCTGGGGGGCGAAAACGGCCTCCACCGTGCTTTCCCGATTCGAACACATCAAGTCGATTCCCAAGGATGCGGGCCAATGGCAATTGAACTCCATTAGTCCAGGACGCGCTGCCAGTCTAGCAGAGAGCCTGGCGCAACGGCGCGAAGAAGCCCACCTGTACCTGGAATTGTCCACACTTCGCAGGGACGTCCCAATCAAGGAAAATCTCAACGACCTGAAGTGGCTGGGAGCCTATCCGCGCCTGAAAAAGCTCTGTCACGAGTTAGGCGATGAACGGATTCCCGAGCGTATTCCGCGCTGGCGCTAGAGGCCCGCATAAGGAGACATCTTGGGTCCAGAGTTAAGAGCCCAACTGATTCATGTCTTGTGGATTGGTGGGGCAACGGATACAGGAAAATCAACCATCGCGCGGAATCTGTCGGCGCGTCATGGGATGCGCGTGTATCATTATGACAAAACCGATGTCGAACACCATATAAAATTGGCAGAGACAATTCCTGAAATCCAAAAATTCAATGACGCTTCGCTCGATGAACGCTGGGTATATCCTGAGCCCCAAGATTTGTTTGAACGCTCACTCCGTTCCTTTTCTCTGCGCTTCTCTCTCATGGTCGAGGATATACTGACTTTGCCGAATGATATCCCGATCATTGCTGAGGGTTTTGGCTTGTTGCCCGAATTAATCTACCCAATCCTTTCAAGCCTCTACCAGGCCATCTGGTTTGTTCCAGGCGAAAAATTCAAATGGGATTCCATGGCACGGCGCGGCAAGCCATCTTTTGCAAACATGACCACTGACCCTGAAAAAGCCAAGATGAATCTATTCAGGCGTGATGTGCTATTGGCGGATTATTATCGCAGGCAGGTCCCTGCATATGGGTATACGTTGCTTGAAATCGATGGAACTCGTTCTATAGAGGAAGTGGCCGATTTAACTGACGAACATTTCGCCAAATATCATGAGCTCGATAAATCGAACGGACTCTGATACCACTTGCGTATCTTGCGTATCTAAAATGGGCCCATGTCCTTCCTAAACATCTTCACCGAAAATGTGCGCAAATATCCGGACAAAATCGCGCTGGATTTCATTGACCCGCCGCTTCAACGCCTCACGTATGCAGAATTGGATGAATTGGTGAATCGCACCGAGGGCTATCTGCTGAGTTTGGGACTTCAGCCTGGTGACCGCGTCGCATTGCAGCTCTCCAAGTGCCTGGAGTTTATCCTTCTCCATCTGGCCACTGTCCGATTAGGGGCTATCACTCTTCCACTCAATCTGGCGTATCCGCCCGATGAATTGAAATATTTTCTCGAAGACTCCGGTGCAAAATTATTCTTTGCGCTCGAATCATCCCAAGAGAAAATCCAAACCATTCTTCTGGACTTACCCGATTTGCAGCAGTGCATCTTTTTGGATCCATCCAATCCAGATCAATTCCAATTACGAATTACGAATTACGAATTGCCGGGTGGTCTCGATACGTCCCGTGAAAAGCACACGGGACTACTCGACCACCGGGACGCGAATGACACCGCCGTCATCATCTACACCAGCGGCACCACAGGACGTCCGAAAGGAGCGGAGATCACGCACGGCAACCTGATCTCCAATCTCCAATCTCTTCACGAGGCCTGGGGCTGGAGGCCCGATGACATCCTCCTTCACGTTCTGCCGATCTTCCACGTCCATGGCTTGTTCGTCGCGTTGCATGGCGCTCTGCACGCGGGCGCCACGACTTTGTTGATGCGCGATTTCAATCCACATAGGACACTTGAATTGCTTTCGAGTGGAGGGTGCACGGTCTTCATGGCGGTGCCAACCATCCATCAGCGCCTGCTTGATGTTCCTAACGCGTCTCAATATGATTTATCGCATGTGCGGCTCATTACCTCCGGTTCGGACCGCCTGCCCGATGAAGCGTTCACCGGGTTTCAGAAGACGTTTGGTTATACTCTGCTCGAACGCTATGGCATGACCGAAACAGGCATGAACTGCTCCAACCCCCTGCACGGAGATCGACGCATCGGCTCGGTCGGGCTTCCACTCCCCGGCGTGGAAGTAAGAATCGTCGCCAGTGGCGACGCCGAAGCGGCTAACGTTTTGCCGGAGGGGGAAATCGGAGAAGTGGAGATTCGCGGCCCCAACGTCTTCAAAGGTTATTGGCGCCAGCCGGACAAGACCTCCGCTTCCTTCTCAGCTGACGGCTGGTTCAAAACCGGAGATCTGGGCTACCTGGAAGCAGATAGATACCTGACTCTGTGCGGCCGCTCCAAGGATTTGATCATCAGCGGCGGGTTGAATATCTATCCGCCGGAGGTGGAACGTGTGCTGGTTGAGCATCCCGCCGTCGCGGCCTGCGCGGTGATCGGCTGCCCCGACCGGGAATGGGGAGAAAGGGTCGCAGCGGTGGTGGTACTCCATCAAGGCGAATCAGCCACCGGCGAGGAATTGATCCGCTTTTGCCGCGAAAAACTGGCGCCGTACAAATCTCCAAAATCCATCCTCTTCCGAGATGATCTGCCGCGCAACGCCATGGGCAAAGTCCAAAAGGCGGAGCTTCGGAAAGAAGTGTGTTCGAGCAATCCTTGACCACACAGATTAGGTTCATTGAATGCCTTTATAGTGTGTTCAAATTCGACACTTGATTCGTGATCATCAATTTTCCGACCTGGATCAAAACAAGATCATCGGGCTGCAGTGTAAACTCATTACCTGGCACCAAGCAAGTTCCTGTCATCAAAAATACACCGTGCGGAAAATCCAATTCACGTGTGAGGAACTCGACCAGTTCGGGGAAAGTCCGCTTCATAGATGAGGTGTTCGCTTCACCGTTGAAGACCATTTCGTTTGCCCGCTGGATTTTCAATCGAATGGGGATATCTTTTATTTCGTCAGGCGTACACAACCAAATGCCGTGACCGAGCGCGCATGAGCCGTTGTAAATTTTTGCCTGCGGCAGATACAACGGGTTCTCGCCCTCGATGTCGCGCGACGAAACATCGTTCCCTGCACAATATCCAACGATCTCGTTATGACGGTTGATCACCAACACCAACTCCGGCTCTGGCACATTCCAATGGCTGTCCTGGCGGATGTGGATCGGCACTCCATTTCCTGATACACGCCAACCAGTTGACTTTGAAAAAATCTCAGGACGCTTCGCCTCATAGACTCTCTGATACATGTCCGCTACTGTGGATTCCGCTTTACGTGCGTCGCGGCTGCGTAAGTAGGTGACGCCTGCCGCCCAGACTTCGTGAAATGGATCGATTGGCGCTTCTTGCTCTCCGACAGCTGATTCAGCATTCGATAAAGTGGTCAATATTTTGAGCATTGCGCTGCTGGGTATCTCGAGTAGGGTGCTCAAGTGGAGGCTTGATGGAAGGAAACGTCCATCCACCGCCCAGCGGGATCCGTTTGGGGTTTTGTGTTTGGTGAGTAGCATGTTTGTCTCCTGTAAAACCTTTTCAACCACGAAGGTGACAAAGGGTCACAAAGGAAAAACAAAAAAATCCTTGTGCGCCTTCGGGCCCTTTGTGGTAAATGAATTATGTCAACTTCTCAACAATCGCTTCCACATCATACACACATCCGCCCCAGATCCCGCCGCTGAGGTTTTGAAGCAAAGCCCATAGACGTGTGTCATCGGGCAGTTCCGGATCCGGTTTCAAGCCAGGGTGAGGCGGGCGTGAGGCTAAAACACGCGAACCCTCCGCAGAGTCATTGTCGACAAGCAAATCAATAGACCCTGAAAGATTGACTCGATCAATGATGATCTGGATCGTATCGCCATCCCGTAGTTTCCCAAGTGGACCACCGGCCAGGGCTTCGGGTCCCACATGACCGATGCACGCGCCGGTGCTCACTCCGCTGAAACGTGCATCTGTGATCAATGCAATCGTTTTGCCTTCGGGCAGATATTTCAACGCCGATGTGAGTTGGTATGTCTCCTCCATGCCCGTGCCCATCGGACCGCAACCAATGAGCGCGATAATGTCTCCCGGCCTGAC